>CANFUT010000018.1 GCA_947450325.1 Flavobacteriia bacterium
AATCGGATAATTTTTTAATTAAATTTGAAAATAATTAAGACATGAAAAAAGTAGTTTTTGATGACAAATTTTAGGTGGTCACTTTCAATTGGAATTACATGGTCAATTTAAACTGGAATGAGGTGGTCAATATAGCTGGAATTAGCAATCTAAGATGGTTCCTGGGGAAATGATAGAGGGCGTTCATCCACCTTTGATTTCTAAAAGTATTTTTCTTAAAGTACATCAAAACTTAGAAAAATTTGGAGGTGGTTACAAAATTGACTTAGAAGTTGAGGAGTTACCTATGAAGCAATTTCTTAAATGTGATTGTTGCGGAAATAGCATGACTGGCTATTTAGTTAAGAAAAAAGGACTCTATTATTATAAATGTAATTTGAAGGGTTGCGCAAACAACAGAAGTCAGAAAGTACTGCACGAAAAATTTGAACAACTACTTCTTAAATTCACATTTGACAAAAAATTAGTTCCGATTTTTAAGAAAATGTTTCTAACACTTTTGAGTCAAAAAACTGAAGTAAATGAGGAAGGAAAAAAAGAACTTCAAGTAAATTTAGCAAGCCTCAGAAAAAAGCTAGATGGTATTGAGGAAAGATTTGTGTTGGGTGAAATTGACCAAACATTGTATACAAAATTTAGAGATAAATTTAGAGCAAATATTCACCAAATCGAACTAGAATTAGACAATAGCCAAAATCAGTTATCGAACCTTGAAAAAGCAGTAGATAAATGTATAAATCTATCCCTAGAACTCCCGTCATTGTGGAGAAAATCAAATTTTGGCCGCAAGCAAAGAATTCAAAATTTACTCTTTCCAGAAGGAATACAGTACAATCGAAAAAAAGACGATTATCGAACCTCAAAAATAAATCTATTATTTTCTGCGATTCCTTATTTGACGGGGCTTGTAGAAGGATATAAAAAAGGGGATTCTAACTTTTCAGCCAAAATCCCCACTTGGGTGGTCCCACTTGGAATCGAACCAAGCACCTACTGATTATGAGTCAGTTGCTCTAACCGAATGAGCTATAGGACCTTTCCCTTTCGAAAAATCTATCGGGGTGCAAATATACAAATCTCTTCTTTAAACGCAAAGATTCGCAATAATTATCTGATGGAAAATTAAAATCCTTTCAAATCAAATGATTCAGAATCTACCATTTCCACCATTCTTTTCATTTTCTTTTGAATCACTTTGAAGTGGTGTTCGTCTTCTGGAGAAACAAATGTCAGCGCTTCGCCGCTTGCTTCTGCTCTACCCGTACGACCGATACGATGCACAAATTCTTTAGGAGATCTGGGCAAATCATAGTTGAAAACAAAAGGTAAAAACTGAATGTCAATTCCCCTGGATATCAAATCTGTTGCAACCAAAACACGCGTGCGTCCAGCTTTGAAATTGGCCAAAGATTTCGTTCTCGCTTCTTGACTTTTCTTACTGTGGATTGCAACTGCGTTGATTCCATTTTTCTGCAATTTATCGGTTACTTTATCCGCTTGAAAAATCGAACTGGTAAAAACCAACACTTGTTGCATGTTCTTTGATTTTATCAAATAGCGCAATAAAGGTCCTTTTTTCTCTTCCGAAACACGATATGCCGCTTGCTGAATCAATTCAATCGAATTTTCTTCTGCTTCGATTTTAATTACCTCTGGATTTTGCAATAAAATCTGCGTAACCGCTGAAACATCTTCGTTTAAAGTTGCTGAAAAAAGTAAATTTTGTCTCTTTTTGGGTAGAACAGACAAAACACGATTCATTTCCTTTTGGAAACCTAAATTCAACAATTTATCCGCTTCGTCAAGCACTAAGGTTCTGCATTCGTGCAACTTTACTGCGTTGGACTCAATTAATTCGATCAAACGTCCTGGAGTCGCAATCAAAACATTTACGCCAATCATCGCTTTCATTTGCGGATTGATGGAAACTCCTCCGTAAACTGCCATTGACCGTACATCCGAATTCATCGCAGAAGTGAATGTATGGAAAACAGCTTGCACTTGAATCGCCAATTCTCGTGTTGGTAGTACAATTAATGCTTGAATATTTCGGTTTCGTTCTAACTTTTTGTCGCCCAATTTATTCAAAATCGGAAGCGCAAAACTCAAGGTTTTTCCCGATCCAGTTGGAGCAATGACCAAAACATCTTTTTGTGTTTGGATCGCTGGAATTACTTTTTCCTGAACAGGATAAGGTCGCTCGTATTTTAATTCAGTCAGTGTTTTAACTAAAGCATCTGATAATCCAAATGAAGAAAATGGCATAAAATAATTTTGTGTAATCTACGCAACTTGCGCAATACAAAAGTACAAATATCAAATGGGGAAAATCGCGAATCTTTTAATTCACAGCTAATTTTCGCATTCTTAAAGTCGCTAACAACAAGATTGTCAGCAACCAAGTAGCAAAAATCAAGTGGGAAGTTTGTACCAATCCTGGCATATCGGCGTAAGCCAATAAAACACCAGAAGTCAATTCAATCGCCAACACAATAAAAGCCATGTAAATCAAACGTTTTTGTGGTCCTTTGAAATTCAACCAAGCCAAAACGGTCAACATAATCAATACCAACCAAGAAAAAGAACGGTGAATGTAAAACGGCATTCCCAATTTATCCGTCCAAGAATCACGTCCGTAGCCTTGCATGGTCAATATGTCAATCGATTCGCGCACTTGCGTTCCCAAAAACATTTGGATAAAGGTGATCAAAAAAGTTATTCCAACAATCCACCTCATCGGAGTAGAAAGATGCAATTTAATTTGCTGACTGGGGCTCACTTGAAGTAAAATAATCGCCTGAATCGCAATGATTACTATCGCGAAGAATAAATGAACCGTAATCGTCCAAGGAACCAAATTTGTCGCAACTACAATAGAACCAAACCAAGCTTGAAACATCAAAAAGATGAGATTAATCGTTGCAAGAAAAACCAATTTTCTTTGTCTATATCGAACCAAAACCCACAGAAAAATCAAAAGCACTGCATTTCCAGCTAAAAAACCGACCAAACGATTGACATATTCAGTCCAGGTTTTACGCGCATTAAAATCTTGCTCGTACAACAATGATTTATCTTCTCTGATTTTTTTTGCTTCCGATTTGAAACCAATTGCATCCAATAATTTCGAAAATTTTTCAATTTTTTTGGCGCGTTTGGTGGAATAAACGACTTTGTAATCTGCAGGTAAAACAGCTTCATCTGTTGGTGGAACCCACTTTCCAAAGCATTTTGGCCAATCTGGACAGCCCATTCCGCTTCCGGAAATTCGCACAAAACTTCCTGCAATCGTTACTAAAAAAATTAAAACCAATGAAATCCAGTTGAGTCGGATAAACCATTTGCTATATGTTCTGTTCATACTGTCGATATTTCACTTTTCAACTGTCAAAAAGCGCTGTAAAGTTATACAAGTTGTTTGAGTCAAGTTCAATAATTATCGGAATTTTTCATGACTTTTATCAACCTACATTAGAACAAAATCAAACAAGAAAAGTTTAAAAGAAAATCTTAGAAAATAGTTTGATTCGCTTTAAATTTGAGACCTTTGTTTAAGAATTAAAAAATGATGAAAATAGCGATTATTGGTTTTGGTTGGTTGGGATTTCCTTTAGGAAAATCATTGTTAGAAAAAGGGCATGAAATCGTTGGAACCACAACAACTTTATCCAAAATTAAATCACTGAAAGAAAATGGATTTTCAGTTGAACAATTGGACCTTTCAATGGATTTACCGCAAAATTTAAACTCTTTTTTCGAAAAAACGGACATCTGTATACTCAACTTTCCACCTAAAAGAAATAAATCAAACGCAGACAATCGATTTTATGGAGAACAATTATTGAAAGCAATTCAACCATTTACTGCTGAAACTAAATTCATTTTTGTTAGTTCTACCGGCATTTATCCAGATTCCATTTCCCTAGCAAAAGAGGATGAATTTAATCGACTTGATTTGGTCAATGAAAATCATTTGGCATTCGCGGAAGAAGTATTGTATCAAAAGTTGAAAGAACGATTAACGATTGTAAGGATGGCTGGATTGATTGGAGAAGATAGGCTAATCGCCAAGTATTTTGCAGGAAAAGTGAATCTACCAAATGGAAAATCTCCCGTAAATTTGATTCATCAAAAAGATTGTATCGGAATAATCGAGGCGATCATTAAAAAGCAAATTTGGGGAGAAATATTTAATGCCTGTGCATCGGAACATCCAACGAAAGAAGCATATTATACTTTTTGCTGTGACAAGTTAAAATTAACAAAACCAGAATACGCAAATGAAGAAAATACTCCTATTTCTAAAATTGTCGACAATAACAAATCAAAATCAATACTTGATTATCGATACAAGCTTGATAATCCTTTTGATTTTCAGGACTAATTCTCAAGCTAAAAAATAACTGTAAATTAACTTATAATCAGAGACAAAAATGTTAAATTTGTTCGTGAAAAATCAATTTTAAGCAACCAAAGTTTGATTTCTTTCGTTTAGTTAGCCTATACTATGAAGTTTAAAGGTTTCTTCTTATTTCTCCTCTTTTGGTGTCCATTTTTCAATGCACATGCTACGCACATTATTGGTGGTGAGATTTACTATGACTATTTAGGAAATAACAATTATCGAATTTCAATTGCTGTTTACCGTGATTGTGCTACAGTTTCTGGCGCTCCATATGATAATCCCTTGTATTTAGCTATTTACAGTTCTAACAACGTATTGGTGCAAAATGTGGAAATTCCATTTCCTGGAAGCGTTGTTTTACCAATTATTTTCAATAATCCGTGTGTCGTTACACCTACTGGATTTTGCAACGAAAAAGCAGTTTACACAACAATCGTAAATTTACCTCCGACAACTGGTGGATATACACTTTCATATCAAAGATGCTGCAGAAGACCAGATGTAATAAATATAATTGACCCAGGAAGTACAGGTTTAACACTTACAACTCACATTCCTGGAACTGCTAGTAATAATTTTCAAAACAGCAGTCCAAGATTCAACAATTATCCACCGTTGGTTTTGTGTAACAATGACGACTTGGTTTTTGACCATTCGGCGACAGATCCAGATGGAGATCAACTGGTTTATGAATTAATTACTCCTTACTCTGGAGCGGATGCAAATATCCCACAACCAAACCCTGCACCACCACCAAATTATGGTCCTGTTATTTGGGCAACGAATTTTACTGCTGCAAATCCATTAGGTCCAGGTGCAACCATCTCAATCAATCCAACAACTGGTGTTTTAACTACAAACCCTGAATTAATTGGATTATTTGTAGTTGGAATTAGAGTGAAAGAATACAGAAATGGCGTTTTAATCGGTCAAACTGACCGCGATTTTATCTTTAAAGTTATTAATTGCAATATTACGTTGCAAGCAATTTTGACACCTCAATCTCAAATGACAACATTCGTCTCCTATTGTGAAGGTGCGACGATTACTTTTGAAAATCAAAGTTATGGTGCTACTTCTTATTCTTGGGATTTTGGTGTAACTAATTCTACAACTGATGTTAGTACTCAATTTGAACCAACATTCACTTTTCCAGCACCTGGAACGTATAACGTTACTTTAATAGCAAATCCAGGCTGGCCATGCACCGACACAGCTGTTCAAGTTTTTGAAGTGAATGAAAACTTAGTAGTAAATTATACAGTTCAAGATTCAGTCTGCTTTACAGGAAACTCTTTGGATTTCAACGGCTCTTACATTGGTCCAAACGGAACTTCATTTACCTATGATTTTGGTCCAAATGCTTCTATTCCAACTTCAAATCTATTGGATGTAAATGATGTAAACTTCAATGTTTCTGGATTTATACCGGTTACCTTGACTGGAAGTTTTGGAACTTGTCTTAAAAAATTTACTGATTCAGTTTACATTTACCCAAGTTCAGTAGCAAATTTCACATTTCCTTCAAACATTGAATGTGAAGGATTATCAGTTAATTTCGCAAATAATTCTGTCAACAATTTAGGAAATAATTGGGATTTTGGTGTATCAAATATTTCGTCAGATGTAAGTACACAAATTAATCCGACTTATACTTTTCCAACTGGCGGAACATATAATGTGTCATTAATAGTAAACAACAACAACATTTGCAACGACACTATTATACAGCCAATTACAGTCTTCGATCCATTAACAGTTTCCTTCACAAATAACGATTCTCTCTGCATCACTGAAAATAGTTTTAACTTTAATGGAACAGTTACTGGTCCGCCAAATATTACCAATATTTCATGGAATTTTGGACCAAATGCATCAATTCAAACTTCCAATTTAGAGGATGTAACGAACGTAGTTTATAATCAATCAGGCGTTTTTCCTGTTACTTTAACAGCATCATTTAACTCTTGTTCTAAAACTGTGTCTTCTACTGTAACCATTTTTAGGGTGCCCGCAATTGATTTTGGTTTAGATTCAAACTTGAGATGTGCGCCTTACGTTGCTCAATTTTATGATTTAAGTCTCTCGGATACGCCAATTCAATATTTCTGGGATTTTGGAGATGGTACAACTTCAAGTGAACAAAATCCAGCACATATTTATAATGCCCCGGGAATTTATAACATTAATCTTTCAATTGTCACAACCGAAGGCTGTCTTGATACATTAAATTTATACAAACCCGATTTAGTGAATGTCCATTCATCACCGACTGCAAGTTTCACGATAAATCCAAATATCATAGACATTTGTCATTCTGAAATCACATTTACAGACTTATCGATAGATGGCGATGAAATTTTGTACCTTTTTGATGACGATTTTCACTTTTCTACTGAAAGAAATCCAATTTATTCGTACACCACTAGTGGACAAAAAAGGCCAAGTCAGATTGTGACCAACGAATTCGGATGCAAAGATACTTCATACCAAAATCTTTTTATAGAGCCATTTACTGTTTATATTCCCAATACTTTTACACCGGATGGAAATGAATTCAATAATACATTTAATGCAGTAATTTATTTAGAAGTATTTTCTTGGGATTTCAAAGTCTATGACAGATGGGGAGAATTGTTGTTTTCAACCGATGATCCTACTGAAGGCTGGGACGGGACTTTCGAAGGCGTTTTGGTCCAAGATGACACCTATTCATACGTGTTAAAATATATAGCTTGCGACAATCGCAAAAAAGAGAAAAAGATTTCAGGTCACGTCAATGTTTTAAAGTAAATCTAAATTCTCTCCATCATTCTATTTCTTGTGTTTTTTCAGCAGATCTTCTGGCAGATTTTCAAGTTTGGGATAATTAACAAAAAATATATTTAATATGCTTGCATAATAAAAAAGTGTTTTTTACCTTAGTCGAAAATAAAGACTTTTTTAAATACACTTATATGTCAGAATTAAATCAATCAGCTTTAAAAGGCGGAGAATTTATCATCCGAAAAACATTGCCTTCTCAGATTTTTACTCCTGAAGAATGGACTGAAGAACAAAAAATGATTGCACAAATGTGTGATGATTTCATCGCTCAAGAAGTCACTCCAAACTTGGAACGAATCGACAAAATGGAAGAAGGTTTGATGCCTTCGTTGCTAGAAAAAGCAGGAGAATTGGGAATGTTGGGAATGTCTGTTCCAGAAGAATTTGGTGGAATGGGCGTAGATTTCAAAACTTCTTTATTGGCCACTGAAAGACTTGGAAAAGGACATTCGTTCTCTGTCGCTTATGGCGCACATACTGGAATTGGAACTTTGCCATTGTTGTATTACGGAACTGAAGCTCAAAAAGCAAAATACGTCGCAAAATTAGCGACAGGTGAATGGAAAGCAGCCTATTGTTTGACAGAGCCAGGTTCAGGTTCTGATGCCAATTCTGGAAAAACCAAAGCAGTACTTTCTGACGATGGAACTTATTATTCAATCACAGGTCAAAAAATGTGGATCACCAATGGAGGATTTGCAAATTTTTTCACTGTCTTCGCTAAAATTGGTGATGATAAAAACTTAACTGCTTTTTTGGTTGAGGCTGATTCTGAAGGAATTTCCTTGAATCCAGAAGAGAAAAAAATGGGAATCAAAGGTTCTTCTACTAGACAAGTTTTTTTCAACAACGTAAAAGTACCCGCTGAAAACATGCTTTCTGAAAGAGAAAATGGATTCAAAATAGCAATTAACATTTTAAATATTGGCCGTATCAAATTAGCAGCTGGTGTTTTAGGTGGTGCCAAAGAAACAATTACAGAATCGATTAAATATGCCAATGAAAGAGAACAATTCGGTCGTTCAATTTCAAAATATGGCGCCATTAGATATAAAATCGCCGAACAAGCAATTCGCGCATTTGCAGTGGAATCTGCAACCTATCGTGCCGGACAAAACATTGACGATGCAATCAAAGCGTATATCGATGGCGGAATGCCGAAGTCGCAAGCAACATTGAAAGGAATTGAACAATTCGCAGCTGAATGTGCAGTTTTGAAAGTGGCAGGATCTGAATGTTTAGATTATGTGGTAGATGAAGCTGTTCAAATCTTCGGCGGAATGGGTTATTCTGCAGAATCAACTGTGGAAAGAGCTTACAGAGATTCTCGAATCAACCGAATTTTTGAAGGAACAAATGAAATCAACCGCATGTTGACGGTCGACATGATTTTGAGACGCGCCATGAAAGGTGAATTGGATTTGATGGGACCTGCGATGCAAGTTGCTGGCGAATTGATGAGTATTCCTGAAGCAGTTGAAACTGGAGACGGACCATTGGCAGCAGAATATGCGATGATTGAAGGATTCAAAAAATCAATCTTGATGGTTGCTGGATCAGCAGTACAAAAATTAATGCAAACACTTTCCAAAGAACAAGAAGTCTTGATGGGAATTGCTGACATTGCCATCTGGACATACCAAGCAGAATCAGTTTTGTTGCGAGTAGATAAACTGATCCAAAGCAAAGGCGAAGAAGCAGCTAAAGTTCAAATTGCTATTGCAAAAACATATTTCTACGACGCAGCTGATAAAATCGCGAAAGCAGGAAAAGATGCCATCAATTCATTCGCTGACGGAGACGAAGCACGCATGATGTTGATGGGATTGAGAAGATTTACCAAAACTGAAAACTTCAATCCGAAAGAAGCAAGACAAATCATTGCAAGTAGTTTAATTGAAGCAGGTTATTACAATTTGTAAGACCAATATCTATTAGTTATCAAAAAACCGAAGGATTCATTTTCTTCGGTTTTTTTGTGTTACAAAATTCCAAATCCAGCGCATTGGCAGAAGCCAAAGAATTGATTATTTTTGTTGTAAATAAAAATCAATGAAAAAAATTGCCTTCGGTCTTTTAGCTTGTTTCCTTTTATTCGCATGTCATGATGTGAAGAAGCAAAAACAATTAGACAAAATGGAATCATTGATTACCAAAATAAACAGCATACGACAAACTTGGAATGGCGCACAAATTGAAGAATTGACGCCGATGATAGACGAAGTAAATACCGTTAACAAAACCATCTACAGAAAAAGCAGCAATTTAGATACCATCAACATTGAATGGGCGCAAAAACTAGAAGATTATAAATACATTTCCACTGGTTTATCGTTTTTCCAATCTTCGAATGACGGAATGAAACGCAATATTTATGATGCTTCGCAAAGTTTAGAACAACTCAACAACGAAATAAAAAACGCACAAGGCGACCGTTCGAAATATGACGAAAACATTCAATTTGAAGAGAAAAAAGTGACAGAATTAGCCAATTTTCTTCAAAAAATGCTTGAAACAAAAACAATTTGCGTAAATTCATACAACAGATTGCACAACGAAATCAAAGCTTACAGCATTTCACAATAAATTGATTTGTATCTTTACATACCATGAAATTACTTAGTCTCATTTTCATCTTATTTCTTGCTACAATTACTCGCGCGCAAGAGGGAACAGACCAACAATTGGCGCAATATTATTACGCCGCAGGTCAGTTCGAAAAAGCCTTGCCTTATTGCCAAAAATTATACGCCAAGGAAAACAACAAATTCAATTTTACACGCTATTTTGATTGTCTCATTGCGCTTAACAATGAGAAAGAAGCCGAGAAATTGATCAAAAAACAAATTTCAACAGACAGAAATAATCTAGAATATCCAGTGCTTTTGGGCGAATTTTATGAAAATCACGATAAAATCAAGGATGCAAACAAAATTTACCAAGATTTAATTACCGATTATTCCACTTCGACCTTTACCCTACTCGATTTATACAAAGCTTTCAGAAACAAAGGAAAATACGATTTGGCGCTGCAATTGCTGGAAAAAGGGCGCAAAAGTTTGAAGGAAAATTATCCGCTAAACATCGAGTTTGCTGAAATTTACAACATCACAGGTCAACCTGAAAAGATGATTGAAGAATACCTGAATTTAATCGAAATTCAAGCCAATTATGCGCCTTCTATTCAATCAGTATTGACACAAAGAATCGATTTTTCGAAAGAAATCAGTCCAGAATATGACTTGTTGAAACAAAAATTACTCGAAAAATCTCAGAAAAAACCGAATGAATTTGTGTATGCTGAAATGTTGATTTGGCTTTTTACACAGAAAAAACAATTTGCTTCAGCCTTGGTGCAAGCGCAAGCACTCGACAAACGCGAAAAAGGTGCTGGACAACGCGTATATGAATTAGGAAATATGTGCGTTCAAAACAAAGTTTTTGATGTTGCGCGCAAATGTTTCAAATATGTGGTTGACATGGGAGAAGAAAATGCTTTATTTTATGAAGCTGAATTCGCTTTGTTGAATACGCATTTTCAGGAAATTACTCAAAACAGAAATTACACTCCAGAAGAATTAACTGGTACCTTAAACGATTATCAAACTACTTTAAATCGCGTAGGGAAAAATCGTTCAAGCATTAGATTGATTTCAGAATTGGCGCACATCCAAGCGTATTACGCCAACCAAACTTTAGAAGCGAAAAATCTCTTGGAAGAAGCACTCAAAATTCCTGGAATTACGCAAATTCAAGAAGCGGAATTGAAAATGCAATTGGCTGATATTCTGGTTTTACGAGATGATATTTGGGAAGCATCTTTGTTTTACATGCAAGTGGACAAAGATTTCAAATATGAACCAATTGGTTTCGAAGCGAAATTCAAAAATGCGCGTATTTTTTACTACGATGGAGATTTCAAATTTGCACAAAATCAATTAGATGTACTCAAACAATCAACCTCCAAACTGATTGCCAACGATGCCATGAAATTGTCGCTTTTGATCACCGACAATTATGGCTTGGACAGCAATTTCACCGCCATGAGTTTGTTTGCAACCGCAGATTTATTGCTCGAACAACACCAATATGAAAAAGCATTTTTCCTCTTCGATTCCATCGTGAAAGCATTTCCTTACCACGGTTTGGCGGATGAAATTTTGCTTCGAAAAGCCATTGCCATGGAGAATCAAGGAAAATGGACAGAAGCGGTGGTGTTTTTGGAAGATTTAATGAAATACCATGCTGAGGATATTTTGGCTGACGATGCATTATTTCATCTGGGCGACATTTTTGAAAACCACTTGGAAGACAAAGAAAAAGCGATTGAAAGCTACAAAAAAATTCTTTTCGACTACAAAGGAAGTTTGTACACCACCGAAGCCAGAAAAAGGCTGCGCGCTCTTCGTGGAGATGCAATCGATCCCGAAGACAACCTGTAACCATGAAAAAAATAACCGAAATCTACATCGAAAAAGAATACCTGAAATCTGAAAGAGATTTTTATGGAAACCGAATCAAAGTTCCTACCATTGGGAAATTCAAACGTGACGTTGTATTGGCTGGCCATTGGGAAAGATTAGGACATTACATCATTGACTTTGCAATCATTTTTGCGGTCAGCATTATCATCGGAATCGCACTAATACTTATCTCACCGAAAGTTTTCAATTTCGTGGTTTCCGTTGGATTCAATCTCAACCTTGGTTTTACTAATATCAAATATGATTTAATCAGCTATTTGATTACTTTTCTGTACTATTTCCTGCTCGAATCAACCATCAAAAGAACGATAGGAAAATTTGCCACCCAAACCGTTGTCATTGACGAATACGGAAATCCACCAAGCAAAGACAAAATCGCCATTCGCACGCTCGCCAGGTTCATTCCTTTTGAAATATTATCTTGCTTAGGAAGTAGAGGCTGGCACGACAAACTTTCGAATACTTTTGTCGTTTCAAAAAAAGAAGCCGAAACACTCAGAAGTTTACTGCAAGATGAAAATGGATATGCGGTTTCTGATTCTTTGGAATTGTTGGATTAAGAATAATGCAAATTAATGGAACGGTAAAAAATTTATAGTTAAACGACTAATACTTCAAAAATGAAATTAATAACGATTTTATTTTTAACGCTTGGGGTTACAGCTCCAAGCGTTATATTCTCTCAAAATGGTAACAGAATTTCATTACAGGCTGGTTTATTTCATTCTTTTTTTGATGGTTCAGCCGTTATTAATCCTATTCCAACAAATCCGACAAAAAGAATAAAAAACTTTAAAATACTATCAAACTTGCTTCAAGGAATTTTAAACGACTCAAGAGGAATCAATTATCAAAGAAAAATAAATGAAAAATCTGCTATTTCAATTGAGTACATGACTTTAAATGCTGGATATGACTTCAGACAGGTTGTTAATAACAATACCGTTAATCCTGTAATTGCAGGCAGAAATCTAAAATATGTAAATCTATCTTATTCAAGAATTATTCAATTATCGGAAAAATTTGACTTTTTATTTGGAGGTGGTTTTAATTATCTGTGGGGTTATGAACGTCTTTACCACTACACTTCTAATGGAGGTTGGGGAGAGCCAAAATTTTATGGGTATTATAGGAATGACATCGGCATTAATGCACGAACTGGTATTGAATATACACCAATAAAAAGGATAACATTATTCACAAACTTTGATTTCCTCGGAATAGCATATTTAGGAGCAGAAGATGTAGATGGAAACAATGCATCAGATTTTTATAAAGTTAAATTTGACTTGAAAAATATCCCAAGCCGGTATGACTTATCTTGGCGATTTGGAATAGGTTTTAATTTTGGAAAATAATTGCTTATCGATAAAATTTGCTGTGACTAGAAAAAAAGCTAAAAAATTAAAAGCACTTTTAGAAGATGAAAATGCTTTTTCGTATTCCAATTCAGAAGATTTGTTGACTTAAAGCTGAATAAAATCCCGCAAAATCAACCGCAAATCGTCCGTCGCTTCTTCATGCGTCATGTGCGCCACATTCGGCAAAATCGACATGTTAAATTGCTGATTGCGCGTATGCTCCAACATGGTTTCCAGCGGTACAGCTTGGTCCAATTCACCTTGGATGATTTTCAAATCTGCTATTTTTTCTTGCGCAAATAACGTATTATCTGGTCGGTCTCGCATCGCTTTCGTGGCGTAAACAATCGCTTCAACAGACATTAAATTGGCTTCTGAAATCACTTTTTGAATGAACTTTTTATGATTTTCTGGTTGCGCAAACAATCCCGAAATCGCTTCCGTGATAAATCTCGGCGCGTTGATTTTGACCACTTCGATCACCCGATTTCGATCGATTTTCTTTTGCTGTGCATCTTCCCAAAAATTGGAATTGAGCAAACAAATTTTGTTTACACCTGCATTGATTTTCGCCAATTGCAAAGCAACGTAGCCGCCCATAGAATGTCCAACGATATTGTATTCCGAAATATCCAAAGATGTGAGCGTTTCCAAAACTTCCTGCGCCATTGCCTCAATGGAAACAGCATTAGGCAAAAAAGTAGATTTTCCGTGTCCGGGCAAATCAATCAAAATACTTTGAAAAGGAAATTGCGCTAGATCCAGCGATTCCCACATAGAAGAAGATTCCAGAAAACCATGCAAAAATACCACAGGCTTTCCGGAACCAATTTTTTCGAAATGCAACATGAAATGCTAAATCAAGAATTCATCAAAGATTCAATTTCATCTGCTTCAATCGGAATATCACGCATTAAATTGAATGGCGCACCGTTTTCTTGTATCACCAAATTGTCTTCCAAACGAATTCCCAATCCTTCTTCTTGAATGTAAATTCCTGGCTCACATGTGAAAACCATTCCCGCTTGAATTGGCTCGTTCCACAAACCTACGTCATGTGTATCTAAACCAATGAAATGCGAAGTTCCATGCATGAAATATTTTTTATACGCTGGCCAATCTGGATTTTGATTTTTAATATCCGTTGAATCGATCAACTTCAATTTCAACAATTCACTTTCCATGATGCGCCCAACTTCTGCTTGATATTCAGCTAAAATTGTGCCCGGAACCAACATTTTTTCCGCTTCTTTTTTGACGTGTAAAACAGCGTTGTAAACCGCTTTTTGACGGTCCGTAAATCTTCCATTTACAGGAATTGCACGTGATAAATCAGAAGCATAATTGGCATATTCAGCCGCCACATCTAACAAAATCACATCGCCGTCTTTACATTGTTGGTTATTTTCAATGTAGTGTAAAACACATGCATTTTTTCCAGAAGCAATGATTGGCGTATAAGCGAAACCTTTGGAACGATTGCGCACAAATTCGTGAATCAATTCAGCTTCGATTTCATACTCCCAAACGCCTGGTTTTGTAAACGAAAGCAAGCGTTCTAAGCCTTTTTTGGTAATGTTACAAGCGTGTTGCATCAAATCCAATTCTTCCTTTTCTTTGATTGAACGGATTTTATGCATGATTGGCGCACTTTTGTAAACCGCATGAGCAGGATATTCAGCGCGACAACTATTGATAAAGCGATCTTCTCTTGTTTCAGCTTCCGTATTGGCACGCAAATGTTCGTTGGTGTTGAAATAAATGCCATGCGCTTCAGCCATCAATTGTTTCCAAATCACAGGAAATTGATTCAACCAATAAACCGTTTGAATACCTGAAGTTTCGAAAGCTGTTTCTTTAGTCAACTTTTCGCCTTCCCAAATGGCAATCAAATCTGAAGTTTCTTTCAGAAATAAAATTTCGCGGTGCTTTTCATTTTTACAATCAGGAAAAATCACCAAAATACTTTCCTCTTGGTCAACGCCTGACAAATATAAAATGTCGCGATGTTGCTGAAAAGGCATTGTACTATCAGCTGAAATCGGGAAAATATCATTGGAATTGAAAACTGCCAACGTGTTGGCAACCATCTGTTTTGAAAATTTTGCGCGGTTTCTTACGTACAAATCCTTGGTTATTCTATCGTATTTCATGCTGTTAAAGTATTAATTCTAAAGGCTGAAATTAATAAAAATCAGTCAAAAGGAAATTAATTCTTGTTAAAACAAGCAAAAGAATTACTGTGGATTTGCCAAGTGTTTTAAGTCTTCAACTGATTCAATCGGATTTGCCCAATCGGCAATCAACTCGCCATGCACTTTCATCTGATATCCACCAGCGTACACTTTCAATCCATTGGTGTCGTTTGACAAGCGTTCAAAATATTTTTTGACAAAACCTGCATCAACCGAAGTCAACCAAGAAGTAATCAAGCAAACTGGTTTAATTTGTTCAATGCATTCAATCAAAGCATCATACGGTAAAGATTGACCTAAATAAAAAGTAGATCTACCCATTTTACGCAACACAAAATGGTAAAACAGCAAACTTATTTCATGCCATTCATGTTCTGGCAAAAACAACATTACTGGATTTTCCTTGCTTGCAGGAACTTCGATTTTATCAATCTCAGTGATAATCAATTGTCGAATCAAATTGGACATGAAATGTTCTTGTGCTGCATTGATTGAACCAACCATCCACATCACACCAATTTTTTCTAGAAACGGAATCAAATGACTGGTAAAAGTGGCTTCCAAACCAAATTCTTCAATCAATTTATGAAACGTTGTTTTGAATAATATTTCATCTAACTCTATCAAAGAAAGTACGAGTTTTTCATAACTTGAATCAACATCGTAACTTCCTCTCAAATCTGCAACCTTCTCGTTGATTTGCTTTTCAGACATTTCAGCAATTCGAGAGATTTTGAGTCCATTTTTGTTCAACAAAGCAACATTTAACAAAGAAACAAGCTCTTTGTCGCAATATGTTCTGATTTGCGTTTCTGTCCTTTCTGGATTTAGAATTCCATAGCGTTTCTCCCACATACGAATCGTATGTGCCTTAATACCTGTGAGTTGCTCTAAATCTTTTATTTTATACTCAGCCATTGTAAAACCAAAACAAAAGTTTGTTTAAAATGTTCATCAAATGAAATCATTTTTTTTCAATTGGGTGGTTTATTTTTTCACACAATAATCGTTTTCAGTATCAAAAAAATGTGGTGTAACAATTATTTTTTTAACATGAACATATTCAATCAAATCAATTATATTTGTTGTAGAAAATGTAAATCTCTCTTCAGCAAAATGACTCAAATTCAAAGCATATCAAAATACATGGCTGTTTTCGGCTTTGCTAGTTTATCTGTGCTTTTTTCTGCTTGCGAGAGCGGAAATGACGAGAAAAATCAAACAGAAGTTATAGAAGATTTCTTCGAATTTCAAAAATTCAACCTTAAAGATTACGGTTTAAACGCAACCATCATGTTGCCTGACGAAACAGCCAATATTGGTGCTTCCACTAGACCAGAAGTCAAACACGATGAAGACGGTTTCAAATGGGAAATTGAAGTCGGACCCAATTTCCATATGATTATTGATGATTTTGGAGAAGAAAAAAACAAAGTCGCTGACAAAAAAAGAAAATTGAAGGAACTCGATATTTTTGAAACCAAATTTTTGGTGGACGAAAAAGATTTCATCATCTATGAAAGTACTTTGAAAGTGGACGGTGAGAAAGCTTCGCCGATTACAGATCCAAAGCCACACGTTTCTTATCACGTTTACGGTCAAAAAGTTATCGATGGTTATACCTACGTTTTCAGAAGTCGTGAAGAAGGTTACCAAAAAAACATCATTGATTTGATGGCTAAATCGATTAAATCTGTTCAAGAAGTCAAAAATATTTAGGACTTGACCAACTGAAATTCGTAATTTTGTACCACATTTCAGAATCAATGAGTATTACACGAGAAAACATATTGGAAGTACTTGGAAAAGTGCTTGAGCCAGACTTAAAGAAAGACATCGTTTCCCTTAATTTAGTTGAAAACTTAGAAATTTCAGATGCTGGAATAAACATCACCGTTTTGGTTTCAAATCCTGCACTGCATGCAAGAAAACGCATGCAAGAATTGGTTGAATTTAACTTAAAACAAGCGTTTGGTGATGATTTACAAATTGCCACAACTGTCAAAGGAATTCCTACAGAATCAATGAAAGCAAGAAGAAAAATCTTGCCTGAAGTTAAAAATATCATTGCCATCGCTTCTGGAAAAGGTGGCGTTGGAAAATCAACTGTGACAGCAAATTTAGCTGGCGGTTTGGCGAAAGCTGGATACAAAGTTGGAATCGTTGATGCGGATATCTACGGTCCTTCGATGCCAACGATGTTTGACGTAGTTGGAGAAAGACCAACGATGATTGATGTGGACGGAACACCAATGATCAATCCTGTGATGAGTTACGGAATCAAAATTTTATCCATTGGATTTTTCACTGAGCAAGACAATGCAGTAGTTTGGCGCGGTCCAATGGCAGCGAAAGCAATGACGCAATTGTTTACTGATGCTTATTGGGGAGAATTGGATTATTTGTTGATTGACCTACCTCCGGGAACGGGCGACATTCACCTTTCTTTGGTTCAAACTGTTCCTTTAGATGGCGCTGTAATTGTCAGCACACCGCAAGAAGTCGCATTAGCAGATGCGCGAAAAGGTGTGAACATGTTCAAATTGGAAAACATCAATGTTCCGGTGATTGGAATCATTGAAAATATGGCTTGGTTTACGCCAGCAGAATTGCCAGAAAATAAATATTACCTTTTTGGACGCGACGGAGCGAAAAATCTGGCTGAAGGAATGGGCGAAACATTTTTAGGTCATATTCCTTTAGTTCAAAGTGTAAGAGAATCAGGCGATGTTGGAAGACCTGCTGTTTTTCAGGAAAATACACCAACAGCTTTAGTTTTTGAAGAATTAGTTCGTACATTTGTTGAAGAAGTGAAAGTTGCAAAACTTAAATCATCTATAAAAAATTAAAAAATGAGTTTAAACAAAGAAGAACTGGCAATCAAAATCAATGAATCTTTGGAGGAATTAAGACCTCATTTGAAAGCGGATGGTGGTGACATGGAGTTGGTAGAAATCACTGACGAAGGAATTGCAAGAGTGCGATTATTAGGTGCTTGCAGCGACTGTTCAATGAGTTTAATGACTATCAAAGCTGGCTTAGAAGAAGCAGTCAAAAAAGTAGCGCCAGAAATCATCGCTGTAGAAGCCATCAATATGCCAACTTTGGTGTAATATCGTTTGGATGAATTTCCAAAGAAAACTATTGATTATTGCCCTTTTCGGGACGATTTTCGCAGTTTTTTTACAAGAACAAAATCTTCAATTTCTTGGCAATCGCTACCCTGCGAGCAATGGATTATTGACTTCTGCAGATGAAGCAAGTTATTTTGCACCTGCTGTCAATTTTCTTGAAAACGGAACTTGGAAAGACAATTCCATCGGACAATCCGCTTATTTTCAACGGACACCTGGCTATGGTTTGATCTATTTGATTTGCCTCCTCATTGCAGGAAAAAAAGCAATTTGGATGCTCAAAATCCTACAAATTCTCGCGTTTTCTAGCTCAATTGTCTTCTTTGGGAAAATTCTTGACAAACTTATACCAAATACAAAATTTGCGCTTTTTGGAACGGTACTTTATACATTTGTCCCAGCTTTCAGCGGATTTATGTATTTTACCTTGACAGAAAGTTTCACACCTTTTCTGGTGCTTTGGAGTGTTTTTGCAGGAATCTCATTGCAAGAAAAAAAGTCTGATTTTTCGTGGAATTTTCTCGTTGCAAATTCAATTGCTTTGATTTTTCGACCACAATTAATTGTTTTCCTTTTGGCGTTTTTGGTTTATTACTTTTTCCAAAAGCAAAGAAAAAAAGCGATGTTTTCGCTCGTAGCCATTTTACCGTTGTTGATATGGAACATTAGAACTGTAACTATTAGCGGCACTTGGTTGGGTATTCATCCAATCTATTCAACGACCAACAACACGCTCTTCAGACCAAGTCACGAAGCGATGACCAATCTTTTCAGGATTTGGGAAGCTGATGGAGCCAAATTTCACGAAACGATTCATGCGCTAACCGATTCAACCGATATCGATTTGATTTCTGAAAAAATTCCGTCAAAATATCGAAAAAAAGTAGCGCCAATTTTAGAAAAATACCGAGCGCTGCATGAATATCAATTAACGCATTTCAATCAAAACAAACCCATTTCAGGAACGTTTCACGGCGAAGATAAATTTCTGCTTGAAATCAATGCTTTGACTAAAAATCTCAAATCGGAAAACAAACTCGATTACTACATTTTAACACCTGTCAAAAGTCTGAAAAAATTGATGCTCAGTTCGCACTTGAATTTGGGAATTTACCAATTCAAATACCGCGGCACTTGGTGGATGGAAACAATTCGTTGGAGTTGTTTGGCGATATTAATTTCAAGTTTTATGGCTGCATTGATGGCGCTTTTTAAGAAAAACCGAGATTTGATTTTCTATTTGAGCTTGGCAATAGTAGTCAATATCTTCTACTTAATTTTCATCCAAAGAATGAATGAAGAACGGTACTTAGCGCCTTTTTTACCCATCGCATTGATTATTTTATTGGTCGGAATTTACAACCTTCGAAAAAAAGCTATTTCTTGAAAATCAGTCGGTAATAATTTGCTAAAAACACGCCTAGCAAGATAACTAACATTGCTCCTACTTGATAAATCGTGATAGCTTCTTTGATAAACAATCCCATGATTACCGCCACAATTGGCATGAAATACGTGACGGAACTAGCAAAAATCACGGAAGAAATTGAAATCAATTTATTAAAAATGAAAACCGCAAAAGCAGTTCCGAGAACGCCTAAAATGATAATAAATCCCAAACCTTCCCATGCTTGAGGAACTGTTTTGAGCACTTTAAAAGATCCTGTTGCAGTAGCAATAATCAACGATGGAAGCAAAACGATTCCAAATGCTAAGGAAGTAATTTCGATAGATTTAAAATTGGACAAAGTATATTTGATGGTATTCAACGAAATCGCATAAAACAAAGTCGCCAAGACGATGGCTAAAATGTGCCACCAAGTTCCACTTTTCGATAAATCTTGTCCAGCAATCATCAACAAAACAATTCCAGTAACAGCAATGGTTGTTCCAAAAAACTGAATGGAAGTCAACTTTTGTTTAAACACAAAAGCGCCAATCAAAATACTAAAAATCGGCGTAAAACTATTTAACATTCCAGCGTAGCCAGAAGAAAGTTCAGTTTCTGCATATGTGAACAAAAATGAAGGAAAAAAATTGCCTGAAAGTCCAACAGTCATCAAAAGTAAAAACTGTTTGATTGTCTTAATTTTCTTAAAAAATCGAAGCGCAAAAGGCAACAAAACCAGACCAGCAATAGACATTCTCAAAGAAGCTACTTGCACATCCGAAAACAAAGTTGTTCCATCAAATGCAGTCATTCCCCTTTTCATCAAAATAAACGAACTCCCCCAAATACTCGCCAAAGCAAGCAACAAAACCCAACTCAACATATTTTTTGACATGCGACAAATATAAGTATAAGACATTAGACAAAAGACCGACGACCAAAGACTTTTTTAATAGTCTTAAAATCTATTATTTAATACTAAAGGTCTATCAACATTTTCAAAAACAACAGGAAAATCAAAAGTTTTTACGACCATTTCCGGCCTCAGCAATAAAAGCGTGAAATAAAATTTGAATGTTTGACGACCAAACAAAAGTACTGTTTGAGCAAAAGACCAACTTAACTTTTTACAAAAAACTCAAGTGCGAGTTTACTTTTGTTTAGTCAAACATTTGAATTTTATAGCTTTGATTGCGTAGCCTTGATGTTTTCTTTGGTTCTTTCTTTTACATCAAGGTAAAAGAAAGAACAACGCCGCCCTCATCTACCTAAGCCTCAAACATTTTAACATTTTTTTTTCGCACAATCGAAAAATTAAACACTACATTTGTTTCACTTCTAATTCACTCGGTTATGAAAAAAGTATTTTTACTCTCATTTTCAATTGGTTTACTGCTGATTAACCCAAGTTGTAGCGCAGACAAAACGTCTTTGAAAACTGAAAAAAATACAGCTGGTAAATTAGAGCTAAACAGAAGCTTAACCGTTGAAATTGAAGGAATGGTTTGCGAAAAAGGTTGTGGTTCTTCGATTCGCAAAGCCTTGAAAGAAACGGGTGCTGTTGGAAATTGCTCTTTTGATTTCGTTGACGAAAGACCTGTAAACACAGCAATCATCGAATTTGACAAAGACAAAATTTCTGCCGACAAAATCATTGGTATCATCACAAGTATCAACGAAAAGCAATTTTCAGTAGCTAAATCTTCCACCGCTGCCATGGAAGTAAAAATGAACATCAAGGAAAGCGAAATCAGCGACTCGAAAAATGTAGAAGCTTCAAAAATCAATGTTTCAGAAACCAATTTTGAAATGCCAAATCTTTTGAAACTTTTCTCTCGATTGATTAAACAAGATTAAAGTTTACTCCACCACCAACAATTTCCCATAATCTTTGGTGCCATTGCTGCTCTCAAAAGCATAATGGTAAACGCCCTGCGCCAAAATTTCATCGAGCGTATATTGCGTGTACATATCTGAAAACGCAATTTTCTTCACCAAACGCCCTGCGCTGTCGTACAAAGTAAGCGTGGCTGTTGTTTGCCCATGAAGCACCACGGTGAACTGCGCCGGATTTGTACTACTGCTTGGGTTGTTGACTAAAGTAACTGCATCATCATACTCAAACGCGCCAATGCAACAAGTATCGCATTCGTACACTTTGAAGGAGTCAAAGTAGTAACTTGCAAAATAATTATTAAATTCGTTTTCCAAGGGAAATTCTAAATTAATTTTGCTTGTATCTCTAAAAGCCCCTATCGCAAAATAGTTCTCTCCTCCTTTAGGAAAAAAGCAAGCAGATAACTTTACCCAATGCATAGTGTCTTTAATGACTGTGTTTTCTTTATAAATTGGTATTACTCTTTTCAAATCAATGTAAGGTTCTACTGGTATGAAAACTTCTTCTTTTTCATCCATTAAGATTAAATCAAACGCATCCGTAAAGACAGTATTATTATCTATTGTTGTGGTATTTACAAAAAACTCTATTTTATGTGGAACTGGTCTTAATGAATTACTAAAAGTACCTGCAATAGTTTCACGAGCTTGGTTATAGCCGAGATCACCGTAAAAAACCATAAAATTTCTAGGTTTATAAACCCTTAATGTTGATGCGTGCAAATAACCATTTCCTGAATGCGGCATTTGAAACCCCCAATATGTTGGTATTGTGACAGTTAAATTTGAAGAACAAGAATTTAGATAGTCTACAGTAGCAATAGAATACTGCCACCAACCAATTGCTCTACTTATCTGTCCTACAGCATCAGGACAAGTATCATAAATTTCAACGTCTGGATTCACAACCAAATTTGTTTGGCAAAAAACTCCTGTAGGGACGCAACATTGCACTCCTAGCATAAAAAAGACTATAAATTTAGTGAATTTCAATTTTAGCTGTTTTAAATGTGTCAGTGACAAATTGAATAAGTAAAATGTAAATCCCTCTTTGAACATCGAAATGTAATGTTTGATAATCGATTGTTTGCATATCAAAAATGTCGGTTAGAACAATATTACCATTTTAAATCAAGCAATCCAAATTAATTTATTGAAGTGTATTATTTACTAACTCAAAGGATATTTTTGATTTTGAACCAATTGCAAAATCTATTCATCTTTCCAATTTTGTAAGCTATCTTTGCATTAAATTCAGCGCACAAAGTTTTTTCAATGAAATTACATTATAGAGAAATTGGCGAAGGTCAACCTTTTGTTATTCTTCACGGATTATTCGGATATTCAGATAATTGGCAAACACACGCCAAAAAATTAGCTGATTATTACCGCGTCATTTTAGTCGATCAACGCAATCACGGTCATTCCGATTGGGCTGATTCTCACACATACGAAGACTTGGCGAACGATTTACATGAACTTTTTGTAGATCTAAAACTCGAAAAAGTCATTTTGATGGGACATTCCATGGGCGGAAAAACAGCGATGCGATTTGCACAAATGTTTCCCAAAATGCTCAGCAAACTGATCATTGTGGACATGGGAACAAAATCCTATCCGATGCATCACAGCGAAATTTTGAAAGGATTGGAAGCGATTGATCTAAATTTAATCAACTCCCGTGGAGAAGCTGAAAAAATGATGGAACCATTTGTCGATTCTCTTGGAGTTAGACAATTTTTACTGAAAAACTTGTATTGGAAAGAAAAAGGCAAATTGGCTTGGCGCATGAATATTGACGTTTTGAGCATAGACATGCACGCCATTTTACAAGCGCTTCCTGAAGATGAAGTGATGATTCCAACGCTTTTTATCCGTGGTGAAATGTCGAATTACATCTTAGACGAAGATTGGGACGATATTGAAAATCAATTCCCCGACAGCACCTTGGTGAGCATTCCAAACGCAGGACATTGGGTCCACGCGGAAGCACCAAACGAATTCATGGAAAGCGTTTTGGGTTTTTGCTTGAGATAAACAAGGAAAGATAAATCCAAAAACAGCGATTTGTTATAACTTTACACCGTAAAAAATATTAAAAATGAGCGATAAACGCACTGAATTAAGTGAACTTGGAGAATTTGGATTGATTGACAAATTAACCAATCAATTTACAACACATATTTCCACAACCATCAAAGGCGTGGGAGATGACGCAGCCGTGATTTCGATTTCTGATTCCGAAGTCATGCTTGTTTCGACCGACATGTTGTTGGAAGGTGTTCACTTTAATTTGATGTACACGCCATTGATGCATTTGGGCTACAAATCCGTGATGGTCAATCTTTCTGATATTTTTGCCATGAATGGAACTGCGCAACAAATCACTGTTTCAATTGCAGTTTCAAATCGTTTTCCATTGGAGGCTTTGGAAGAATTATACGCAGGAATCAAAAAAGCATGCGATTTGTATCAAGTTGACCTCATCGGTGGCGACACTTCCTCTTCTCTTTCAGGATTGACAATCAGCGTCACAGCCATTGGAAAAGCGAAAAAATCTGATGTTGTTTACCGTTCAGGCGCCAAAGAAAATGATTTGTTGGTTGTGAGTGGTGATTTGGGTGGTGCATACATGGGATTACAATTGTTGGAGCGTGAAAAAGAAGTTTTCAAGGCAAATCCGAACATGCAGCCAGATTTAGATGGCAATGATTACTTGCTGGAAAGACAATTGAAACCTGAAGCAAGACAAGATGTGATCAAATTTTTGAAAGATTTGGAAGTAAAACCAACTTCAATGATTGACATTTCTGACGGATTGGCTTCTGAGATTTTCCATTTATGCAAAGCCAGCGATTTAGGTTGCACGATTTACGATGAGAAAATTCCAATCGATGCAAAAACTTCCATGGCTGCAATTGATTTCAACATTGATCCTGTAACTTGCGCTTTGAATGGTGGTGAAGATTATGAATTGCTTTTCACCGTTTCTCTAGCAGATTACGATAAAATCAAAGGAAATCCGCACATGACAGTGATTGGTCACATAACCGACAAAAACAGCGGAGTCAATTTGGTTGACAAAAATGGAGCAATTATTCCGCTACAAGCGCAAGGTTGGAAAGCGTTTTGATTCTTCGTTCTTTTCACTAACGTGGCTGCTACGCGGTGCCTTGACGCAAAAGAACCAAAAAGTCAAGGCTACGCAATCAAAGCTAAAAAATTTCAAAGTTTGACTAAACAAAAGTAAACTCGCAAAAAAATTATTTGAATCTTAAAAATCAACTTTGCTCAGACAGTACTTTTGTTTGAACGTCAAACTATTCAATTTTTTTAACGCTTTTATTGCTGAGGCCGGTCAGCTTTTAGTACTAACATTTTTCTTTGACATAATTTTCGAAACGATGGTCACAAGGACTTAGAATTCTCTCTGGCTATAAAATTTGTATCTGACCACGAAAACGCTCAAAAATAATATTTTAAGAAAAATAAATTATCTGTTTTCAGAACAATCCATTAATCTCTGCATCAATCGAGTTGATGATTTTCCCTAAATCTTCTTGACTTTCTGGAAAACGGTTATTGTCTATATCGATAATCAACAATTTCCCTTTGTCGTAAGTTGAAATCCAAGCTTCATAGCGCTCATTTAAGCGTTTCAAATAATCCAAACGGATACTTTCTTCGTAATCACGGCCGCGAAGCTGAATTTGATGTACCAAAGTTGGTACGCTTGCTCTCAAATAAATCAATAAATCAGGCGCAGAAACAAAAGATTCAATCAAATTGAATAGTGAAAAATAGTTTTCAAAATCACGCGTAGTCATCAATCCCATAGAATGTAAGTTCGGCGCAAAAATGAAAGCATCTTCATAGATTGTTCTATCCTGAATTACCATTTTGTCCGTTTCTCTGATTTCTTGAATCTGCGTAAAACGACTATTCAGATAATAAATCTGTAGATTAAATGACCAACGTTGCATGTCTTCGTAGAAATCATTCAAGTAGGGATTTTGTTCAACATCTTCAAAATGAGTTTCCCATCCGTAATGTTTAGCCAACAACTTAGTCAATGTTGTTTTTCCTGCTCCGATATTTCCTGCTACTGCGATATGCATCTTTGATTAATTTTAGAGTGCCTAAGTTACAAATATTGCGAATAACAGCAATTATTTAATGCAAGAATTCTATCGAATATCTTTGAATGTTTGATGTAGTGCCAAAATAAAAGTGATTCTGAATCTTTTTAATCCTTGTAAAATCACCATTTGGTAAAGGAAAATTGACAATTTCTTGATTCGAAAGATTCAATACTTGTAGTTTATCTTTCTTCAATAAATAAGCAAATTTACCCTCCACTTCTGCCCAAAGAATGCCAACATTTTCCCAATGAAAAACCAAAGTTCCATAAATATCAAATTGATAAATTCCTCTTTGTTTGTCAATTAAATACAAATAATTTTCCGTCTCAAAAAGTTGAACGATGTCCTTGCAACCCAATAATCCACTGATATTTTCGATTCTTTGACGTTGCTGAACATTTTTGGAAATCAACACAATCACAGAATTGTCTTGATCGTAAACCCAAAATTTATCTGGCTGTCCAGAAGTGGAAACCAAAGTTACATAAGACAAATCAAAGGCTGAAAGTTCAATGTTTTCTTGTTGTTTACTCAAAGTATTATCCACATATCCAACCAATTGTTGTTGCTCGGAAAATACCATCGTCTTCATTGGATTTGAAGGATCAATACTTGAAATTACTCCAAAATATTTATTGCTTTGAACAAATTTTTTCGTTCCCAAAGAATCGAATTTTTTTAATTTGTCTTTTTCACTCACAATTAAATTTCCAAAAGGATCTACATTCCAAATAGGATTAGACAAACTGTCTGTTTTCCATTCAAAATTCCATTGAATTGTGTCTTGTGAAAATCCACAAAATGGCAAAAAAACCAGGAAAAACAGCCAATGTTTCATAGTCAAATTTAATTTGTTGGATTCAATTGCATAAATGAAGCCAATTCTTCCATGATCTCACGATTGTTGGATAAACGAGGCACTTTGTGTTGTCCGCCCAACTTATTTTTTGATTTCAGCCAAGCATCAAAAGTTCCTGTTTCCGCGACTACAATTTTTGGTCCCAACAAAGCGATGTCTTTGGAACGTTTGGCGTCATAGTCCGAATTCAATAATCTTAAATTTTCATCCAATTTTTGCTGAAATAATTCCAAATCATTTGGCAATGAAATGAATTCAATTAACCATTCATGTTGACCTTTGTTGGCATCTTCTAAAAAACGCATGTAAACTGGCGCGGCAGTGTAATCTTTGATTTGGGCATTTGTTTCTGTACAGGCAATGGCAATCGCTCTTTCAGCATTTTCTACTATTAATTCTTCTCCAAAAGCATTGATAAAACTTTTTGTTCTGCCGGTAATGGTAAATCGAAATGGCAACAATGATGTAAATCGAATGGTGTCGCCAACAATGTATCGCCACAAACCTCCATTGGTAGAGATGACCAGCGCATAATTTTTATTTAATTCCACTTGCGACAAATTCAAAACCACTTGACTTTTGATTTCATCAAAATATTCCATGGGAATAAACTCATAGAAAATCCCATAATCCAACATGAGCAAAAGTTCGTTCGAAGATTTCAAATCTTGAATTCCAAAAATTCCTTCCGAAGCGTTGTATGATTCCACATAGTTCATTCCTTCATCTGGAATAATCTTTTTAAATTCAGCACGATAGGGTTCAAAATTTACTCCACCATGCATAAACATTTCAAGATTTGGCCAAACTTCTTTTAAATTCTTTTTTCCTGTAATTTCTAAAATTCTATGCGCCAAAACCAAGGTCCAGCTTGGAACGCCGGTCAAAATACAAACATCTTCATTCATTGTTTGTCTTGCCATCAACTCAATCTTAGATTCCCAATCACTCATCAAAGCAATTTCTTTGGAAGGTGTTCTTTTGATTTCAGCCCACCAAGGTAGATTTTTCAAAATAATGGCTGATAAATCACCAAAATAAGAATCAGAACCAGCTTCATTCATTTGAGAACTGCCTCCCACAACCAAGTGTTTTCCGCTATAAACATTGGCAGTTGGAAAATTATTGTAATAAAGTGCAAGTAAATCTTTACCTCCTTTGTAATGACAATCTTCTAAGGACTCTTTGGTAACAGGAATAAACTTACTGCGGTCAGAGGTAGTTCCAGATGATTTTGCAAACCATTTGGTTTCTCCAGGCCAGAGCAAATTTGTTTCTCCTTGAATCAGTCGATCTACATAGACTTTTACATCTTCGTAATCTTGAAGAGGAACTTTGGATTGAAATTCTGAGAGATTTTTGATTGAATTGAAATTGTACTTAATTCCAAATTCAGTATCTTTTGCTGTTTGTATTAGCGTCGTAAATAATTCGTTTTGAACTTCTAAAGGATATTTCCTGAATAAATCTATCTGATGTATTCTTTTTTTAATTACCCAACCAAAAATCGAATTAAAAGGCATAGAAATATTTTATCCGTTTAATAAAAACGATGTTATTTCCTAAAAATAGAAAAAAATATCGATGTAATAAAAAGCTTAACAAAAATTATTAAGATCTATTTACAACGAAGAATTTTCTTAACCCCAGATTAAAACTGAAGCCAAAATTGCAATTACTGCGATTGTATATAAAAAACCAACTGCTGCAGTTGACTCGTCAAAAAATTTATCAGACATAATGCTTATTTTTTTCAAAGATATAAATTAAGCTAAAAACAGCCTAAAAATATGCTAGATTTTTCTGCTTTTCTTTTAAAATAAAACCTTCGTTGTTCGGGGTTTAATAGTAACAAAAAGTGCCACTTCGAAAAATGGCACTTTGAATATTGAATTTCACGAACTTATGAAATAGTCGTAAAGTTTAAATATTTATGTAAAACTTCTGGAATTAAAATCGTCCCATCTGCAGTTTGATTGTTTTCCAACAATGCGGCAACAATTCTCGGCAAAGCCAATGCTGAACCGTTCAATGTATGTGCCAAATAAGTTTTCTTGTCAGCTGCTTTGTAGCGCAACTTTAATCTATTTGCTTGGAAAGTATCGAATCTTGAAACTGAACTTACTTCCAACCATTTTTCTTGCGCTGCAGAGAAAACTTCAAAATCGTAAGTCATTGCAGATGCAAAACCAGTGTCGCCGCCACAAAGACGCAAAATTCTATAATGCAATCCCAATTTGCGCAACAATCCTCTCACATGTTCAACCATTTCTTCCAATGCTTTCGCTGAATTATCCGGATGCTCGATACGAACAATTTCCACCTTGTCAAATTGATGCAAACGATTCAATCCACGAACATCTTTACCGTATGAACCAGCTTCTCTTCTGAAACAAGGAGTGAAACCAGTCATTTTGATAGAAAAATCTTCAGAAGGCAACAAAACGTCTCTGTAAATATTCGTCAAAGGCACTTCAGCAGTTGGAATCATGTACAAATCATCTTCGTTTACATAATACATTTGACCTTCTTTGTCAGGCAATTGACCTGTTCCAATTCCACTTGCTTCATTTACAACCAATGGCGGAATAAATTCCTCGTAACCTGCTTTTTCAGCTTCGTCTAGGAAAAATGTAATCAAAGCACGTTGCAATTTGGCGCCTTTCCCTTTGTAAACTGGAAAACCTGCACCTGTAATTTTAACGCCCAATTCGAAATCAATTAAATCGTATTTTTTGGTGATTTCCCAATGTGGCAAAGCTTCACCTTCAAAAATATGCTTACTTCCAACTTCCTCAATGATTTCATTGTCTGCTTCGCTTTTACCAGCTTTCACTAATTCATTCGGAACATTAGGCAACTGATACATCAATTGTTGAATTTCTTGTTCCAATCCGCTTACTTTCTCTTTCAAAGTAGCTTCTTTTTCCTTCAATTCAACTGTTTGCGCTTTCGCTGCGTTTGCTTCAGCATGTTTTCCTTGTTGAAAATATTCACCAACAGCTTTAGAAATTTTGTTCAACTCGGCAGAAACTGCTTCTAATTCAGCTTTGGATTCTCTCCATGATTGATCGAAATTTAATATTGAATCTAAAATTGGAGTAACATCTAAGTTTCTCTTCTTCAAACCTTCAATGATCGCTTCTTTCTCTGAACGAATACGTTGGATTTCTAACATAATTGGTGTTTTTAATGGGTGTAAATTTACGAATTGTATCTCAATTGAAATCTTATTTCAGCATAGAATTTCAATCAAAAAAAAAAGCGGATTCCGATGTTTACCGGGACCCGCTTCAAAATTATTTTTGAGTTCGACTAAGCCTCAGTAGTTTCAAATGGAACTACAGATACATACGAACGATTGTCTTTTTTCTTACGGAATTCAACCAAACCATCAGTCAAAGAGTACAATGTGTGGTCTTTTCCAATACCAACATTTGCTCCTGGGTGATGCGCAGTACCACGTTGACGAACAATAATGTTCCCAGCGATAGCAATTTGACCACCAAAAATTTTAACGCCTAAACGTTTGCTTTCAGACTCACGACCATTTCTTGAACTACCCGCTCCTTTCTTATGTGCCATTTTGTATATTTTTATATTCTTTGCTTTACAAAGAATAAGTTATTTAAATTCTATTATTTCGCAGAAATTCCTGTGATTTTAATCGCTGTAAACGATTGACGGTGACCATTTTTCTTTCTGTAACCTTTTCTTCTTTTCTTTCTGAAAACGATTACTTTATCACCTTTCACATGATCGATTACCTCAGCGGTAACTGATGCTCCTTCTATAGCCGGGGCGCCTAATGTAATTGCTCCATCATTGTCAACTAAAAGCACTCTGTCAAAATCTAATTTTTGACCTGCTTCAGCATTCAATCTATGAACAAAAACCTTTTGGTCTTTTTGCACTTTAAACTGCTGCCCTGCTATCTCTACAATTGCGTACATATAGCTTTTTTTAAATTTATTTCAATTAAACGAGGGGCAAAGATAACTAAAAATTGTTTTAATTCTAGTTATCAACAATATTTTTCTAAAAAATATTTGCTCCAAAATGAAAAAGCTTCCTAAGAAGATCCAAGGAAGCTTTCAGTATTTTTTAAAATTTGTTTTTAATCTCTACTTCCTCCTGTGAAACGAAGCAGTGTAAGGAATAAATTAACAAATAAAATATACAAGGTCATTCCACCTACCAAAGCCATTTTCTTTCTTTCAACTCCATCAAGCATGGAATCTTGTGATGCATTTTTTAATTTTTGCATCCAGAAAGCCGTCAATCCTGTGAAAACAAATACGCCAATGAAAGAAACAACATAATCAAGCATTTCACTATGCATGAACATATTTACAATCATCGCAATAAACATGCCTATGAAAACCATGTAAAGCAAACTTCCGAAATTGGTTAAGTCAGTTTTAGTCGTGTAACCTAAAATCGCCATTCCAGCAAAAGCGCCAGCTGAGACAAAGAAAGTAATCGCGATTGATTCCATGGAGAATGCCAAGAAAATAACACTCAACATTAAGCCCATCAATCCTGAATAAACTACGAAAAGTCCTGTCAAAATTGAAATTGAAAATCTTCGATATCCACCTTGAATCAACATACTCAGTAACAAGGGCGCAAAAATCACTACGTAAAAAAGTCCGCTAATTCCACCGTTTGGTTTCATGAAAATAGAAGCGAAAACTTCTTCGGAACTTCCAACATAAAATGCTACCCCACCAGAAATAGCCAAAGCTAAAAACATGTAGCCGTAAACATTTCTAAAAAACTCTCGGGTCAATTCCTTTGTGTAACCCTGATGCTCCTGATCTAAAATATCATTCATAATTATTATTTTAATGCAACTTTGCCTGTACTAAATTAATAAATTCTTTTCTTGTTGCTTCATTTTTTAAAAAAGCTCCTGTAAATGCGCTAGACGTAGTCACAGAATTTTGTTTTTGAACGCCGCGCATTTGCATACACATATGTGAACATTCAATCACAACTGCCACTCCCATAGGATTTAGCGTTGCTTGAATACAATCTCTGATTTCAATCGTCAATCTTTCTTGGACTTGTAATCTTCTTGCGAAAGCATCAACCACTCTCGGGATTTTGCTCAATCCTACAATGGTTCCATTTGGAATGTAAGCGATGTGTGCTTTTCCGAAAAACGGCAGAATGTGGTGTTCGCACAATGAATAAACTTCGATGTCTTTCACAATAACCATTTCAGAATATTCTTCATGAAAAAGTGCACCTCTCAAAATTTCTGCAGGATCTAAATCATAACCGTGTGTCAAAAATTGCAATGCCTTAGCAACTCTTTCAGGTGTTTTCAATAGTCCTTCTCTGTTTGGATCTTCTCCTAAGTTTTTTAAAACTTCTTGATAAACCGCTGCGATATCGTTGGTAACTTCCTCTTTGTAATTGTCGTATTTCATATTTTTGGTGTTATTGTCGTTTTCAGACTGAATAAATGAATGTAAATTGACGAATGAATTTATTGAAATTTAAAACATTCTTCAATCGTAAAACAACTTTAAATTAAAATGGTTCGGAACCACCAAAATATTCTACAAAATTGTTTTCAGTTTCTTCCAATCTCAATTTAGCCAAGGTTCCTCCAGCTTCTGATATTGGTGTTTCCAAAATCTCCCAAATTTTGATAATCAAATTTTCAGTAGAAGGCAACAAACCTGCTAAATATGGAACGTCCAAGTTTAAATTTTTATGATCCAAAGTCTCGATCACGTCGCGCTTAATAATACGACTCAATTCTTTCAAATCAATGATAAAACCTGTTTCTTCACTTGGGACTCCTTTGACAGTAACAAAAAGATTAAAGTTATGACCATGCCAGTTTTTATTACTACATTTTCCAAAAACTTCCTCGTTTTTTTCTGCACTCCAATCCTCTCTCCACAATTTATGCGCAGCATTGAAATGCTCTCTCCTTACTATGTAAACCGTTTTCACTCTTAAATATTAGGCTACAAAGGTAATAATTCTTGCAACTATAAGAAAATCTTTCTTTTTTTAAAGACATGAGATGTTAGACGAAAGACTGAAGACTGAAGACTTTTAAATTATTGCGGCCTCTTCTTTCACAAGTTTAATTGAACAGCAAAAAAAATCACTTACATTTTCTCGTACTTATACAATGTTTTCAATACCACTTTTTCCGCTTCTGGCAACCAGCCGTTTCCAGGAAATTGCTTTTCCATTGCTTTAGCCAAAGCTACATTGAAAAGTTGTCCTTGCAAATAATAACCTTCTGGATTAAAATGCAATCCATCGTTATTCGCCAAATTCATTTTTTGCCATTTTTTGAAAGTGTTCTCACCTCCCATCGCTTCATTGAAATTCCAAACAGCGCAATGTGTCTTTTTTCCTACGTTCAAAATTCCTTGTATCACAATTTCTCTTGAAACAGGTTTGTTTTTGTTGAATTCTGTATCTGGCGGCGTGGTCAATATAAATTCTGTTTTAGGCGATACACGCTGCAAACTTTGAATCAATTTGGTCAACATGTGTTCGTATCCTTCTGACGTTATATCCTTTACATACGCATCGTTTGTTCCCAAAGAAATGATCATTAAATCTGGCTTGAAAGCTTCCATTTGTTCCACCATCAAAGGTGCATTTTCCGCCAGAAAATTGTACTGTCCGCCAGAAACCCCGAATGTGTTGTAGTTGATTCCTTTAGATATTTCACTGTTTACCGACAAACCATATAAAACGAAAGCTTTGCTGTCTTTTTTTCTTCGGAAATAAATCACAGTTTCTGCCACTGGCCGATTCAAAACTACTTTGGTCATTGCTGAATTTGCAGAAAATGTATACGTATTTACCTTTCCATCTGCGCAATAAACTTCAATGTTTTCAACTAATTGCTCATGAAAAACGGTAAATTCTTCCACCAATTTTTTCTTTTCTTTGAAAGCAATATTGAGTGTACAAACGGAATCAGAAGAACGCATTGCCAAACCAACAATTCCAAGTGGAATATTTGACTTTAAATTCAATACTTTCTCACATTCCCATTGCGTTTTAGAAGAAATATCCAAGCCAACAGGATTGTAACCAGAACACAAACTATTGGGAAAAAATATGCCAATTCCTTTTCCGCCGAAACGAGCTTGAAGCGCATCTCTCACTTCACCTGGGAAATAGCCCATTTGTGTATGAGAATCGCCTAAATGCAAAATCTTTACAACGGAATCACCTTCGTTTTTTTGCAAATAATGAAGCTTTGAAAAAAAAGATTCCAAATAAGCAGGATTCGAAATGTAATCCTTCTCTAAATCAATTACCAAATGTGTTTTGCCTTGGAAAAAAGGAATATTCAAATTGCTCTGAAATGCAAAAATTACCAAAATCGCCAGTAAAAAAAAGATTCGCTTCATGAAAATGTTTTTGTTACAAAATTAATCAATTCAATCTGATTCGCAGTGAAACCATTAAGCTTCAAAATTAAGGATACAAAAAAAGGGTCGAACGAATCAACCCTTTCTAAAATATTATTTTGGAATTATTTCAAATCCATGATTTCTAAATCAAAAACCAAATCAGAATATGGAGGAATTGCTCCCGGACGACCTTGCGCACCATAAGCATCGAAATAAGGAATGATGAAAATTCCCTTTCCACCTTTTCCTAACATGGCCAAACCTTCTTCAAATCCAGGAATCATACGATTCGTTTTGTATGTGAATGCCATCGGTGTACCGCCATCTCTAGAAGAATCGAATTTTTTTCCATCCATAAAAGTTCCAGTATAATGAACAGACATTTGGCTTCCAGCAACTGGTTTTGTTGCCTCACCTTCTTTTTCAATCACGTAAACCAATCCAGAAGCTGTTTGTTTTGCCGTTGGATATTTCTTTTGAACTTGCGCCAACATATACACTTTATACTCATCTTTGCTCATCGCAGCGATTTTCGAAAATTGTGCATTTTTCTCGTCTTCAGCCAATTTCAGTTTATTGTAAACAGTTTCGAAATTTTTTGTTGCATTCCAATTTTGTGCTGTTTTCCCAACGCGGATAATCGTAACTTTATTCATCACATCATCTTGCGCAATGGCATTCACCACATCTTGTCCTTCAAGAACTTTTCCAAAAACCGTATGTTTACCATCTAAATGAGGCGTTGCCACATGCGTGATAAAAAATTGACTTCCGTTAGTCGCTGGTCCAGAATTTGCCATTGACAAGATTCCAGGTCCGCTGTGCTTCAATGTTGGATCGATTTCATCATAAAAACGGTAACCAGGTCCACCAGTCCCATTTCCATCAGGATCACCACCTTGTATCATAAAACTGGCAATCACTCGGTGAAATTTCAAACCATCGTAGAAAGGTTTATCAATTGTTTTTCCTTGAACAGAAAAGTTCCCCTCAGCCAAACCAACAAAATTGGCAACTGTCATCGGTACTTTTTCATATTCCAAACGAATCAAAATGTTTCCTTTCGCAGTTTCAATTCGTGCGTAGATTCCATCTGTTAAAACAGGATTGTTTGCTGGTGTTTTGGTTTTCTCATTTTGTGCATTTGCAAAAAAAGCAAATAATAAAGACAATGCTAAGAATGTATTTTTCATGAATTTGTTATTTAATTTTTAAAGTAAAACAATATTTACAAGTGTAAATTTATTTAATTTCTTTTGATTTGAAACCCACTTGACAATTTTTGTGCCGAAACTAAAAATGTCTGAAATTTATTCCTTCGTTGAAAAATTTGTGGAAAAGGAAAATTTTCAAATTTAATTATCGCTCAATTACAATTATCTTTGCAACATGGAAGTAAAAGAAGATAAACTAAAAGAAGTCATTTCTCACGCGAAAGAGTATGGATTTGTTTTCCCATCCTCAGAAATTTATGATGGTTTGGCAGCAACTTATGACTATGGTCAATTGGGTTCTGAATTGAAAAACAACATCAAATCCTATTGGTGGAAATCTATGGTTCAAATGCATGAAAATATTGTTGGAATCGATTCAGCGATTTTTATGCATCCAACTACTTGGAAAGCTTCTGGTCACGTTGATGCTTTTAATGATCCATTGATTGACAACAAAGATTCTAAAAAGAGATACCGCGCGGATGTTTTAATAGAAGAGCATGTTGAAAAAATTCGTCAGAAAATCGAAAAAGAAGTTGAAAAAGGAATCAAAAAATTTGGTGCCGATTTTGACGAAGCACAATTCAGACAAACCAATCCAAATGTTTTAAGAAACGCTCAAAAAATTCAAGAAATTGAAGCGCGTTTCAAAGAAACTTTGGGAAATAATGATTTAGAAGGTGTTTATCAATTAATCATTGATTTAGAAATCGTTTGTCCAATTTCAGGTTCAAAAAACTGGACTGAAGTTCGTCAATTCAATTTGATGTTTTCTACTGAATTGGGCTCTGTTGCTGGAGATGCTTCCACTATTTATTTGCGTCCTGAAACTGCACAAGGAATTTTTGTAAACTTCTTGAACGTTCAAAAATCAGGAAGAATGAAAATCCCTTTTGGAATTGCCCAAATTGGAAAAGCATTTAGAAATGAAATCGTTGCGCGTCAATTTATCTTCAGAATGCGCGAATTCGAACAAATGGAAATGCAATTTTTTGTTCGTCCAGGTGAAGAAATGAAATGGTATGAATACTGGAAAGATGTTCGTTTGAAATGGCACAAAGCACTTGGTTTGGGCGATAATTCATACAGAACACACGACCACATCAAACTGGCACATTACGCCAATGCAGCATGCGATATCGAATTCGATTTTCCAATGGGATTCAAGGAATTGGAAGGAATTCACTCGAGAACAGATTTCGATTTAAAACAACACGAACAATTTTCAGGAAAAAAATTACAATTTTTTGATCCAGAAATCAACGAAAATTACGTTCCTTATGTTGTAGAAACTTCTGTAGGATTAGACAGAATGTTTTTATCTGTTTTGAGTAATTCTTTGCGCCACGAAACATTGGAAGATGGTTCAGAACGAGTGGTAATGAGTATTCCACCCGCTTTAGCACCTTATAAGGTGGCAGTAATGCCGTTGACTAAAAAAGATGGTTTACCAGAAAAAGCCAGGGCAATTATCGACGATTTGAAATTTGATTTCTTGTGTCAATATGACGAAAAAGACGCGATTGGAAAAAGATACCGCCGTCAAGACGCAATTGGAACACCTTTTTCAGTAACGGTTGACCACCAAACTTTGGAAGACAACACAGTTACAATCCGCGACCGCGATACCATGTTGCAAGAAAGAGTTTCGATTGAATCTTTGAGAAATATCATTGATGCAAAAACAAGTATCCGAAGTTTGTTGCAACAATCAAAATAAATATCAATTTAGCAATAAAAAAAATCGCCATTTTCAAATTGAGAATGGCGATTTTTTTTGAATTATAATTTAGGCTGAAAACTATTCTTCCTTCTTAATCAAATCTGGTTCTTTTTCTTTGTAACGTTCCAAACGGGGAATTGAAACACCTTGAATGTATGAACTATTTGGATTCAACCTTTCGTAATCTTGGTGGTAAATTTCAGCATCGTAAAATTTTACGAGCGGAGTCACTTCAGTCACAATTTTTGGATAAACTTTGTCTTTCAATAATTTTTGAATGTACTCATTTGCCATTTTTTTCTCTGTTTCATTTTGATAAAAAATCACAGACCGATATTGCGGACCCGTGTCAGGACCTTGACTATCAAAAGTTGTTGGATTGTGAGAACTGAAAAATACGCGCAACAAATCTTGGTAAGAAATTTCAGATGAATCATAGTAAACCTTTACGGTCTCTGCATATCTTGTCCTTCCGGTGGATACCAATTCATACGTTGGATTGGGTTCAACTCCACCAGAATAACCGCTAACAACTTCTTCAACTCCTTTCGTATATTCATAGATTCCTTCCACGCACCAAAAGCATCCACTGGCGAAATATGCTGTTTGTAACTTACTCAGATCTTTGGTGTGTTTTTCTTTTGGCTCCACTTTTTTCGGCTCCACAACTTTTGCATTTGTGCAGGATTGAAAAGCCAAAATAGTGAGTAAACTGAAAATCATTTTTTTCATATTTAATAATTTTTGGATAAATTAAATCTTTATTAAAGACAATGCTAATAACGTTTAAAAAAACCAGATTGTTTTAATAAAATTTACACTTAACACGCTTTAACAAAATACGAATGAAATGATCGACTGGTTTTAGCGCAATACAATTCTTCCTAATTGCGCTGAGAACGCAGACTTCACCTTTTCTAAGGTAATTTGCTCCATCAAAAGATCTTCCACTTTTTTGAAATCATCCATCTCTGCAACTTCTGCAAGTTCTAATCTGATTTCGTCAATTCTTTGCTGGAGTTTATCTGACTTAAAGACATAAATGCCGTGTAAAACAGCATTTTTCAATTTATCCAATTCTGTATTTGTATCAATGTTGTATTTGTTCAGCCAATTCTGGCTAAGCTCGTAGTTATCTGTCTCAATTTCAGATACAATCCGTACAACATCTTGATCTTCTTGACGCATGAAATGACTCGGCTTATAACACAAGCCTTCTGCTAAGCCTTCTGAAACTAATTGATGAATCTTTGCATAAATCGGCTGATTAAAAACCAAATCATCACGAAGTAACTCATGACATATCAATTCACTAACCGTCGTCTCTTGAACAAACACTTGACCTTTTTCGTCGATTTGGTCAATTTCAACTCCAAAATGACCATATTTTACTAAAATTCGAACTAAATCGTCTTCCGCATAATTTTTTGAAGATTTTACAGCAGTTTGCGGCTGAACCTTTGGGATGTTTGGAGTTACAACAAATTCAGACAGCGCAGGTTCTTCCAATTGTTTTGTCAATTGACCTTTTCGCAGCTTTGCTAATTCTTGATTGATAATATTAATATCAATGTCAAATCTGCTAGAAATTTCACTCGCATAAATTGAACGAGTAATTTGATCAGGAATTAATGAAATCGAATGAACAATGTCATGAATTAATTTTACTCGTGCGCTAGGATCAGAAATTCCTTCCCCAAGCAACAATTCTGCTTTGAAAGTTAAAAAATCCTTGGTGTTGTTTTTTATGTAATTATCTAATTCAAAAGCACCGACTTTTTTTGCATAAGAATCGGGATCGTCACCATCTGGGAACAAGACAACTCTGACATTCATCCCTTCCTCTAAAATCAAATCAATTCCTCTGAAAGAAGCTTTAATTCCCGCTGAATCACCATCGTACAAGATTGTAATATTTTGGGTATATCTTCGAATTAATTTGATTTGACCATGTGTCAAGGAAGTACCAGAGGAAGAAACAACGTTTGTAACACCCGATTGATGCATACTGATAACGTCGGTATACCCTTCTACCAAAAAGCAATTGTCGTACTTAATAATATCTCCTTTGGCAAAATATAATCCATACAAAATCTCACTTTTGTTGTAGATGATACTTTCAGGCGAATTGAAATATTTGGCGATTTTTTTGTCTGCCAAAAGTGTACGCCCACCAAACCCTAGAACTCTTCCAGTGACAGAATGAATCGGAAACATGACCCTACCTCTGAAAAAATCAAAATGGCGATCATCTTTGGATTTCACCAAACCAACTTTCTCGAGGTATTCTAACTTATATCCTTTTGCAAGGGCAGTTTCGGTAAATTCAGTGCCTTTATTAATACAATAACCGAGATTGAATTTTTGAATGATATCCAAGCGAAAACCTCTTTCCAGAAAGTAACTTAAGCCAATGGCTTTTCCCTCATCAGTTTCATGCAAAGAATGTTGAAAATGATTTTTTGCAAATTCGTTGATTATTTGCAAACTTTCTCTTTCGGTAACCGCAGCTATTTCTTCCGCAGTTTGTGGCTCCTCTTCAGGAAGTTGGATTCCATATTTATCTGCCAACCAGCGCAAAGCTTCTGGAAAAGAAAAGTGTTCTTTTTCCATCAAGAACGTCACAACTGAACCACCTTTACCTGTCGAAAAACATTTAAACAGTTGTTTTGCCGGGGAAACTACAAATGAAGGCGTTTTTTCATCAGTAAAAGGACTTAAACCTTTTAAATTTGAACCAGCCCTTTTTAAATTTACAAACTCTCCAACAACTTCCTCTACTCGGGCAGTTTGCATGATTTCATCAACAATATGCGCTGGAATTCTTGCCATTAGAGAAACTAAAATTTAAAATTGAAGATTTATTTTACGTTTGTGTAATCAGTTTCAGTTTTTACACCGTTTTCATCATACATTTTCCAAACACCAATTTCTTTACCATTATCGTATTCACCTATATAGTGCAGATTTCCATTTGGATACTTAACAATTGAGTGGCCGTGTTTTACTCCATGAATATAGTGCGTGATAGACAACTCTAATCCAGTTTCAGAAAAGAAAGTCCATCTTCCATGTCTTTGCTTAAATTCATCTTGCTGACCTTGAAATTTGATGTGTTTTTTACCTGGATAGTACTCTGTAAAAAGTCCATTTTCAATCACAACCAAATCTTCTGGTTTTTCCACCTTTGGCTTTTCAACCTTTACTGTTTCATCACAGGAAACCATTGAAACAGCGACAAAAAGTGCCAATACAAGTTTAATCGTCTTCATTTGTTTTATTTTTCTCTAATTATTGTATATTCTACCAATCCAATCAATGCAGATTTTGCTTCAGATTCTGGAATGTCCTTCAAAAGAACCAATGCCTTATCTTTGAGTTCATTCATTCTTTTATAAGCATATTCAATTCCTCCAGCATCCACCACCAATTTAACAGCTTTTCTCACCATTTTGGTTTCCTCGTTGTGGTTTTTGACAATGTTTATCAGCTCTTTTTTGACACTTTTATCGGCATGAGACAAAGCATAAATCAATGGCAAAGTCATTTTTCGTTCACGAATATCTAAACCAGTTGGTTTACCTATGTCGTTAGGAGTGCCGTAATCAAAAATATCATCTTTGATTTGAAAAGCCAAACCCACTAATTCTCCAAATTCCCTCATCAATGGTGCCAAATCTTCTCGATCAACAGAAACACTTGCTGCCTCGCAAACCGTTGCAATCAAAGAAGCTGTCTTTTGTCGAATTACCTCAAAATAAACTTCTTCCGTAATGTCTAATTTTCTAGCTTTTTCAATTTGAAGTAATTCTCCTTCGCTCATTTCCTTCACCGCACGAGCAACAATTCCCAAGAGTCTAGTATTGTTATTTTCTATGGAAAGCAACAAAACCTTGGAAAGCATATAATCTCCCACCAAAACCGCGACCTTATTTTTCCACAACGCATTTACTGAGAAAAAACCTCTTCTTTCATTGGCATCATCTACAACGTCATCGTGAACCAAAGTGGCAGTATGCAGCAATTCGACCAAAGATGCAGCTTGATAAGTTTTATCATTGATTTCACCCAACATTTTTGCTGTCAAGAACAAAAACATAGGTCTCATTTGCTTTCCCTTTCTGCGAATAATGTAATGTGTCACCTTATCCAACATAGGAACGTTTGAATGCATATTCTCGCGGAAACGCACCTCAAACTCTTTCATTTCGGGAGAAATAGGAGCTATAATTTGTTTTACAGTCATCATTGGATTACAAATATACGAGTTCCAAAGTCAATTAGAAAAGCACTGAAGCTAAAAAATCAAAAAAGGAAAAATAAATGGGACGCCACTATCCTGAGACGGACCAAATGAACATCCAAAGTGAATGCATATTAAGTAAAAAAAGATTCGAGAAAAGGATAATAAAAATATTGTTTGTTAAGAAAGATTACGTAAATTTGCGCCAAAAAACAGAAGCACACCAAGAATTATAAATGCAATGATTTTGAAAAACACAATAAAATCAATATTTCTGTCAATTTTGACAATCTGTTCAATCAATTCTGCTTTTGCGACAGAACACAAGGAAAAAAAGGAATTCAACGTGAATGAAATGATCATGCATCACATCAAAGATGCACATGAATGGCATTTGTGGGGATCTGAACATGGTGGAACTTCTATTTTTCTTCCTATTATCTTAATTGATGGCGGTGTACATACGTTTTCTTCTTCTAATTTCTATCATGGAGAAATGAAAACAGCAATCGATCATGCAACGAAAGCTGAAGTAGAATATCTTCAAGGAGTTGGTCCAGCTGCAAATTACGCTTTATACCACGAAAAAATATACAAACTAAACGACGGTGCACTTTCATTTGAAGATGGACATGTTCATGGAAATGTAAAGCCTTTCGATTTATCTATTACCAAAAATGTAATGTCTTTATTCTTTGGTGCAACAATATTATTATTAATTATGGGTTCTGTTGCTCGTTTTTACAAGAAAAATGGCGCTGTAGCTCCAAAGGGATTGGCTAAATTTTTAGAGCCTATCATTATTTTGGTGAGAGACGATATTGCGAAAGAAAATATTGGACATTTGAAATACAAAAAATACGTTCCTTATTTATTGACTATTTTCTTCTTTATCTTTTTCAACAATTTATTGGGTATGATTCCGATTTTACCTGGAGGTGCGAACTTGACAGGTAACTTAACAATTACGATGTTTTTAGCAGTTTGTACGTTGGTAGTTACCGTATTCTCAGGAAACAAGAACTATTGGGGACACATTTTCTGGATGCCAGGCGTTCCAGTTCCAATGAAATTCTTCATGATGCCAATTGAGATTATCGGGATATTCACAAAGCCATTTGCATTGATGATTCGTTTGTTTGCGAATATGACAGCAGGACACATTATTGTATTGGCATTGATTTCGATCATATTCATTAATCAAAGTATTGCTTGGGGAGCACTTTCAGTTCCTATGGCTTTATTCATATCAGTATTGGAATTGCTTGTAGCATTTTTACAAGCGTTCTTATTTGCCATGTTATCGGCATTATTTATCGGAGCAGCAGTTGAAGAGGCTCACCATTAATTAGTAACTTTTTAATACACATATAACATGTACGGAAGTATAGCAGCAATCGGAGCAGGTCTTGCAGTTTTAGGAGCAGGATTAGGAATTGGAAGAATCGGTGGTTCAGCAATGGACGCAATCGCACGTCAACCAGAAGCTTCAGGAAAAATTACAACAACAATGATTATTGCAGCTGCATTAATCGAAGGTGTTGCGTTATTCGGAGTAGTAGTAGGTCTACTTGGAGGAGCGAAATAATTTATTTTCAGTATCCTAACGGTTGGTTGGGATACTGTTAATTTTTATTATCAAGAGAAACATATTAAAAATAAATAAAAATGGATTTAATATTACCTGATTTTGGTTTGCTAATTTGGACATCAATTGTCTTCGGTTTATTATTGATCGTTCTTGTAAAGTTTATTTGGAAGCCAATTTTAAGTGCTGTAAATACACGTGAGCAAAACATCGCTGAATCTTTAGAATTGGCTGTTAAAACAAAAGCTGAAATGGTTGCAATGCAAGCTCAAAACGAAAACATTTTGAAGGAAGCACGCGCTGAAAGAGATGCAATCGTGAAAGATGCTCGCGAAACAGCGAACAAAATGATTGAGGATGCAAAATCAAATTCAAAAACTGAAGCTGAAAAAATTATTGTAGCTGCTCAACAAGCAATTAGAACGGAAAAAGCAGCAGCAATGGCAGATATCAAATCTCAAATTGCAAGCTTATCAATTGATATTGCTGAGAAAATTGTAAAATCAGAATTAGCTTCTGACGATAAGCAAAAAGCATTGGCTTCAAAATTAGCTGAAGATATTAACTTGAACTAAGATGAAAAGTACAAAAGCAGCATCAAGATACGCAAAAGCTTTGCTTGAATTGTCTATTGAAAAAAATAGAATGGATCAAGTGACTTCTGACATTCAAACTTTGCGTCAAGCAAATAATGAAACAAAAGAATTTCAATTGTTTTTGGAAAGTCCAGTTGTTAATGCTGAAAAGAAAAATAGTATTTTCAAGGCATTGTTTCCTCAATTTGATGAGATTACGATGTTATTCATTCAACTAATCACCAAGAATGGTAGAGAATCTATTTTGCCAGAAATTGCAGAGTCTTTTGAAGCGCAATTGAAAGCTCACAAAGGTATTTTACCAATTACTTTAATTTCTGCACAGCCTCTAGATGCAACTACTAAAGCTACAATTATAGCAAAAGTACAAGCAACTGTTGCAGGAAAACTGGAAGTTGAAGAGCAAATTGATACAACATTAATAGGAGGATTTGTGGTGAAAATGGGCGATAATAGAATCGACGCTTCAGTAGCAAATCAATTAAAGAATTTAAAACAACGTTTAACACGCTAGTTCCGAATAATCGGGATGACGTAAAGCAACAGCATATGGCAGATGTAAAACCAGCAGAAGTTTCTGCAATTTTAAGAGAGCAGCTTTCAGGTTTCAGAACAGAAGCTGAACTTCAGGAAGTAGGTACTGTACTTCAAATTGGAGATGGTATCGCACGTATTTATGGACTCAATGGAGTTCAATACGGAGAATTAATTGAATTCGACGGAGGATTACAAGGAATTGCATTGAACTTGGAAGAGGACAATGTTGGTGCCGTGTTATTAGGTCGTTCTTCTCAAGTAAAAGAAGGAGATACAGCAAAACGTTTAGGAAGAATCGCATCAGTGAGAGTTGGTGAAGGTTTGGTTGGACGTGTTATCGATACATTAGGAAATCCAATCGATGGTAAAGGAGAAATTACAGGTGAATTGTTTGAAATGCCAATCGAGCGTAAAGCTCCAGGGGTAATTTTCCGTCAACCGGTAACTGAACCTTTGCAAACTGGTATCAAAGCAATTGATGCAATGATTCCAATTGGACGTGGACAACGTGAGTTAATCATCGGTGACCGTCAAACTGGTAAAACAACAGTTGCAATTGATGCAATCATCAACCAAAAAGAATTTTTTGACAGAGGTGAACCTGTTTTCTGTATTTATGTAGCTATTGGACAAAAAGGTTCAACAGTTGCAGGAATCGTTAAGAAATTAGAAGATGCAGGCGCAATGCAATATACAGTTATTGTAGCAGCAAATGCTTCTGATCCAGCACCAATGCAGTTTTACGCACCAATGACAGGAGCTGCTGTAGGTGAGTTTTTCCGTGACTCTGGACGTCCAGCATTGATTGTTTTTGATGATTTGTCAAAACAAGCAGTTGCTTACCGTGAAGTTTCATTGTTACTTCGTCGTCCTCCAGGTCGTGAGGCTTACCCAGGTGACGTTTTCTACCTTCACTCAAGATTATTGGAAAGAGCGGCAAAAATCATTGCTGATGATACAATTGCATCACAAATGAACGATTTACCTCCTTCAATCAAGCATTTGGTAAAAGGTGGTGGTTCATTGACTGCATTACCAATTATTGAAACACAAGCGGGTGACGTTTCTGCATATATTCCAACCAACGTAATTTCGATTACTGATGGCCAGATTTTCTTGGAAAATGATTTGTTTAACGCAGGTATTCGTCCAGCAATTAACGTAGGTATTTCTGTATCTCGTGTTGGAGGAAATGCACAAATCAAATCAATGAAGAAAGTTGCAGGAACTTTGAAATTAGACCAAGCGCAATACCGAGAGCTTGAAGCTTTCGCGAAATTCGGTTCTGATTTAGACGCTGCTACAAAATCAGTATTGGACAAAGGAGCTAGAAACGTTGAGATTTTGAAACAAGCTGAAGGTGATCCATACCCAGTTGAAAAACAAATTGCGATCATTTTTGTCGGAACAAAAGGTTTGATGCAAAGAGTTCCTGTGAACAAAATCAAAGCATTCGAAACTGAGTTCTTGAATTACCTTGAAGCAAAACATGCTGACGTATTATTGGCTTTGAAAGCTGGAAAATACACGGACGAAGCAACAGATGTTTTGACTAAAGTAGCAAAAGAAATCGCTGATAAATATTAGTAAATTAAGAATGTAGAATTTAGAATGTAGAATTGAAAACATTGGAGATAGTCCAAACATAATTGTTGACAAATCCTTTGAGTTTTCTAAGCTAATAATTAGATTCTGTTTAAATTTAAAAGAACAAAAACATTTTGAAATAAGCAGTCAGTTGATAAGGTCAGGGACTAGCATAGGTGCAAATATCAGAGAATCACAAAGAGCTGAAAGTTCAGCTGATTTTCGACATAAATTAAGAATTGCACTAAAGGAAGCTGACGAAACCAAATATTGGTTATTATTAATAGATTCAGAAATTCAAACTGTTGAGAAAAAACTTTTTGAAATGAATGAAGAATTAATTAAACTTCTTGTAGCTATTATCATTTCAAGCGCAAGAAATAAGTAATTCTTCATTCTAGATTCTTAATTCGAAATTAAATAAAGATGGCAAATTTAAAAGAAATCAGAAACAGAATCACCTCGGTAGGTTCAACAATGCAGATCACTTCTGCCATGAAAATGGTATCGGCTGCGAAGTTGAAACGTGCTCAGGATGCAATCACTCAAATGCGCCCATATTCTGAAAAACTTCAGGAGATATTGAGCAATTTAAGTGCTACATTAGATTTATCTGAAAATGCTTTTTCTGATCAAAGAGAAGTAAAAAACGTTTTGATTTTAGCTGTTTCTTCAAACAGAGGTTTGTGTGGTGGATTCAACAACAACGTTATCAAAAGAGTTAATGTTTTAATGAATGAAGAATACAAAGGAAAAAATGTTCAAGTTCTTTGTTTAGGTAAAAAAGTTACTGACGCTTTTAGAAGAAGTTCATTAAGAGCTGACAACAAAGCTTATGGAACTGAAGACATCTTTGCAGATTTGAAATTTGACAATGCAGCTGAAATCGCTGAAAATGTAATGAAAGCATATTTATCGAAACAATTTGATGAAGTAGTGATTGTTTACAATTCATTTGTGAATGCTGCTAATCAAGTAGTAAAAACAGAACAATTCTTACCAATTATTCCTACAGTTTCTGAAGGAACAAACGGTGCAGGTGATTATATTTTCGAACCATCGAAAGAAGAAATCGTTGAAGAATTGATTCCTAAATCTTTGAAAATTCAGTTTTACAAATCCTTGTTAGATTCTAACGCTTCCGAACACGGAGCTCGTATGACAGCCATGCACAAAGCAACTGACAACGCAAAAGATTTGCAAAAAAGCTTGAAATTAAGTTATAATAAAGCGCGTCAAGCAGCTATTACAAACGAAATTTTAGAAATCGTTGGTGGAGCTGAGGCATTGAATAGCTAAGAAAACATAAAATTTTATAAAAAATCCCGTTTCGATTGAAGCGGGATTTTTTTATTGAACAAAATTGATATTCCTCTTTAATCCTTCAAACTTAGTTCTTTTCACTGCACTCTTCGAAAAAACATCTTTGAAAATTTCCTCAGAAATATCAAACCATTCTGATTTTGAAAAATTTAAAAGCTTCTCATTTGCTTGAAAAGCTGGCTCAGAATGAGCTAAAGAAAAACGATTCCAGGGGCAAACATCTTGGCATACATCACAACCAAAAATCCAGTTATTCAATTTACCCTTAAATTCATTTGGAATAGCTTCTTTTAACTCAATTGTCAAATACGATATACATTTTGAGCCGTCAACAACATAAGCTTGATTGAGTGCATCGGTTGGGCAAGCATCCATGCATTTGGTACATGTGCCACAATAATCTTTTATTGGACCATCTGGTTCTAACTCTAAATCAATAATTAATTCAGCAATGAAAAAAAACGAACCTTTTTTGGGATGAATAATATTTCCATTCTTTCCCATCCATCCGAGACCACTTTTCCGCGCCCAAACTTTGTCCATTACAGGTGCAGAATCAACAAAAAAGCGCCCATGAACCTCTCCTATTTCATCTTGAATTTTCTCATAAAATAACTTCAATTTATCCTTAATCACCAAATGATAATCTTGACCATAAGCGTATTTAGAAATTTTAAACGATTCTGGATTTTGCTTCTGGGTAGGAAAATAATTAAGAAGTAAGGAAACAACACTCTTTGAACCTTCCACCAATAAAGTTGGATCTAATCTTTTATCAAAATGATTTTCCATGTATTTCATTTCACCGTGGTAACCATTATTCAACCAACTTTCAAGATTTCTAGCATCGTCTTCCAAAAACGCAGCCTTTGATACCCCGCAAAACTGAAATCCCAAATCAGTTGCTATCCGCTTAACGATTGCCGTATTTTTCGAGACCTGATTTTTCATTAAAACAAACCACCTTGGAAATAGCCTAAATCTTTGCCTAAATGTTTGTAAGCCTTTTCTGTTGCTTTTCTTCCTCGCTGCGTGCGGATTAAGAAACCTTCCTGAATTAAGAATGGCTCATAAACTTCCTCGAGCGTACCAGCATTTTCCCCAATTGCAGTTGCAATCGTAGTCAATCCAACTGGACCACCGTTAAACTTATCTATAATAGCCATCAAAACACGATTATCCATTTCGTCTAGACCATATTTATCAACATTCAAAGCTTCTAAAGCGATGTTTGTTATCTCAACATCAATTGTCCCATTTCCTTTGATTTGCGCAAAATCACGCACCCTACGAAGCAAAGCATTCGCAATTCTAGGTGTACCTCTGCTCCTACTTGCAATTTGATAAGCAGCTTCTTCACTAATTGGAATATCAAGCAAATCAGAAGAACGCTCAACAATTGCAGTCAACGTTTTAGAATCATAATATTGCAATCTAGCATTAATACCAAATCTTGCGCGTAATGGAGAAGTCAATAATCCAGAGCGTGTTGTTGCACCAATTAACGTGAATGGATTCAAAGCTATTTGCACAGATCTAGCATTTGGACCGCTATCGATTAAAATATCAATCACGTAATCTTCCATTGCTGAATACAAATATTCTTCAATTACCGGACTTAAACGATGTATTTCATCAATAAACAATACATCACCTTGATCTAAATTCGTCAGTAATCCAGCCAAATCACCAGGCTTATCTAAAACTGGTCCGCTTGTAACTTTAAAACCAACCCCTAATTCATTGGCAATAATGTTTGCCAAAGTTGTTTTACCAAGTCCAGGGGGTCCATGTAAAAGAACATGATCTAAAGGTTCGCCACGCTTGGTTGCGGCTTGTACAAAAATTTCTAAATTATCGACTACTTGCTCTTGTCCAGCAAAATCTGAAAGTTTTTTCGGACGCAAAACTTTATCATAATCCTTTTCTCCCTCTTCGCTTTCCTTACGGTAATCAAATGAATCTTCTTCTTCCAAAGTAAATAAATTTATTCAAAAATACAAAAGCCGCTCCAACTTGGAACGGCTTTCGCATTAAATATTTAAAAATTTAATGTTCTTCTTCACCTTCAGCAAGTGGCACAATTTGAGAAATAAAATCCTCTTCTGCCCCTGGTTTAGAATAATCGTAAGGCCATCTGTGAACCACTGGCAAAGCACCAGGCCAGTTACCATGTATGTGCTCGACAGGAGTAGTCCATTCCAAAGTATTCGATCTCCATGGATTTTGAACAGCTTTAGGTCCTCTAAAAATACTATAGAAGAAGTTAAACAAGAAAACAAGTTGACCAAGAGCCGCAACAATTGCGAAAATTGTAATGATTACATTTAGATCCATCATCATGTCTGCTGCTGGTTTATCAAACTCATTGTAAACAGAATAATCATAATATCTTCTAGGTGCACCTGCTAATCCAACAAAGTGCATTGGGAAAAATACCCCGTAAGCACCAATAATTGTAATCCAAAAGTGCACATATCCTAGGCGTGTATTCATCATTTTACCATACATTTTGGGGAACCAATGATAAACACCTGCAAACATTCCGAAAACAGCTGACATACCCATTACCACGTGAAAGTGAGCAACAACAAAATAAGTATCATGAATTGCAATGTCTAAGGCAGAATCTGCGAGGATAATACCTGTTACCCCACCAGTAATAAATGTAGAAACTAAACCAATTGCAAACAACATTGCAGGAGTTAAAACCAAACTTCCTCTCCAAAGTGTTGTAATGTAGTTAAAAACCTTCACTGCAGATGGAATAGCAATCAAAAGAGTTGTGAATACAAATACACTTCCTAAGAAAGGATTCATTCCTGTTACAAACATATGGTGACCCCATACGATAAATGACAAGAAACCGATTGCTAAAATTGAACCGATCATCGCACGGTAACCAAAAATTGGTTTACGTGAATTAGTTGATATAATTTCAGAGGATAAACCCAAAGCAGGTAACAATACAATGTATACCTCAGGGTGACCTAAGAACCAGAAAAGGTGTTGATACAACAATGGAGATCCACCGTGATTTTCAAGCATTTCCCCATTTACAATAATATCAGATAAGTAGAAACTTGTTCCAGCTAGTCTGTCCATCATCAATAACAAAGCGGCTGACAATAATACAGGGAAAGAAAGAACTCCCAAAACTGCTGTTACAAAAAACGCCCAAATTGTTAATGGCATTCTTGTCATTGTCATTCCTTTTGTTCTAAGGTTTAAAACTGTAACGATATAATTCAAAGATCCAATTAAAGAAGACGCAATGAATATTGTCATAGAAAATAACCACAATGTCATACCTAACCCTGAACCTTCAATCGCTTGAGGAAGTGCAGAAAGAGGAGGATAAATTGTCCAACCAGCCATTGCTGGTCCTGTTTCAATAAACAGTGAGGAAAGCATGATTACTGATGACAAAAAGAACATCCAATAAGAAAGCATATTCAAGAAACCCGAAGCCATATCACGAGCTCCAAGTTGCAATGGAATAAGCATATTAGAAAAAGTTCCTGATAATCCTCCTGTTAATAAGAAGAAAACCATTATAGTTCCATGAATTGTAACTAAACCAAGGTACATGTTTTCTTTCAAAACACCTCCTGGAGCCCATGTTTCACCTAAAAACATAGATAAAAAATCCGAACTTTCACCTGGCCATGCCAATTGAATTCTAAACAAGATAGATAGTAACATTGCTACTACACCCATAAATACAGCAGTCATTAAGAACTGCTTACCAATCATTTTATGGTCTTGACTAAAAATGTACTTCGAGACGAAACCTTCTTCATGGTGATCGTGAGAATGTGCATCGTGATGTCCGTGTGCTTCGTGAGCTAAAGCTGCCATTTTATACTAATTTATATTGATAATTTCTACTAATTAACTGCAACTACTAAAGTATCAGCTGTGGCTTCTGCAGCGGGTGCAGGAGCAGAAACAGCCAAAAATTCATCTTTAAAAGTTTTCTTTGTTTTAAACCATTTCTTGTATGAAGAAGGGGAATCAACAACTACAATCATTTTCATTTTGTAATGCGCACCTCCACAGATTTTATTACACATTAAGACAAAATTAAAGTCAGGATTGTTCATTTTTTGCTTCATTTCTGAAGTGGAAATCGTTGGTTTAAATTTAAATCTAGTAGTTAAACCAGGAACTGCGTTAATTTGCGCTCTAAAGTGAGGAAAATAAGCAGAGTGAATCACATCTTTAGCTCTAAAGTTAAATTCGTAATCTTGATTCTTCATTAAATGAAGAGTATCAGCTTCGATTACATCATCATACGCCCTAGCATCTACATTAGAATTATGACGGTATTTCATCTGATAAAGCAAACGCAAAAGACGTGTTTTTCTATCTAAATCAGCTTCCATTTTCACCCTATCTTTTGGAATAAAGATATTTTTAGGATTATTCAACTTCTCCTCAAGTAACTTAATTCCCAAAATTGTTCCGTCATGACTTCCAACTTCCATAATTCTAATCGCAGAATCAAGAGTGGCTGTAGTCAAAAGCGCCAATTGGTTTTTGTCAGTTGTTAATTTATAATCAAAATAACCTAATTTGTTATCATTTCCAGCATATCGCGCTGTCCATTTAAACTGCTCAGAAAACAATTCGACTCTTATCGCTTCTTTATTTGCATCTGAGGTAATATTATTCCAAGTTTTCAAACCAAGAATAATGATAAATGCCAATACAATTGCTGGAACAACGGTCCAAATTAACTCAAGCTTATTGTTGTGAGGGTAAAAATACGCTTTCACTCCTGGTTTTCTAACATACTTGAAAGAAAAGAAAAACAACAAAAAGTTTGTTATGAAGAAAACAATTACAATCAATAAGAAGTTTACATCTAACAGCCAATCGTATGTTTTACCATGTTCAGAAGCAGCTTCACCTCGTCCAGTAAAACCGTATGTTGACATCAGCCAAATAAAACCTCCGAACAATAGAATCATGAATGTCAACATCATGTTTGCATTCAATTTATTGTCTCTGTTAGGAATATCCTCCTCACGACGATTTCTTAATTTGGAAGAATGTTCGTATAATCTAACCAATTGGGCAATAGCTACTGCTCCCAAAACGATTACAACTAATGTTACTAATTTAAAACTCATCTCTATTAATTAATCAATGATAAAAAACTATAAATTATATTTCGTGGTGAATACTTTCGTCTAGGAAAGGGTGATTTTTTACAGTTAAAGGCGCCTTAGAAAGATTGGTCAATACAACTCTAATAAAAAGACCTAAAACTAACAATAACAGACCTATTTCCATAAAACCAATATAAGCATTTGCACCCATTGAACCAGCCATCACCATAATGTAAACATCCACCCAGTGACCGAAAAGAACAATCATTCCTACAAAAGTTAAAACTCCAGCATGACGCTTAGCATCTCTAGACATAAGCAATAACATTGGGAAAGCAAAATTGATAATGAACATACCAAAGTATAAGAATTTAAAATCCTTAATTCTTGTCAAGTGATAAGTTGTTTCTTCTGGAATATTTGCATACCAAATCAACATAAATTGAGAGAACCAAAGGTAAGACCATAAAAAACTTGTTGCAAAAGTCCACTTACCTAAATCATGTATGTGACTTTCATTAACGTTTGGTAAATAACCTTTTTTCTTCAAAAATAAAGTTAAAGTAACCAAAACGATCATAGTTGAACACCACATACCTGCGAAGATATACCAGCCAAACAAAGTAGAAAACCAATGTACATCAATTGACATAATCCAATCCCAAGATGATGTAGAACTAAACACAGCAAAGAAAACTAAAAATAAAGCTGCTTTTTTATAATTCTTAAAGTGAATTTCAGTACCACCAACTTGGTCTTCTAGTAAAGATCTTGATTTAAAACCTCTCCAAAAAAGCAAATATGTTCCTAAATAAACCAATGTTCTGATCCAGAAAAAAGGAATATTTAAATATGCACTTTTACCTTGAATTAACTCATCGTGCGCTACAACTTGTGGATCCATCCAAATATAAATGTGAGCACCTTGTTGAATGGTAATAACTATTAAAGCAACGATTAAAAGTCCAACTCCAACAGGTAAAAAACCAGCAACTGCCTCAATTACTCTTTTAACAGAAGCGTACCAACCTGTTTCAGTTGCATATTGAAGAGCCAAAAAGAATAATGCTCCTAGTCCAATTGCAAAAAAGAAAAAACTATCAATTAATAAGTTTCCAGAAATACGTTGTCCTAAATGTTCACCATGATGATGAAAAGAAGTCTCAACTACAACTCCGATACCAGTAAAGACGATCCCAAAAACAATCAAAAACATTGTTAATAGATTCGCTTTTTTTGTTATTTTGAATTCCATTGTTCTATTTTTACTAATTGAATATTTACATTTTAACTGTAGTATCTGCTACAGCAGCAGATGGTGCACTGATTGGCAGACCTTTTTCATCAAAAGTTCCATAAGAAGGATTTTGAAACTTATGGATGTAGTGAATAAGTGTCCAAATTTCTTTTTTATTAACTAAAGAAGCATGTCCACCCATTGCATTTCGACCATAATAGATTGAATAAAACATCTGACCTTCAGCAATAGTTAAACCACCTAAATTTGCAGCACCTACATAAGAACCAGCAGTAACCATAGGTCCATTACCATCACCTTTTTCACCATGACAATGCATACAGTTAGCAGAGTATAGCTCTTTTCCTTTTGCAAAAATCTTTTCAGCATTTTCAGCAGTAATTTTATAAGGATTTACATCAGCTGCTGCTTGTAAATACTCATAATCTAACTCATTATTGGAAGTAAAATCCCAACCGTAATAGCCATGTGATTTAGCAAACACAGCGTTTGGTAATCTATGATAAGGAAGCATCATTAGTACTTCTTCTTCATTTGTTCCATAATAAGGAATTGTTCTCATTGGTGGAACTAAAGCAGAAATCTTCAAAGTTTTAGAAACATCTAAACTTCCTTTAACTTCACCATAATCAACATATGGTTCAATAGCAGGTGAGCGATACATATCAGGCATGTATTCTAATCCTGCACTATCTGGATTTGATGAGCATGATCCAAAAATTAGACCTAATACTGCAACTCCTGATATACTTGCTATTGCTTTAAAAATTTTATTCATCGTACTGATAAATTATCGTTTGACTATTTTACGTCTCTTTGATCTAATTCAACTATTCCTGTAGATTTCAACAACTCATGAATTTCAGATTCAGAAAATTGAGTGTTTTGAGATAATCTAAGTTCCATTACAAATTTATCATCTGTAGTTCTAGGATCAGGATTTGATGCTGGCAAACCGGGCAATGTTTTATTTCTTAAAAAATAAGTCAAGGCCATTCCGTGTGCAGCACATAACACTGTAAACTCGAAAGTAACAGGAACGAATGCCAACATATTATCTAAGTAACTTTCATTAGGCTTACCTCCAATATTCATTGGCCAATCAGTAATCATAAAGAATCTCATACCAAGTGTTGCCAACATCAGACCAGTTAAACCATAAATAAACGCCATGATACCAAGTCTAGTATTTTTAACACCGATAATTGGATCAATTCCATGGATTGGGAAAGGAGAGAAAACCTCTGCTACTTTAATACCCTTTGCGACTAATTTCTTTGCACCGTCTTTAAGCACATCGTCATCGTCATACATTGCATATATAATTTTATCTGCCATGATCCTTATTAATGATTGTTATTATTTTCTGATTCACTGTGATCATCATGTCCATGATGAGTGTCTGGTGCATTTTTGTATGACTCACCAGAAGATTTCAAAATTGTTTTCAATTCAGCGATTGGTAAAACCGGGAAGAAACGAGCAAACAATAAGAAGAACACAAAGAATAAACCAATTGTACCAACGTACACACCTAAATCAATATGACTTGGATAATGCATACTCCATGAAGATGGTAAATAATCTCTATGTATTGAAGTTACAATAATTACATAACGCTCGAACCACATCCCAATATTTACAACAATTGAAATAATAAATGTGAAAATCAAACTTCTTCTCAATGGTCTAATCCACATCAACTGAGGAGAAATTACGTTACAAGTCATCATTGACCAATAAGCCCACCAATATGGTCCAGTTGCACGATTGATGAAAGCGTAAGCTTCATATTCAACACCAGAATACCATGAAATGAATAACTCAGTGATATATGCAGTTCCAACAATTGAACCTGTAACCATAATTACGATATTCATGTATTCAACATGACGTGTATGAATATAAGCTTCTAATTTCATCGCTTTTCTCATTACCAACATCAATGTTTGCACCATCGCAAATCCAGAGAATACAGCACCTGCTACGAAATATGGAGGGAAAATTGTTGTGTGCCACCCTGGAATAACTGAGGTAGCAAAGTCAAATGATACAATTGAGTGAACCGAGAATACAAGTGGAGTAGCAACACCAGCTAAAACCAAAGAAACCAATTCAAAACGATTCCATTGTTTAGCTCTTCCTGACCAACCAAAAGATAAGATAGAATACATTCTCTTTGGGATAGGTCTTTTTACTCTGTCGCGCAATGTTGCAAAATCAGGAATCAAACCAATGTACCAAAAAACTACAGATACAGAAAGGTAAGTTGAGATTGCGAAAACGTCCCATAGAAGTGGAGAGTTAAAATTTACCCACAAAGAACCAAATTGATTTGGTAAAGGAAGTACCCAATAAGCTAACCATAATCTTCCCATGTGAATCAATGGAAACAATCCAGCCATAAATACGGCAAAAATTGTCATTGCTTCAGCGGAACGGTTAATTGCCATTCTCCATTTTTGTCTGAACAATAACAATACTGCTGAGATCAATGTACCAGCGTGACCAATACCTACCCACCAAACGAAATTGGTAATATCCCAAGCCCATCCAATGGTTTTATTCAATCCCCAAGTTCCAATTCCTGTACCTAAAAGATACATTATACATCCTACACCGTACAACCCGATAATCAGGGCAATAGCGAAGAGTATATACCACATACGTGGTGCTTTGTCTTCAATTGGTTTACAAACGTCCTGAGTAATATCATGGTACGTTTTATGACCTAAAATCAGAGGTTCTCTTATTGCTGCTTCCTTATGCATTACAATCTAATTTATTGCGATTAATGATGTGCCTTTTTCCCGTGACCTTCACCCGAATGAGCTACTTCTTTCTTTTCAATTTGAATTGATTCAAGAACAGCGTTTTTCTCATTACGAACTTTAGTTTTATACCAAACATTTGGTTTCATACCAACTTCTTCTAAAACTTGGTAAGAACGCGTTTCTTCTGAACTTTTACGAACCATTGATTTAATGTCATTCCAATCTCCAACAACAATTGCGTGAGTTGGACAAACATCTGCACAAGCAGTTGTAACATCTCCATCCATAACTGGTCTTGATTCTTTTTTAGCAACCAATTTTCCAGCTTGAATTTTTTGTACACAGAAAGAACATTTCTCCATAACACCTCTAGTACGAACTGTAACATCTGGATTCAATACCATACGTCCTAAATCGTCTTGAGCAGGATTTACTTGCGTAAATTTCTTGTAAGATGGATAGTTGAACCAATTAAAACGACGTACTTTATATGGACAGTTATTTGCACAGTAACGAGTACCGATACATCTGTTGTAAGTCATTTGATTCAATCCTTCGTTACTATGTGTAGTTGCAGCCACTGGACAAACTGTTTCACATGAAGCGTGATTACAGTGTTGACACATCATTGGCATGTGAATCACTTTTGGATTCTCAACTGGATGTTCCGCATCATCAAAACTGAAAGTCTCAGCATCAATTCTAGAACCAATCGTAGCCTCTTGATCTGAAGAATAGTAACGATCAATACGCAACCAAGCCATTTCACGTCCTCTTCTAACTTCATCTTTACCTACAACTGGAACATTGTTCTCTGATTGACAAGCAATCAAACAAGAACCACAACCGATACAAGAAGACAAATCGATTGTCATTCCCCAACGGTGTCCAATTTTTTCAACTGGATGTGCATCCCAAAGGTCAAATTTACTGACTGGCTCAGGTCCATGATGTGTCTCAATCATGTGAGCTGGATTGTAAGCTTCTTTTCCTCTATTTTTGTAAATATCTAAGGTAGTTTCTCTAACAATTGAGTGACGACCCATCACAGTGTGATGAATTTGTGTAGCTGCAATTGGATATAATTCTGTTCCTTCTTTTTCAACAGAACCAGAAAGATCATAAGATAAAGTTCCGTTATCAAAGTCAACTAAACGGAAGGCGTTTTTACCAATTGGTAATCTATTCCCTTTTTCGTCTGTTGCAAATCCACCATATTCTTTTGTTTGAAATGCAGAATTTCCAATATTTTCATTGTTTGCTCCTCTTCCGTATCCAAGTGCGATACCAACAGTGTCTAATGCTTGACCTGGAGAAGGATAAACTGGCAATACCATTTCAACATTACCAACCTTAACTTTCGCTAAATTTAAACCATGTTCTTGATCAAAAGTAGTGGCATATTTACCTTCCATTTGTGTTGGGTTCATGGTAATATAATTGTCCCAAGTTACTTTTGAAATAGGATCTGCCATCTCTTGCAACCATGGATTGTTTGCTTGAATACCAGTTCCAATAGCTGATTTTTGATATAAAGAAATCTCTACTCCCTTACCAGTTGGTAACTGACTTGCTAAGCCAGACATTGAAGCCTCATTAAAAGGAATAGCAGTTGGAAGAATAGCTACAGTTTCTGCACAACTATCGTGAATTGCCTTGTTCCAATATGTATGAAAATCAACGTATTTTGTTTGCATTGGGAAACCATATAATTCCCAATTAGATTTCATTAAATCATAAACTGCTTTAGATTCTTTTCCTCCTCTTGATTTTGTATCTGTTGCATCAGCCCAAATAATCAAAGATTCTTGAACTTGCGCTGTATTATGCAAAGGACGAATTGTTGGTTGAGCAATTGCATAATGATTCATTTTTGGATTAAAATCATTCCAAGATTCCAATGAATGGTGATCAGGTGCAACAAATTTACAAAGGCTTGCAGTTTCATCAGCATAAGATGCAGTTGAAACCGTTAAACTGATATTTTTCAGACCTTTTGCAAAAGCTTCGCCATTTGCTAATGTATAAACTGGATTTACACCCAAGAAAATCACAGCATCTGGACCTTTACCAGCAATTACATTATTAACAAACATGTTCATTTTATCATCTTGCGATGCAAACATGTTTATTGGATTATTTAAATTAATAGTGTGCGTGTAAGCTCCTAATACACTGTTCAATTTATTTACTAAAATCTGAACAGCTTTGTTATTAGAAGATGCTACAACCAATGATTCACCTTTAGACTTTTGCAATGAAGCAAAGGCTTCATTCGCAATTGCAGTAGTTGCTTTATCCAGGGATGAAGTGATTCCAGTATTTACACCAAACTTCCCAAGTAAGAAGGCCAAAACGCTTGCTTGCTGTGAAGGTTTAATCATTGCTCTGTAATCAGCATTAGAGCCAGTTACAGATAAATTTGATTCAAATTGAAAATGTTTTGACATCCAGTCGTTATCTGGATTTCTTCTTGAACCATATTGAACTTGATATTCATTCGAAACCAACCAAGAACCTAAGAAGTCTGCACCAATTGAAACAATTGTTTTTGCTTTAGAGAAATCGTAATCAGGAATGATTGGTAAACCAAAAGTCAGTTCATTAGCTTTTCTGATACCAGCATAAGACACTGCATCATATTGAATATGCTCAAAGTTTGTTGCTTCTGCAACTCCTCCATTTACTCTTGCTTTCAATGCTTCGATGGCAGTTTGAGTAACTGGAGAAATAATTGTATTAGAAAGCAATACTACTTTCCCTTTTTTAGCAATTATTTGAGCCAACTGATTTTTAATCGGCTTATCAATACTCTCTTTCCAATCAGCTTTTTCAACACCTGAAACAGTTGGATTTTGCAAACGAGCAGAATCATAAAGAGGTAAAACTGAACCAACGATTTGAGGGTTTACACTTCCTTTGGTAAAACCATAATCTCTATTTCCTTTAATGAAAATAGGTCGACCTTCTCTTGTTTTCACTAAAATGCTAGCGTAAGATACACCGTCATAATAAGTTGATGCGTACCAAGTTGGCATACCTGGAGTTACATTTTCAGGTTTGATAACGTAAGGAATGGCTTTAGTAACAGGCGCTTCACAAGCCGCAACAGTAGCTGCCGCAACACTGAAGCCTAAAAATTTCAAGAAATCTCTACGAGCTGTAGAAGTTTCTTTTAAATTTTCATCTGCCAAAAATTCATCCACTGACATTGACTGAGGAAATTCCTGATCTCTGCTTTGAAGAAACTCAGGTGTTTCGTTCAATTCCTCGATTCCTTTCCAATATTTTCTTGTCGTTCCCATATGATTATTTCGACTACTTCTATTTGTAAATTAATAGTGGCATTTTGCACATTCCCAACCACCAAGTTCTTTAACGGTTACTTTTCCGTCTTCCAAGTATTTGTTGTATAACGATTTATCATTATTCAATAATCTTCTATGGATTTCATCATAGTAACCATCTTTTTTACCGTCCAGAGGTCCTTCAGCAATACCTTTCTCTTGGTGACATTCGATACACCAACCCATAGTAAGTGTTGGTTTTGTCAAAGGAATGTTACCTTCAACTTTGTTCAATTCTTCAATCGGAACAACTCTTGCAGTTTCCAATTGCTTAGTCATATCACCATGACATTGCTTACAATCAACACCTCCTACAACAACGTGTTGAGAGTGATTGAAATAAACGTGATCAGGTAAAACGTGAACTTTGTTCCAAACAATTGGAGTTGATTTACCTGTATATTCATTTCCATCCCAACCTGCAGCAGCATACAATGCTTTAATTTTTGCTTGTTGAGCAGCATCTCTACCATTGATTTGTTTGTGACAATTCATACAAACATTCACAGTTGGAATTCCTGCAGATTTAGATTTTGTTACCGAGTTGTGACAGTATTTACAATCAATACCATTTACACCAGCATGAACTGTGTGTGGAAAGTTAATTGGCTGTGATGGCTGATAAGCTTCAACAACACCGATTGTCCCCAAACCTTGAATACCTGTTACTATTAATAGAATAACCAATATCAGTGACATGATTCCTACATAAGTCTTGTTTTTCCAAGCCCAAGTTCTGAACTCTTCAGCATAACTTGCATCTTCTTTACTGTCTATTCCATCTCTTTCATTGATTGCAGCTTTCAATTGACGACGAACGCCTCCAACTGCTAAAATGATTGTTACGAAAACAACAGCTAATAAAATCCAAATCATAGACGAACCTGATTGCTCAGTCGCTGCATTTGGATCCATACTTCCATCAGTTGGTCCACCTGGCGTAGTAACTGCAGTTGCAGGATCTGGCTGAGCATCTACATAATCAAAAATTGAAATGATTTGCTCCTTTGTTAAATCTGGAAACAAGTTCATTGCTGCAGATTTCACTTTAGAAACGCCCTCAGCATAAGGATCTGAAGCAGCAGCAGATTGCCAATTGTTCACCCATTTGATGATTGAACCTTCTTTGGCACCTCCATCAGCCCATTTTTTTCGAACTTCGAATAACTTTGGACCAGTACCATCTTTGTGTGGTTGGTGACATGTTGAGCATTTTGACTTGAAAAGACCCTCACCTTGCGCTTGCGCGTCGAACGTTCCGGCAAATAGCAAGAATGCTATTGCTCCAAAACACCATTTGTTAAAGCTTCTAAACATCTGATTTATAAATATCTTCATTTAAAAAATTGTTTGTCGAGTGGAAAATTAACACCTATTGACGAGGGCAAATTTAGAATAATAGCTATATTTAATGACAGTTTTATGACAAAAATAAAGGGTATTTTTTTAATTTAAATTGATTCTAAATAAGCGCGCCTTTTTTTTTCATTTTAACACTCTTTAAATCTTGCAATTTGGGGATTATTTTACGCAAAATAGCTTACTGATCTTTAGTGCAAAACTCTACCAACATGGGTTCGATAATTCAAAAAAATGTACATTTGTCCTAATTAAAATTTATATGAAAAAAATAGTTGTATTGCTCGTTGTTTTTTGTGCACAAAATAGTTTTGGTCAACAAGGAAATGTTGAGATTAAGAAAGACCCAAGAATTGATGGTTTAATTAAACAGGAAGGGACTATTATCCCTCCTGCAACCTCTCCTCAAATTACTGGATACAGAATTCAATTATTTTTTGATATAAATAAGGATGCGGTAAACGAAGCAAGATCAAAATTTATAAGCATGTATCCAAAAATTGACACTTATGTAACTTTTACAGCACCTAATTTTTTCTTGAAAGTTGGTGATTTTAGAACTCAAATGGAAGCGGAGAAAATCAAAACAAATATCGATGATCAATTTCCAACTAGCAATATCATCAAAGAAAAAATAAATCTTCCTCGCATAGATCAATAATATTGCCAGAAGACCTATTTAACAACTATTTTAACTGAGTTTGTATTTGCTCTAAATGAAGGAGCATACAAACATTCAACCTGAGCAAAACCAACTGACTGAACACCTGCTGATGTTACAAATAAATCGTAGCTCAAATTGTGCTTTCCTTTAGGCAAGTAGTCCATGAAAAATCCTGTGCTCGCATCTTGATTCACTTGGTAGAAAGTTAAATTTCCAACGGTTTTATTACTTGAAATTCGATCTATATTTTCTGTTCCAGCAGCGCGCAAATCTTTAAGATGCACAAATTCTAAATCTCGATCACAAACAACCTGCAGCCTTACTCTAATTTGATCTCCAACTTTCAAAATAGTATTAGGTGTAATTTTCACTTCTTGATTTGATTGAATTACATATAACTCTTTAGTTAACTGCAAACCTGATTCATTTTTGGCAATTTTGTCCATTTCATCAGAATAAACCAATGTCAAGGAGCCAAAAGCTGGATTATCTGACGTATTTGAAATTGTAATTTTTCCCAAAGTAGGATTTATTTCACTTTTATTCCAAGTCTCCTTATAATAGCCTATCGGTGCATTTGCATCGTCGATCGAAATTAATTGGTTTCCAACTTTGATATTCGTAGGAATTGCACCCAGAAAAGTTGGTTCAGAATTTACCAGCAATGCAAAACATGCCATCGCTGTCGTTTTTGTAGATTCCCAATATTGTCCTTGTTTTTGATTCAACAACCAGAATTTCATTGGACCAACAACAGATTCATCCATTCCCATATTCTGGAAAAAATCGATAAGTGCTACCTGTGTTTCAATGGCATTTTTATCCCAAGAATATGCATTTCTATTTTCGTTCCAATAGGTCCCTAAATTTGGCTTAGTAGTTGCACGATTTTTAATTGACATCAAAACATTTGACGAAAGTTTATCTTCGTTAATCAGCAAGAAATAATTACCGGCAATCGCTTGAATTTGCAGCGGAAATTTTGTCCATTGTTTTTTCAAACATTCAGTAAAATAGCTAGAAACTGCAGATTCTTCGACACCATAATAAGCTTGCAAATTCAGCCATTGAACTTCTAAACTACCTAAACCTTCAAAATTTGCTTTTTGAACCTTTGTTAATGAATTAAACTTCGCCTCAACCAATTTATGAAGGAAATTGATAGTTTTCGTCATGTCAACGTATTCTGCACCTTCTAGATTAGCAGATTGGATCTTACCTATGCCCAATGCGATATGTTGGGTAATGTATTGATTTGACTTTCCTCCTTCAAACCAAGACCAACCACCATCTGAATTTTGCATAGACATCAACTTATTGAGCAAAATTTCATTCTGTTGAAATATGACATTTTCATCCAACAATTGAATTATTCTTTGCCTTTGTTCAGTTTCATTTTTAGCGTCCAGAACCCAAGGAGTTTCAGCTAAAATAATCGATTTCAACTCTTCATTTTTCTCTAATTGAGATAGAAATAAATCAGGTGTATCAATATTTTGATTTTTTAAATACGTTCGAATTTGAGGATTGCGTTTGATGATTTCATGAGACAAAACGTTCGCCAAGAATTTACTAAAAGTTTGTTCTGCACAGTCATAAGGATAATCACTCAAATATGGAATTGACATCACTACTGACCAAATTGGATTAGAATTGTATTCCAAAACTAATTTACTCGCTTTAAATGTTGGGGAATTTGCTTGCGTCAATTTGGTCAATTCGAAATTATAATTTCCTACTTTATCTAATGAAAGTGGCAAAGATTCAATTACTTGCATTCTATTACTAAGGATTGGAATTACCTTTTCTTCACCATCGGAAAAAGTTGTTGAATTTGCTTTAATCCTATATGCTATCAAATCGATTCCATCGCTAGGAACCTTTAAATTCCACGAAACAGTCGTCATTCCTTTTGGATCAACGGCAACAGTTTGAGGTTGCAATATTCCCATTACTTCTTTCAAAACTTCATTTGTCATCGGATTAAACCATTCCAATGTTACAGTTACATTCTGAACATTCTCAGTAAGATTAACCACATTTGCAACAAAAACAAATTCATCACCAGCTCTAAAAAATCTTGGTTCATTTGGATCTACCATCAAATCTTTTTGTGCGATAAAATTCTTGGTAAAATAACCAGTTTTCATTTCTTTATTGTGGGAAAAAGCTTGAAATTTCCATGCTGTTAGTGCATCTGGAAGTGTAAATTCAAGTTTATATTCTTTGTCATTGATAGTGGAAATCGAAGGGTAGAAAAACGCTGTTTCAGAAAAATTACTCCTTGTTTTATCTTGCTTTGCACCGCTTATGTCTCTCGGTACTTCCGTGGGAATGTCTTCACCACTTTTGTTTTCAATCGCGTCAGTTACGACACTAATTGAATTTCCATTTACTGCTGTCGTAAACATATAAGTATTGATTGCACCCGTCTCAGCGTATCCAGATAGTGCACCGAAAGTTTGACCTTCCATCAACTTTACTTCCGAAGTATTTTTATAAGAGTAGTAATCTTTGTAAAAATTCCAAGAACCATGAACCGCAAAATAAGCAGTTCCATTATTCGGATTTTGCCAAGTATTGTAGGTGTAATTATTTTCGTAAAAACTGTAATTCCAATCGCTTGAAACAAACTGGTCCAAGGAAACATCAGTCATTCCTACAAGTAATTCAGCAAACGCAGGATTTCCATTTGGTAAAGTAACGGACATTTTCCACTTGTCTTTTATTCCAGGTTGCAGAACTTCACGCATAGTTTCAAGTTTTACGTCTAATTTCTTGGTATTAAATGGAATATTTAAACTGGTAGAAGTGTTGTAATACTGTCCGTCGACGAAAGTCAAAACATGAAAGCTTAATCCACCAAGGTCTGCATTGACAATTTGGTAGGGGATAATTTTTCTTGACTTCAAACTAATCCACTCTTGTTTCAACAAAGAATCTCCTCGGTAAATTTCAAAAAGTACTTGAGAATTTTTGAATCTTGAACCAACTGCGATATTCACCACATCTCCCGGTTGCGCTTCATTTTTTGAGGCTGCTATCCACAAAGGTTGTTTGTGTTGACCTTTCGGTGAATCCATGCGAATGAAATTGAAGAAATGGATGGAAGACGTCCAGTTTTTGTCGATATCTAAAATTTTGGCCTCTATTTTATAATTCCCTGCCAGTCCGCTGACCAAATTGCTGATTTCCAAACTATCCCAAGACGAAACTTGAAATGACTTGATCAGAGAATAATTCAAAGAATCTTCTGGTAAGGCACCATAATGTGTATTTGTAAATGATTTCTTAAACTGTTTAGAATCAAAATCTTTGAATTCACTTTCATCCAAACTTTGTGCTTTCCAATACGCATCGTCTTTTTCTCTATACAGTTTGACTTGAATTTTTGCATCGCTTTTCTCACTCAAATAAATAACACCATACGATTTTTCTCCAGCAACCACTTGAGATGGAAAATCGACCGTAAGTTCAGCTTTTTGTTGTCCGATGAAAATTGAATTAGAAGCTTGTTGCGTTTCACCAGAAAGAGACGTTGCATCTATCGAATAAGAAAAATTAGATCCAAAAATCAAACTCTTATCATTTTTGGCGATGAAATTAAATTCGAAGTTCCCCCTCTTATCAGTCGGAAAAACTGTGTCTAAAATTAAATTGTAATCTTCTGAATTATAGCTATAGTCAAAAAAGTACGGGTCATACACATTCACTTTTACATGTACACTAGTATTTGACATTCCATATCCTGCAAAAGCAGTAATAGTTCCTTTCACATTTACATTGTCGCCCATTTTGTATTCTTTCTTGTCAAAATCAGCTTCAACTTCGAACGATGGACGCTTATATTCTTCAACTTGGAAATAATGTGAATTAAAACCATTGATTGTTAAATAAACTGAACCCAACATAAATCCAGATTTCGGCAAAACAAAAGACCCAGAAAAAGACCCAAAATCATTCGTGATTCCTTCAGCTTCTGCTAAATCAGTGCTATTTTCATCTTGAAGTTTCAGACTCAGGCTGAATTTTTCAACAACCTTAAAGTCAGGAGATTTTCCTTTGTAAGCGATGATTTTATAGTAAACCGTTTGCCCTGGTCTGTAGATATTTCGATCTGTAAAAATTTTGTATTTTACATCATCGAAATCATTTCTATTTCTCGAATTATAGGCATAATTTGAAATGCTGTCATTTTTATATTTGATTTGCCAATCCAAACTCTCGGTTACAACTTGCCTTTGAAATTTTCCAATTGAATTGGTTTTTCCAATCAACGTTTTTTCAGAATTCGAACGATTCGTTTGATAAATCTCGGCGCCGCTGATTGGCTTTCCTGACAAAGGATTCAACGCGAAAATTTGAAAAGAACCATTTCTGTTATTTGATAGCACTTCTATTCCAGCAACATTAAAAAAACTATATGCAAAGTTGATGTTCGCTTGTATTGAATCCAAATTTAGAATGACATTTGCACTGTCCTTCGTTGACGAAATGATTAATAAATATTCGCCAGATTTTTTCCAAGTTGGAATTAAGAAATCTTTTGAATGCATATTGTACAAACCGTTTTGATCGAATTTCATCGCTTTTTCATAAAAGATTGTCAACTTGTGACCTTTCATTGGATTATTGTTGAATAGATTTTCAGGATTTTTATCAATGTGGTAAATGTGCAAATAACCTTCGGTAATATTTTTATAATTGACATTCAATAAATTCGCTTTTCCAACTAAATTTTTGGATTTGAAATGAACATTCATTTCTTTTGATTCGATGTCAGCAATGAATAGTTGGGTTGACTTCACGTAAATTGAAGTTGGGTAAGATTTCAATCCATTCACTAAAACTTGATGCAATAAATACAATTGATCTTTGGCTTTAGGATTTGAACTCCAATTGTAAACCGATTGATCTTGAATCAGTCTTGCTTCTCGCAAAATTACCCCGAGTGACGAAGGATGCTTTTGAATTTGCAATTGCAAGCGCGCCAAGCCTTTCAGCATTTTGTCATTTCGCTTTTCGTCGAAATAGAATTGATTGTACACAAATTCCAATCTTTGCAAATACCAATAAGTGAAAGCTTCCCAATTCTTATTTTTTAAATGCACCATTTCCAATTGTTGGTACATCTTTAAAACTGAAGTGGATTTTAATTTCAAATACGATTCCGTCTTGTCGAACCAATTTGAATCGAGCGCACTAAAATTGTAATTATCTGTAAATGTTTCAACTGTCTGAATATGACTAATCAATTGATTGCCCAAAATATCAAACAAAGTTCCTTTTATTTTGGGAAATAAGTAACTATCATCTGTATCCTTCAAAAACATTCCCATCGGAAATTGTTGCAACACTTCAGGATTCTCAATTGACTTTTGGTGGTGATAAGCAATTATCTCATTGTTCAGTTCAGTGTTTTCAGTTGTGAAAAAAACTTGTTTTCCGTTCATCCAGCAATCAATCACAAAATCATTTTCCCAATTATTCAATTCCCATTGATAGCCTTCGCTTAATTGTTGGGCTAAAAAAGCATGAATCAAGTTTGAAATCGGCGCTTCCGTTGTTGTCGCTAACAATTCAAATTTTGAAAGTATCGTGTGTTTCTCGTCAACTTCCATCATGGATTGTCCCACCACGTCTGGATAGAGATTCAAAATTTCATAGACTTCCGACACATTTTTTTCTTCGATTGCATGACCAAAAACCTGTTCTAAATGGTCATAAGCGTCTCGCCCAAATCCATAGTTTATCAATGAATCAGTGATCACTTTGGCTTTTTTGAAATCATAAGGGGCTTGATTCGGATTGACTTGTGCATCAAGCTGATTCGCTGAAACAACTATAGCGCAAAAAATGAAAATTAATGTTCTGAAAAACTGCATATTCTAAAATTTTGTAAAAAGTCTAATGTGTTTTGGTCATGTTCTCTGGAACGCAAATAATAAAATCAGCTTTCCCTTTATTTTCCTCGTCCAGTGCGGAAATATCTAATTGAGACACTGTGGAGATTGTAATCATTTCGTCTAATTTGGCACCATTATATTGTTGCAAATACCATAAAATTCCCTGATGAAAATCACTGTGGTAAGCACCATTTAAATGATAAAAAACACTTTTTGAATTCAGATTTTCTTTGATTGAAATCGCCATGGTTGCATCTTTAATTGCTTGAGCACGCACAAAATTTGGTCCCATGTGCATTTCACCATCGCTTAACGCCGCATATTGCGAAAGTGTTGTGTCCAAAGGAAAAGGAAGCGGACAAATCCATTTCTTTTGTTCAATTGACAATGAATCTAATGACGAAACGCCTTTTTTAAATACTTGGGAAGCAAATTTTCTAGGAATATTGGTTGCAATCCATGGAATGTGGTTTTGTTTGGCAAAATCGAGCATAGGTTTGTAATCCGTTTCAAAATTAGTCCAAAGGCGGCAAGAATCTTGAAATTTTTTCTCGTCGATTTGATTATTCAAGTAGCGATTAATTACTGCTTGATTGTCTCGTTCAAACATTTCTGAACCTGCCACCAAATTGGATTTGTGTTTTTCAAAAAGTGATTCTAGTATTTGAAATTGAAGCCAATGTGCAATTGGATCATTGTGTTGCTCACCAAAAAAAATGTACTTTTTAGAAAGAACTGCCTTTTCCAATTTGGAGAAAGAAACTTTCTTTCCTGCTTTACTGTAAATCACATACGCTGGATTGTCTTGGGAGAAACCAAGAACTAAAAAAGAAAAAATGAAAATAATTAAAAGGCGACTTTTCATCAAAATACGTTATTTGAATACAAAGTAATTAATTATTCTCAAAGGAAAACAAAAAAGGGTTGCCAATAAATGACAACCCTTCAAAGATTTTGATTGAAAAATTTTGAATTAATCTATTGATCCAGTAACTCTTTTCATGAAACCGTTTAGTGCATCGCGTTTTGGCGTTCCATTTGCCATTTCTTTGTGCACTTCCACCGCTCCTGAGAAGTTGGATAAAAGTTCTCCAATTACATCTAATTCTTCATCTTTTAAACCTGGTGCATCAATCAAGTGTTCCAAGGTTTCAATTGTTTCGTTTACATAATCTTCATCGTTTTGTTCGATGAATTCGATCATGTGTTTAATTATTGGCAACCGCATGAACAACTTCTTGAATGATTTCTACTTTATTTCCTTGATTTTGTTTTACCAAATTTCCATCCACAAAACCAGCAAAAGTTGGTAAATTAGAGACATCCGCAAATTTGCGTGCATTAGGCAATTTCTCAGCATCTACATAAACAAATTCCATGTCTGGATTTTCTTCTGCTAATCTTTTGAATTTTGGTTTGGTAATTTTACAATTTCCACACCAGCCAGCTCCAAATTGAACCATTACTTTGTGGTTGCTGCTCAAAACTTGATCCAGCGTATCTTCAGTTAATTCGGTAAACATAATTTTTAGTTTTTGCTTAAATAATCAGCAACACCATCACGTGTAGCGTTCATTGCTGTTTTTCCTTCTTCCCAGTTTGCAGGACAAACTTCACCATATTGTTGTACGTGTGTGTATGCGTCAACCAAACGAAGGTATTCGTGTACATTTCTTCCAACCGGCATGTGGTTAATAGATTCGTGGAAAACCAAACCAGTTTCATCAATTAAGTAAGTCGCGCGGTAAGTAACGTTGTCACCAGCTAAACCTTCTTCGTCAAACATGTCATAATCCAAGATATCTAGCGCTTGAGACAAAACGCGCGTTGAATCAGCCAATAATGGAAATTTAACTCCTTCAATACCACCATTGTCTTTCGCAGTATTTAACCATGCGAAGTGAACTTCTGCAGTATCACAAGATGCACCAATTACCACTGTATTTCTTTTTGCAAATTCTGCTGCAACTTCTTGGAAAGCGTGAATTTCTGTTGGACAAACAAAAGTAAAATCTTTTGGGTACCAGAAAAGAAGTACTTTCTTGTTATTATCTACTGCGTGTTTCAACACATCAATTTGAAATGTGTCACCCATTTCATCCATTGCATTTACTGCGATTGAAGGGAATTTTCTACCTACGATACTCATAATTGTGTTTTTATTTTTTGTTAAAATTATTGCTTATTTTTTATTCAACCAAGCGGTGAACATCCAATTCGTTTTTTCTTTTTCTCTAATCAAATCACTCATCATTGAATTGGTTCCATCGTCGTCCAAATCAGCTGAAATTTTAAAGATTTCTTTCTCCAATAAAATTAGTGTTTTTTGTGCAGACAGAATGTATTCTATGCCACTATTTCCGTTAAAAATTGTTGCATTTTCTTCGATTGTACTGACAGTCAAATAATCTTGAAATTTATGCAATGGAATTGACTCTAAAGTCAAAATTCTTTCAGCTAAATCATCGATAATTATTTGAGTTCTTGAATACAGTTCTTCGTATTTCAAATGCAATTCAAAGAAATTTGCACCTTTGATATTCCAATGCAAGGCTCTTAAGTTCTGATAATGGATTTGATAAGTTGCTAAAAGTGAATTCAATTTATCTGTTAATTTTCCTTGGCTATCCATGATATTTATTTTCTACAAAGGTATAACAGGTTCTTCAATAAAAATTATTGATTATTTTTATACTTTGATAAATTTTGTCTATATGTTATCCAGTCAACAAATCCAATACATTTTGGCGTTAAGTGAAACACAGCATTTCAGTCGTGCTGCGGAAAATTGCTTTGTCACACAGCCAACTCTTTCCATGCAAATAAAAAAAGCAGAAGACCTTTTAGGTTTTCCTATTTTTGATAGAAATCGAGTGCCTTTAGAATTGACGAATGCTGGAAAAGAATTGATTCCTATATTGCGAGAAATAGCTACTGATTATCAACAAATTGAAAAACTAAAAAAACAAAAAGAAGGAAACTTTCACGAAGAAATAAAAATCGGTATCATTCCAACAGTTTCTGCTTATTTGATCCCAAAATTGTATTCAGAATGGAAAAATAATTTTCCTGAGATAAAATTGATCATTGAGGAACTCAAATCGGAAGACATAATTGAAAATTTACAGCAAAAAAAAATAGATTTAGGAATCATGGCTGGACCTATTGTCGATCTTAATTTCAAATCTATACCACTTTTTGCAGAAGAAATTAAAGCGTACGTTCCAAACATCAAATCAGACGAAATTTCGCTGGAAACACTTCGAAATCTTCAACCCTGGTTGCTCAACAAGGGAAATTGTTTGCGTACACAAATGATTCATTTTTGTGAACTTCAAAACGAAACAAATTCACAAGTGCATTGGAACTATGAAGGAGGAAACATCGAGATGCTAATCCGCATGGTAGATTTGAACCAAGGATATACATTAGTTCCTGATTTTTACAAACAGATTACTGCGGAAAAAACAGACCATTTTAAATCAATCATTTCAAATCAAAATCAAAAACCAGCGAGATCAATTATAGGAATTGTTCCGCATAAAAATTCAAAGCTGAAAAGTATTGAGCAATTAGTGCGCAGTATTCAATTGAATTTCAATGAAAATAATGACAAAAATTTACTCATTCTTGATTGGAATTAATTTCAGTTATATCTATTATAAATAGCTAAAATCGCAGGCATATTTTTTAAAATACCTATATTTGAAGCAAGATACTACTTAGAAATTATTCAAGTAAGTTTTATTTTTCGAAACCAATTTATAATTATTTCATTTCAAGATGAATAGATTTTTAATAATAATCAGTCTGCTACTTTTCAAATTAAGCACATTTGGGCAAATCACTTTGTATCAAGAAAATTTCGAAAATACAATCTCAGGATGGACAAGCTACGGTGATCTTTCCCCTAATTATTGGATTACAGGCGTTTGTGCAGGAAACGGTCCAAATGCTGCTGGGCAAACCTCTATGTACGTCACTTTTGGCGGAACATTTCCTGGGTGTGGACCAGGAGGAACAAGTAATTACGGATTTAACAATTCTGACAATGGAGCAAGTAAATCTGTCATTTATGCACATTTAGTTCAGGCTTCTTGTGCTTCCAATTTAAATATTTCATACAACCAATTGCTGACGGTTGATGGAGTTGACGATTTTGCTGAGATGGTTTACAGTACTGACAATGGATTAAGTTGGAACGTTGTTGGATCAATTTTAAGTTCAGACAACCTTTGGCAAAACATAAACACCAATCTACCTGCATCAATAAATTACACCAATTTCTTACTTGGTTTTAGATTTACCTATGATAATTCAACCATTGGACCAAAACCTTTGGCAATTGATAATATCGTTGTGACTGGAATAGATTCGGAAAATCCAACAATCATTTGTCCTACTGCGCAAAACATTTACACCAATTCAAGTTGTTCTGAAGTAGTGGGTGACTATATTTCTCTTGTAAATGCTGCTGATAATTGCACCGCTCTTAGTGATCTTAGTTTTACGCAATCACCAGTTGCTGGTACAAATATTTCTACAAATACGAATATTCAAATTACAGTAGTCGATTTAAGTGGAAATACAAACAATTGCAATTTCACTTTAAATGCAATTGATACAATTTCTCCGACAATTGCTTGCCAAGATTCAATTACTGTAAATGTAAATGCATCATGTCAATTTCAAGTTCCAGATTTGACATCAACTTTGACTTACAACGACAATTGTACTTCAAACGCCAATCTATTATTTACACAAACTCCAATTGCAGGAAGCACTGCAACTGGATTTACAACCGTTTTAATAACGATTACAGATGAAAGCGGAAATCAAGTTTCATGTTCAACGGTTTTAAAACCAAATGATACTCAAGCTCCGAATATCACTTGCCCACAAGATATTACTCTACAAAATGGAACAATTTGTTCATACACAATTACAGATTTTACAACACAAGTGATCGTAGTTGAAAGTTGCCCAAATTATACAATTCAACAAAGTCCACCAGTCGATTTAGAAATTGGAACTGGACCACATACAGTTGGTTTTTTAGTAACTGATGCATCTGGAAACTCTTCAACTTGCACATTTACCTTAAATATCATCGAATCGATTCCACCGACATTTACCAATTGTCCTTCTAACATCATTTCTTGTGATCCTTTGGTAAGTTATTCAGAAATATTTGGACTAGACAATTGTGCAACAATAGTTATTCAGCAAACTGACAATTCGGGATTAACTTCTGGAAGTACTTTCCCAATAGGAATTACACCGCAACAATACACGGTTACGGATTTATCAGGAAACACAGCAGTTTGTAATTTCAATGTAGAAGTGTATTCCTATCCTAGCGATGCAATTATCTCAATTGACAGTGCTGAAATCTGTTCAAATTTAACATACAATTTAGTTGCGAATCCAATTACTTCTGGAAACGGTTCTTGGTCGCAAATTACAAGCTCTAGCACCATAGCCAACCCAGCAAGCCCAACAACTAGTGTATCTAATTTTTCTCCAGGAATCAATACATATGTTTGGACAGTATCTACACAAAATTGTGGTGTAAAAAGAGATACGATTTATCTAACAGTTTATGGTCAACCTACAGTTGCCTCTATTCAATCCGATTCAATTTATATTTGTAGTGCAGCTTCAACTTTATTACTTGGTTCTTTTCCAACAAGTGGAATTCCAATGTGGACGACGTTAGAAGGTGCAACAATTGTCAGTCCTAATCAACACAATACAGTAGCCAACACTTTATCTCCAGGATGGAATACATTCATTTATACTATTTCTAGTGGAAATTGCGTCGCTTCTGATGATACTTTGAATGTTTATTCAAATAATTTAGCACTAATTAAAACGAGTGATACGACAGTATGTATCACCGATGTTTTTGAAATAAATGCAGAAATTCCAGTTTCAAGTCAAACTTCGGCTTGGTATTTTATTAAAGGAAAAGGAGACATTTTAACCCCAAACAGTCCGACATCTTTGGTAGACAATATGATCGCCGGAGAAAATATAATTGTTTACAGATTAACACATCCAGTTTGCGGGTTTAGTCATGACACTTTGAGGATTACAGTCAATAATTGTACGGGCGAAGAATTTATATTTCCCACAGTAATTACACCAAATAGCGATGGTAAAAATGATGCTTTCATGATTGATAATTTAAATGTATTATATCCAAAATGTGAGGTCACTATTGTTAATCGCTGGGGAACTGTTGTATTTGAATCGGTTGGCTACAATACACCTTGGAATGGAACTTTCAAAGGTGAAGAACTTCCGATGGGAACCTATTATTATAAAATATTATTAAACGACAGTGAAAAGAATATTTACACAGGTCCAATTAGTATCATCCGTTAAAATTCAATTAAAAATGAAAAAAGTAATTAAAAATTTGAGTTTTATTGGGATGACATTAATTCTTGCATCTCAAATCTTCGCTCAACAAGAAAGTCAATTTGCCAACTATATTCACAATCCATATATTTTCAATCCTGCTGCAGGCGGAATGATGGATTTAATTCAAGTTGATTTAGGTTATAGAAATCAATTTACTGGTACAGACGGAAATCCATCAACTGTCTATTTAAGTGGTCACGCTCAAGTTGGTTCAAAAAACCAGGGAATTGGGGAGTTTAATTTGAATAAAGACAATGTTTATCAAACACCTGAAAGAACGATTGGTAGTTTAAAACACATTGTTGGAGGTAAATTTAGTCGCGACGGAATCGGACCATTTCAAAAGACAAGCCTTTACGGAAGTTATGCCGTGCACATGCCTCTAGTCAAATCTTTGAACATTGGAGTAGGATTGTCAGCGGGTTGGTCGAATTTCCAAATAGATCAGAACAAAATTATTTTGCACGACGATAATGATCAAATATATAATCAATTTTCAACTAACTTGTCCAAACAGAACAACTTGGATATTCAAACAGGATTGGTTTTGTACAATGACAAGTTCTTTTTTGGATTGAGTGGAACTCAATTATTGAATAGTACTGTAAACATTGAACAAATTGAAACTGGAAATACTTTGAATAGACATTTATTTCTAATTTCTTCCTATAGATTTGGAATAACGGACAAAATGGATTTAGAGCCATTTGTGTTTATCAAAGCTGCGCAAAAAAGTCCTACAAGTTTTGATTTAGGTGTTAGAATGAAATACAATAAGTCTATCTGGGGAGGAATTCAATACCGAAGAGGAAATGCTTTTGTGATTTCAGCAGGACTAAATGTTTTGAAAAATTTTAATGTTTCTTACGCCTTCGAATATGGAACGAAAAGCACAAGAATAGGAAATGCTGGGTCTCATGAACTACAGCTTGGCTTTTTAATTGGGAAAAATCGAAATGTTGACAAAGAGATCAAAGAATCCAAAAAAGAAAAAAATAAAGAAAAAGTAATTGAAAAAGATCCTGAATTGGATGTTGAATAAAAATTAATTCATGTTTCAAAAGCAAAATCTCATTCCTGATGAAGGCTGGACAATAGAACTGGTTCAAAAATTCGTGCGTCTTTCTTCTGCGGCAGACAACTTTGAATCCGTATATCTTTCGCTCGTAACAGTTTTAGAAAATTTCTTGGATATTCATAATATTGCAATTTATGAAATCATCCCAAATGAAAAAAAGTTAGTTGCGCGAGTTAAAAACAACTTACTAATTCCCAAGAATAATCATGAAATAATTCATTTTACTGATGAAATAATTGGAACAGTTGCAAGGACCGAAACTACTATTTTACTTAATTCTGAAACAGAAAATTATTCAATTCTGTGTGTACCGATACAATCAAATGGGAAATTATATGGCGTAATTTCATCATCCGAAAGTACTAATGATTTTTTCAGTTTTCAACACCAAAAGTTATTTGAACTAATCGCTGAAATCGCAGGATCTCTCCTTTCAAGAATCATTCAAAAAGAAGAAGTAAATCAATTAAAGCAAACTTTAGAACAACATTTGGAAAGCAAAAAAGTGGCGTTAGAAGTGGCAATTGAAACTGTTTCAAATCAATTTGACGAATTAAAGCAACATAGAAATAAAAAAGAAATATTACTCAAAGAAGTACATCACCGAGTAAATAACAACTTGCAAATCATTTCGAGTTTGGTAAGTTTATATTTAAATGAAACTCAGGAACCAAATTTCCAAACATTAAAGGAAATCCAATCAAGAATTCAAATATTATCTACAATTCACTTAATATTATTGAAGTCATTTGATACAAATGAAATCTCTTTGGAACGTTTTTTAGAAGATTTAACTGCTGCTTTAAGATACAATGTGCAATCAAACTATCTAATACTAAATTTCTCGATTAAAGAGGTAAAAACAAATTTCAACTTCAACACATTAATTCCATTAGGCATGTTGTTGAACGAATTGATTCAACTTTCAATAGAAAAACATTGGAAAAACGATTCAACTGTAGAAATGGATATTGAAATGACAACACTCTTTTTTGGTGAAAGTTATCAAATTGAATTGGTTAGCAAATCACCAATTGATTATACTATTATACCTCAAAATGAGCATGTAAACCACTCAATTATCGAATCACTTTGCGAACAACTTGAAGGAGATTTAGAAGAAACAGTTGGTGAAAGCTGCAAATGGAAATTTACTTTTCAAGAAATCTAATCTGTTTTTCATTCATTTGAAATGATGAAAATATCTTCATCATCCTTTTTGAATAGTTTTTCTTCTCTAGCATATCTTTCCAATTCAGAAATATAATTCAACTGTTTTAAAACACGCGTCGTCTTTTCTAATTTTTGGTCTATTAACACTTGATCAGCTTCGATTTTATTCAATTTGCTGTTTTGACTTATTAAAGTAAACATGTCTTCATCGTCTAGAAATAGCGCGTACAAAGTGAAAAGCGTAAAAGTCAAAAGATATTTATTGCGAAAATATTTCAGGAATTTTTTAAATCCATCCATTTTTGAATTATTGCTTTCTTTTGATGTTTCTTTCAATGCCATAGAACAAAGATAAATATAGGAAGTTAAACAATTACATTCAAATTTTCTATTTGTTAAAGTATGAATGTTTAAAAAATAGGAAGCAAAAAAAATGCCCTCGAAAAGGGCATTTAAATCATTTAGGTATGGATTATAAACTTAATCCATCGTAACGCGTTTTGAATTCTTCATCACCTTCAAACCATGGAGCAACTTTATCCAACAATTTTTTGGCTTTGTCAATTTGTTTAGCACTGATCCAACATTCAGCACTTTCAAAAACACCCGTTCTAAAAAGCATTTTATCTACTTCAGTCATTTTATCCAAATTTTCTAAAGTTGTCATTTTTTTATCTGTTTCTTTCCAAATGGTATTCGCACCACTTTTATCGCCATCTCTGTATTTACATGCGGCTTCTAAAAATTTCGCACCAACATCATCTGGTGAAACTTTGTAATATTTCGCTAAAATTGGTGTCGCTTTTTTATACGCTTTTGCATCAATCTCATTCGTAACCTGCTCTAAAACGGCTAATTTTAATTTGTCAACAAATTCAATATGTTCTTGAAAAAGTGAACCATCTTTATCCTTCTTTCTGAAATTTCCCAAAGCAGCTAAAGATTCTTTAAATGCATTTTTATACATCGGATCTTTATCTCCTTGCTGAGACATAGCATATAAACCTTTAGACAACCACAAATAAGGCAATGCATCTTGCGAAGTTGACTCTTTCTCAGTATATCTTGTCGCTGCAGTAATCAGTTTTTCATATTTTCCGTCCGCAAACAAAATGATTAAATCATCATAATCCGGCGATTGTGCTTGAACACTTCCACAGTAAATCAACAATCCTAAAATGGCAAATATTTTCTTCATAGGTATTTATTTTTCTAGTAGTTTTTCAATAACTATGCCGAAAGTAGGAAAATATTTTCAAAGCTGAATATTCTCCCAATTAAAAAAGCATAATTCTAACTAATTATCAATCGTTTTCAACACTTTTTAACAACAATTCCAAAATCGAAATGGCCGCTTTTGAGATCTTTGTTCCTGGTCCGAAAACACCAAAAACGCCAGCTTCATACAAGAAATCATAATCTTGTTGCGGAATAACTCCACCTGCAATAACCATAATATCTTCTCGCCCGTATTTTTTCAACTCTGCAATCACTTGTGGCACCAACGTTTTGTGTCCAGCAGCTAAAGAAGATACACCCAAAATATGTACATCGTTTTCTATCGCTTGTCTCGCTGCTTCTGCAGGTGTTTGAAACAAAGGACCAATATCCACATCAAATCCAATGTCAGCAAACGATGTTGCAATTACTTTCGCGCCGCGATCGTGGCCATCTTGCCCCATTTTCGCAACCATAATTCTAGGTCTTCGGCCTTCGAGTTTGGCAAATTTTTCTGCCATCGCTTTTGCCGTTTCGAAATCTTGATCATTCATAGATTCTGAGGAATAAACACCACTGATGGAACGAATCGTTGCTTTGTATCTTCCAAAGGTTTTCTCCATGGCCATGGAAATTTCACCTAAGGTAGCACGATTGCGCGCGCATTCAACAGCGGCTTCTAATAAATTTCCGTTGCCAGTCGCAGCAATTTCAGCCAAATGATTTAAACTTGCTTCCACTTTCGCTGAATCTCGGTCGGCTTTCATTTGGTTGATACGCTCGATTTGACCTAAACGCACTTTAGTATTGTCGATATCTAAAATATCCATTGGTTCTTCTTTTTCCAATTGATATCGATTCACACCCACAATAATATCTCTTCCTGCATCAATTTTTGCTTGCTTTCTCGCTGCGGCTTCTTCAATGCGCATTTTTGGAATTCCAGTTTCAATTGCTTTCGCCATTCCGCCCAATTCTTCCACTTCTTCGATTAATTTCCAAGCTTCTTGAATCAAATCTTCTGTCAATTTTTCGACATAATAACTTCCGCCCCAAGGATCGATGATTGAAGTCATTTGGGTTTCTTCTTGCAAATAAATTTGTGTATTTCGGGCAATTCTCGCCGAGAAATCTGTTGGCAAAGCAATTGCTTCATCTAATGCATTTGTGTGTAAAGATTGTGTTCCTCCAAAACCTGCTGCCAACGCTTCAATGCAAGTTCGCGCCACATTATTGAAGGGATCTTGCTCAGTCAAACTCCAACCTGAAGTCTGACAATGTGTTCTCAAAGCCAAAGATTTAGAATTCTTAGGATTGAATTGATTCACCAATTTCGACCAAATCATTCTTCCTGCGCGCATTTTGGCAATTTCCATGAAATGATTCATCCCAATGGCCCAAAAGAAACTCAATCGCGGGGCAAATGCATCCACATCCATTCCTGCTTTGATTCCAGCGCGTAAATATTCCAATCCGTCGGCCAAAGTGTAAGCCAATTCAATCGCAGCAGTTGCTCCAGCCTCTTGCATGTGATAACCTGAAATGGAAATCGAATTGAATCGAGGCATATTTTTAGCCGTATAATCGAAAATATCAGAAATGATTTTCATCGAAGGCGCTGGCGGATAAATGTAAGTGTTACGCACCATGAATTCTTTCAAAATATCATTCTGAATCGTTCCTAAAAGTTGTTCTTGTTTGACACCTTGTTCTTCCGCAGCGACAATGTAAAACGCCATAATCGGAATCACCGCGCCATTCATGGTCATCGAAACGGACATTTCATCCAAAGGAATTTGGTCGAATAAAATCTTCATGTCCAAAATCGAATCGATCGCAACTCCAGCTTTTCCAACATCTCCCACTACCCTTTCGTGGTCAGAATCATATCCGCGGTGCGTGGCTAAATCGAAAGCAACAGACAATCCTTTTTGTCCTGCAGCTAAATTTCGTCGGTAAAAAGCATTTGAATCTTCCGCTGTGGAAAATCCTGCGTATTGGCGAACGGTCCAAGGACGAATGGCGTACATTGACCCATATGGTCCGCGTAAATAAGGTGCGATTCCTGAAACATAACCCAATTGTTCTGCTTCAGCAATGTCAGACGCTTGGTAATAATTTTGCAAGACTATTTTCTCTGCAGTTTCATAAGCATCAATTGTTGTTCCTGTTTGATTTTCAGCTTCGATTTTAAAAGTATTTGACGGCGATTTGATTTCAGCTTTCGCAGCAGAAACTTCCTCTTTTCCATCATTCATTTCAAAAGCCAATTCCAAGTTCAATGCTTTCAGTCCGAAATATAAACTTTCGTCAATTACCCAAGTTGTTTCCGTTTGTTGCGGATTGGGAAATTTATTGATTCCGATTAATATTTGAGATTTATTGACGATTTTTTCGATGCGAATTTGTGCAATTTTCGAAACTTCTGTTTGAAACCAAGTTTGTGCAGAATCATTTAAAATTCCTCCTAGTTTGGAAAGTTCTGTGCAGATATCCCAAGCATTTTGGCACAAAGAATCAGTCAAAAATTCGATGGCGTAACTTCCACCTGCTGCGTCGATTACTTTGTCCAAGTACGATTCATCTTTCAACAACAAAGAAATATTCGTTGCCATGCGTTGCGTGAAATCCGTAATTCCTTCATTGGATTGCGCATTGTAAGGCTGTATCCACAAATGATCTGCGCCACCAATAACAGCAGACATCGCTTCGGTAGTTTGACGCAATAAATTGGTGTAAGGATCTTTCAAAGATTTGTTGACAAAACCAGATTTCGCGGTAATCAAAGTTGTTTCGTTGCAAACGTGTTTTGGTTTGTATTCTCGAACCAATTGCGCCCACAAAGTTCTGAAAGCACGAAATTTAGCAATTTCAATCAAGTAATCTGTGCCAATTCCGAAAGTGAAATGCAAATTTGCCAACGCTTGATCCAAATCAATATTCTGTGCAAGTTGCTTTTCGATGTAAGCTTTCCCCAAAGACAATGCAAAAGCCAATTCTTGACTAGCATTTGCTCCCGCTTGTTGAACTGAATATGCATCTACTTCAAACAATCGAGCTTGCACCGAAGAAGAAATTGTAGGAATATCAGTTTTCGCAGCCAAGGGATTGAAATAAAAACCAACAAATGCTTTCGGTTGATTTTCGAACCAACTTAAAACGGCTTGCATTTGTGTTTCAGAAGATACAATGAAATAAGTGCGAATGTATTGAACACCAATCTCTGACAGTAAAAGATCGAACGAAATTTCAGATTTTTGGCTCACATCCAAAATCAAGGAATTGGTTCCTTCATTCAAGATTTTCAATGCTTTTTCATTGGCAACTTTTTCTTCCTTTACCAATAAATAAGTCCCAATATTCCAGTCATTGTTGTCAAAAACATAGCCCCTTGTGTATGGAAATTTACCAGGGACTTGTTGGCTTTTCTTGGCATCTTCCAAATGAAAATAACTTGGAAAAGTCAATTGTTCAATCACATTTTGCTTGTGTAAATTGCTTTCAAAATCAGCGCCTTTCAACTCTTTGGTTAAAAGATCAACCCATTGTTGTTTGGATGATTTTGAGAATGCTTCAAAAAGTTTTTTCATTGGTTTTTGACCGTTTGTTTATAAATTTTGGGGTATTTTTTGGTTCATTTTCGTGTAAACAATCGTGCTTAAAATGGTCACTAAAAAAGGGGCAAGAATTAAACCTACTACGGGAATTGAATAAATCAGACTGAAAACAGAACCTGTGAGCAGCATGTACAACATTCTTTCAAAACCAAATTCAACGGTTCCAAAAAAGCCAACGCCGTATCTTTCTAGGCTAAAATCGTAGAATGAAAATCCGATAAAGAATGCGCCGATGACAAAATAAATGATGTTGTCCAAAACGTGAAAATTAAATATCCAAGCCAACCCGTACCAGATAAACATCACTAAAAAATTAAGCATCAAAGTGAAAAAAAGCAAGAAAATAGCTCTAACAATGTCTTTCATCACACGGGCAAAACCACCATCAAATTTAGCGCCTGTGACTTCATTATCCACTTTTTCAGACAATAAGCAATTAATTGGTGAAAGCAAGGTGAGAATGAAAAACTTATAAAATTCGTCTGTAATCCAAACCATGAAACCAATGGTTTTTTGAACTCCAGTAGTAACATATTCTCCTACCCATGGCAATTTTTTAGCCACTTCCGCACCTTCCGAAACATTATGAAAAAAAGCGAAAATGCTGTAAAAGAAAAGCGCCACCGCTAGAGGAGGAATAATATACAACCAGATTTTACCTTTTGCCAATTGCAAAACTGACAATTTCAGAGCAAAAAAATGATCATTTATCGCATTCATTCCATCGAATATTTAGAGGATACGAATATAGGAAAATTCAAGCAAAGCAGCGAAAAAATCACTGAAAAACGACAGTTATTTTATTTAAAATGAAATTAAATCATGAAGATTAATTGTTTGATTTGGATAAGATTAAATCGATTTGAATTCAAAGTTCATGTTTACGGCCTTGGAAGAAAGGTTTTTAAAAGTGAACTGAAAACGCAGACTTTTAGAGGAAGCTACGCAACGCCAGTGAAGTAGATCACCGATAAAATCACGTTTTAAGACGCTTTTAAAATAAAGCGCATGATATAAAAATTTAATTCATTCGAAAATTTGCGCTTTAACTTGATGAGAAAGCCTTGATTTTTGGGTTCGTTTTGATCAAGCACCGCGCAAGCAGCCACGAAGTGAAAAGGAACAAAAAAGTTAAAATCAGATTTTTTTCAAAATCATCACGCTTAACGCATAAAATGCCATCGTTCCCAAATAAAACAAATGCCATCCTTTGTAACCTTGTTTGCGCCAATACAAACCGTTCAAAATTCCAAGAACCAATCCTGGAATCAAAGAAAATACTAATGGATTTTCGATAATTGTTTTCATTTCAGGTGCAAAAGAAATGATTTTTTTGAAAGTTTTAGATTGACAAGGAAAGTTAAATATTAATAAGCAATATAAAAAGTTAACATTATCGAAAACTATTTTATAAAAGTTGTATTTTTAATCAGAATTTTTACGGTTCTAAAAAGCAAACATTGCAAACGAATTCAAATTTATGAAAATAACGATCCTATTATCAATTCTACTCCTTCTAGTGAATTCATGCAAAAAATCAAAGTTGAGCGCTGAAAATCCATTGATAGGAAAATGGTCTATCAATGGTTTTGATTTTGAAAACAAATATCCGTCAGTTATTGACCAAGGAATAGTTAACGAGCAAATTTTAAAAAAAACAATTCTTGAAATTACAAACAAAGGAGATGTTTTAATCGGTTTAAATAATGAAAAGGAAAAGTTGAAAATTATTAAAATAGATGAAATTCAATTAAACACAATGTTTTATAAATCAGGATTAACAACAAAAAAATTTATTTGTAAAGTTAAAAATCATAAAGGTCAAATATTCACTTTTAATTTTTTCGCAAATAGTGATAAAACAAAATTAATTGCAACCTATTGGACGCCAAATCATCCTTTTGTATTAAAAGACTCTCCAAATTATAGCCCGCTTTGCTTGAATATTCCTACTACAAATACAACTTCTTGCAATATCTATTTTGCAGAATTTTTTGGCGATTACTCGAAACTTTAAAAAGTATGAATAAAATTATCCACATGATATTTAGTCTCTTGATTTATTTAAGCGCGCTTAATCAAGAACAAAAAAACAACTTACGATTTACGTTTTTAAATAAACTTGAAATTTCAATGTATTCAACATTACCCTACAGTAACGATGGAAATTTTAATCTATATGAAGGGAATGAACTAAAATTTGATCCAATATCAGTTACTTGCAATCGCCATAAATTATTTGTTTCAACTGGAATTTTTTTTGCAGATAAATTCAAAAATAAAAGTGAACCAGAAATGCTTTATTTCTATTTCCCACTTTACTTGAATTATTCGATTTTTTCAAAAAATCAAAAATGGTTTGGCACTTTGACATATGGAATGCCTCTCTATTTGAATGAAGATTCAAAAATCATAAACTATTCACTTTGGGAAAATTATCGAAATGTTACAAATGATAATTACAATTTATTTCCAAGAAGATTAAAAGTGAATTCTATTAGTGAAATACGAGGCGGATATTATTTTTCAAATCATTTTGGGGTAAATCTTGGGGTAAAATTATATAACGTTAAGACTACTAAATTAGATGAAAATGAACAATTTACTAAAACACAAAACAAACCATTTTTCTTTTTTACCATAGGATTTGAGTATAGATTTAAAACACTTTAAAAAAAAATATTTTAAATTTTGATTAGGTACAAATTAAAAATTGTGAAAATTGTATGAATCAAAATTCATATTGAATAAAAAAGAACAATTTAAAAACGCTATTTTAGTGAACGTTTTAGCTTATGTTTATGAACAAGTTATTCAATTATTGTATTGTTTGTCTCTGCTTTATAGGTCGCAATCAACATGTATCCGCACAACAAGACACCCTAAAATATTGGATACAATTCACAGACAAAAACAATTCACTCTACTCCATCGATGCGCCAGAACAATTTTTGTCTTCCAAAGCCTTTGCGCGCAGGGCGAAGAGTCTGATTCCAATTTCTGAGCAAGATTTACCTGTGAATCAAGCTTACATCGACCAAATTACTGTTTTTCCATCTGTTCAATTTCTCAATCCATCGAAATGGTTCAACGCGATTACCATCAATTGTTTTGATACCAATGATTTGAATCAAATCATGCAATTGCCTTTTGTGCAACAAATTGAAATTGTGCAAAAAATGCAACTGTCGAACACCAAAAATCCAATTGAAAATACTTTTGAAATTGAACCGAAAAACAACATTGAAATAAGCAACAACAGTCACTTTCCTTACGGTTATTCATACAACCAAAATCATTTGCACCAAATTGAATATTTACACGAATTGGGTTATAACGGTGAAGGCATGACCATCGCGGTGATTGATGCTGGATTTGAAACCGTGCAAGAAATGGCTTGTTTCAAACATTTGTTTCAAGAAAATCGAATTCTTTCTACCAAAGATTTTGTAGACCACGACGGCGATGTTTATTGGGATCATTTTCACGGTGCGGCGGTACTTTCAACTATCGCAGGAAAAATAGACGGCGTTTATTATGGAACTGCAACCAAAGCCAATTTTCACTTGCTGCGAAGCGAAGATGCGGATACAGAAAATATCATCGAAGAAGATAATTGGGTGACAGCTGCCGAATATGCAGACAGTGCTGGCGTTGACATCATCAACTCAAGTTTGGGTTACACTCAATTTGACGACAGTTTGCAAAATCATACTTACTCGCAATTGGACGGAAACACCACGCGCATCGCCAAAGCTGCAGACATCGCAGCATCGAAAGGGATTTTGGTTGTAGCAAGTGCTGGAAATTCGGGTGCGGATGATTGGAAATACATTTCTACTCCAGCAGATGCCGACAGTATTTTGACCGTTGGGGCAGTGGACAGCTTGGGAAATTATGCATTTTTCAGCAGCGTTGGTCCTGCAAGTGATGGCGATGTAAAACCCAATGTGGCTTCCGTCGGATACCATACCTATTTGTACATTCCGTACAATGAAAAAGTGGTGCGCGCCAATGGCACTTCATTTAGTTCGCCCATGATGGCAGGAATGACTGCTTGTTTATGGCAAGCATTTCCAAATTTAAACAACATGGAAATCATTGATTTAATTCAAAAATCTGCGAATCAATACAATGCTCCCGATTCTTTGATGGGTTACGGAATTCCTAACTTTCGAAAAGCGTACACCGATATCAAAGGAAACCAAGAACAAAGCGTGAATTTTGAAATCATCGCTTATTATCCAAATCCCATGGATGAAAACGGATTGAAAGTTTTGCTCAACAGCGACGTTTCGCAAGTGATTCAAATCAAAATCAGCAACACGCTCGGACAACCGATTTACAGCGGCGAAATACAAATCGAAAAAGGACAAAATTTGATTTCCATTGGCAAGTTTTTTACAGCCAAAGGGATTTATTTTTTGAAGTTGATCGCGGAAGATGGGCGAGAAGAAGATTTTAAGATACTAGGATATTAGGATTTTAAGACTTTGTGATGGTAATTTCAGTTGGGGCGCAATGCATTGCTCCCCAACTGAAATTAAATCGTGATTTTCGAAATTTAACTAGTCTAAAAATCTAGAAATCCAATGATCTAAAAATCCATTCAGGTTCCTAAAGTTGCATAGCAACGGCTCTTAATATCTTAAAATCCTAATATGTTAAAGCGCAGCGGGTCTATTTTAGTTGTCTATTTTCCAGCGGAATCGCTTTGTTTTTGTTCGCCAATTGTCCGCAGGCGGCGTCGATGTCTTTTCCTCTGCTTCGGCGGATGTTGACCACCAAGTTACGGTCTTCCAAATATTTAGCGAAAGCATCGACTTTGATTGGGTCCGCTTGTTTGAATCCCCCGTCGTCGATTGGATTGTATTCTATGATATTGATTTTACAAGGCACGCATCGGCAAAAAGCGGCCAATTCTTGTGCATCTTCTAAATTGTCGTTGAAATCCTTGAAAATAATGTATTCGAATGTAACACGAGAACCCGTTTTTTCGTGGAAATATTCCAAGGCTTCACGCAAGGTTTCCAAATCATTGGAGTCGTTGATTTCCATGATTTGACTGCGCTTTTTGTCATTTGCAGCATGTAGTGAAAGCGCCAAATTGAATTTCACTTGGTCGTCGCCCAATTTTTTGATCATTTTGGCAATTCCTGCTGTAGAAACCGTAATCCTGCGGGGAGAAATTCCCAAACCTTCTTCGGAAGTCAACATTTCGGTGGAACGCAGCACGTTTTTGTAATTCAACAACGGTTCGCCCATCCCCATGTAAACAATGTTTGTCAACGTTTGACCGTAACGATTTTCAGCTTGATCGCGCAAATAAACAACCTGATCCACAATTTCTCCTGCGGTCAAGTTGCGCATCAATTTCAATTTTCCTGTAGCGCAAAAAGTACACGACAAACTGCAACCTACTTGCGAAGAAATGCAAGCCGTAGTTCGACTAGAAGTCGGAATCAAAACACCTTCAACTACTTTTCCTGGTTCCACTTCGAACGCACATTTGATGGTTTTGTCTGAACTGATTTGTTGGTCGTCGAGTACGATTTTATCGATGTAGAAATGAGTTTCTAATTTCTCGCGCAAATCTTTGCTCAAATTAGACATTTCCTCAAAAGTTCCTGCATTTTTCTTCCACAACCATTCAAAAACTTGCTTGGCACGAAACGATTTTTCACCCATCGCCTCGAACTGTGCTTTAATTTCTGGGAAATTAAGATTGCGAATATTTTGTTTAGAATTTTGCATGAATCACTTCTCGAAGTGCAAAGATACGAAGTTATCCTACTTTAATTTGGGATTTTTTTGTGAAAATCAGTAATTACCGCGAATTAATCAATCAGAAAGAGTATGCTCATTAAACTGTGTCAAATATTTTTTTTAGGTTTAATTATAAAAGATATTTTTGACAAATGGACACGAAATTTGATTTTGAGCAATTCTCAAAGGACCTGGTTGCCAGCGTAAAAAGTGGAAAACCCTTAACGGGAGT
>CANFUT010000019.1 GCA_947450325.1 Flavobacteriia bacterium
AGCATTTGTAGGATCAACTTCGATTGTTGATGCTTCTGCACCACCAAAACCAATAACTCCATAATCGATTACTGTACCTTCAAAAGTCACTGGTAAATCCATCTGATTTGTTGTTGGCAAAGATGTGTACATCATTACATCGTCAAAGTAGTAAATTTTCTCACCTACTGTTGCTCCTGTCACTCCAAAATTAAAAAAGATTGAAGCTTTATCGTAAACATTCGCTAAGTTCAAAGCAGCAGTTCCTGAAGCTTGATTTGCAAAATTGAAAACCAATGTTTGCCATCCGTTTGCAACTGTTGTTGTTGCTTCTGTTTCAACTGAAATTGTTGGATCATTGTGTTTTTCCACTTTCAGACGAACCTGAATACCAGCATCTGGTGACCATACGCGCACAGACATCTGTGTCTGACCACTTGAAAATGGAATTGGATTTAAAAAACCCAAGGCTGCAGGAGCAGTAACTGTCGTTCCAGCCCATAATTCAGCTGTGTTAGATTTGACAACTTTCACAACGGTATTTGAAGCATCAGTTGGGTCAACTTCAATTGTTGAAGCTTCTGCACCACCGAAACCAATTACACCGTAATCTGTGTTAGCTTGATCAAAATTTACAGGTAAATCCATCTGGACTTGCGCCTGCAAACTGAACATTCCAAACAACAGAAACAAAAGCGTTACTGATGTTTGAAGATTAAGTAATTTTTTTGTCTTCATAAGTTTATAGTTTTTTGTACAATAACAAAATATTTATGCTAAAGTAATAAAATTATTGTATAAAATACAATAACTATAAAAATATGATAAATTACATCTTGAATTGGTAACCCTCGGTCGTTGTTATTTTTTCGTAAACATCTGAATTAAAAGAAAATAACTTGGCAGGACGATGCTTTACATTTATTTGCTTTTCATCATGAGATATCAACGGAATTGGCTTGATTTTCTTTCTGAAATTGGCTTTATCCATTTCTACACCAAATGCATATTCATACAATTGCTGCATTTCGTTCAATGTGAATCGTTTAGGTAAAAGATCGAAACAAATTGGTTCATAAGTCAATTTTTTCTTCAAAAGTTCAAAAGTGGAATTTAAAATCAAATTGTGATCAAAAGCCAACTCTGGGATTTCATGAAATGGAACCCACTTAACTTCCTCTGCCCAAGAAGACGCTTCCACATGAAATTCTTCGATGCGAACCAATGCAAAATAAGCACTTGTAATTACGCGTCCTTGCGGATGTCTTTTTGGATGACCAAAAGTTTGTGCTTGATGCAATTCAACGTTATTCAATTTAGTCAATTCAAAAAGAATTCTTTCTGCTGCATTGGATAAATCTTCATCGGGATAAACCAAATCTCCTGGAATTGCCCACATATTTTTAAATGGTTCTAATGCTCTTTTTATTAAAAGCACATTAATCTCGCCATTTCTCAAACCAAAAATTACACTGTCTAGTGAGAAAGAATAATTGAAAAAATCGTCAAATGCTATTTTATACATTAAAAATACTGTTTTTAATTTAATTCAAACTTTGAATTTAACTGGTTTATTTTCAATTCGAAAAGTCCCTTTTCTAAAATCCACTGACCACTATTGTCAACAAATTTAAGGTCTTCATTTGAAATAATAAAATCAATTTTTTTAGTTTCAAAAGGTTTTAGTTGAATTTTCTCAAATCCGACTAATTTTTTTCCTGCAGGAACAACACTTGCAACCAAATCAGACAAATACAATTGAACAACTTCTTTTCCTTCCATTGCTGAATTATTGGTTACTTCAATACTTACAATAATTGAATCTTTGTCTGAATTCATAATCGATTTACTCAAAGTCAAATTCTTGTATGTAAAATCACTGTAGCTCAAACCAAATCCAAAATTCCATTCTGGGTCAAAAGCATCAAATTGATTGGTTTTTCCTGATCTATCCACACTTTTTGGATGGTCATAAAATTCAATGATTCCATCGTATTTTGGATAAGTATACGGTAATTTTCCACTTGGATTAACGGTACCAAACAAAATGTCAACCAAGGCTTTAGCACCATAATCGCCTGGCAAATAAGTTTGCACTATCGCGTCAGCTTCTTCCACAATTCCATGAATGATTCTTGGTCGGGCTTCAATCAATACCAAAATTACTGGTTTGTTGGTTTCATAAGCCAATTTAGCCAATTCCATTTGAGCTGGCAACAAATTCAATGAACGAATATCTCCAGGTTTTTCAGTAGATGGAAGTTCTCCTAAACACAAAACAATCACATCACTCTGAGCCGCTTTTGATTTAAAATCAGCTGTATTTACCAATTCAGAAGCTTCCCAACCATCTTTCAAAAACAAACTAGCGCCTTGTGCAAACAGTGTGTTTTCTTTGCCAATTTTAGCTTCAACGGCTTGTAAAACTGTAGAACAATTTTTAGTATTAAAACTGCTATCAACTCCTTGCCATGTATGTGTCCAAGCACCGTTAAAATAAGTCAAATTATTGGCAGTCGGACCAGCAACAAGTACTTTCGATTTAGGAGAAAGTGGCAAGATTTTCTCTTTGTTTTTCAATAAAGTAATCGATTCTGCAGCACTTTGGTAAGCCAATGTTTTCGCATCAACTGAAGCAAATTGCGCATAATCTTTATTTTGATTGAAGTTTTTCTCAAACAATCCAACAGCGAATTTTACACGCAAAATTCGTCTAACCGCATCGTCCAACCTCGCTTGGGAAATTTTGCCTTCTTTGACAGATTTCAGCATCAACTCGCAGTAAGTTTTGTACTGTGGATTGTATGGAACCATGCTCATGTCAACTCCTGCATTGAAAGCTTTTACTACCGCTTCTTGTATATCTGCAGCAACGTTGTGCACAGATTGCAACATGATAAAATCTTCCCAATCGGAAACGGTGAAACCTTTGAATCCCCAACGATCTTTTAAAACTTCTGTCAAAAGGTGGTAATTCGCATGACCTGGAATTCCGTTTACATCGCCACTATTGATCATCAGCGTCATCGCTCCCGCATCAATTCCAGCTTTGAATGGCGGCAAAAACAATTCTTCCATTTGTTTGGTTGGAATCAAAGCTGGCGTTCTGTCACGTCCCGAAGTTGGCATACTATAACCCACAAAATGTTTCAAACAAGCTGCACCATGAAATGCGTCTACTTTGCCTTCTCCTTGATAACCGCAGATAATGTTCTTAGCTAATTGGGAAACCAAGAAAGGATCTTCACCCAAGGTTTCAAAATATCTTGACCAAAGTGGTTGTCTTGCCAAATCCAGAACTGGTGAAAAGTTCCAATGGATGCCACTGGCGCGCATTTCGTATGCAGTGACTTTACCAAAATTTTCAGCCAAAGTTGGATTCCAAGTTGCCGCTAGTCCAATTTCTTGAGGAAACAGTGTTCCGCCGACTGTATAATTCATCCCGTGAATAGCATCAATTCCATAAAGGATTGGAAGTGTTGTCTTTTTTGCGGAAAATGGCTGATTTACTTTTTCTAATATTTGTTTCCATTCCGCCAAACTCAAGGTGTGCGAATTCACATTTAGAACCGAACCAACTTTGAAAGCAACGATTGCTTCGTTCAATTTGATTGGATCAACTGCAATTGGTTCGATGATTTTACCAGCAACATCTGTTTTCAGAATGGCGTCCAAAGTGATTTGACACGTTTGACCAACTTTTTCTTCCAACGGCATCTTCTCCATCAATGCGCTGATTTTTTGTTCAGTCAAAGGGTCTAACTTTCCGTTAAAATTTTGTGCTACAGATGGAAATGTGAGGATACAGAAAAACCCCACAATTAATTGATTCGCAAAAAAATAAAAGTTCTTTTTCATCGTAAAACCACTTTAATTCTTTGGAAAGGTAGTAAATATTGTTGTTTGTACAATAACTAATTTTTGAAATTAGTTTAATCTGATTTTTCTAATCAAAATTAAAAGTACTAAAAACACATTATACCAAATGAAAAATGGAATGATGTAGGTACTTAGCGACAAACTCAACATGATTGCAATGAGTAACAATTGAAATCCTAAACCGTAAAGTGATAGACATGTCATAAACCAACTAGGAAAATTGGTGCTTTTGAAAGCTGTTGTATCCAATTTCTGGATGATTTTATCAAAAAGGCCGTACAAAATAAGGTAACAAGTAAACAAAATATTGACTGATTTTTGACTTTCACCTGGAAGTGCATCAGGTCTTTTATTCTCAAAAATCTTACTGGTTGTGTCGCCACCTAAAGATTGATTGCGCAAAATTACATAGTAGAAATTATAAAGTGTTCCTTGCAACTGCACGCTGAAAAATGCCAAAACAACCAGCCACCAATTGCTACTAGAAATCCATCCGATTGCAGAAAAAATCAATGCGTTGAGAATGATGTCAAAAACACTATCTAAATATCTACCTGTATAAGACGGTGTTTTTTTAACTCTCGCCAATTCACCATCAACCGCATCGATAATCGACTTTAAAATCAAAAAAACAGCCGCCAATTTAAAATGATTGGTCAAAATAAAATAAACAGCAATCAAACCACAAATACCGAAAATGAGTGTTACATGAATCGGTGTAACTTGGGTGTTTTTAAGAGAAAATGCAACTTTTTTTGCAATGGGTCTTCCGTAATCAGATAAATCTAAAAATTGGTCACTTTTGGAAAGCTTGGACATTGAATAATACTAACATCGAGTTGACAATATAGTCGATACAAATGTACTTAATTTCAAGAATTAATTGAACTGTAAATTTTCAATCAATAAAAAGTAGAAAAATTACAATTTAATAAATTTACGACTGAATTTTTTGCGTCCGTTAGTTTCTAAATCAAGTGTATACAAACCTGGTGCTAAATCAGAAACATCGACTAGAGATATAATATATTCACTTTTCTCCAAATCAACTCTTTTCAATTCTTTTCCGCTCAAATCATAAATAACAATCACATTACTTTCTGAAATTGATGATGTAAATTGCAAAGAAAAAGAAGAAGATGTAGGGTTTGGATACAAATTAAAATCTTCCAATCCAGATGAACAATCTGAGGAAATCGCATCAAATTTATAAGCCGTTCCGTTGAAATCAAACTGTTTTAACTGGTAATAGTTAATTCTGCTTTTTACCGTTTTGTCTTCAAATTGATAATTAATGTAAGTGTTGCTATTTCCAGCAGCTTTTATTGCACCAACCTGCGTCCATATTACACCATCTTCACTTCTCTCTAAAATGAAATAATCACTGTTTTGTTCAGAAGCAGTTTCCCAATTCACCACTACACCATCAGTACTACATTCAGCATTGAATTTTGTTAACGTTATCGGAAGAGGAGCGATTGATTGAATAATTGAAATTGTGAACGTTTGATAATTTGCAGAGTCTACACCGCCATTATCTATCCCTCCATTATCTCTAATTCTAAATCTAACAATCGCTGTTCCTACTTGATTAAATGCAACTGTAAATGAAAGGTCACCTTGACTGTCAATGGTTGGCTGTGTTAAAAATAATACGTTGTTATTATTTGTAATATTATCCATATTAATGGATTGATCAGATTCATTTGCAGGGCCACTCAAAATATTAGTAGCCCAACCATTAATAACATGAACCCCACTGTTTTTTAATACAACTTGATTAGCTCCTTTTGTAACACTTGGCGCATCATTTACTGGAAGAACTGTCACTGAAATAATACCTGGATTTGAGACATTTCCATCTAAATCGTTGATCGTATAGTTCATCATTACAGTCCCAAAAAAGTCTACAGCAGGAGTAAACCTAATAAATCCAGGAAAATTAATTGGATCAGCAATACTCCAAATACCTTCTGGAACAACCAAAGAACCAAGTAGTGCAATACTTACTGGACTAATCCCAGGATTTGTTCCAAAATTATCGACATCATTTGTAAATACTGAAAAATCTGTTGGTGTATCCTCCAAAATTTCAATATCATCATTGACTGCTAATGGAATACCCGATGGTAAAATAGTCAAATTTATAACTCCATAATTTGAAACCAATCCTAAATCATCAAATACAACATAATTAACTGGTGTAAGAGTAATTGAGGGTGTTGCAAAAGTGTATTGAAATGTAACATTCCCAAAATTATCAACAGTATAAGTTCCCTCTCCAGTTACAGTAAATGTAGTTTGAATACCTGCAATATTTGGATTTAAATCAAAAGATGCCAAATTAATCGTACCGTCAACATCGTAATCATTTGAAGCGATATCAAAAACAACCGATGAAATTGAACTTGTGGCTGAAGAAAAAGCAACATCATTTACAGCGATTGGCGCATCATTTATTGGATTAACAGTGATATAAATTGTTGCACTATCAGATAGTGCTCCCGCTAAATCTTTGATTTTGTATCCGATTGGGGTTACAATTCCAAAAAAGTTTACAAGTGGAGTGAATGTTACAACTCCTGAGTTATTCACAGTAAAAGTACCTTGCCCAGGAATAACATGAATGTTTTGGATTCCAGGAATTGACATATCTAAATCCACAGAAGTAACATCAATAATTCCAGCATTTCCATGGGTGATATCTACATCTGAATCATTAAGCAATATTGTAAATGAAACTGGTGTATCTTCATCTGTATAAATATTATCATCAACTACTGCCGGTGGATTATTGGACCAACTAACAGTAACGGTAATATTTGCCACATTCGAAACTAAGTTTGAATTGTCAACTACTGTATAAATGGTAGTTGAAACTCCATCAAAATTCCAATCAGGAGTGAACGTAACTGTGCCTAAAATATCAACTACAAAAGTTCCTTCTCCACTAATGTAAATTGATTGCTGATATCCTGGTGTTGATGGATCAAAATCTACTCTACTAACGTTAATGGTTCCCCCGTCTGTGTCATAATCATTGCTCGTAATATTAAACACAACAAGAGTATTTTCGTTGGTAGACGCTGAATTATCAATCGCAATTGGTGCACCTAAGGGTATAACTGTAATTTGTAAATAAGCAATATTTGAAACTAAATTTAAACTACTTTTAATTGTATAGGGAAGAGGGTTTGTAATCCCATAATAATATGAAAAAGGCGTAAAAGTAACCAATCCTGATGCGTTCACCGAATAAGTTCCCTGACCCAATACAGTATAAGTTGTTTGTGTACCAGTAGTATACGGATCTAAATCAACACTATTCAACAGTAAATTACCATCATTTGCATTTGTATAATCATTCGTTGAAACATTTACGCTTACTGGAACATTTTGATTTGTAGTTGCATCGTCATTTATTGCAATTGGTGGAGCTACAATATGAGTAACATTTACAGTCATTACACCTTCAACTAAACCTAAACTCAAGTCATTTGCTGCAAAGTTAAAAGTTGTATAGGGCGAACCAAATTGGCTAGGGTCAGGAGTAAATTTTAAATTGGTCATATTTCCAACTAAAATTGTTTGACCAACAACAACATTAACACCACCATAAGTTAATGTTCCTAAAGCTGGTAGACTAGTAATTGTAATACTAGTTAGTGCGTTTAGTTCGACATCTGTATATTGGAAATTACTGGTTATAAAAGTATATGTTGTATTTTCAGGGGTGGTAACAACACTAGCTGTAGCTATTGGTGGATCATTTACAGCAATAACAGTAATGGTTATAGTTCCTGTGTTTGAAGTTAAATTATCATTGTCTTTTACTGTATAGGTAATAGAAGCTGTGCCAGAAAAGTTTGCAGTTGGTGTATAGGTAATATTTCCTAAAGCGTCTTTCACCCATGTTCCGTTACTGCTTGATGTTGATAAAACGACAGTACTTGTTGTTATTGTACCATCAATATCTGTATCATTATTCGTGATATTGAATGTAATAGGAGTATCCTCATTCGTTGTTCCCGTATTATTATTCGCAACCGGTGGTGTTTTAATTTTTAATCCAAAATTCAAGTTTGTTTCATTATTTGTCATTGGATTTGATGTAGTAAAACTAATTCTTCCATCAGTACTTCCATCATTTCCAGTCAACGTATTACCGACATTATTATTTATTTCTCCATTACTTGAAACATTTGTTGGTAATGTTGATGTAAGAGTTGTTGAACTATCAGGGTAATTTGTTTTTGTTACATATACTCTGTAACTTGCATTAGAAACAATTCTAGAACTACATATTTGCCACGTTCCATCTGCATTCACAGGAACAGTGGCGAATGATTTTTGTGTTGATCCATTTGTTCGGTTTATGACCACATACAACTGAGATCCAGCAGCTGTTCCGATTCCTGTTCCATCGACTTTGCCTGAACCGCTGCTTCCGTTAATATCCCAATAAACATTGCCTTTTACGCACATTGTGGAGCTTGAATTCACACAATCATTAATTGGTATTACGATAGATACAGGAGTTCCTGCACCACAAGTATTTGATGGTGTAACAGCAACAGCGTAATTGCCACTTTGACCAGCACCGTTTAAATTAAAAACAACATTTGCAGTTCCTTGACCAGATACAATTGACGCTCCTGCTGGTGGAATCCACGAATAATTAGAAACATTTGTAAATCCACTAGCAGTGTAACTAACAGCTGCTAAATCATCACAATATGCTGGAATTGTATAATAAACAGTGATTCTAAATGCATCAACAGAAGCAGTTGGAGTACCAGTAACTTTTACCCTTAATCTTGCACCAAAACTTGATGAATTGATTTGAGCAGGTGTCCATGTCATTCCCCACAAATCAGTATTTGAACCATAAGTAAAATAGCTATTGTTCGTTGTCCAATTTGTGGCTAGTTTTCTATCTAAAGATGTTCCTGTACCTCCAAAAAGTACCACAGAACTATCTCTAATCGCCCTACCGTTTGATGTTGAACTTGTTTTTCTGCTTATTTCTAATTTAATTCCGGAAATTGTTGCATTTGATGGAATTGAAAAACCATAATTGGAAGAAACTAAAAAAGTAGACGCTGAATTACTAGTGGCGTATGTAGCATATGTTGTATTGGCAGTAGTGGCATTTCCTGGATTTACCCATGGATTTGTTGTAGAGAAATTTGCAACAGTCCCAGCAAAATTTGGACCTACAGTAGTAGTAAGTGTTTGTGATGCAATGGTATTAGCAACAATTGTTCCTGTTCCAATCGTATTATTAATTGTTATAGTTGATGGATTTCCATTGATTGTTGTTACTGGACAACCATTTGATCCAACTACAGACAATAAATTGTAACTCGTTGTCGAAACAGGATTTACTGAAATATTCGAACCACTGACATAACCGCTAACACTTCCAACTCCGTTGTCAATAAAAACTGTAAAAGGTGAAACACCTCCAACAATATTTACTTTCAATGCATTTGCACAAGTTGCAGAGATAGCCGAAAGTGTTGCTGAACTTGCTCCGTTTTGGAATGTTATAGTAACATTATCAAAAGTAGCAGGACACCCTGGGCTAGTTAATGACCATTTCAATACATAAGTACTACCAGCAACGCCATTAAATGTAGAGGTTGGAACAGTTGATGTTGTTGCATTAGTAGCGCCAAAACTTCCACCAACACCAGAAACAATTGTCCAAACACCATTACTTCCTGTAGGAAGATTCCCCGCTAAAGTAACTGTTGTCAAACCACAAGTGCTAGTTCCCGTTTGATCCGGACCTGCATTTGCAGCATTAATATTTACAGTTACTGTTCTGACGAAATTACAAGAAGTTCCATTAATAAAGATATTTACAGTATAAACTCCAGAGTTCGCTATTGTAGCATTTGTAATTGTTGGAGACTGCAAAGTAGATGTAAATCCATTTGGTCCTGTCCAAAAATAACTTGCTGATAGAGAGCCTGTAGCTGTAAGATTTATTGTTCCGCCTTGACAAATTGTAGAATTTACAGACGCTGTTGGTGGCGCACATCCAACAATATTAATTACCGAATTCGTTGAGCCAGAAACTGGGCAACCTAATGGGTTAAAATTTCCAGAAATACTGGGGTTATCAAATACATTTCCAGAAATATTTCCAGTTCCGATTATATGAACCGTATTATTTACAATATGATCACATGAAAGATAAACACAGTCATTGGAAACTTGAACGCGAAATTTCACTTTTGTACTATCTGAACCGACAGGTGAATTATTGATTACACCTCCCATAAAGTTATTCGCGCCTGTTCCTATTCTGATTTTTATCGATTTAGACGCACTGTAATATTCAGCTTGGTCATCACCAATAGCATCTGTTTTCACACCTGCATTTGGTCCACTAACGATTGTAATTGATCCAGGCACAAATTGAACATTCCCTTCTAAGGTATCCACAACATAAGAATTTACAGAAGGATCGGATCCAACGTTCACTAAATTCATGCTATACTCCAAAATGTCACCTGAATTTGCTAATGCCGCTCCAGGGTTAGTAACGTTTCTTACATTGACATAACTTTGAAGGTTAGGGTCATAAACATCGATTGCCGAAGTTACGACTTGTGTTAAAAAAGTTTCACCTCCTGTAGTTTGTCTAATTGTTGCAGAAACAGCATTGTTTCCAATGTAATTTTTTGCTGAATTATCAGGAACGAAAATATTTGCATCATAACCCAATGTATTATTATAGTTTGGATTTCGATTTGTCGTATAAGCCCCATTATTGGTAATTGTGCTATTAAAAACATCAGCAATTGGATGAAGAACATCTGAAATATTTACAAAAGTTGTTCCTCCTTTGAAAAGCAACTGATCTCCAGTTAAAGATCTATCTCCGTCATAACCAACTAATCCAAGTTCAAAATTTACTGGACCAGATGGTGGAGTAAGAAAACCAGAAATAGGAATATCAACTGTTGAAAAAGTTCCGCTACTAACACTTGCTAACCCATCAAAAACAGTTAAGTTTTTCATGGTCATAGATGTGTTTTTATACATAACAACAATTGTCCAACCTCCAAATAAATTGGTGCCTCCTATATCGCCAGCCATATTTGCTATGGTGTAGGTAGAATTTAATCCTCCACCTGCAACAATTGATGTTATGTCTTTGTAGCAATGGTATGTTTTGTACCCAACTGTATTGTCTTTTAGATAATCTGCTGTTAAATCAACATAAGAGCCACTGTTTATTTTCATTTTAACTTGTGTTCTCGTTGCAAAATTTTCATCTCCTGCAGAACAATCTGCTCCCCAATATAAACCTGCCCAACTAATTTCAGTACATGCTGGTAGATTTAATTGATCGCTACTAGACATCCATGTAGCTGGATCTGCATCGATGTCAACATAAGTATTATTGAAATTATTATTGTATCCTGTTCCGCCAACTGGTAATTCATTTTGAACAATACTTGTTGGATTGGCTTTCGATGAAGTATTTGAAAGATAAACAATTCCTCCCTTTTGTGTAAGGGTTTTTCTTACAGCAAAAGGAGTTACCACTTGCGAATAAATGGTGTTTATTCCGCTAAGTAAAACCAATAATATAAGTAAATTTTTAATCATATATTTTCCTTAATATTATTTGACTGTTAGAGTTGAATTGATTGTTCTAACCTCCGTTTCTAGTGTCGCTTTATAATTCCCTGCACTCAATGATGAAATGTCTACAGAAGCATAATACGGTGATGGAATTAACTCAAAATTTGACTGTATAAGCAAATTTCCTTTTTCATCAAAAATTTTGAATTTACCTTCATTCCCTTCTTTGTTTGAATTAAATGAAACTCTTAAAATATTTTTGTTTTCAACTTTTTCAACATTCATTATTAAAGTTGAATCTCCTTCTAAGCTATTTTCTGTTGTTTGAAAAAATCGACTAGATCTCAATAAAGATTGATTTGCTTGTAAATAAGTAAAGCCTAAACCTATATAAAGTGTTACAAATAATATAAAATATTTGAATCCTTTGCTCATATCAGTACTCGAATTAATATTTAATCTTTTTGACAACATACGGCGCTTATTCAATTATAGTTTCAATGTAAAAACAAATTTTTATTCTATATGGTACAAATTACCAAAAGCTAAGTTTGATTATTTAAAATGTATGATTTGTGAAAGATTTGATTTATATATTGCGTTTTTTGTAGCTAATACGGTGATTCTAAACGATTGATTATTAGACTTAATAAATTAGTTTTAATTTTTTGGGACAGCAAAGATACGCACATATCGAAGAAAAACAGTTTTAACAAGAAAAAACAAAATCAAATGTCCAGCGTTTGTCCGGTGGCCGTATTTGTGTTTTCAACAATGATTCGATTTTCTACTTTTACAGACATAAAATTTTCAGCATTTCTTAAGCATTAAAAAGACTATTGTTTTCCCCATTTCTATTATAAATAGTTTTAATGAGGTGATTCTATTTCCTTTATTATTAAATGTTGAAAAATTGTTTTAATTGATGAATCAGAAATCAATTTATTTTATAGAAACCCTTGTTAATTAACTTGCTCTTTATAAGGTCTTTATGTTTTTACTCAATTTCTGCAAAAGTTGAACTAAAGCAAGCCTTTACTAAGAAATTTGTTAGCGAACGAACAATCTCCCTAAGGTTTTAATCTTATTTCTGCAAAAATTCTCATTGATTTCAATACATTTGCAAAATAGTTGAATACCATTTTACAGTGGTAGAAACAAGTTTTAATTTTGATTCTAAAAACATGATTATTGGTATTTGTGGTGGGAGCGGTTCAGGAAAAACAACGTTACTCAAGCGATTGTCTAAACATTTTCAAGAACTTAATCCATCTGTTTTTTCAATGGATAACTATTACAAACCAATCCATTTTCAGCATGTTGATGAAAACGGAGAAGTGAATTTTGACCTTCCAACTGCTTTAAACGAAGAGCATTTGGTTGGAGATTTACAGCAACTTTCCATCGGTGAACCAATTGAAGTTATTGAATATCATTTCAACGCTCCACCTGATAAAAATATCTTAATTACTATTCATCCTTCTGATTTAGTTATCGTTGAAGGCTTATTTCTTTTCCATTATCCTGGAGTAAGAAATTCTTTGGATTTTTCAGTTTTTATTGATGTCGATTTAGATGTACAATTGGATAGAAGATTATACCGCGATCAAGAAACAAGAGGCTACACACGTGAATCAATTTTATACCAATGGAAAAATCACGTAACACCTTGCTACAATAATTATTTGTTGCCTTATAAAGCAGAAGCCAATTTCATTTTTAGAAATGATGTTCACGCTGATGAGGATTTTGCTACTTTAGTTGGAATTTTAGAAACAAAATTAAAAACCAAACAAGTGTCTTGATTTCTTTCTTCCGCAAATATGGATTGATTTTACTAAGTATTTGCTTCGCTGGAAGTTTCTTGTTGTATTTTCAATCGGTATTTAACCAAGATTATAGATCTGAAGTCAAGGTTTTCCAACAAAAATTCAATCAAAAAGAAACAGATTTAGCCGCTTTCATTGGAAATAAAAATCGAATTCTGGTTAAATATGGTGTCGATTCTTTATTGCATCAAAGTACAAACGAAAGCTTTTTCTTCCATATTTATCAAAATGATTCTTTGGTTTTTTGGAATACCAATCAACTTCCTGTGCTGCGTTTTGCTGAAATTCATTATCCTGCAAACGGAGTCGTGCATTTGCAAAACGGCTGGTATTTTGCCCACACAATCCAACACAAAAACATTCATTTGGTCGCCTCTTTTTTAATCAAAAGAGATTATCAATATGAAAACAAGAATCTTAGAAATGATTTCAGTACAGATTTAACCTTACCATTCAAAGGCAGTATTGTCATGGAAACCGAAAATGCTTATCCGGTCTACCAACACAAGAAATTCATTTTTGCTGTTTTTCCTTTTGAAAATCAACCTATTCCATCAAGTAGCAGTGACATTTTGCTGGTATTAATGTTGTCATCCATCAGTTTTGGATTACTTGCACTGCTTGCATGGAGTAAAAAGAGATCGACAGTCATTTTTTGGATAATTCCTTCGCTTATTCTATTGCTCAGATTCTTAAGTTTAAAAGGAAATTGGTTGTCTTTCATGGAGTCAGCAACTGCTTTTCAACCAACACTTTATGCGAGTTCTGAATGGTTACCAAACTTTGGAGAATATTTGATCAACTGTTTGATTTTATTGTACTTCTGCTCTGTGATTATCTTCAAAACGAAAGCCCTAAAAAAATCAAATGCCAACTCCAAAAAACAAGCGTTGATTTTCAAGTTTGCCGCTTTTTCTGTTTTTATTCTAAGCTTAATTTATTCTAGTTATATAGCTGACCTATTCAAAGGTTTGGTAGAAAATGGGTCTATTCCATTGGAAGTAAATAAATTGTTTTCGCTGAATTTCTATTCATTTCTAGCGACGATTTCCATGGGAATATTATTCTACGGATATTTTCATTTGATGCGCGCATCCATCATTTCTATGATCAAAACGACATGGAAAAAACAATGGATTATTCTCATTTGGCTGATTTCTAGTGCAATTTACATTTACTTGGAAATTCACTTTCACAAATCATTTTTCATCTTGGCTTTCTGGCCAATGTTAATCACAGGATTGGTTGTTTTGGATTCCATTTTATTCAAAGGAAAACAACAATTCGCGCTTGGTGTGGTACTTCTTTTTCTTTTTGCGGTCTACGTTTCTTTCAATTTTCAAGAGTTTTATGACATCAAAGAAAAGCAAGAGCGCGAACTTTTTGCCAATCAACTGGCTTCTGACCAAGACATTACCACAGAAGTTGAATATTTGAGCTTGGTTCCAAAAATTCAAAGTGATTTTTATCTTCAAAAGTTGGTGAATACCACAAAAACAATAGGTGTATCGGAATTCAAAGATGCCATGGAACACAAATTTTTCAATGGTTTTTGGGAAAGATATGACATTGAATTTTTCATGTTCAACAAAGAGAGCGAACCTGTTTTGAATTATAAAAATGTGCCTGCAAGTAGGTTATATACCTTGCAATCGATCATCAACAAACACAGTGTAACTTCAGAAATTGATTCAAATATCTTTTTTATCAAAGATTTTACGAGTCAATATTCTTACATCATTCGTCAACCGATTTATGCGCCAGATAGCACCAAAGCACTCTTGTTTTTTGCGTTGAAATCGAAAAAAATTCCCGAGAAAATTGGTTTTCCAAGATTGCTGATTTCAAGCAACGCCAAAGTTTTTGAATCGCTTGAAAATTACTCAATTGCCAAATATTACAACGGGAAATTAGTCAGTCACAACGGGAAATTCTCATATCCTTCAAGAGATGAAGGGTTGACCAAAAACATCTCGAATATTTCCGGTTATTTCGACAGTGATGGCTATAACCATTATTTGTTGCGAAGAACAGAACGAGATTCCATTGTACTTTCTCGTCAAAATCATTCTACTATACAATTCTTCACCTCCTTCTCTTACTTGTTTAGTTTCTATGGTTTGTTTTTGTTGATTCCAATTTATGTGCAAACCAAAAAAACTGGACGATCAAAACGCGCATTGACATTAGCGATCAGAATTCAGGTCGTTTTAATTGGCTTGGTTTTCATTGCTTTAGTTGCATTCGGTTGGGGAAGCGGTTTATTTGTTAAAAACCAATACCAAGATTACACGAACGAATTAATTCGCGAAAAAATACGTTCTGTTGAAACTGAAATCAAACAAGATTTAGGCGAAGAAGAAGATCTTTCCATTTCCGAAAAAGGAAACTACATGGAATACACTTTACAAAAATTAGCTTCGGTTTTTGTTACTGATATCAATTTATATGACCGAAATGGATTTTTATTAGCAAGTTCTCGTCCAAAGGTTTACAACATTGGTTTGGTCAGTGAACAAATGAATCCAACGGCGCTAACACAATTGAAGCGAAACAAAAAAAGTGAATATTTTCACCAAGAAAAAATCGGAAATCTAGATTACCTTTCTGGTTACATTCCATTTTATGGCAATGACGGACAATTATTGGCATACTTGAATTTGCAACATTTCGGGCAACAAAAAGGTTTTGAAGATCAAATTCAACAATTTTTGGTCGCGATTATGAACGTTTTCATTTTGCTGTTGGCTTTGTCTATCATTGTGGCCATTTTTGTTTCCACCTGGGTAACTTCTCCGCTGCGAATTCTGCAACAAAATTTCGCGCAAGTGCAATTGGGTAAATACAATCAGCCGATTTCTTATGCAGCGAACGACGAAATTGGCGTTTTGGTGAAAGATTACAACCAAAAGTTGGAAGAATTGGCTTACGCCGCGCAGCAATTAGCGCAAAGTGAAAGAGAAAGTGCTTGGCGAGAAATGGCGAAACAAGTAGCGCATGAGATTAAAAATCCGTTGACGCCAATGAAATTAAGTTTGCAACAATTACAGCGCGTTTTCAATCCTGAAGATCCTGATTCTAAAGCCAAATTAGACAAGGTTTCTTCGTCAATTATCGAACAAATTGATGCACTTGCAAAAATCGCCAATGAGTTTTCAAATTTCGCTAAAATGCCCAAAGCGAATGAAGTAAACTTGGATTTAATTCCAATGATTGAGCGCGTTGTGGTGGTTTTCACGCAAGAAGCAGATGTTGCTATTGAATTTGAAACAGCGCTTTCAACTTGCTGGGTGCACGCTGATAAAGATTTGATGTTGCGCGTATTCAATAACTTGCTTAAAAATGCCATTCAAGCCATTCCTGACAATAGAAAAGGAAACATCCAAGTGAGATTAAGTGAAACGGAGAAAACTTGGCTCATTGAAGTGCAAGACAACGGCGATGGAATTCCTGAAGCATTGCAAGACAAATTATTTGTTCCGTATTTCACGACTAAATCCACTGGAACAGGTTTGGGTTTGGCGATGGTGAAACAAATCGTTGAAATGCACGGTGGCAAAATTTGGTTTGAAACGAGTGAAAATGGGACGAGTTTTTGGGTGGAGTTGATGAAAGTTAGTGGAGAGTTTTAAATTGCTTTAAACAAAAAATGGAGTACAAATTTGCACTCCATTTTGAAATATTCATATAAACTTTTACTTCGAAATAATCTTAAACTCAGTTCTACGATTCGATTGATGCGCCTCTTCTTTCGCTTTTTCCGTTTTCAACTTAGCAATCGCTTCATCTGCAATGATCGGTTGTTCTTTACCAAATCCTTGAGATTCTAAGCGTTTTTTGTCAATTCCTTTCGTAATCAAATAATCAACAACCGCTTTTGCCCTGTTAGCTGATAATTCTTTGTTTAAGGTTGCAGAACCCCTTGAATCTGTGTGACCACTGATTTGAATGCGCAACGATGGATTGTCTTGCATCAATTTTGTCAATCTATCCAATTCACTTTGAGATTCTTTGCGCAAAGAAAATTTAGCCAAATCAAAGAAAATATTACGCAAAACAATCACTTCTCCGACCTCCACTTTTTTCATGTAAACGTCTTTTGAAAACTCTTCGTATTCACTTTCACTTGGAATATCAAAGTTTTCTGAATGAAATAAATAACCATTTGCTTTTACCGCAATTCCATAATTTTTTCCTGCTGGCAACGAAACCAAGAAATTACCCGTTACAGCATCAGAAGTAAATTCCGCAATGGTTGTATTATTTTCATTGTTAACCAATTCAATGCTCGCTTCCAATGGTTGATTGGTTTTTGCATCGCGGATAACTCCTTTCAACAAAGCCAATTCACTTTTCTGAATCTCAAATTTTTGTTCGATCACTTTCTCTCTCACAACCGTTCCGTTGCTCGCCAACAAAATGTCTTCTGCATTCAACATAGGTTGTTTTTCTTCACCCAAAAAAGAAATCTTATACAAATCCTTTTCTCCATAACCATCTTGTCTGAAAGAAGTGATGTAACCGTTTTTCCCGTTTGCTGAAACAACAAAAAACACATCGTCATCAGGCGTATTGATTGGATAACCAACATTTACTGGTTTTTTGAAACTTCCATCAGCCAAAAGCACTGTTTTGAAAATATCATATCCTCCCATGTTTTGGTGACCTTTTGAAGAGAAATAAATCGTTTTTCCATCAGGATGCACAAATATTCCATCTTCGTCGTAAGGTGAATTCACTGTTTCTGAAAGTCTAACGACATTTTCCCATCGGCTTTTGTTTTTGTTCCATGAAGCTACATAAATGTCTTTGTCTTTGGCGTCGCCTCTCTGACTGTCTAATGGTCTGTCGCTGACGAAATACAATTTGTTTCCATCAGGTGAATACCACGCAGAAGATTCATGGTAAGAAGAAGAAATGTCGTTGTCCATTTTTTTAGGTTTACCCCAAACATTGTTTTTCTTCACACTTTCATACAAATTTCCGTCGCCGTTATCATCAATGTAAATGATCATTTTCGTTCCGTCAGGACTCAATGCAACTGCTGCATCGTGGCCTTTTGTATTCAATGGCGCGCCTACATTTTCTGCTGTTGACCAATAACCGTTTTCAAATCTAGAAGTATAAATGTCTTCATACCAATCATTTGACTCGTCTTTCAAACCACCTGTGGATGTTGGTCTTCTGCTTGTAAAGTAAATTTCTGTTGCATCCGCATTCATAATCATTCCAAATTCAGGAGCATCTGTGTTGATTTCTCGACCTAAATTGTCAATCCATACACGCACTGGCGCAGCCACCAATTTTTTTCCCACTTTGCACTCAGCAATTTTCTTGTTTGCAGACAATACATTTTCTTTGTCTTTTTTTGGATCAGCTGTTTTAAGATACAATTCGTAGGAAGCGATTGCTTTGTCCCAATCTTTCAATAATTGACCGCCACAACCTAAATAATATTGAATCGCTGGATCAACCGTTGGATTGAGTGCAAATGCTTTTTCAAAATACTTCATGCACTTGAATTTTTGATTGGAATGCAAATAGCTATATCCCAATTTGAAATTTAACACCGCGTTATTTGGATTGAACTTATTCGCTCTTTCGTAAAAAGGAATTCCTTGCGGATATTGAGGAAAAGGCGCCATGAAGTAATAATGGTCGCCGACTTCCAAATTGGTAATCGCTTCTTTCAATTCCGCCTTTTTGTCTTTGAAATTTGCTTTGTCAAATTCAACATTCTGCGCCCATAAAAAAAGCGGTGCAAAACAAATACTTAGTAAAAATATCTTTTTCATTTTTATCATTCTTTAGTTTGAACAGGCACTATTTTTAAGAAAAACGGCTGCTGATTCAATGCCAAACTCAACTGCTTTGTTCCAATCGCTGCAAGCATTTTCAACATTTCTTAGCATTTCATAGGCAATTCCACGGTTCAAATATGCATAACCGTAATTTGCATCCAATTCGATTGCTTTTCCGCAAGCTTGAATCGCTTCTTCGTATTTTTCAAGTTTGATATACGCAGACGCTAAATTGTTGTAAGCAAAAGCATAATCTTCTTTCAATTCAATCGTTTTGTTGAAATCATTGATTGCGCCCTGAAAATCACCTTTGCTGAATTTTGCAAAACCGCGATTGTTGTACGCCAAATAGAATTTCGAATCCAATGCAATGGCATCGCTGTATGCTTTGATCGCTTTATCGTAATCTCCCGATTTTCTGTAAACACTTCCCAAGTTGTTGAATGCAATCGTCAATTTTGAATCCGCAACTGTTGCCGCTTGGTAATCTTTGATCGCATTGGGCAAATCGCCCATTTCACGGAAAACGCTTCCTCTGTCGTTGAGTGCAAAAGCGTAATCTTTTTTCAAAACGATGGCAGCATCTAAGTCTTTTTTCGCAGCAGGAAAATCTTTTTGTCCGAAATACAAAACTGCGCGTTGGTAGAAATATTTCGCTTCAGTGGCGTTCAATTCAATCGCTTTGAAGTAAGAACCCATCGCTTCAGTGCTGTTGTTTGCAGTTTGCGCGATGATTCCCAATTCAAAAAACGCTTGGTGTGCACTTTTATCCAAATTAATGGTTTGCAAAAAATCCGCTTTGGCACTGGCGGTATTTTTCATTTCCAAATAAGCGTAACCACGATTCAAATATGCTTTGGCAAATTGTGGAGATACCTCAATTGCTTCAGAAAACGCTGTGACAGCCGAAGTAAAATCTTGCTTTTCAAAAGCGCCAACGCCTGCATTGAATTTTTCTTGCGCAGCCGCAGAAATGAACAAGCTGTCATTGTTTTTTGCATTCTGATTTTGCGACCAAGTGGTGATTGCCAACAATAAAAATCCACTTAAAAGTAAACCGATTTTTTGTTTCATATACTTTAATTTACTGTTCCCAAACAAAGGAAACACATGTACCTAATTTCCAATAAATCAATTGGACTCAAACAAAGGTAGCCTTAAAATACCAACATCTTTCACAAAGTAGGTAAGAGAATCTTTCAACAGTTGAATGTCAAAATCAATCTATTTTAATGTCGAATTGTTATATATTTAACTGAAATCAATATATTTATGGGAGAATTGTGGGATTTTAGTATCCAGCTTTCAACTAAATAATCAAACTATTGGCGAAGATTTTATTCTATATTTCATTGTTTTTCCTTTTTCAAGCAAGTTTGTTTGGGCAAAATTTATTTAATAAAAGATACGAAAAAATAATTGGTGATACAAACTACTTTGCACGGGCAAATGGAGTTGTTCAAACATCTGATAGTGCATATGTTATAGTAGGGACTAATACAGAAAGTCGCAGAATGTCTGCTTTGAAGCTAAATAAATATGGTGATACACTCTGGTCCTATGTTAGAGATTTAGGTGAGCCATACGCGTGTGCATTCTCCGCAGCTTTAGAAACAAAAGATGGTCATTTCATAATAGTTGGACAGGGAACAGATACATCAACACTTTATCAAAATGCTGTTGTGGTTAAGTTGAATAAAGCAACTGGTGATACTATTTGGTTTAGGCAATCTGGATTACCAAAAACTGGATTAACCTATATCGATATCGAACAAACATCTGATAATGGGCTTATTTTATGTGGTATGCGAGCTGAAAGAGACTCCCTCGGTTGGCTATATTCGGACGTTTATTTGGTTAAAAGGAATAGCATAGGTGTCATTCAATGGGAACGTAGTTATGATATAAACACACAAGATATAGTTAGATCTATAGAAATTGCAAGTGATGGTGGTTTTATGCTATTCGGTTCATCGCGTAACGATTTTACTGGTGAAGAAAGTATGTTTTTAATAAAAACAGACAGTTTAGGTGAGCTTCTTTGGCAAAATACATACGGTGGTCCTTATTCAGATTGGGGTTTAGCGATTACAAAATTACAAGATGGAAACTTTCTTTTAGCGGGTGGAACATCTTTAAATTCAAATGATGCTTCTGCCAGCCTGCTTATTAAAATTGATCCAGAAGGAAATATTATTTGGCAAAAAAAATATTTTGGTGAATTTAACCAGCAAGAGTTTTCTAGTGTTAAACAACTCGCAACAGGCGAAATCGTGGTCTGTGGAAGCACAAAAGGAGATGCTGATGTAAGTTTTTTCGGTATCCTCAAGGTTTTAAATGAAACTGATGGAAGCATTATTTGGGAAAAACAATATCAATTCTACAACATGGTAAATACAGATCAATACTTTTATTCCATGGATTTATGCTCAGACGGAGGTTTTATTTTGGCTGGAATGGCTCGTAATTTGAATCCTGAAGGCCCAGGCAATTCCATGTGGGTGGTCAAAACCGACTGCATGGGCAACGACAGCATTTGGGACAATGCCGCTTGTCCGATCAAAACGGATACGCCAGATACGGTAATTCCTTTCAACCTCTACCCAAACCCATCCACAGGTGCTGTTACCGTAGATTATTTCATCCCGCAAAACGCCGAAAATCAAAGCATTTCTTTCTACGACGCCACAGGAAAATTGGTGCAGAAAGTAGTTTTTACGGGTGAAGGGCAAATTCAGTTGAATATTGATTGTAGTGGGTTTTCGAATGGGGTTTATCAATGTGTGTTGGTATCGGATGGGGAGGTTTTGCAGCAGGGGAAGTTGGTTTTGATTAAATGAGATTTATGCGAAGTTCTTTCTTTTACCTTGATGTAAAAGAAAGAACCAAAGAAAAGATCAAGGCTGCGCAATCAAAGCTAAAAAATTAAAATTTATGACTAAACAAAAGTAAACTCGCAACAAAGTCTGATTTAGTTGCGAGGTTAGTCTATGCTCAAACAGTACTTTTGTTTGGTCGTCAAAAATTCCAATTTTTCTTAACGCTTTTATTGCTAAGGCCGGAAGGGTCGTAAGAACTAAAGATATTCTTGCTGTTCTTAGAAAATGTTGAACTGAAGTTTAAAATAAAGTGCTAGATTTTAGGACTTACAAAAAAGTCTCCGGTCTATTGTCTCAAAAAGTACTTTTGTTTGGCCGTCAAGCATTTGGAATTTTACTTAACGCTTTTATTGCTAAGGCCGGAAGGGTCTTAAAACTTGGGATTTTCTTTGGTTTGTAGAAAATGTTGATCTGTAGTTTAAACTTAGACAATAGATTTTTAGAAGAATCTTTCGTCTAATGTCTTCGGTCTCGTGTCTAAAGTCTCAAAAAACGCTTTTATTGCTGAGGCCGGAAAGGTTCGTGAAATCTTGGGATTTTCGTTTTTTAGATTATTGATGATTCGGCATACTTCCCCCTTTGGAGGAGAAAAAGCGGTAGCTTTTGACCGCCATGGGCAGCTGCGAAGCAAACACTCAGCGATAGCGCCAGGACCAAGGGGGAGGACCTTTTCCAAAAAACTTAAAACAAAACTTCAGACACAAGACAATCAGAAAGTCTTCAGTCTAATGTCTATCGTCTCAGGTCTAATATCTTTAGTCTTCTCTATCAACGCGCGGCGTTCCGCCAAAAGACTCGCAAGGTTTGAAGATTTTCTCAATTTCGCCATTGCACTCAAATCTTGCGCGGTTTGTAACCAGCGGTAAGCAATCACACCGAAAATCGGGATGATGAAATAGTAAATCCACGGAATGAATAAATTGATTGTTTTCAAGTCATAAAACAAGGGAATGAACACAAAATGATTCAACAAAAGCACCAAAGGAATATTGAAAAGTCCGATGGCAACGACGCCCAACATCATTTTTACGGAACTCCAAAAAACAGCTCTTTTGAACGATTTTTCTGTGAAATTTTTGATCAATTTGTATGGCAAATAGCAATGAATCGCTCCCAAAAGCATCAATGGGAAAAGAAAAATAAGCGAAATCCATGGCAACAAATTGGATTCTTTTTCTTCGATTTTTCTCAAATATGAATCTTTGATTTTCTGCTTTTTGGTCTTTTTGAAAAAAGCATCTAATTCACTTTTCAAAGTTACCAATTCTTGGTTTTCATTCAAGTTTTGCGCGTTCATCCAAGCGGCAAGTGCTTTGGAGTTTTTCCATTTTTCGAACAAAGAAATGTTTCGAATTGGATCTTCAGGATGCATGCCATTTCGCTGCAATCTGCTCACGTATTCGTGAAAAAATACCCAATCCGCATCTTCTACATGCGTGATTTGTGCCTGTAAATCCAATTCTATTCGTTTCGTAACTTCATTTACAGCCCTTGAAGGGTTTTCCAAATAATCAGCTTTGTAATCATTCAAACAAATTGGATTGCCGTTTGAAACCAACACGCTTCCGCCCAAATAATTAGGGTCACCATAATTGATGCCAATCGCGGCAATAAAAACTTCTTTTTCCCAATTCATCGCTTCCAAACTTCCAAATCCAATTCTAGCTGCACCTTTTTTGACAGGTTTCAATCTTCTAATAAAAATGTCGTCTGTAAAACCTTCGCCAAAAATCAACAAATTGCGTTTTCCCTTCAAGATTTGCGTGCATTTTTTGAATGTTTCATCATTCTTAGCTTTGGTGTCTTCTCCGTCGTGTTGTCTGTAAATCGGCAACATGTGCGCCATCCACAAAATCGGTTTCATCGCTTTGGTAAAAACATCTGAACGCGTCATAAAAAATACGATTGGTCGCTGCAAAGAACCCACAATCAAAGGATCCATAAACGAAGCCGCATGATTGCTAACGTAAATTGTTCTACCAAAATGTTTGCGCGGTTTGTTGACTACGCGTTGTTTTGGATAATACAATCGCAACGAATAAGGCAATGTGAAATACAAAAGAAGATATAAAAATCGCATTTTTTTAGTGTTTTTAAAAAGCGTTCAAAGGTAATAGATTTATAGTAAATTCTGCGAATGTTCTTTCTTTTCACTAACGTGGCTGCTGCGCGGTACCTTGATGCAAAAGAAAGAACCAATCCCGATAAATTAATCGGGACAAGGCTACGCAATCAAAGCTATAAAAATTAGATTTATAGACAATTAGAAAAGTCTTCGGTCTCGAGTCTAATGTCTTCTGTCTCAAAAAGTACTTTTGTTTGGCCGTCAAACATTCCGAATTTTACTTAACGCTTTTATTGCTGAGGCCGAAAAAACCTCCAAATTTGAGTTTTTCTAAAAAGACTAAAACTTTAAAATGGTTTTTGTCATGGTTTTTGAACCAAAAACACACGCCAAAAACAAATTCACTCCTTCTTACACGATGGACTGCGTCCATCGCTACCCATATTTGATACCTAACGGCATCATGAATTCTCAAAATCTATTCCTTTGGAGGAAATCCGGTTTTTTGCGTGAAAAACGATTCGTGATCCAACTTCACTAAATGAATTCCTGGAAAGTAATACACCGCGATTTGATGATAATTATAGCCGTATTTCGCCATGCGCATCGCACCTTCTTGACACAATCCGACGCCGTGACCAAAGCCGCGACCGCGAATCACCACTTCCATTCCTTCGGGATAAGTGCTAAAAAACGTGGACTTTAAATTAAATTCTGTACGCAAATCTCGCAACGGAATTCCCAGCGCTGGCGACTGATAAAATGCCATGCGTTCATTTTGATTGAAAGAAAAAATCAAGGGGCCATAAATGGAATCATTCAAAGGATAATTGTAACGGGTCACCAAAAAATCAGCCCATTGCTGTTGCGGGATTCGTTTTTCCCAAGTGGCTTGTTTTGTGTAAATGCAAAAAGTGTCTTTGAAAGAATTCAAGTAAGGAATATTGACATTCCAAACAAATTCTGCTTCGCTCGTTTGTCCTCCGCAATTGGCGTGAAAATAAGCGTCGACCAATTCGTTATTTTCATCTTCCATCACAATGCCATCGGTATTCACGACAGCTTCTTCAATCGTTGGTGAAAATCGCAACATCGAATGATACGCCTGACAATGTACTCGGTCACACAAACTGAAACCTTCATTGTCGTGTTTGTGGATGTATTTCAGCGCATAAGTTCTACTCATCAGCGCTTGCACTTTGTAGTATTCCAATTCCTTTCCGCCACCGCCTTCAGATTCTACAACGCCACTCAAATAATTGTTCATATCGACCAGATTCACGATGGTCAAACCTTCAGCGCCTGCGGTGATTTCAATGTCGTTTTTGTATTTTCTTTCTTTGACAAAAGGTTCCTTGCAAGAAAGTGAAATGGAAAATCCAGCTTTGGTTTCTTGCAGAATGATTTTTTTGAAAATTCCCAGAGAAATGACGCCTTTTTTGAGCTCAATTTGTTGACTGGATTTGTAAATGACATCCACAAATTCATTGGGCAAGATTGCACCAAATTCTGAAGTGTCGCCGAAAATGGAATAACTTCCGTCGTTGTAGGCGAATAAAATACGTTTCACGTCATAGTCACGTAACACTCCGATACGCATTTGTTGGGCCATCGAAAAGAAACCTAACGCACTAAATAGAACAATGAAAAGTATTTTCACAATTGCAAAAATAAAAGATTGAGGTGCAACATGAAGCGCACTAACGAATAGTTTTCAACAAGGATTGTGCAACTTTTTTGCTCGCTCCTCCTCCACCCAAAAAATTTCTCAATAATTCGTAATCTTCCAACACTTTTTCACGCTTGCTTCCTCCTACCAAAAGCATCGCCAATTCTTCTTTGATTTGCGTTGCATTGCACTCATGCTGAATCAATTCGCGTACAACTTCTCTGTTCATGATCAAATTGACCAAGGAAATAAATTCAATTTTCACCAATCTTTTGGCAATCGCATAAGAAATCGGTGAAGCTTTGTAGCAAACTACTTCGGGTACATTCAACAAAGCCGTTTCGAGCGTTGCGGTTCCAGAAGTAACAATCGCGGCTTCGGAGCAACCCAAAATATCGTACGTTGCACCATGAATGATTTTCGCATTTCGGCCAACCAAAAGTGGTTCGTAGAAAGATTTATCCAAAGATGGCGCACCAGCGATTAGAATTTCGTAACCTTCCAAATCCTTTACTGCGTCCAACATGATCGGCAATTTAACGCCCACTTCTTGTTTTCTGCTTCCTGGCAAAACAGCGATGATTGGTTTGTCACCCAAGTTCCATTTTTGACGAAAATCTGATGCTGAAAAAGTCGTTTCACGGTATTGTTCAATTGCATCAAGTAACGGATGACCAACGTATTCAACTTCGTAATCAAACTTTTCGTAAAAAGCTTTTTCAAAAGGTAAAATCGCAAATAAATGATCTACCGAACGTTTGATTTTGTGCACCCGATTTTGTTTCCAAGCCCAAATTTGCGGGGAAACATAATAGTAAACTTTGATATTTTTGGCTTTTGCCCATTCAGCGATTCTCAAATTAAATCCTGGATAATCAATCAAAACAATGGCATCTGGTTGATACGCCTCGATGTCCATTTTACAAACTTTGATATTGGAAAGAATCGTTCTGATATTCATCAACACTTCCACAAAACCCATGAAAGCCAAATCTTTGATGTGTTTTACTGGTTTGCCTGCTATTTTCTCCATCAAATCTCCGCCCCAAAACCTGAAATCGATATTTGGTTCATCTTCCAATAATGCTTTCATCAGATTTGCGCCATGTAAATCTCCTGAAGCTTCGCCAGCAATCATGTAAATTTTCAAGCGCTTTTTTTGATTTTCAGTTTCCATCAAGCAAGAAATTTAAAGTATAGAATGGCAAATAAATTCAAAACTGTTGACAGAATAATTCCCATCGCCAAAGGCCATTTTTCTTGACGTAAAAAGGTGTGAAACCAAATCAAATTGGCGATACTTGCCAAAGAAATAATTTTGCTTTTTTCAATTCGATTTAAACTGAAACGATAGAAATAATTGTCGATTTCATATTTGTTCAACAATGCGTAAATCACAATTGTCAAAGGAATTGCCACTGCTGTTGTCAGTATTCCAATGAGCAATCCGATAGAATGTTGTTTTGTCCAATTTCTTAAATTCATTGCTAACTTATTAAAGTTCTATATTCCAGTTTTTTAATTCATTGATGGCTTGATAGGCTGTCATGTCGAACTGAATCGGAACAACGCTCGCAAAACCATGTTCAAGTGCCCATAAATCAGAATCTTCGGTTTTGTCAGCAGCTTCAAATTTACCGCTCAACCAAAAATAAGGATTTCCAAATTGATCCATTCTTTTGTCGAAAAAATCCGCCCACATCGCATGTGCACCGCGACAAATTTTGATTCCTTTGATTTCGCTCGCAGCGATACTTGGAACATTTACATTCAAGCAAGTTCCTTTGGGTATTTGATTTTCCAACACAGATTGCACCATTTTTTGAACGATGATTTTAGCACCAGAAAAATCCGCATCCGCATGATAATCTGCCAACGAAAATCCAATCGACGGAATACCTTCAATCGCTCCTTCTACAGCTGCCGACATCGTACCCGAATAAAGCACATTTGTACTTGCATTGTCGCCATGATTGATTCCAGAAACAATCAAATCCGGTTTTCTTTTCATCAATTCATAAATCCCCAATTTGACGCAATCCACTGGTGTTCCAGAACAAGTGAAAGCCTTGATGTCGCCAAAAATATCAGAAGGATTCATTCTTAAAATAGAATTGATGGTAATCGCATGTCCCATTCCAGATTGAGGTTTGTCGGGCGCAATCACCACAACTTCACCAAAAGGTTTAACCGCCTCAACCAATGAAGCAATTCCCTTGGCAAAAATGCCATCATCATTGGTGACAAAAATCAACGGTTTCGAAACTGACATGCGGCTGTTTTTTCTTTTGAATGAAATAAAACACGAAAGTAACAAAAATGCCTCGACTTTAGATTGAAAAATTAATCTTAACTATTCATTTAAATCCCCTACCTTTGCACCCAAATTCGAATTTTGAATCAGCATTAAAAGTGTAAGACTTAACTGATTCAATTGATAGCATTGTATTTTATGAAAAAAATTGACGATTACAGAAAGTTACTTGGTGTTAACAAAACCGCAACTTTGAAAGAGCTTAAATCCGTTTACCGTGGATTGATGAAGGATTTTCACCCTGATAAAATTCAAGACAACGAGGAAGCAAAAATTGAAGCTGAGGAAAAAAGTAAAAACATTATTGAGGCTTATCATTTCATCGTTAGTGTTTGTCCAGAAACTTGGGCTGGTTACAAAGAAGCATACGAAACAACGATTTCTTCTTCTTTGATTGCCGACATTGAATACAAAGGAGTTACTTTGCGCATTGATTATGCGGATGGAAACAGCTATGAATATTTCGATGTTCCGAAAAATATTTTTACCAAATTCATCAATGCAGATTCTCAAAATCGATTTGCGAGAAGACAGATTTGCAACAATTACGTGCACCGAAAAGTGACGACTAATTTGGTTCCAGCTTAGGATTTATTTTCATATTATTTTGATTTTTTAAGAATGTTAATTCTTGTTGATTTTCGTTCAACTGACTTTTGACGTCTTAAATCTTTTTATCTTAGCGCTTTCATGGACGAAACTTTCGGAAAGGCATATAAACTTTGTAGTCAAAAAGCAATTGCTGCTATTTTTGAGCAAAAGAAAAGTGTGAAACAATTTCCATTTGTGATGCATTATGCGCCGATGGAACTTCCGACAGACAAATCTTTTCAAGTGGTAATCTCCGCGCCCAAAAGGATTTTTCGAAAAGCGCACGACAGAAATCGCATAAAAAGATTGATGAAAGAGGTTTTTCGAAAGAATAAATTAATTTTGGAAGAGAAGTTAACAACAAATCAACAGCAAATGGCGTTGTTTTTGGTGTACACCAACAAAGAAGAAATGGATTACAGTTTACTTTTACGTAAAATGGAAAGTTTACTTCTCAAATTTACTAATGAATTATAATTGCTAAAAATATGATCAACAAGTTTTCTCGCCTCATTCTGGTTTTTACAATATCCATTTTTTCGTTTCAATCACAAGCGCAAACCAACGGTTTTGAAGTAATCAAAAGCATGGAGTTGATGGATTTAATCTATCAGCATTTAGACATGTACTATGTGGACGAGCCAAAACCTGGAACGCTTTCCAAATTTGCGATTGATGCGATGTTGAAAGAATTGGATCCTTACACAGTTTATTACCATGAATCCAACATGGAAGATTATTTGTTGATGACCACCGGACAATACGGAGGAATCGGCGCGGTGATTCGTAAAATTGGCGATTACACTTACATCGCTGAACCTTACGAAGGAAATCCAGCACAAAAATCTGGTTTAAAAGCCGGAGATAAAATTCTTTCTATCGACGGTCGCGACATGAAAGCCAAAAAAAGCGATGATGTTTCTTCTTCATTAAAAGGACCAAAAGGTTCTACGATTCAAGTAAAAGTGTTGAGAAACAACAAAGACGAAATCACCATTCCAATCACGAGAGACGAAATCAAAATTCCACACATTCCTTACACCGGAATGGTTTCAGAAACAGTTGGATACATCAACCTAAATACTTTCATGCAACCAACAACTGCCACAGACGTGAAGGCCGCGGTGCTTGATTTGAAATCCAAAGGAATGAAAGAATTGGTGCTCGATTTAAGAGGAAACGGCGGTGGATTGTTGATAGAAGCGGTAAAAATTGTCAATTTATTTGTCAAAAAAGGTCAAGTTGTTGTTACAACCAAAGGAAGAGTTGAAGAAGAAAATCGCGTTTACAAAACCTTAGACGAGCCTGTAGATTTGAATATTCCATTAGTTGTTTTGGTGGACGAAGGATCTGCTTCTGCTAGTGAAATTGTTGCTGGAAGTTTACAAGATTTAGACCGTGCCGTGATTATCGGAAACACTTCTTACGGAAAAGGTTTGGTGCAAAGAACATACGATTTAAAATACGGTTCAAAAATCAAATTGACCATTGCGAAATATTACACGCCTTCAGGAAGATGTGTACAACGTTTGGAATATTACGACAAAGAAAGTGGTCAAAAACCAAAAGCAATTCCTGATTCATTGATCAAAGTTTTTAAAACTGTGAATGGTCGTGAAGTAATTGATGCGCGTGGAATTGAGCCAGAAATTACCATCAAAGAAAAAGAATACAGCCGTTTGACTGCGATGTTAGTAGGAAACAATTTGGTTTTCAATTATGCGACAGATTATTTTTACAATCATCCAAGCATTGCTGAAGCAGGGAAATTCACTTTGAGTGATGCTGATTACGAAGCTTTCAAACAATTGGCAATCAAAGACACATTTGATTATTCAACAGCATCCGAAGAAATGCTGAAGAAAATGAAAGAAACGGCCGAGGAAGAAGGCTATTTTGATGATGCGAAAGCGCAGTATGAAGAATTGATGAAAAAAGTCGTTCCGTCTAAAGAACGTGATTTAGAAAAATTCAAAGAAGAAATTAAGACTATCATTGAAAATGAAATCATTTCAAGATATTACTACCAAAAAGGAAGAACAATCGACGCGTTTAGAAATGACGACTATTTGAAAAAAGCCATTGAAATATTAAAAAACACAAAAGAATATAACACTATTTTGAAAAAATAAACGTTCTGTTTTTTAGCACATTTTTGAAAAACAATTTGTGCATTGTTGCTTTGTTCTATCTCACTGATTCAATATGCTAAGTAAACATTTGGGTGTAAATACTTACCACAACTTACTTTTTGTTGGCTATTTAGGCTTAGCCGTTGGACTTCCATTGAGCAAAGTGGTTTTATCCATCTCATCGATGTGGATTTTATTGATTCTACTTCTGGAAGGAAATTTCAAAATGTACTTTCGAAATCTGCGTCAAAATAAAGTGATGCTGTTTTTATTTGCGCTTTTATTGATTCAATTAATCAGCTTTTTATGGTCTTGGGACATCAAATTCGCGCTAGAAGACCTAAATTCTAAATTGCCACTTTATTCAATTCCAGTGGTTTTTGTTGCGCAACCATTAAAAAATGATCTACATAAAAAGGCTTTGCTCGGCGCATTTGTTTTGATCATGCTCATTACTTCGGTGTACAATTTTGGAAGCTATCAACATTGGTTTGGAAATCACGTTTACGACGATATTCGCGGAATGTCTCTGCTAATTTCGCACATTCGATATGCATTGATGATTACCATGGCGGCAAGTATTTGTTTGGTTTGGATTTTCTACTCCAAAATCAACTTCAAATGGCTAGCGGTTTTACTGTTTTTTTGGTTTGGTTTTTATACCTATTATGCCCAAATATTAAGCGGTGTAATGACGTTTGTCGGAATTCTGATTGCTGTGTTAATTATCGAGGTTTTCAGGCGAAAAAACAAAGTTTTCACCTTGATAACCATTTCATTGGGCAGCTTGATAACCATTTCATTCTGCGTCGGTTTATACTTGTTTTTCCAACCACAAAAATTGAAAATTTCCTTGGACAAACTTCCTTGGGTAACAGAAGACGGAAACAGGTATTTTTATCACTGGGACAATCTTTCATTAGAAAATGGATACCCGATGTACTTTTTCCTGTGTCAAGAAGAGTTGCGCGAAAATTGGAACCAAAGATCTAATTTTCCTTATGATTCACTTGACCTAAAAGGACAACAAATGGAAGCGACAATTATTCGTTATTTGACTTCAAAAGGGGCTTACAAAGACGGCGCAGCGATTCGTAAATTGACATCAGAAGACATTCGCAATATTGAAAATGGAATTCCAACTGTTCTTGCAACCAATGGCGGAATCATGGATCGACTTTCTGGTCTTAAAAATGAATTGTTGTATGCCAATGATCCCAACGGACAGAGCATTTCTCAAAGATTCATCTATTGGAAAACTGGATGGAAAATCATCCGAAAAAATTGGTTGATTGGCGTTGGTGCTGGCGATATCCATTTGGCATTTCAGATGCAATACAACCGAGACAAATCAACATTGACCAAAGAAAACAGAAATAGAACGCACAATCAATATTTGAGTTATTTGATTACGTTTGGTGTTTTTGGATTATTCATTTTCATGGGCATTTTGTATCAATTTTGGAAATTTGCCAAAACGCAAAAAGATGTCTTGGCACTTCTATTCCTCACCATCGCTTGTCTTTCTTTTTTGGTGGAAGACACGCTAGAAACCCAGATGGGTGTTACCTTTTTTGCTTTCTTTTTTGGGTTGTTTTTGTCAGGCAACAGACAGAATGAGAAACTAAATGAAAATGATGAAAAATAACATTAAATTGTTGGTTCTCTCACTTTCTCATTCTCATTTTCGCTCTTAAGATGCTGCGTTCCGGCTCGAACCTGGGTTCTCATCCCGTACTTTTTAGGCACAAAAAAGCCTTAAAAACTTAAGACTCTTTCTTCAATCTGCGGAGAGAGCGGGATTATCTTCGCTAAAGCTTCGATAGGCTCCACTGCGTTCCGGCTCGAACCGGGTTGTCATCCCGCATTTTTTGGGCACAAAAAAAGCCTTAAAAAATTAAGACTCTTTTTCTAATCTGCGGAGAGAGCGGGATTCGAACCCGCGATACACTTTTGGCGTATACACACTTTCCAGGCGTGCTCCTTCAACCACTCGGACACCTCTCCTATTATTGGTTTCCCTTTCGGGGTCACAAAAATACTAATTTTATCTGAATCTAGCGATTTCCTTAACAAGTCATTTCACCATTCAGATCTTGAGACAAAATTTGACGAATTTCACTTGCGTCTTGTCCTTTCCCCAATGCGTACATCATCTTAGTAACTGCGGCTTCCGTAGTTAAATCAAATCCACCAATTACTCCAGCTTTTTGGAAAAAAGAACTGGTTTCATACCGCCCTTGCTCCACACTTCCTGTGCTGCATTGCGTGATGTTGAGGACAATTCCACCTTGCTCCAAATACGTTTTAATCAACTCAGTAAATCGAGTATCCGAAGGAGAATTTCCTGCGCCAAATGTTTCGATTATGATTCCTTTCACCAACTGAAAATCAAACAAACTTTTGTACACTTCAGCGCTAAATCCTGGAAAAATCTTCAAAAGCGCAACGCGATTATCGAAAGCAGTAAATAAACTTAACGGTTGATGTGTAATCAAAGGTTCATGATGGTAACGAATAGAAACACCAGCAACCGCCAATTCAGGAAAATTCGGTGAACTAAACGCTTCAAATTCGGTGGCTGAAATTTTCGAAGTGCGATTTCCTCTATACAATGAATATTCAAAATAAATAGCCACTTCTTGAATTTTCGGCGCACCGTTTTCGTCTTTCGCTGCTGCAATTTCAATCGATGTAATCAAATTTTCTTTTCCGTCAGTTCTGATTGTTCCAATTGGCAATTGTGAACCTGTCAAAATCACAGGCTTCGACAATCCTTGCAACATAAAACTCAAGGCTGAAGCTGTGTAAGCCATGGTGTCAGAACCATGTAAAATCACAAATCCGTCAAATTGGTCGTAATTGTCAAACACAATCTCTGCTATTTCCGCCCATTTTTCGGGATTCATCTCTGAAGAATCAACTGGCTGATCAAATGAAATGGCTTTTAAATCCACATTCAATCTGTCCAATTCTGGAATTTGATTCGACAAATGATTGAAATCAAATGCCTTTAAAACACCCGTTTTTGGGTCGTTTATCATCCCGATGGTTCCACCGGTGTAAATCATTAAAACGTTCGGCTTTTCCATCAACTTAAGATTTGAAAAACAAATTTTCTGCGTTCGCGGTTGTCAATTCTCCTATTTTAGAAACTGAAATTTCGAAAATATTGGAAATTTTATCAGCTATAAATGGAATATATGCACTTTCGTTTCGCTTGCCTCGATGAGGCGTTGGTGCCAAATAAGGCGAATCCGTTTCCAAAATCAATTGATCCAATGGAATGTGTTTCACCACTTCGTCTAAACCTGATTTTTTAAACGTTACCACTCCGCCAATTCCAAATAAAAATCCGCCATAAGATTGAATTTTTTGAACATCTTCCACGGTACCAGAAAAGCAATGAAAAACTCCTCGCAATCGTTCGTCGTTGTGTTTGTCCAAAACATCAAAAATTTGGGGAAAAGAACTTCTTGCGTGTATTACAATCGGCAAATCAAGTTCCTTTGCCCAATTAATTTGTTTAATAAAAGCTTCAATTTGTTGTTCTTTGTAGCCCTCTTCCCAGTATAAATCAATTCCTATTTCACCAACAGCCACAAATTTGCGTGCAAACAAATGTTTTTGAACAATCGCCAATTGCTCTTCCCAATCTTCTTCCACAGAAGTTGGGTGCAAACCCATCATTGGAAAACAATTCGCTGGATATTTTTGCTCCAAAGCAAACATTCCTTCAATTGAATCTTTGTCAAGATTTGGAAGCAACATTTTGGTCACACCAGCTTCAATCGCTTTTTGAATCACCAAATCTCTGTCTTCCGAAAAAGTATCAGCATACAAATGCGTATGTGTGTCTATAAACATCGTTACTCTAATTTTTGGCATTCTGCTTTGCGCTTCAACATTTCATCGCCACTCATGGTTTGAAAATCTTTGCATTTCTTGTCTTTTTCAGCGCGAAGTCGAAACAAATCTTTCTTTTGTTGTTCGGTTACTTCACTTGTTAACAGTTTAGCTGACAGTTGATTCAATTCTTCACCAACTTCCAAACATTCACACATTTTCGTGTCTTTTGTTCCACAGGAAAACAACAAAAATGCAGAAAGGAATATATAATAACGCATGTTCTCTAATTTTTACCGCCAAATTAGATAAAAATGACGAATCATTCGTTTGTTGTTTGTAATTTTCGGACTCAAAAACGCAGTTATGTCAAAACTTCCGCATGTAGGTACGACGATTTTCACCACCATGTCAAAAATGGCGATGGATCACCAAGCAATCAATCTTTCGCAAGGATTTCCAAATTTCCCTGTAGATGAAAAATTGACCGATATTTTGGTAGAAACCGCCAAAGAAAATGCGCACCAATATGTTCCTATGAGCGGTTTGCCTGCCTTGTTGGAAGGAATTGCAACGCTGACTTGGGAAAACTACGAAAGAAAAGTAAATCCTGCGATTGAAATTTTGGTCACCGCTGGAGCAACACAAGGAATTTTTACAGCCATTCAAGCGTTCGTAAAAACTGGACAAGAAGTCGTGATTTTGGATCCCGCTTATGATTGCTATGCTCCGGCTGTGATTTTAGCAGGGGGAAGTCCCGTTCATATCAATATGAAGTTAGATTTTACGCCAGATTGGGAGAAAATAAATTCGAATGTGAATGATAAAACGGCGATGATTATCGTTAATAATCCGCACAATCCTTCTGGAAAAATTTTGCAAGAATCAGACCTCATCGAACTCGAAAAATTGATGGATAAACATCCACAATTGTTGTTGCTTTCAGATGAAGTTTATGAATACATTACATTCGAACAAAAACACATTTCTGCCAATACAAGAACTAGTTTGATCGACAGAACAATTGTTGTTTCCTCTTTTGGAAAAACATTTCACATTACCGGATGGAAAATTGGATATCTGATTGCACCTGAAAATCTGATGGTAGAAATTAAAAAAGTACATCAATTTTTGGTTTTTTGCGTGAATAGCGTGGCACAAATCTCCTTGGCAAAATACTTAAAAGAGGTTGATGTTCAAAAACTCGGTGCTTTTTATCAAACAAAGCGAGATTATTTCAAACAATTAATTTCCAGCAGTCGGTTTGAATTATTGCCTTCTGAAGGTTCTTACTTTCAAACTGCCAGCTACAAGGAAATTTCCAATCAATCAGACATGGATTTTGTGACAGAAATGGTTCAAAAACATGGCGTAGCAGCAATTCCATTTTCTGCTTTTTACCAAGACCACAACGACCAAAAAATTATCCGTTTTTGTTTTGCAAAAGACAACGAAACGTTAGAAAACGCAGCCGAAAAATTATGCAAGATTTAAAAGTAACGCTCATCCAGTGCAAACAGTTTTGGGAGGATAAAACTGCAAATTTGGCACATTTTGATTCCTTGCTTGAATCTGTAAGTAACACAGATTTGATATTGTTGCCGGAAATGTTTCATACAGGTTTTTCGATGAATCCATACTCTTTAGCTGAATCGATGGATAATTCCATGGCAATAAACTGGTTAGTTAAAACGGCTAAAGAAAAAAACAGCGCAATTTATACTTCGTTCATCGCCAAAGAGAACGACTGTTTCTACAATAGGGGAATTTTTATTTTTCCCGATGGAAATTTTGAAATTTACGACAAGCGAAAGTTGTTTAGTCTTGCTGGGGAGCACGAAGTTTTTACCGCTGGAACAAAAGAAACCATCGTTGAATACTTGGGTTGGAAAATTCAATTGCAAATTTGTTATGACTTACGTTTTCCAGAAATAGCAAGAAATCGATGGGTGTCCAACGAAAATCCTGCTTATGACGTTTTGCTATATGTAGCCAATTGGCCAGAAAAAAGAGCGTTGCATTGGAAAACACTTTTAGCAGCAAGAGCAATTGAAAATCAATGTTTTGTTGTTGGATTAAACCGAATTGGGCAAGATGGAAAAGCACTAAATTACATCGGAAACTCCACAGTTATAGATGCCCTTGGAAATCAGCTTGTAACTATTCAGGACGCTCAAGAGTCTATTGAAAACATCGAGTTAAATAAAGAAAAACTCAATGAGGTTAGAAATCAACTTTCTTTCATTAAAGATGTAAGTTGTTAAAAAACGTTCGAACATTTATTTATTAGTAAATAGTATGTTATATTTGTTTCACTTAAATTAATTTAAAATTATGAAAAACAAGTTTACACTTTTGTCATTTTTGACGATTGCTACTTCAATTTCTTTTGCGCAAACAGTTCCTGCGTTTAAAACAATGGAGAAAAAATGGAATAAAATTTCAATCAGCGACTCTAAATCAGTTATTTATGGTGCTGAAACACAAAAAGCTGGGGGTGATCCGGTTTGGTCTGATGATTTTAGTACAGCTTCTGTTTGGACTCTAGGTAGTGAGACTGGAAGTACTCAAGGTGCTTTCGTTATTGGTGCTTACCCTTCACAAATGACATCTTACATTGGTGGTATGACAAATGGAACAGCTCCAATGGCATCTTTCAATGGTATTCAATACCTTTTAACTCCTCCCGTTGGAGTTCAAAATGTTTGGATTGAATCTCCTGCAATTGATTTCAGTGCTGTTGCTTCTGGAATTATTACAGTTTCTTTCAACCAACGTTATAGAAGATTTAATCATGATGGAACATTTGTTGAAGTTTCAACTGACAATGGTACAACATGGACTTCTTTCCAAGTGAACACAACAGCTGTAGGAAATGGAAATGTTATTCAAAACACTGAAACTTTGGATATCCCTGTTGGTGCTGGAGTGACTCAAGGAAGAATTCGTTTCCGTTGGGAAAGTTTAACTGCTGATGACAGCTACGGAAGTGGTTATGGATGGGCAATTGACAATGTTGCTATCAAAGAAGGATACTTGAATAACGTTTCTTTATCTCAAACTTTTAGTGCGGTAGGTACACAATCTTTGAGCTATTCTAAAATCCCTACAACACAAGCTGCTGCTGCTGGACAAGTTAGTTTTGGTGCTATTGGTAAAAATGTTGGTTCTGCTTCTCAAGATGTTGTTTTAACTGTAACAAACGGAACTTATTCTCAAGCTAGTTCTCCTGTAACGATCAATTCTTTCTTAAAAGATACTTTGCAAGTTTTAACTGCTAATGGTTACGCTATTCCTACAACAGCTGGAGTTAGCAATTTTACATATACTTTAACTTCTAATAATACTTTAGATGTTACGGGTGATGACACAAAAAGTGTTCCTTTTGAAGTTACGAACAAAGTTTACGCTGCAGATTCTTACGATGGTACTGTTGCTTCTTTCGGTAGTTCTTTTCAAGGATGGCAAAGCGGTACTGGTGATCCAGAAATTGGTACTTACTTTGAAATTTTTGCAAATCAAACATTGCATGCAATACAAATTGGTATCGCTTCTGTTACTACAGCAAATCAAGCTACTTACCTTGGACGTGCACTTGTAGCTAAAATCTATGAAGTTGATCCAGCTGGTGGAGATCCAATTATTGTTGATGCTACAAATGAGCACTACATGGCTACTGGTGAATTCGGTGGATTGTTGAAATTATATTTTGCTACTCCTGTTGATTTACAAGCTGGTAAAACATATTTAGTAACCGCAAGTACAACTTTAAATAGTGAAATTCCAATCGCTTTTGCTGGAAATGTTATCGCTGGTAATGTTGCTGGTAAAGACGGTGACACTTTCATCGGTTTAGCTCCAGACGCTATTTTAGGAAACGTTGTTCAATGTCCTGTTGTTCGTATGGACTTCACAGACTACACAGGAATCAACGAGTTGGAAAGCCAATTTAATGTAAATGCTTTTCCAAATCCATTCAACGCTTCAACTGAAGTTGCTTTCGAATTGAAAAACGAATCTCCAGTTTCAATCACTGTTTCTGATATCACAGGAAGAGAAGTGTTAAATCTTGGTTCTACAAATTATACTGCAGGAAAACATACTGTTACTATCAATGGTGCTGATTTAAATGCTGGTGTTTACAATTACTCTATCAAAATTGGTAATTCTGTAATCACAAAAAGAATTGTTAAAAAATAATCTTTAACGTTCAATGAAAGGTCGGCTGAAAAGTCGGCCTTTTTTTGTCCCTTTTAATTAGATTTATTTGAAATAGTTAACATTTAAAACCTCTGGCGTTTTGTCTGGTTTAGCATAACTCAAACGACCCATTTTTTGCGTTTTATGATAACTATCTAATCCTAAACTCGTCAAAGTTCCCGCTTTTTCTAAATCCAAAGCGCCATCTTCAAAAAGACAATCAGAAGGAAAGTAAACAGCTTGAATTTCTCCTATAATTAAAACAGTATTATTGATGCTCAAAAGAACTTGCTCTTTAAATTCAACAGCGATCTGAACAATACTTTCTGCCACAAACGGAGCGAAAAAATCGTTTTTATAATCAATTGTTAATCCTGTAGCATCGAATTCTGAAACTTCTTTTGGATAACGCGCGGATGTTTGATGGGCTTGTCTATAAAAATTTTCGGTTACATGATTAATCGTATAAAAACCAGTTTCTACAATGTTTTCTAATGTTTGTCGCTCAACAACTCCTGGTCTTGAAATAAAACCAACCAAAGGTGGATTTGCACCAATATGGATCAAAGAATTAAATACTGCTAAATTGGTTTGTTTGTTTTTGTCTTGCGTTCCAATTAAAGCCAAACTTTTAAATCCTGAAAGAGAATTGATAAATGCCGTTCTAAATCTTTTATCCAAGTTTTCAATGTCTTCACAATCAAAAAACCCACTATTGTTTTCGCTCATCTTAAAGTAGTTGAATTATAATCTAATGGATGAAAAACAACAGGCTTTCCACCGCTCATTTACTATCTAAACTAATAATTCCTTTTATCTGAGCCCAACTTTCTTTGAAATCCAACGCTGAGATAAAATTGATTGTGAACAGTTCCTTCAGAATTAACAATTCTTAGTCTTGGTTCAACAAACAATTGTAGGTTTTGGTTCAAAATAGTTTTTGAAACCTGTGTTCCGATTTGTAAAACATGCGTAGTGATTCCTCTTCCAATTGTGAAATGATATTCCTCTGGTCTGTAATTGTAAGACTGATAAATGTCCCCTCCAAGTGAGGCTCCTGCTCCTTTAAGCGAATCCAATCCTTTTAAATAAGCTTGTGCCCAAAGTTGCACTTTCCAATCTTTGCGTTGAAATGCTACTTCTTGGTAAAATTCCACAAAATTTGATCCCAATGGATGCGCTACCGTCAATCCTGAATTTCCATAAACGGCGTTTCGATTCACTTGAGAATAAGTAAACGGCCGTACGATATTTAACTCCGAACGTACAAAAAAATGATTTTCACCTTTGTCAATCCAGGTTTTAAATCCCAATTGAACACCAAATTTATTTGCCCACCATCGGTTTCTTGCACGCATTTCTTTCAAGAAAAAATCATCAACTATAACTTGACCATACAACATGCTTTTCTTGATTTGATATGAAAAATCTAATCCAAGCAACACGTTGTCTGAAGATCCTAAATTATACTCTTGTGGTCTAAAAAAAACCAATGGATTCAAATATTCTAACTCCAAACCACGGTTGTAAAGCGTGTCTTTCATATCATAAACAACAGTTTCAAAAAATCCGAAAGACCACTTTTTATTTGCTTTGAAACTCAAATAATGACTTGTATTTCCCTTCGGTGCATATCTTTTGTAAATTCCTTCACGCCAAAATTGTTGAATAAAATGATATTCAAATTTCCATAATTTAACTTTCAACTGCGCAAAAGGATTCGGAACGCCTTGGTTTCCTAAAAACAAAGATCTATCTCCCTCTCCAATAAATAAATGGTCTATTCCTGTTTGAAATTGCAAATACTTGTTTGGTGTGTATGCAAACCTTCCTCTGATGTCGTGGTAAATGCTTTGGTCTTTCTTCAAAGGATTAGCGAAAAAAGCTTTGGGTTGTAAAACAGATTCATAGATTGTCGTTGCTTGATTTGAATAACCAACACGATAATTAGAAATAAAACTCATTTTAGATTTCCAATTGGCTTGCAAAACTACATTGACACCTGTTTTTAACCTAAAAGCATCTTGCTGATATGCAAAAAGAACATCAGGAGCCACTGAAACGTTTATAGACGATGTTGAATCTTTTGCCAACGAATCAATCTGATAAAAAGATTTGACTTTTACGGCCGAATGGATTGTTGGCGTATTAGCTGTCCAAAATCTTTCTACATCAACCTCTTGCGCTTGGGAAAAACGAACAACAAAAATCAATATTAAAAACAAAATCTCTCTCATCAAAAATCTAAATATTGATTAAACAATCCTGTTCTCAATCCTACAAAAAACATTTGCTGGTCGATTTTTTTATCTGCAAGTTCAGAATATCTTCCCTTCCATCCAATGATAAACATTCCGTTATATCTTCGGTTAAAACGATATCCTAACTCAAATTCTTGCACCAAAGTATTCGTTGTTTGTGTTCCTACATTATTGTTTACACTGAATATTGAATTCGATAAAACAGGAATAGAGTCATTGCTCAATTTTGAAACATAGTTGATTGTTTTGGAATTGATAAACAATCTTTTGTATTCATAATTTAACCTCACAACTATTTCCTTGAAGTTGTTTCCCTTCGGATGAGCTGTTGGTAAATTGTAATTGCTATAACTCAATTTCGGATTATTCGCCGCATAAAAATTCTCTGGAACTAGATTCGTTTCCAATTGTGCATTCAAATTTTTCACCTTTAAAATCTTGAAAAAGTGAACTCCAAATTGACCAGCAAACAAATATTTTTTATTGTATTTATCAACAGCTAATTGACCATACAAACGAACGTTTTTAAGTGCAAAATCTACGTTTAATCCAGAAATTCCATTGAATTTTGCGGAATTACCAAACAATACGTCGTTTTGAAACAATGGAATTGGTGTCAGCATTTGCCATTCAAATCCATGTTTGATAATGGAATCTCCGCGCAATTGATTTCCCGACGTAAACAAGCTAATCGAGATGTTTTCTTTTGGTTTATATGTTAAATATGTAGCTGCAAAAAACTTGGATTCATAGCTCGCTTCAACGGCTTTAGTCAATGGTTTTCTATATAAGTTTTGATTCCTTCTCAATAAAACCTGATAGGTCCATTTTGGATTAATCTTCCAATTTACTCTCAAAGATGGGGTTCCATAAGTATTGTCTGACAATAAAATCGAACGATAACCAGAACCAATAAAATGCTGGTTATTTCCAAAATCAAATCTTAAATTTTTATTCATTTGATAAGAAACACTTCCTACTGAATAAGCATAATCATAAGCACCTACTTTGAACGGTTTTGTTCTTGCTCCTCCAGGAATCACTGCGTTTTCAACATAATAGGAATTGCCAGAAATCCTAATTTCTCCTCGTGAATTGAAATAATCAGATTCGTATTGCATGAACTTCGATTGATTTTCCGCAAAGATGAAGTTGAAACCTATTTTATTCAATAATTCTCCTTCCACAAAAACACCTCTTGTGTTTCTGTAAATAGTGCTTTTAGAAGAGTCTGTAACTTCTTTTCCAAAACTAAAATCTATCAAAGGACTGATGCTGATGTTTCCTTCTGGTTTAGTGACTGAAATGAAATGCTTTTTGAAAAGCCAAATTCCAATATCAGTATATTGAACCGAAGAGTCTCTAATTAAGTGATTTAAATTCAATTGATTTTCATTCGCGGGGAAAAAAGTTTCAATCGATTTTTTACCTGAAACTTCTACAAATTTATCTTTGAAAAAACTATTCAATGGTAAACTGTTTTGTTGTGCAAACAAATAATTTGACGACAAAAAAACGAGTATTACAACTGATTTCTTCAAGTTTTGAACCATAAACTTTTCTTTTCCTCGACAAAAATGATTAAGATTTTGCAATAATGAGGCTTTTCAATCAATTTTCTTTCAATATAAAACAGAATTCATGTGCATATTTTTGTTGATTTCTGTCCTTTATATCTTAGTTCCAACGTTTATTTGTTAATAATATAACAAGCTCAAAAAATCAACAACTTCAAAAAATACTATCTTCGCCAAATATCAAAGAAAGAATGAAAGTAAATATCATCAATAAATCCAACAATGAACTTCCTGAATATGAAACCATCGCTTCGGCTGGTTTGGATTTGAGGGCTTTTTTGTCTGAGAAAATGGTGTTGTTGCCGTTGGAGAGAAAACTAGTGAAAACCGGTTTATTTATGGAAATTCCGGTTGGATACGAAGCACAAGTGCGCCCTAGAAGTGGTTTGGCTTTGAAAAACGGAATCACTGTGCTCAATTCTCCTGGCACAATTGACGCTGATTATCGTGGTGAAATTGGGGTTATTTTAATTAATCTTTCTCAAGATCCTTTTGAAATCCAATCCGGTGATCGCATCGCTCAATTGGTCTTTGCTCAAGTTGAACAAGCCGAATGGCAATTAACGGATTCGTTGAGTGAAACAAATCGCGGAGAAGGTGGATTTGGAAGTACCGGAAAAAAATAAAATATTCATATTGCAAATCTTGCATTTAAAACTACTAAGATGAAAGTAATCGTACCCATGGCTGGACGTGGTAGCCGTTTAAGACCACACACATTAACCGTTCCTAAACCATTGGTTCCTGTTGGTGGAAAACCAATTGTTCACCGTTTGGTGGAAGATATTGCGGCTGTTTGTAGTGAACCAATCGAAGAAATCGGTTTCGTTATCGGAGATTTTGGAAAAGAAATTGAAGATGAATTAATCAAAGTGGCAGAAAAATTAGGCGCCAAAGGTTCTATTTTCTACCAAGATAAACCACTTGGAACAGCGCACGCGGTTTTGTGTGCTAAAGAATTATTAGATGGGCCTGTTGTTGTTGCTTTCGCTGACACCTTGTTTAAGGCGGACTTCAAAATTGATCCAAATGCGGATGGAATTTTGTGGGTAAAACAAATTGAAGACCCTTCTGCTTTTGGTGTGGTGAAATTAAATGAAAATGATGAAATAATTGATTTCGTTGAAAAACCACAAACATACGTTTCAGATTTAGCAATGATTGGAATTTATTATTTCAAACACGGGGAAGATTTGAAAACAGAATTAGATTACCTCATCGATAATGACGTTATCAAAAGTGGAGAATATCAATTGCCGGATGCGTTGCGTCGATTGACTGAAGCTGGAAAAAAATTCAAACCGGGTAAAGTAAATGAATGGTTGGATTGCGGAAACAAAGAAGTAACTGTTTTCACCAATCAACGTGTGTTGGAATTTGACTACGAGAAAAAAACACCAATGATTGACCCAACATCAAAATTGATTAATTCAATTATAATTCCTCCTTGCTATATCGGCGAAAAGGTAATTTTGGAAAATTCTATCGTTGGTCCACATGTTTCGCTTGGTAAAGGTTCTGTTGTAACAAATTCTATCATAAAAAACAGTATTTTGCAGAATTATTCGACCATTTCTGATGGCAATATTAAAAACTCAATGATAGGAAACCATGCAAAATATCACGGTTTGGCCCGAGATTTGAGTTTAAGCGATTATTCAATTATTGATTAAATGACAAATAAACTTTTCTCAATTATCATCGTTTTAACGATTTCTGCGGCTTGTAGTTCGTTAAAAAAACCTAAAGAATCCAAAGGCTTTTCTAAGGCTGATTACCCATATATTGAGAAATTTCACGAAGGTGTTCGTTTAAAACAACGCGGTCAATTTAAAGAAGCGATTGAAGCTTTTGAATATTGTCAAAATATCAACCCAAACGATGATGCTGTGCAATATGCATTGTCGCAATTGTATTTGCAAACACAACAAATGTCTAAATCGATGGTCGCCATTCAAAACGCAGCCAATTTAGATCCTAAAAATCAGTGGTATTTGGAGGAAATTGCCTACATGAATTTCCAAAACAAAAATTACGCAGCAGCTGCAAAACAATTTCAAAAATTAACTGAAAAAGAGCCTAAAAATGTCAATTGGTTGTTTTCTTATGCCGAATCTTTGATGCGATCCAACGACGCTTCTGGTGCCATCAAAGTACTAGATAAATTAGAAGACCAAGTGGGCGTAAATTCGGAATTAACCATTGAAAAATTCAGACTCTACCGACAAATCAAGCAAGATGAAAAAGGCATCGCTGAAATCAATAAAGCGCTGAAAGAAAATCCTAAAGACGTTCAATTGTTGGCCAATTTAGTTGATTATTATTTCGAAAAAAATCAATCTCAAAAAGCCTTTGATTATTTGATTTTACTTGCCGAAAGCGATCCAACAAACGGAAACGCTCAATTGGCTTTGGCTCAATATTATGACCAAAAAGGCGATCGCGCTTCATCTTACATTGCTCTGAAAAAAGCCTTTGTTTGCGACGATATAAAAATCGACCAAAAGATGAAAATTTTGTTGTCGATGTATGATTCTCAACCCAAACTTGATCCTGAAATGTTTGAGTTGATTGCTGTATTGTCAAATAAATACCCAGAAGAAGCGAAAGTTTACGCCATGGCTGGAGATTTTTATTTGAAAAACGAAAACGATTCAAAAGCGTTAGAAAACTTTCAAAAAGCATTGGAATTTGACGAATCTCGCTACGCCATTTGGGACCAAGTGTTGATCATGGAATATCAGATACAAGACTTCAAAAGGTTGTATAAAGACAGCAAACGTTGTTTGGAGCTTTTTCCTACGTTGGTGAATGTTTATTTACTTCATGGTATTAGTTGTACGCAAACCAAACAGTTTCAAGAATCAATTGAAACATTAGACCTAGGAATAGATTTAATTATCAATGATTTACCAATGAAGGCCGAGTTTTTAGCGCAAAAAGGGGAAGCTTATTTCAATCTAAAAAATTACAAAGAAGGAAAAATCAATTACGAAGAATCTTTGCAAATAAAGCCGGATCAAATCCTCACTTTGAACAATTACGCTTATCACTTGGCATTGGCAAAGATGGATTTGAATAATGCGGAAACAATGATTCAAAAAGTACTAGTAAAATACCCAACTGAATCAAGATATTTAGACACTTATGGTTGGATTTTGTTCCAAAAAGGCCAGTTTAATGATGCAAAAACAAAATTTACAGAAGCCTTGAACATCAATCCAAATGACAAATTAATTTACGAACATTTAGGCGATGTTTCTTTCAAATTAAACAAAGTTACCGAAGCTGTGGAATTTTGGAAAAAAGCGAAAGAATTAGGCGCTACCAATAAAAACTTAGATCAAAAAATTGAAAAGAAAACTTATTATGAGCCAGAATATTAAATACTTTATTGTCGGCACTTTTCTAACGTTGTTTTTGATTTCTTGTTCTGAAAAACTGGTTATCATCAATCCTGAAAGATTAGAAAGAAAAAAAACACCTGAATTGGTTCACACTTTGGACAGTTTGTTTTTGCTTCGACCAAAATTTTTCTATTCTAAAATTTCTACTCAATTTCAAGACACCACTCAAAATGTTTCATTCAAAACATCGATTAGAATGGTGAAAGACAGCGCAACAAATGCTTTGATAACTTACGCTGCAATTCCGATTTTCAACACCATGTTGACCAAAGATTCTCTTACAATTTTGAATAAACGAAGTAAATGTTATTCCAAGTCAAAACTTTCCGCGTTGAAAGATAATTTTGGATATGATTTTGAATACAAAAACATCGAAGAAATAATTCTTGGTTTACCTGTAGCATACGACACCAATCAAAAGTACTTTCAAATCCACGATCCTTTCAATTACATTCTTTCATCACATCGAAAAAAAGAAATCAAAAGAAATGACCGACCTCGACAAAACCGCAGAAACGAAACCAATGATATTATAATCAAGTATTTCTTAACATCGGACGCCAAGGGTTTGAGAAAAATGGAAATTGAAAGTCCGGATGATTCAACGAAAATTTATGTAGAATATGTTTCAAGAGAAATGGTTGACAATTACAACATTCCAAAAGAAGTGGTCGTTAAAGTAAAAACACCTAGAAATAACATTTTGGTAAATCTTACGTACGAGAAAATTGAAATAAATCAACCACAACCGTTGTTTTTGGTAATTCCTGAAAATTATGAAATTTGTGAGTAAAATATTGGTCTTTTTATTTGTTTTCAGTGTTGGTTTTTCACACGCGCAAAAAAACAGCGATAAATTACGCAAAGAACAAGAACGCCTTGAAAAAAACATAAACAATACCAAATCTCTTTTAAACAAAGCAAAAAGTTCTACGCAAGCTTCATTGAATGAATTGAAATTAATCGACAATCAAGTTAAATCACGCGAAGAGTTATTGCTGAACTTTGACAATCAAATCCGTGGAGCAGAATTAAAAATTGAGCAAAAAGACCAACAAATCATTGATTTAGAAAAGAAGCTCAAAAAACTTAAAGAACAATACAAAAAACTGATTATTTACGCCTATAAACACCGAAGTAGAGAAGGTAAAATGATGTATATTTTCTCCGCTTCTACCTATTTTGAAGCATTAAAAAGAAACAAATATTTAGAGAAAATAGCTGAGATTCAGAAAAAACAAAAACTGATCATTCTTCAACACCAAGGTTTAATTTCAACTGAGAAAAAATCCCTGGAAACGGAAAAAGAAAGAAAAATTCGCGTTGCTGAAGAAAAGCGACAAGAAAAAGAAGCAATGTTGAAAGACAAAGTTGTTCAACTGAAAACACTCACCAAATTAAAAGGTGAAGAGTCTGTTTTAATGGCCAATTTGAAAAAAGAAGAAAATAAAAAAGCCATTTTAAAACAAAAAATCAAAGAAGCAATCGATGCTGAAATAGCTGCAGCTGAAAAGGCGCGCAAGGAAAAAGAACGCAAAGAAAAAAAGGCAGAAGAAGCCAAAAACGCAAAGAAAACTAGTTCTTCTGGGTCTTCAACAACGACTACACCAAAAGAAGTTGAAAAGAAAACGGTTACAATCTCCGAAACAAAAGAATTAGCACTCAACAAAGGTTTTGAAAATAACAAAGGAAGATTGCTGTGGCCTGTTGCTTCTGGTTCGATCACAGAAGGTTATGGAAAACATGCGCATCCAACACTTCCTAACGTCACGACAAACAATAATGGTATAGACATCAGTGCACCAAAATCAGCGCAAGTACGTGCGGTTTATGAAGGAGAAGTGACCAGTGTTTTGTCTATTCCTGGCGCAGGAAAAGTAGTAATTATCAAACATGGAAATTACAGAACAGTTTACAGTAATTTGCAAGAATCGTATGTCAGTGTAGGTTCAAAGGTAAATACGAAACAATCGATTGGTTCTTTGTTGGCTATTGAAGGTGAATCGCTTTCTGTGGCACATTTTGAAATTCACTTGGTAGAAGAAGGACAAGTTGTTAGAATCAATCCAGGTTTGTGGATTGCACATTAAGATTTTCTTAAAAATTATTAAGCGCGTCCCAAAGTTCGGCAACAGGTAATCCAACAACATTGAAATAAGATCCTTCAATGCGTTCGATTCCTACAAATCCAATCCATTCTTGAATGCCGTAAGCCCCTGCTTTGTCGAAAGGTTTGTAGTTTTCGACATAAAAGTCAATCATTTCTGGAGTCAAAGGCTTGAAAAAAACGTTTGTTGAAACTGAAAAAGAAATACTTTTTTCCAAGCTTTTTAAATGTACGCCAGTGATTACTTCATGGCTCTTTCCAGCCAATTTCTGCAACATTTCTTTGGCGTTTTCTGGAGAAGTTGGTTTGCCTAAAATTTCATTTTCAAGCAAAACAATTGTGTCAGATGTAATTAAAACTTCCCCTTGATTTAGTTCGTCAACCAGCGCATTCGCCTTGATTTCTGCCAAAAAAACAGGTACATCTTTTAAAGGAATTGTTTGTGGAAAATCTTCCTCGGTGTCTTTTGTTCTGACTTCAAAATCAAAACCCATTCCTGCTAACAATTCTTGTCGGCGCGGAGATTTGGATCCCAAAACCAATTGGAAACCTAAAGTATGCTTTTTCATGATTTATTTTGCTGGAGATGGAGAAGCCATGTTTGGTGTAATCGCTGAATTTTCTAAATCGCGGTCAAACATATACATTCCTCCTTTATCGCCGCCAATCAATTTTAATTTATCCAAAATTGTGCGCGCTTGTGCTTCTTCTTCCAATTGTTCAGCAACATACCATTGAACGAAATTGTGCGTGGTGTAATCTTTTTCTTGTAAACAAATATCCACCAAATTATTAATGCTTTCTGTTACAGCAATTTCATGACTCAACAAAGATTCAAAAACACTTTCTAAATTATTAAACTCAACTGGCGGTTGCTCAATAAAAGGAATAATTGCTTTTCCGCCTCGCTCATTGATGAAGCGAACCAATTTCAACATGTGAAAACGCTCTTCATCCGATTGACCGTATAAAAATTGCGCTGTTCCATTTAATCCTTGATTTTCAGCCCAAGAAGCCATTGCTAAATAATATTGGGAAGATGAGCTTTCTTTTAAAACTTGCTCATTCAATGCTGCTTCAACTCTTGCGTTCATAATAATTCCTTTTGTACAAAGTTAAAACAAAATTTGTTTGGAAATGTTTTTCAGCTGTTTTCAAAGTTTTTCTATTGTAAAGGTTTGGTTAACATTCTTGCTTACAAAAATCTATCTCGTTTTTTTATCGTAATTTAGCAACAGATTAAATATACAACATGGCTAAAAAAAAAGCTAAACACAACAAACCAAACAAATTCAAGGGAAGCTTAACCCACATTGTTAGAAAGTTATACAACAAAAACCCTTCTAAAGAATACAGTGTCAAAGAAATTTGCGTGCATTTAAGCATCAAAGAAAGTGAACTCAGAAAACAAACTTATACTGTTTTAAAAGACCTTGTTAGTGCCGATTTTCTGCGTGAAACAAGTCACGGAACTTTTAAATTAAATCAAAATACCAAAACGGTTGAAGGTGAATTCCAAATGACACAACGTGGCGCTGGTTTTCTCTTAACTGATAAATCTGAAGCTGATATTTACATATCACCGCAACACGTCAACCATGCGTTGAATGGAGATCGTGTACGCGTGGCAATAACGAAAAAAACAGCTACAAAAACTGAAGGACAAGTTGTTGAGGTTTTACACAGAGAACGTACACAATTTGTTGGAACTTTAGATTTACACGATAAATTTGCATTCTTTATTCCTGACAATCAAAGAAATGGTGTTGATATTTACATTCCGAAAGAAAAAATAAACGGTGCAGAAACGCACGACAAAGTATTGGTAAGAATTACTGCTTGGCCAAAATCTTCTCAAAGTCCTTACGGCGAAGTCGTGGAAGTTTTGGGCGCTCACGGTTCAAACGATACCGAAATGTTGGGCATTTTGATCAATCAAGGATTAGAAATTAAATTTCCTCAAGCTGTAATTGCTGCTGCTGAAAAAGTGACGATGGAACTAGATCCTGAGGAAGTTAAAACTAGACGTGATTTTAGAAATATAACAACCATCACGATTGATCCCGTCGATGCGAAAGATTTTGACGATGCCATTTCTATTCAGTGGTTAGAAAATGGAAATGTTGAAATTGGTGTTCACATTGCCGATGTGAGTCACTATGTGCAACCAGGAACACCGATGGACGAAGAAGCATTGAAACGTTCAAATTCGGTTTATTTAGTTGATCGCGTTATTCCAATGTTGCCAGAACAATTATCAAATATGGCGTGTTCTTTGCGTCCAAATGAAGATAAATTCAGTTTTTCTGCTGTTTTCGAAATGGACGAAAAAGGAAAAGTGTTGAATCAATGGTTTGGAAAAACGGTGATTCATTCTAATCGTCGTTTCACATACGAACAAGCGCAAGAAATCATTGAGGGTGCTGAAGGAGACTTTAAAAAAGAAATTTTATTCTTGGATAAAATTGCCAAAATCATGCGTAAAAAACGTTTGAAAGAAGGCGCATTAAATATCGAATCTGAGGAAATGCGTTTTGAATTAGATGCTGCTGGAAATCCAACAAATGTGATTCTAAAAACATCCAAAGACGCGCACAAATTAGTGGAAGAATTTATGTTGTTAGCCAATAAAAAAGTGGCAACATTTATTGCAAAACCAAACAATAAACAAGAAAAAATTCCTTTCGTTTACCGTTGTCACGACAAACCAGACATTGAAAAAATTGCTCTTTTCCGTGTGTTTATTGACAAGTTTGGTTACGAATTGAATTACACAAGTCCGGATGAAATTTCAAAGGCAATCAATACTTTGCTAAGCGACATCAAATCAACGGGTGAATATTCATTGATTCAAACGATGGCTATTCGTTCCATGGCAAAAGCAACTTATGAAACGGAAAATATCGGACATTACGGGTTGGCGTTTCCATATTATACGCACTTCACCTCTCCTATTCGTCGATATGCTGATTTATTGGTGCACAGAATTTTATTAGAAGAGTTGACAACCAAACAACACCGTTATGGCGCTGATTTGAGCGATATGTGTAAACGTATTTCAAGAAACGAACGCAAAGCAACTGAAGCTGAAAGAGAATCAAATAAATACTTCCAAACATTGTTTATGAAAGAACGAGTTGGTGAAGAATTTGAAGGAACAGTTTCTGGAATTGCCGATTTTGGAATGTTTGTTAAAATGGACGAAAACCAATGTGAAGGAATGATTCCAATTTCAGAAATTCCTGGTGATCGTTTTTACTTTGATGCTGAAAAATACAAGATTGTTGGTCCAAGAACAGACATGGAATACAATTTTGGTGATAAAGTGAAAATAAAGGTCAAAGATGTGGATACGAGAAAACGACAAATTAATTTAGAATTAGTCGAATTTTAAATTTTATAAACAACTAAATGATTCTGTATCAAAAATTCAATGTTCAAAATGATGCGCTCGAATTGGGTCGTGTTTTGAATGAAAATAACATTGAATACAAACTAGAAGTGGGCAAACCTGGCTTTGATCCCGCTTTTGTTTTTGATGCTGAATATAGAATTTTATTGAATGAATCTGACTTTGAAAAAGCCAATGATTTGTTTATTTCCAATATTCCAGAAGATTATTATTTGCTCACTTTTTCTGATGATGAATTATTAGAAATTATTACCAAGCGAGATGAATGGAATGATTTTGATTTCAATTTAGCCCAAAAATTACTCAAAGAAAGAGACAAAGAAGTAAATCCAGAATTGGTAAAATTATTGGAAAAGCAACGTTTAGATTCTTTAAAGAAGCCCGAAGTAAGTCAAAAAACGTGGATTTATGCTGGATATATCTTGGGAGTAGTCAGTGGTTTACTTGGTTTGTTTATTGGTTTGAGTTTAATGTCAAGTAAGAAATTACTTCCAAATGGTGAAAAAGTTTACAGTTACATTGAATCCGACAGAAAACACGGTTTGTACATTGTAATTATTTCTTCCATCATGCTATTTATTTCTGTAGGTGTGCAGCTTATTAGCAGTATCATGCTTAATTCCAGTCTTTTTTAAATAAAAAATCCCACTTCAAACGAAGCAGGATTTCAGTTTTTTTTAAAGTTTTTTATTAGATTAATTTGATTCTATTATTCAAATCATCTCTATATGAACCACCGATTGGAATAGGTTTTTTATCGTTTTCTAAATGTAGATTTGGGAATTCAATTGTTACAATTTTATCTAAACGAACAATAAATGAACGGTGAACACGTATAAAATCTTTTGTTCCCATCTTCTGCTCTATTTCCTTCATTGTTGAATGAATAGTATAGCGTGTTTCAGGAGTATTGATCACCACGTAATCTTTCAATGCTTCAATGAAAAGAATATTATTGGTGTTTAATTTAACCAGTTTACTATTTGATTTTACGAATATAAAATCATCTTGATGAACCTTCTTATTTTCTTGCAATGTATTTAAATAATCCAATTCTTTTTCAATCTCACGTTCCTTTTGGTGTTTGTAAATCGCCATCTCGATTGTAGTGTGTAAATCGATTTCTTTGAACGGTTTGATTATGTAACCATAAGGTTCAGCTATTTTTGCTTTATTCAAGGTTGCATCATCGGCATAAGCAGTCAAGAAAATAATTGGAATTTTTAATTCTCTTCTAATTATTTCCGCGGCTTCTACGCCATTCATTTCGCCTTTAAGCATGATATCCATCAAAATTACATCGGGATGCTCTGAATTGGCTAATTCTATTGCTTTTTCACCTGTAGCTGCAGCTCCAACCACTTGGTATCCCAATTTAGTTAAGCTGTGTTGAATATCTTTGGAGACGATGGATTCATCTTCAACTACAAGTACATTTATTTTTAACATACAGTCTTCATTTTCTACCCCAAAGGTAAAAATTTTTTTGTTCGCTTTTGGTTATAAATCAGTTATTTAGTGAAAAAAATTTTTTTTATTAATTTTTTAATAATTTATTCTTCATATCTAATCGATTTATCACCATCTATCGAAACTAATTTTCCTCTATCATAGTAATACGTATGAATAAACACACCTTCTTTGTTAAATGTTCTCCATTCACCTGTTTTTAAACCTTTTTTATATTTTCCTGATTTCATTATTTGTCCATTATTAAAGTAAAAATAATGCTTTCCGACTGGCAAATTATTTTTAAAAGTTCCTTTAAAACAAAGTGTTTTTTCTTTGTAATAATGTTTCCATTCACCCTCTTTAGCTCCCATTTTAAAAAAACCTACTTCAGTCAAATTGTTTTTTTCGTAAAACCAATTTCCATCTTGAATGTCATTGAAATAATTCCCTTCTGCTATTTTATTTCCTAGAGAATCAAATTCTACACTCAATCCTTCTCTTCGTCCACCAATGTAACTCTCTTCTCTTTTTACTTGACCATTATCATAATACCAAAACCATGTACCATCGATAACTCCTTTTCGATATTTTCCTTTTTGAATTGGTTTACCTGTTTCGTTGTAATAAATCCATTCACCCACTTTGATTCCATCTTTGTATTTTCCAGAAGCAGATTTTTGAGAATTTGGATAAAAATAAGTCCATGTGCTGTCATAAATCCCACTTGACAAAATAAAACCTTTTGCCTTTAAAGTATCCATTTGATAGATTTCAGATCCTAATAAATTACCCAACGAATCATACGTAGAACCTACGCCATTTTTATATTCACCAAAATATGCTTGAAAATATGCTATTTTTCCATTAGAATGCAATGTTTGTTTTATCGTTATTATTTCTTTAAAATCAATCTGTTTGGCGTCTTGTATTAAAATCCCTTTTTCCGTCCATTCTTTACAATTTCCAATCTGATGATTGTTCTCATAAAAACATTCGTTTTTTATTTTTCCGTCAGAATAATAAGTTCTCCACAAACCTTTTTTTTGCTTCTTTGAATCAAGTTGATTAAGTACTAGATTTGAAATTTTTTCATCGTTGGAATAATTGATAGTTTCAATCAAACGGCCATCCTTTTCATCATATATTTTTTCAACACCTGATTTTAATCCTTCTTCATAATTTGATTCTGAGATTAATCTACCATTTTTGTAAACTTTTGAAATTCCAACCAAAGTGTCATTTTTATAATGGCTTTCTAAAATTAGAAGTCCAGTTGAATCAAATTGTTGATAACGTCCATTTTTTAAATTTTGGGCATATTCTATCTCTTTTTCAATTTGACCTTTTTCGGTATAAAAAATCCATTTTCCTTCTGATTTTCCAGCGGTTTTTTCTCCTTCACTTTTAATTGTTCCAGATTCATAATAATTTTTCCAAACGCCAACAGGTAAGCGGTTTTCAATGTTTCCCTCACTCGATAATTTACCTGAATTGTAATAGTATTTTTGGTGATAAATAGAGTCTGTTTTCTGAAGATAGGCAAAGAAATTCAAAAAACAAAATACAACAGTCAATCCCTTTTTTAAATAATTAAAAGAAAAGATATTTTTAAAAAGATATTTATTTCTTTTATTATAGCTGTTCATACTGTTCACAAAAAAATTAAGGTTTTATTTGATTTCTGAGTTATTACCAAAATTAGTCATTTTATGAACATAACAATTATTTCTAAATAACTGTTTTTCTGTTATACTATATGTTTATCAACATCCTTGTTAATAATACTAAATTGAATAACTTTTTTATGTCTTGAAGGTTTAAAATTGTAGATAACTAGGTTTGTATTTCACTTAAAAATGAATCAAACTTTACTAGGATTATTCAAATATGATTTGGTTTGTAATTATATGTGAATAATGCAAGCTTTTGTTTTAATTTTCTTTCAACCAATATTAACAATTTATAAACTTTTTATGTTGAAATATTAATAAAATGAAGTGCATATTTCCAAACAGTTAACAAAAATCAAAAACCTGTTTTGTTTGCAATTTGTATCAATTGTTAATATCTATTACCTTTGGTCAAAAATCAAAATTATGCAACAAAATGTAATTCCTATCGGTTGTGATCACGCCGGATTTGAAATGAAACAAACAATAATCAAACACCTGCAAGATAAGGGTTTTTCTGTAAATGACCAAGGTTGTTTTTCGAATGATAGTATAGATTATGCGGATTACGCGCATCCAGTTGCTACATTGGTTGAAAATAATACAGGAATGAAAGGTATTTTATTGTGTGGAAGTGGAAATGGAATTAGCATGACAGCAAATAAACACCAAGGTGTGAGAAGTGCTTTGTGTTGGACCAAAGAAATTGCTGAATTAGCTAGACAACACAATGACGCGAATATTTTGACTTTACCAGCTCGATTTATTTCTGAAAAAGAAGCATTAGAAATGGTTGATGTTTTTTTCGCAACCGAATTTGAAGGAGGAAGACACCAAAATAGAATAGAAAAAATTCCTTGTAAATAAGTATTTATCATGTTCAAAAAACTGCTCTTCTTTTGTTTTATCTGTTTGAATTTTTATTCTTTTTCGCAAGATTTAAGTGAATTTTACGTTAAAAATATAGATACTGTTGATTTATACAAGAATTTAGATTACTTAGCTTCTAATAAATTACAAGGGAGAAAGACAGGACAAAAAGGACAAAAAAAAGCAGCCGCTTATATTGAATCACAATTTAAAAAATCAGGTGTAGCTCCTTTTCCTGGAAAAGATTATTATCAAAAATTTAATTTGCTTCAAAAAAAGAAATCTGGAAGCATGACTTTTGAGAATAAGAATTATCATTTTCCGAAGGATTTTGGATTTAAAAGTTTGTATCAAAAGTTTGATTTTGATGTCAAATCTGCTTTTTATATTTTAGGTAAAGATCTTATTGCTACCAAAACGAATTTTAACAATGAGTTTGTGTTGATTGAAATTGATAATATCCAAACATTCGATTTCGAATTGGTAGAAAATATTAGAACTCGAGGAATCATTTTTTTAGTAAATAATTATCATGCGGAAAACTATGAATCGCTTCAAACAAAAGATTTGGCGATGATTCAAGAGGAAGTTAAAATTCCAATGATTTATTTAAATAAAAAGAAGCTTCCAATGAAATTCATTCAGTCGTTGGTTTTGAATAAATCAAATACTTTTACTTTGAACTTTAAATTGAATCCAAAACCTAAATATAGATTAACTGAAAATGTCATTGGATTTATTGAAGGAAGTGATCCAGTTTTGAAAAACGAGGTGATAGTGATTAGCGCTCATTATGATCATTTAGGTGTAGAAAAAAGAAAAGTGTTCAATGGAGCCGATGACAATGGTTCTGGAACAACAGCCTTATTAGAAATTGCTCAAGCTTTCCAACAAGCAAAAAAGGATGGGAAAAATCCAAAAAGATCTATTTTATTTATTGCTTTGACTGGCGAAGAAATGGGATTATTTGGATCATCTTATTATGTTTCAAATCCATGGGTTCCATTAGAAAACACCATTACTGATATTAACATAGATATGATTGGTAGAGCATCAAAACCAGAAGAAAAAGAGACATTTTCTGTGTATGTCATAGGTTCAAATATATTGAGTGATGATTTGCATAACGCACAAGAATCGGCTAATAAACAATACACCAAGTTGAATTTAGATTACATGTACAATGATGTAAATGAACCATTACGACTATATTATCGCTCAGATCACTTTAATTTTGCGAAAAATGGTATTCCGAGTGTTTTTTACTTTGGTGGATTTCATGATGATTATCACAAAACAACAGATGATATTGAAAGTATTAATTTTAGAAAAATTGAACAGATTTCTAAAATGGTTTTTCACACTACATGGATGTTAGGAAATGCAAAAAACCGTCCTGCTTTGAAATAAATTATTTCAATAAATCTTGGATAAATAAATCCATTTCTGTTACATATTCTTCATACAATTTTCCTGTTCCTGGACCATTGAAACCTGTATGTACTCTTTTTACTTCACCGTCTCGTCCAATCACAATTGCTGTGGGAAATGACATAATTTGATTCAACATCGAAAATTGTTCAGAAGCTAAACCTTTATTTGCAGAACCGCCGACTAGAAATTGGAAATCTAAATGATGTCTTTCTTTTAGTAGTTTGATTTTATTTACTTGTCCTTCAAAATCATTTGGTGTTTCGTAGCCAACAGCGATTATTTCTAACCCTTTTTCATGGTATTTTGCATACAGCTCTTTGAAAAACTTGGTTTCATCCATGCAATTTGGACACCATGTACCCATAATTTGAACAATGGTTACTTTATTTTCAAACGCAGGATTTGGAAATAAAAAATCGGTTCCTTCCAAGGTTTTCATTTTGAAAGTAAAAGGTTCTTTTTTTACAACATAAGTCAACGAATCTGGATTTCTAAGTTGAAACGTAGAATCATTTGTCGCAATCCAATTAGTTGAATAGTGTTTGCCAGAATAAAATTTCCCTTGAATCGTTTCTGTTGAATCAATAAACCCTGAAAAATGAAATGCATGTGATCCATCAAAGCAAGAAAGTGTAAAATTCTTCCCTGTTACCGTTCCTTCTAAAAAGCGATAATCACCCGTTTCTGTCAAAAAAGTTCCTGTTATTTTATTTTCAAAGTTTTTAAAAACACCTATTGCCATAGATTCGTCTTCCGTATTTGGATCAAATGTTGTTTTCCATCGACCTGTGAAGTCGAAATTATTTAATGAAGTAGATTTTTCTGTTTCGCCATAGACTGCTTTAAAAGGAATTTGATATTGATTTCCTTTGTTAAAGTTTTTCCAATAGCCAACGAGTAATTTTTTGTTTTCTACCTTAAATTTTAGTGTAGAATGAAAGTTAGGGAAATCAATTTTTACGGAGTCATTTTCAAAAACGAGTTGATTTAAAACAATTTTTTCTTCTGCGTTGTGAATAGAAAAAACCATGTGTTTCTTCTGTTTTTCAATTTCCATTCTAAATGGTAAAACTGTTTCTTTATTCAATTGCAATGTACCGCTCCATTTTCCAGATTGAATTTTAGATTGCGCAAAAAACGCATTTGTAGTACTTGTATAAAAGCCCAAAAATAAACTCAAAAAGAAAATAGTGGTTGATTTTAAAAACATCTCTAACTTTGATTCAGATGACGAAAATACTTTTTTTCTTTAAAATAATTGTAGAATGCAACTTTTTAGAAAGAAATAATGTCTAATACTCAAGCAAGCGTTATGGATGACAACACTTTGGTTATAGAATGTGTTAAATGTAATCCCAAGGCTCAGCGATTGTTGTTTGATAAATTTGCTCCTAAAATGTTGACTGTTTGTTTGCGCTACGCAAAAGATACGACAGAAGCTGAAGATGTTTTACAAGAAGGTTTTGTAAAAGTGTTTGGTAAGTTGTCGGACTTCAAAATGGAAGGTTCGTTGGAGGGTTGGATTCGTAGAATTATGGTCAACACGTCACTCGATGCGCTTCGCAAAAACAAAAAATATTTGACTGATGCTAAATTGGAAGATGTAGAATATAAAGTAATGTCTTTAGAGTCTGCCTCAGATCAATTGCAAGCAGAAGACTTGTTAAAACTAGTTCAATCATTGCCAGAAGGTTATAAAGTTGTTTTTAATCTTTTTGCAATTGAAGGTTATAGTCACAAAGAAATAGCAGATTTATTAGGTGTGAGTGAAAACACATCTAAATCACAATATTCGAGGGCGAGGGCTCATTTAAGAATGCAATTAGAAAAATTAGAAATTGAAAGATAAAGACTACATAAAAGATTTGTTTTCTGAGAAACTGGCCAACCACGAGGTTCCTGTAAGGAGCGATTTGTGGTCTGGAATTCAGTCTCAAATTGGAAATACAGCCACCTCAACTGTGGTTGCAAAAGGCATCTCGTCTTCATTGAAATTGATGATTGGAATAGCTTCTTCTGTTGCGGTAATTGGAACTACCGTTTGGATTGCTTCTTCTCCAGAAAAGAGCAAGGAACAACAACAAGTTCACATCGCTCAAAACCATGGAAATGAAAATGCCAAAGAAGTAATAAAAAACGGTGTAAAATCAGGTGTAACAAATAGTACTAATGTTGATGCAATTGCTATACAAACGTTACCAATTGTTCCTCAAATTGAATTGCCGTCTAACAGCTATCTTGACGAATGGATTTCGAGAGAAAGACAATTGTATGGAACTGATATTATAAGTAAGCAAGTTACACCTCCCGCTGATGAAGATCATGGTACTATCGATAAAGCAGGTGTTAACGACGCGAGTAATTCAGCAAGTAATACTAATAATGCTACACCAGATCTAGTTGAAACGAAGACATACGAAGACGGTAAAATTGAAGAGTTTTTCAATGTGTTTACACCTAATGGAGACGGAATGAATGACTATTTCTTTCTTAAATCAGAAAATTTAAAAGATTTCACCATCCGAATTTTCAATGAAAGAAATGAATTTGTGTTTCAATCCACAGATAAAGATTTTAAATGGTTTGGATTAGATCCAGCCGGTAATATGGTTGAAGCGGGCAATTATGGATACGTGATTTTCGCCACAGATTTGAACGGAAAAAGCATCAAAATGTTCAAAAGTTTGACAATCAAATAAGTTTCTTAGAAATAATTACTCCTGTATTTCTAAATTAAAGAGGTTTCATATGAGGCCTCTTTTTTTTGTAATTAATGCGCATAAAAAAACCCGTAACTTATTCATTTACGGGTTTTTGAGGTCTCGAGCGGATTCGAACCGCTGTAGACGGTTTTGCAGACCGCTGCCTAACCGCTCGGCCACGAGACCAGAACGGATTGCAAAATTAGCAAAATTTCTTTTGAATCAAACCTTTTTGATGCTTTCCTCTATAATTATTGCTACATTTTCAACATCACCGTTTATTGGTGGACAAATCTTCGTGATTTTCACTTTGATCTGATGTAAGTTATTCAATGTAGTTTTTAATTTTTCAATGATTCGGTATCCAACATGCTCTATTAGTTTTGAACGGATTGCCATTTCTTCAGCCACAATTTTGTTTACGATGACATAGTCAATCGTATTTTCCAGAGTGTCTGTTTCTGCGGCCAACTGAAAATCTGTTTCCATCCAAACATCCACTAAATAGTTTCCGCCAATCTTACCTTCTTCTGGCAGACAGCCATGAAAAGCATATAGTTTTATTCCGTTGACCTCGATGATATGTTTCATCTTATGAATGTGATTTCAGTTTTTCTAATCCTTCATACATTCTTTCAACACACTCTTCTTGTCCAATGAATGAGGCTATTTCAAACATACTTGGTCCCATTCCTGCTCCTGTAATAAGCAATCTGAACAAAGGTAACACAGCACCAATTCCAAGTTGTTTTGCTTCTAAAAATGATTTAAATGCTACTTCAATCGTACTTGGATAAAAATCTGTCAATGATTTCAAACGATCATTCCATTCTGACATTAATACAGCAGAATCTGATTTCCATTTTTTAGAGACTGTTTGCTCGTCAAAAATTTCAGGTCTATGCAACAAATAATCGCCTTCTGTTAAAATGTCGTCAACAAACGTTGCGCGTTCTTTCATCAATCTTGCAACATCAACCAAAGCGTCTTTATCGTATTTATTGTTTAATTTTTGCGATAATATGTCTGCAAGGGCTTCGTTAGAAGTATTTCTTAAATATTGTTGTTGAAACCATTTTGTTTTATCTGCGTCAAATTTTGCTCCTGCTTTTCCTACTCTTTCTAAAGTAAAAATTTCAGCTAATTCTTCAATTGAAAACAATTCTTGTGTCGTTCCTGGATTCCATCCTAAGAATGCCAACATATTTACAAATGCTTCTGGAAAGTATCCAGATTCTCTATAGCCCGTGTATTTTTCTCCTTCTACTGAAAGCCAATCTGTTGGGAAAACAGGAAAACCTAATCGGTCTCCATCTCTTTTGGAAAGTTTTCCGTTTCCGTCAGGTCTTAGTAACAAAGGTAAGTGTGCAAATTTTGGACAATCCCAACCAAATGAATCATAAAGTAGAACGTGAAGTGGCGCAGATGGCAACCATTCTTCTCCCCTAATCACATGACTGATTTCCATCAAATGATCATCTACAATATTTGCTAAATGATATGTTGGCATTCCGTCGCTTTTAAACAAAACTTTGTCGTCCAAATTATTCGTGTTCACGACTACCCAACCTCTGATAATATCTTCGAAACGAACATCAATGTTTCTTGGCATTTTCATGCGAATCACATATTGATCGCCATTTTCAAGTCTTCTTTTTACTTCGTCGGCAGATAATGTCAAAGAGTTTTTTAGCGACATTCTTGTAACGGTGTTGTATTGCCAGTTAGGCATACCCATTGCTTTCGCTTGTGCTCGAACATTGTCTAATTCTTCGGCTGTATCAAAAGCGTAATAAGCTTTATCATTGGCAACCAGTTCTTCCGCAAAAGGTTTGTAAAGTTCTTTTCTTTCAGATTGGATATATGGACCGTAGTTTCCTCCTATTCCTGGACCTTCAGTTGCGTGAATTCCACACCATTTAAGTGCATCCAAAATATATTCTTGTGCTCCTTCAACAAATCTAGTTTGATCTGTATCTTCTATTCTAATAATGAAAGTACCGTTGTTTTTTTTGGCAAAAAGATAATTGTACAATGCTGTACGAACGCCTCCCATGTGCAACGGACCCGTTGGTGAAGGAGCAAAACGAACGCGAACTGGTTTGTCTGACATACTTGATAATTTTATCGCAAAGATAATCTTTTGAACATCAAATTTCTTGTTCCAGTTTAGTTTTTGTTTGTTCTTTGATGAATAAGTTTTACTTTAGTAAGTTATTCTATATACAATATGTGCGGATGGAACCTTTTGAACATTTATTAAATCAGATAGATGCTTTTATTAGAAAGTATTACAAAAATGAAATGCTAAAAGGAGGAATTTTATTCTTAGGCGTTTTGTTATTGAGTTATCTTATTGTTGCTTCTTTGGAGTTTTTTGGAAGATTTTCTTCTTCCGTTAGGGCTTTTTTGTTTTTCAGCTTTTTGGCTACCAATTTATTTTTATTGGTCAAGTATTTAATCATTCCTTTACTTAAATTAATTTCCTTCGGAAAACGTATTGATAGATATCAAGCTTCATCGATTATTGGTTCTTTTTTTCCAAATGTCTCCGACAGGTTGTTGAATACGCTTCAATTGAACGACTCTTTATCTAATCAAGATGTTAATTTCGAATTGATCAGGGCCAGCGTAGTACAAAAATCTCAAAGTTTGTCTATTGTTCCATTTGTAAACGGGATTGATTTGAAGAGGAATCTCAAGTATGCTAAATATGTTGTGCCTATTATAGTTGTTTTCGTCGTCATTTCTTTCGCTTTTCCAAAGTTAATTACTCAGGGTACAAATCGCATCGTACATTATAACCAAGAATTTGCCATTGAGGCTCCGTTTGATTTTATTTTGACCACTCCACTTGACGGTTTTGAGGAAGGTCAAGACATTCCTGTGGGCGTTAAATTGAAGGGTGATGAATTGCCAGAAAAGATTTATTTGGTAAGTTCTCAAGGGAAGTTTCTAATGAATAGAACTTCTAAGATAGCTAGCTTTTATATTTTAAAGAACCTAAAGGAAGACGCTGTTTTTCATTTTGAAGCAAATGGTTTTTCTAGTAAGGAATACTTACTTCCTGTGGTTCCAAAGTCTGCCATTGGGCGTTTTCAAGCTGCGATTCATTATCCATCCTATTTGGGTAAGAAAGATGAAATTGTTTCAAATGCGGGTGATTTAGAAATTCCAGAGGGTACAATTGTAGAATGGAGTGTGTTGACTAAAAACACATCAAAAGTTTCTTTTAAATGGAATGATACGACTCAGTTTTTTAGTGAGCAAGGCTTTAAGGTTAGAAGAAAGTTTAGAAATCCTACGGATTTGAAAGTGTCTTTAACCAACGCGTCGACCTCCAAAAAAGATTCTTTGAATTATTCGATATCCGTTCTGAAAGATGCTTTCCCAAGTATTCAAGCTAAAGAAACTACAGATACTGTTTCTGATGCAATACGTTTTTTTGAAGGTCAAATTTCGGATGATTACGGATTAAGCTCTTTGACTTTCTATTATCAAATAGTATCAGAAAAAGGGATAAAAAAGCAGCAGAAACTTTCTGTTGCTAAAACTTATGGAACTGATATGCCATTCACGTTTGCAATAGATTTTCGACGTGAGGAACTTGCTGTAAATGATAAGATTGAGTATTATTTCATTGTGAGTGATAATGATGGCGTTAACGGAAGTAAAAGTGTTCGTTCTCAAATGTTTGTATATGAGTTGCCTTCATTGTCAGAGTTGAATGAATTGAGAGATGAGGCGCAAAATCAGACTAAGAAGGAACTTAACGACCTACTTAATCGTACTAAAGAGTTTCAGAAAGATATTCAACGTTTAAAGAAAGAGACTTTGAATTCTAAGTCCAATGAATGGAATAAATTGAATCAAGTCAATCAATTGAAAGAGGAACAGCAATCTCTGCAAAAGTCACTTGAGCAGATGCAAATGCAAATGCAGGAAAGTATTGATGAGAAGAATCAACTATCTGAAATGGATCCTGAGTTACTTGAGAAACAAGAGATGCTTGAGAAGTTACTTGAAGAAGTAATGGATGATGAGTTATTGGACTTATTGAAACAATTAGAAGATTTAATAAAGTCTCCAGATAAGAACCAAATGAATCAGAAGATGGACCAGCTTGAAATGAAGTCTGAGGACATGAAAAAGCAGTTGGATAGAAGTCTTGAAATGCTTAAAAAATTGCAAGTCAACGAGAAATTGGATGATATTCAGAAAGAATTGAATGAGTTATCTAAAGAGCAAAAAGAATTGAAAGAGTCTATTGAGATAAATCAATTAAATACTGAAAAGGCTGAAGAAAAGCAAAAAGATATTAATGAAAAGTTTGAACAAGTTAAAGAAGATTTAAAGGAATTGAAAGAGTTAAATGAGGCGCTCGATAAACCTATGAATCTAGGTGATCAGGAGAAGGAAAAGGAAGAGATTACCAATGAATTGAAGGAAGCTAAAGAAAATTTGGAAAAGCAGAAAGAGAAAAAGGCAGGCGACAATCAACAGAAGTCTTCGGAGGAAATGAAGAAAATGGCTGATGAACTGGAGATGATGCAATCGGCTGCTAACAAAAAACAAGACGAGGAGGATATAAATCTTTTGAGATCTATTTTAGAGAGTTTGATGACCTTAAGTTTTTCTGAGGAAGAAACAATGCTGAAGTTCTCTAAAGTGCGTGATAACGATCCCTTTTATAGAAAATTAGGTCGTGTACAACGTAATATCATAGATGACACTAAAATTGTTTCTGATAGTTTGGAGGCGCTTGCAAAAAGGCAGCCAAAGATTGCTACTTTCATTGATAAGGAACTCAATGATATTAAACAAAATTTTGATTTAGGCTTAGAGGATATAGATGAGCACAGAAGACGTGAACTTGGTCAGCATTTGCAATTTGTAATGACTGCTTACAATAATTTGGCGTTGATGCTCAATGAGAGTTTACAAAGTATCCAAAATCAAATGCAGAGTGAGATGCCTGGTTCTGGAAGTTGCGATAAACCCGGTGGTAAAGGTTCTAAACCTAAATCTGGGGACGATGCCGGCGATATGAAAGAAATGCTCAAGAAGCAGTTAGAGCAGATGAAAAAAGGCAACAATCCTGGTGGTAAAAGTCCTGGTGATAAAGAAGGTGAAGGTTCTCAAGGAATGCCTGGATTAGGCAATAAGGAAATTGCAAAAATGGCTGCTCAGCAGACTGCTATTCGTCAGCGGTTGGAGCAAATGCGAAATGAAATGAACAAAGAAGGAACAGGTCTTGGAAATAAGCTTAATCCTTTGATTAATGATCTTGAGCAACAAGAAAAAGATTTGATCAATAAGCGCTTTTCTAAAGAGATGATTAAGCGTCAACAAGATATTTTAACGCGATTACTTGAAAGTGAGAAAGCTTTGAATGAGAGGGGTTTTGAGGAAAAGAGAGAATCTAAATCTGGAAAAAATTTCAATTATAGTAACCAAAAGCGAATTGATGAGTATAATCAGCAAAAACTAAAACAAGTTGAATTGCTTCGTGCCGTGGATCCTTTATATAGAAAATATTATAGAGACAAAGCAAGTGAGTATTTTAACGGTGTTTTATAATTGTTTAGATTAATACTTTTAAAATGAGTTTAACAGTTATTGAAAAATTAAGCGTTCCATCAGAGCTATCTAGTCTTTCTATCGTGGAGTCTTTGATTGATCGTGTTTGTGGTTCTCTTGGTGTTCATGAAGATGCTTACGGAAATATTTTGATTGCTGTTACTGAAGCTGTCAATAATGCCGTTATTCATGGCAATCAGTATAATTCAAATGTTGATATTGACGTTGAAGTTTTAGATGTAGATGATCGTCTTTGCTTTAGTATTAAGGATAAGGGAAACGGTTTTGATTTTAATAATTTACCAGACCCTACTGCACCTGAAAATATTGAAAAGGAGAATGGACGTGGTATTTTTTTAATAAAAAATCTCGCAGATGATTTGGTCTTCGACGAAGGTGGAAGAGTCGTAAATATTTTTTTTAACCGCGCCTGATGCTTGATATTAATTATGAAGAGACTGACGATTTAGAACTTTCTGTTTCTAAAATTGAGTCTTGGTTGTCGGATGTTTGTCGAAGCGAAGGAAAGTCTCTTGATGGAGTTTCTTTGATTTTTTGCTCAGATAACTATCTTCTAGAAATTAATCAACAGCATTTAAACCATGATTTCTTTACAGATATTGTCACTTTTGATTACTGTGTTGATGATTTAGTTTCTGGTGATTTATTTGTCAGCGTCGACCGTGTTTTTGAAAATTCGGCAGTTTATGATGTTCCTTTTTTCCACGAATTGCATCGGGTGATCGCACATGGTGTTCTACATTTGTGTGGTTATAAAGACAAATCTAAAGAGGAGGAAATATTGATGCGTCAAAAAGAAGATGCGGCGTTGGAGCTTATTAGTTTCACGTGAAACATGTAGTTTCATTCTTTCTTTCCAACTAATTTTGTTTCACGTGAAACATTAAAAAATGCTTAAAAAATACGATGTCATTGTTGTTGGTGGTGGTCACGCTGGTTGCGAAGCCGCGAACGCTGCTGCTAAGTTGGGAAGTTCTGTGTTGTTGATAACAATGAATATGAATTCCATTGCTCAAATGAGTTGCAATCCTGCTATGGGCGGTGTGGCTAAAGGTCAAATTGTTCGAGAGATTGATGCTTTGGGTGGTGGAAGTGGAATTGTTTCAGATTTGAGTGCGATTCAATTTAGAATGTTGAATTTATCAAAAGGCCCTGCTATGTGGAGTCCACGTACGCAAAATGACAGGATGAAATTCGCCGAAGAATGGCGTTTGATGTTGGAGCGAAACCACAATGTTGATTTTTGGCAGGATACTGTTACTGGTTTAATTGTGTCTGGTGATTCAATTGCTGGTGTGAAGACTTCCATTGGCTTGGATGTTTTTGCTGATGCGGTTGTGTTAACTAACGGTACTTTTTTAAACGGTTTAATTCATCTTGGCGAGAAGCAGTTTGGTGGTGGTAGAATTGGTGAGAAAGCTTCTTTTGGAATAACAGAAGATTTAGGGCGTTTGGGTTTTGAGTCCGGTCGAATGAAGACAGGAACTCCTCCTAGAATTGATGGAAGATCGTTGGATTATTCTAGAATGGAGACTCAAGAAGGTGATGTCAATCCGTCTAAATTTAGTTATTCAAATACTTCTGCGTTGAGATCGCAAAGGCCTTGTCATATCACTTACACAAATGAACAAACTCATGATATTTTAAGAACAGGTTTCGACCGTTCTCCAATGTTTAATGGTGCGATTCAAAGTAGAGGTCCACGTTATTGTCCAAGTATTGAAGATAAGATTAATCGTTTTGCGGAGAGAGATCGACACCAGCTTTTTGTTGAACCTGAAGGTTGGAATACATGCGAGATCTATGTGAATGGTTTTAGTACTTCTTTGCCAGAGGAAATTCAATTGCAAGCTTTGCATTCAGTTCCTGGGTTTGAGTATGCTAAGATGTTTAGACCTGGTTATGCTATTGAGTATGATTACTTCCCTCCTACTCAGTTGAAACATACTTTAGAAACTAAATTGGTAAATGGGTTGTATTTTGCTGGGCAGATCAATGGTACAACTGGTTATGAAGAAGCTGCCTGTCAAGGACTGATGGCTGGAATAAATGCAAGTAGAAAATCTCAAAGCAAAGATGATTTTATTCTTAGTCGTTCTGATGCTTACATTGGTGTTTTGATTGATGATTTGATTACGAAAGGCACGAAAGAGCCTTATCGTATGTTTACTAGCCGTGCTGAATATAGAATTTTGTTGCGTCAAGATAATGCTGATTTACGTCTTTCCCCTTTAGGTCATGCTATTGGGTTGTTAGATGATCTTGCTATGGAAAAGGTTTCCGCGAAGAAACAAGGTGTTTCTGATTTTAAGGTAAAGCTAAAATCTATAGGTGTGACTCCAGCTCAAGCTAATCCTGTTTTGCATAAGTTGGGTTCTGCTGAAATTAATCAACAAGTAAAATTTTCTTCTTTAATAACACGTCCTCTTGTAGGCTTGGATGAACTAAAGGAAATGAGTCCTGAAATTGATTTACTGGTTCACGAATTTGATACTTTGCATCCGGATATTTCTATCCAAACGGAAATTCAACTGAAATATGAAGGATATATTGAAAGAGAAGAGGAAATGGCGGCGAAGATGAACCGTTTAGATGATTTGAAGATTCCTTTGGATATTGATTATTCCCAGTTGAAAAGTATTAGTTTGGAGGCACGAGAAAAGTTTGTTTCGATTAAACCTGCTACCATTGGGCAGGCTTCAAGAATTAGTGGGATATCACCGAGTGATATTTCTGTTTTGTTAATTTATTTAGGGAGATAGTTTCACGTGGAACAAATTAAAACATATACAAATTGTCCTGTTTGTGAAGGAGTCTTATTGTCTGAATTTATGACTCTGCCTGATCACATGATTACTAAGGAAACTTTCAAAATAGTAAATTGCAATTCTTGTGGGTTTCATTTTACTAACCCTATTCCTTCGGAAGAAGTTATAGGTAATTATTATAAGAGTGAAAATTATATTTCTCATTCAAGTTCTAAGTCTGGTTTGATTAATAAAGCTTACAATGTTGTAAGAAATATCACTTTGAAAAGAAAAGTGAATTTAGTTCGTCGATTGTCAAAGGGAAACAGTTTACTTGATATTGGTTCTGGTACAGGACACTTTTTAAACGCTTCAAAAATTTCAGGATTCCAAGTTCAGGGATTAGAACCTGATCAAGATGCTAAGGGTTTTGCAAAAAAAGAGTTTGGTTTGTCACTACAGGATTTGTCGGAGATTCAAACCTTGGCGTCTAATTCTAAAGATGTGATTACAATGTGGCACGTTCTAGAACATGTTTATCATTTGAAAAGAGATTTAGCAGAATTTGTTAGGGTGTTGAAAAAGGATGGTGTATTTATTGTTGCTGTTCCTAATATGTCATCTTGGGACGCCAAACACTATGGTTCCTTTTGGGCGGCATTTGATGTGCCTCGACATTTATATCATTTCCAAGAAAAGACGATTAGAAATTTATTTTCTCAATTTGAGATGGAATGTGTTGAAGTGCTGCCAATGAAATTTGACGCTTTTTACGTAAGTATGCTTTCTGAAAAGTATAAGTCAGGAAATATTGTTTCTGGTGTTATTAATGGACTAAAATCAAATTTTAACGCAAAAAGTGGTGGGTTTAGTTCCCAAATCTATGTTTTTAAGAAAATTTAAGCGATTTGAGCGCGTTTTATCTTGTTTGGGATAGAATCATATTAGGTCATTAGAGATGTTAAATTAGAGAGGGTGAAATTTTTAACAGTTTCACCCTTTTTTTATTTTTTCGCGTTTAAATTTAGTTTTTGATTGGTTCTATCCAGTCGCCGTTTTCTTTGATCAAATCAATTAATGCGTCGACAGCTTCCTGTTCAGGAACATTTTTTCGCACAATTTCTTTTTCTTTGTATAGATGGATTTTACCTGGTCCAGTGCCTACATATCCATAATCAGCATCTGCCATTTCTCCTGGTCCATTTACAATGCATCCCATAATACCAATTTTTATTCCTTTCAAATGAGAAGTTCTGTTTCTGATTTTGGCTGTTGTTTCTTGTAAATCGAAAAGTGTTCTTCCACAAGATGGACAAGAGATGTATTCCGTTTTTGAAATTCTTGTTCTTGTTGCTTGTAAAATTCCAAAAGATAAAGAATTAATGATAGTCATTGGTTGTTTTGCTTCAATCCAAATTCCATCTCCAAAACCGTCTATGAATTGATTTCCTGAATCACTCGACACATTCAATTGAAATGTTTCTAGGTCTTCAATTTCGCTTGTATATTTTAGAATTACTGGGTTGTCAATTTGGTAGTTTTCTAAAAGTGTTCTTGCATATCGGTAAACTTGGGTTTTATTGTCGTATTTCGTTGTGAATACGAATACACAATTAGGTCTGTTTTTGCATGTTTCTATATCAATAGATTCTGCATTCAGTTCTATAAAGTGTAAATTTTCCAAACGTATATCCTTTGCTTCGCTACTATTCAGAATTGGGTAGCAATGTTTTTGATGCTGGTATTTATCTTTCCATTTATTATATTCAAAAACAGCCCCTAAAGTTCCTGGAATTTCAAAATTTAAGTCATTTTCTCCCATAAAAACAAAGTCTGCAGCTAGATCTTGCAAATTCCATTTGTCTAAACTTACAGAATAATTGTATCCAAATCCGTAAAAATTTGCGGGTAGAATTTCAGTCTTTTTTGATAGGTCTGCAAATACAATTGGAACATTTTTCCCTCCGATATTATGAATTGATTGGCTATGTCTTTTTGAATAATTATATGGATTATAGTTAACTAATAAATTAGTTTTAATGTTAAAGTTATTGTTTTTAGAACTAAATTTATTTATCAATTTTATAGCGACAGGTATTTCAAATTCAGGATCTTCAGTTAAAGAAACTCTAATGGTATCACCTAATCCGTCTTCTAAAAGTGCACCAATTCCAACTGCAGATTTAATTCTTCCATCTTCTCCATCACCAGCTTCAGTTACACCTAGATGTAGTGGATAATTCATTCCTTCGTCTTGCATTGTTGCAACCAATAATCGGTATGCTTGAACCATTACTAAAGTATTGCTTGCTTTCATTGAAATGGCTAAATTGTGGTAGTCCATTTTTTGACAAATTCTTAAAAATTCCATGGCTGATTCCACCATACCTTCTGGGGTATCGCCGAAGCGACTCAATATTCTATCAGAAAGTGATCCGTGATTCGTACCAATTCTCATTGCGGTACCGTGATCTTTGCAAATTTGAACCAGAGGTTTGAATTTTTCTTCAATTCTATGTAGTTCCGCTGAATAGGATTCATCAGTAAAATCTATGTCCTCAAACTTTTTCTTGTCAGCGTAATTTCCAGGATTTACACGGACTTTTTCAATCAATTTGGCTGCAATTTCTGCTGCATTTGGCGTAAAATGTATGTCAGCAACAAGTGGAGTATCATATCCAAGCGATTTAAGTTTGTCGCTTATTTTACCTAAGTTTTCAGCTTCTTTTTTGCTCGGTGCAGTTAGTCTAACTAGTTCACATCCAGCATCAATCATTCTAATTGATTGTTCAACGGATTTATCTGTATCCATTGTGTCCGTCGTTGTCATCGATTGTGGTCTGATTGGTTGATTTCCTCCAATTTTTAGATTTCCAATCGTGATTTCACGTGTCACATATCTATTTCTATTAAAATAATCTACACAGTATTTTTTCGAACTTTGCTTATTTTCCATCGCTTTTTTTGATATCGCCTTTAACACAACAAAATTAGTGTTATTTATGTTCAACTTCAGTTTTTGAACAATTTACCATGGACTAAATAAGCGAACAAAGGATTACATAGTTTTAAATTTCTTATATTTGTGTTAAATTTATGTGAAAACTATGAGCATTCCTTCTATTTCTTTCTCCAAAAGTCATAATGTGGAGTTTTATAAAACGCTGCAACAGCGCGTTAGAGAATATTTTAAAGAGAAAAAAAAATCGAGATTTGCTAACACGAATATGGTTATCAAGACAATTTTCATGATTGCCTTATACGTTGTTCCTTTTGTTTTACTTTTAACAGTCATTGAAAGTCCTTTGATTTCGTTCTTGATGTGGCTTGTGATGGGTTTTGGAATGGCTGGAATTGGTTTGTCAATCATGCATGATGCAAATCATGGTGCTTATTCAAAAAATAAATACATCAATAAATCACTTGGTTTTGTCATTTTTGCTTTGGGTGGTTCAGATGTAAACTGGAGAATCCAACACAATATTTTGCACCATACTTACACGAATGTCACAGGTATGGATGAGGATATTAATCCAGGAAAAGTGATGCGCTTTTCACCGCATGCAAAAAGATATAAATTACACAAATACCAACACATTTATGCTTGGTTTTTATATTGTTTGATGACTTTAATGTGGTGTACTGTAAAAGATTACCGCCAAGCAGTAAGGTACAACAAAATGGATTTGATGAAAACGCAGGACATTACCTATAGTCAATTGTTGACATCCATTATTGTTTCGAAAATTCTTTATTTCGCTGTGATTTTTGGACTTCCGTTTGTTTTTTCTTCGTTGCCTTGGTGGGCTACAATTTTAGGCTTTTTAGCAATGCAGTTTATTGCAGGTTTGATTTTAGCAATGATTTTTCAGCCTGCTCACGTTGTTCCAACTTCAAATTATCCGGTGCCTGATGAATCAGGAAATATTGATGCTGATTGGGCTGTTAGTCAACTGTATAACACCGCTAATTTTGCACCCAAAGCAAAAGTTTTTTCATGGTATGTTGGTGGTTTAAATTTTCAAATTGAACACCATTTGTTTCCAAACATTTGTCATGTACACTATGATAAATTGGCGAAAATTGTAAAGGAAACAGCTAAAGAATTCAATTTGCCTTATATTTCTCAAAAAACATGGTATGGTGCATTACGCGAGCACACGATCATGTTGAAAAACCTGGGAAATAATGATTTTGCACCTGGAATTCATTAGTCCAAATGAATATTGAAGAATTAAGGTCTTATTGTTTGAGTTTGAAAGGAACTTCCGAAGGTTTTCCTTTTGATCAAAAGACCTTGGTTTTTAAAGTAATGGGAAAAATGTTTGCATTGATTGATGTTGATTTATTTGATTCAATTAATCTAAAATGTGATCCAGAAAAGGCGGTTTTGTTGAGAGAACAGCACGAAGGAATTACTCCTGGTTTTCACATGAATAAATCGTTGTGGAATACAGTCAAAATCAATCAAGATGTGTCTGATCAGTTGATTTATGAATTGATAGAACATTCATATCAGCAAGTGGTTTCAAAATTGACAAAAAAACTTCAAAATGAGTTGCAGGGTTGATAAATACGTGTGGGCAGTAAGAATTGCTAAAACACGCTCACAAGCCTCGGATTTGATTTCAAAAGGAAAAATCAAATTAAATCAATCACAGGTAAAACCGGCGCGCGATGTAAAAGTTGGCGATTTTATAAATGTTTATAAAAACACTGCTGTTTTTTCCTACAAAATCATTCAATTGTTGGAAAAAAGAGTAGGTCCAAAATTGGTTGCGGATTATCTCATTGATGTCACTCCTGCTGAAGAAATAGAAAAATATAAGACCTATCAAATAGCACAAAGTGCTTATAGAGAGTATGGAACTGGTCGACCTTCTAAACACGATCGGAAAGACATCGAAGACTATTTAAATTGGGATTAATCAATTTTTCTTGCCAAAAAACGAACCGTCTGCCTTGTTTTTTGCTCAATTAAAACCGTCTTATTGTGAATCATTTTGGCAATTGTTGCATCATCATAATGTCTGATAGTAATAAGTTCCAAATTTGCATTGAATTTCACTTCATATTTATTTCTGAAAAGATCTAAAACCTCGTCAATTTTGATTTTATTTTGATCGACAGCAAATGAAAAGCTCAATGCAGAATTTTGCATTAGATTAATTTTAATTCCTGATTTCGAAAGCGTTTCGAAAATGTCACTCAAATTTTCTTCTACAATAAAAGAGAAATCCTTCGGTGTGATTGAAAATAGAACTTGGTCTAATTTGAAAATGAAAGATGGAATCAAATGGTCATAATCCATAGACGATTGAATGACAGTTCCTGGCGTACTTGGATCAATGAATGATTTTACATACAAAGATATTTGTTTGTTTTGTAGCGGTTTAATCGTTTTTGGGTGTATAACAGAAGCACCATAATAAGCCAATTCAATGGCTTCTTTGAATGAAATTTGATCTAATTTGACTGTGTCTTCAAACCATTTTGGATCCGCATTCAACATTCCTGGCACATCTTTCCAAATGGTAACACTTTTGGCATCGGTGCAATATGCTAAAATTCCAGCTGTATAATCAGATCCTTCTCTACCTAAAGTAGTAGTAAATCCTTCAGACGTATGTCCAATAAAACCTTGCGTTACAACTAGTTTTGCTGATTTATACAATGGAAGCAATCTTTCATTAATCAATTCTTGGGTTTTCGTCCAATCAACATTTGAATCTCTGTATTGGCGATCAGTGCGGATTAATTTTCTCGCATCTGCCCAAAAAGATAGATGACCTTCTTCTCTCAAATAGGCATCAACAATAAGCGTACTTAAAATTTCACCCAGTGATACAATTTGATCGTATTCGAAATCAAAATTATCGGAAATTGGTTGGTCAATTTTGTTTCTTAGAAAATCGAAAACTGATTCAACCTCTTGATGAACAGCATAATGATGTTCTTTAAAAAGTTGATTTAAAATTTTTAAATGGAAATTATACGTTTCTTCCACCAAGTATTTATAGGTTGAAACATTCCTTTCCCAAAGTGCTTGAACGATTTCTTCCAGCGCATTGGTCGTTTTTCCCATGGCAGAAATTACGACCAATCTTTTTTCTGTAGAGTACAATGAAAGAATTTTTGAAACATTTTGAATTGCTTCAGCATTTTTTACGGATGCACCACCAAATTTAAAAACCAACATCTTATTTAATTTGAATGCGAAGATAGAGATTTTGGTTTTCAAAAAATAAATTTCAGTGTGTGATTATTTGAATGTAACAACATTTAATTCAGCAGCTAAAAAAATAACTCACAACTACGCTTTTTCTTGGGTTTTTCAATAAAATATAGTAAACTTGTAATTCGAATATATTTATTATCAAGTTGTTTTTGATGAGAACTCTAGTTACTTTTTGTTTGGTCTTGTTATTTAATGTTATTGCAAACGCAACTTTGTCAATAGAAGGAACTTATCAAGGTAAAAATTTATATGTTCAAAATCCGGAAAATGAAGATGGTTTTGGTTTTTGTGTTTCCAAAGTAACTGTAAATGGTGATGTAATGCCAGGAGGAACAGGAACAAGCGCTTTTGAAATCGATTTTTCTTTGTTTAATATCGCCATTGGAGAGCCGCTTTTTATTGTAATTGAACACAGTGAAAGCTGTAAACCAAAAATATTAAACCCAGAAGTTTTGTTACCGCGAAGTACTTTTGTAGTAACAACGATTAATGTAAATACTGACGGAAAAATCAGTTGGACGACGACTGGCGAAAAAGGAAAATTACCGTTTTTTGTAGAACAATATCGTTGGGACAAATGGGTTCAAGTTGGAGAAACACAAGGAAAGGGAACTGTTGGTCCTAACAATTATGAATTGCAAATTGCTCCTCATTCAGGTGAAAACACGTTGCGAGTAGTGCAAATTGATCACACTGACGAAAAAAGAATTTCTAAAGAAGTTAAGTTTAAATCACAGGTTCCTGGAGTGCAAAAATCTCCTGTCATTGTAAAAACGTCCATTCAATTTACAACCAATGGAAAGCCTGTTGAAACGAAATACGAAATCTTTGATGCATACGGAAACATTGTAAAAAAAGGAAGTGGAACATCAGTAGATTGCGAAAATCTGCTTAAAGGCGCTTATTACATCAATTTCGACAACAAAACAGAAAAGTTTTTCAGAGGATAATATCTAAGAAATGAATAAAATTGAACATTTAGGAATTGCTGTATCGAATATCGAAGAATCTGCCAAAATCTACGAAAAATTATTAGGTAGCGCTTGCTATAAAATGGAAGAGGTTGAATCGGAAGGAGTCAAGACAGCTTTTTATAAAATTGGAGAATCCAAAATTGAATTACTACAAGCGACTACAGATGACAGTCCTATTGCTAAATTCATTGCCAAAAAAGGACAAGGAATTCACCACATTGCATTTGATGTAACAGACATATTTGCTGAGATAGAGCGATTGAAAGGCGAGGGTTTTGAATTGATTAATTTAACTCCAAAGTCTGGTGCAGACAATAAAATAATTGCGTTTTTACATCCAAAATCGACAGCTGGAATTTTAGTAGAATTGTGTCAAGAAAAAAGCTGAAGTATAGTTTTTCCTGGAGTTAAAAAATGCGTGTTAAGTCCTACGCTTTTGGCACCTAAAATATGGCGTTCAGTATCGTCAATAAACAAGGTTTTAATTAAGTCCAAATCATTTTCCAAACAAACTTTAGTGAAGATTTCAGCATCTGGTTTTCTCATTCCCATTTCAAAAGAATAATAGGTTTTTTCGAAAAAAGGATCTAGGTTTTTTTCCTTAGAAACCTTATTCAGTGCTCTATTTACAGCTTGTAAATGGATATCATTGGTGTTACTTAAAAGGAAGATTCTATAGTTACTTTTTAGTTTTTGCAGCAATTCTAAATTTTGTATTGGAAAATCTAAAATCATAGCATTCCATGCGGCCACCACTTTATTCGCGCTCGTATTTGGAGGTAAAAAATCTAGCAGTGCATTGATAAAATAGGGGGTAGAACAATCTCCTTTTTCGTAAATGTCAAATAAACCAGATTGTGCTGCTTGGGTGTACATTGAGTCAAAATCCTTTAATCCCAATGATTTAAAAGCATTTTCAGTCAATTGATAATCGATATTTAAAATTACACCGCCTAAATCGAAAATGATATTTTCAATAGATTCATCCACTTATTTTACACGAATTTCTTGACCAACATTAATTCTATCTGGCTTGATACCTGGATTTAATTTTTGCAATTGCGCCGGCGTTAATCCGTGTTTATCAGCTATTCTGCCAAACAAATCGCCAGACTTTACTTTGTAATATTTTTTTACTTCAGCTTTTGGGACTACTGGTTTAGGGACATTTGGTTTTGGAACAACAGGCTCCGTTTTGATAACTTCCGTTTTCACAAGTCCTGGTTTGGAAAGTTTAATAACGGTGTTTACTTTAAGTTTTTGACCAATGTTTAACCAATTGTCTTTCAAACCATTTAATTCTTTAATTTTCTCAACAGTGGTGTTGTATTTTCCAGCAATGACAGTCAAACTTTCGTTTCGTTGCACAATGTGAAACACTGTTACAGAAGAGTCATAATAGATTGTGCCCATAGTTGTTGTGAGGCTGTCTTTTTTGACGGGAGGAGTTATTATTGGAGGAGCAATTGATGTTGTTGTTTTTTGAGGGATTTTCAAGGTTTGACCTCTGGTAACACGAGAGCTTCTCAGTCTGTTATATTTAGTGATTTGACTATTTGTTACATTGTATTTTCTAGCAATTGAACTTAAAGTTTCGCCAGATTTTACTTTGTGATAAACATATTCTTTGTTTGTAGGATTATTCACTGGCGTTTCTACAGCAACAACTTCGTTAGTATCTGCAATATTTTCAACAGGAAGTGGAGTTAATTTACCAGATGAACCGTACAAACTATTTTCCAATTTATATAATGAATCTTCCAAACTCACTAGTTTTCCAATTTTCGTCAATGGACCAGCAATGCATTGATTTGGTTGAGAAAAAGGAATATATTGTGCTTTATAAATAGGATTTAATGTTTTAATATCATCTACAGTCCAATCAATTAAGCTCGCAATTGTTGACATGTGTAAACCTTTTGTTAGACACATGGTGTCAAGTTGGTAATAATGAATTTTGGCAGGAGCTGGTTCAATGTTGTGCTCTGCGTGGTAAGTCAACAAATATGCAGCAGCGATAAAATTAGGCACATATCCTTGTGTTTCACGTGGAAGAAATGGTCTTACTTCCCAATAAGTTCGCTTCCCACCAGAACGGCGAATCGCTTTATTGATGTTTCCGGGACCAGCATTATAAGCAGCTAAAGCCAAATTCCAATCACCGTAAATTCCGAAAAGTTTCTTGAGATAACGACATGCAGCATCTGTTTCTTTGACAGGATCCATGCGCTCATCGATGTATGAATTTTCATTTAAACCATACATTTTACCCGTCCCATACATGAATTGCCACAAACCCAAAGCTCCAGCTGGAGATTTTACTTGTGGTCGTAATCCACTTTCGATAACCGATAAATATTTTAATTCAATAGGTAAATCATACTTTGCTAAAGCTTCTTCATACATGTCAAAATAAAGAGCTGATCGACCTAAAACGACCTTAGCAAAACTTCTTCGATTGCTTGCAAAAAAGCGGATTGTTGAGAGAGATATTGAATTACAGTCTAAATGAAACGGAGTTATTTCATTCATTTTCTCTAATCTCTGACAGTAAACTTCATCAGAAACTACCGGAATTGTGTTTGGCTCATATTCCAATGCATTGATAATCGAGTCAAAATTGGATTGATTTGCAAAATCTGCATAATATGCGTTGAGCGTTTCATCTATTACACGCATAAAAGCTTCGCTACTTAGGCTGTCTTTTACTGCTGGTTTTGGTTTTCTCGTTTGGGCGTTCAACCCACAAAAGCAGACCAAAATTGATAATAAGGACAAGCAAATTTTCATACCTAAAGCTTTTGATGAAAACGTCAAGAAGTCATTTTCAGTTAATTAATGCTTCGCTTTACAGCGTTATTTTTTCTAAATAGGAAGAAAAATCATAAAGTGCTTTTTCTTCAAATGGTTTTGCCATTACTTGAATTCCAAAGGGCATATTTTCAGTTGTCTTCCCAAAAGGAAGTGAAATTGCTGGATTTCCAGTTAAATTTGCGTGAACCGTAAAAATATCTTGTAAATACATTTGAATTGGATCTGAAACAGCGTTTAATTCAAATGCAGAAGATGGAGTAGTTGGAGTTAAAATAAAATCAAAATCATTGAAAATTTCTTTGGTTTTATTTTGTAAAACACGTCTTACTTTTTGACCTTTAGTATAATACGCGTCATAATATCCATGGGAAAGAACAAATGTTCCAGCCATGATTCTTCTTAAAACTTCAGGTCCAAAACCTTCTGTTCTTGATTCTTTGTAAGTTGCTTCAACACCTTTAGCATTTGCTGCTCTATGTCCATAATGGACACCATCAAATCTAGATAAATTGGATGAAGCTTCTGCTGTTGTCAAAACATAATAAGTTGGAACCATGTATTCTAAATATGGAAAAGAAACAGGCTCTACAACATGCCCTTCCGATTTTAGTTTATCAATGATTTCCAACATCCTGTTTTTTACTTCAGGATTAATTCCTTCAGTTTCAAAACTTTCTTGGATGTAAGCGATTCGTTTTTTGCCAATTTCTTTTTCAGGAAAGTAATTCCCAACTGGTTTTGAAGAAGCTGTACTGTCAAAATTATCCGAACCAGCCATGATTTCTGTAACCAATGCATTATCTTCTAAAGAATTAGAAAAAGCACCAATTTGATCAAATGAAGAAGCATACGCGATTAATCCGTAACGACTGATTCGACCATAAGTTGGTTTGATTCCAAATGTACCTGTAAAAGAAGCCGGTTGACGAATAGAACCTCCTGTATCACTTCCTAAAGCTACTGTACACAAATGAGCTGCGACTGCAGCGGCAGAACCACCGGATGAACCACCAGGAACTGTTTTTCTATTTATAGGATTTAAAACTGGTCCAAAAGCTGAATTTTCATTCGAGCTTCCCATTGCAAATTCATCGCAATTTAAGCGACCAATTACAACGGCGTCTTCATCAATTAATCTTTGAAGCGCAGTGGCTGTATAAAGAGATTCAAAACCTTCAAGTATTTTTGAAGATGCAGAAACTTTGTGTCCTTTAAAACAAATATTGTCTTTGATTCCTACAACAAGACCTGCAAGTTTGCCGGCGTTTCCTGCTTTTATTTTCAGATCGACTGCAGCCGCTTGTTGGCGCACAGAATCTTCGAAAACTTCCAAGAAAGCATTTAGATCTTTGTTTTGATTAATATTTTGAAGATAATCTTCAACGATATCCAAAACAGATTTACCCGAAGAAAGGGCGATCTTTACCTCAGCAAAATTGTGATACATGAAATAGGAATTTACAACTTATTTTTTTCTTCAACTTCTGTGCTTGAAGATTCTCCTTTAGAAGCATCTTTAAATTCTTTGATTCCTTTTCCAAGGCCTTTCATTAATTCTGGAATTTTTTTACCTCCGAATAGCAAAACAACAATTGCCAAAATCAGAATAATTTCCATCATACCAAACTTACCCATCTCTTTTTGTAATTTAATTTGTTGCAAATTTAGGGAATTATAATCCAAAGATTACAATTGAGCGATGAAATGAGTAAAATTAACAAGAGATTAAGAGAAAATTAGGAAAACAGTGGCTTAAATTGTTGATAGGACAATTCCTTAAATTGATATTTATTTATTTATGTTAAGTTGTTTTACATTTTAATTTATATCTTAGTTGAAATAATTTTAAAATTACTACGATGAAAAGATTTCTATTTTTATTTTTAATTTTCAATAATCTTAGTTTTGGTCAAAACATGATTATTTCCGGCGCTGGCTCATCTCAATTAGATGGCAATTACATTCGCGCAGGTTTAACATTTGGTAAGCCACAATATCAACATGATAATCACAAGATTTTTTGGGATGGAAGTAAATGGTTAATCACTTTTGGAACAGTGGATATTGCTGGTCCAATTGATGAACAGTATTATTATTCAAATGAAAACGTTGCAAGTCCGAATTTGTGTTCTACGTGGAATTTAAATCTTGGAAGTGCTCCAGCTCCTTCCATTTCAAGGGTATGTAATAATGGAACTGTTAACAGCATAACAACAGTTACTGCATGCGGCAGCTTTACTTGGTCAAATACTGGCGACACCTATTCAGCGTCAGGAACTTATACAGGAACATTAAATAATTGTATTCAACAGACTTTGAATCTTACAATTTTACCAAGTTTGACAGCAACAGTTGAGTTTGTTGAAGGCACAACATGTGTGGGCTCAACGGGTTATTTTAAAATTACAGGTACACCGAATGCAACCGTTAATTATGGACTAAATCTCACTGACAACAGCGCGGAAATTGCAAACAATGGAGAAGTTTTAATTCCATTTGAGATTGGTAGTGGATCAAATTACATCAATTTATATTCTGTTTTTAATGGAAATTGTGCAGAAAGTTTGGAGGAATATTCAAGTTTTGTTGGAACGACATTATCAAACAATTATACAAATGAAACAGCTTGTGGTAGCTTTACATGGTCAAACACAGGAGAAACTTATACAGAGTCAGGTACATATTATGGATCTACGACGAATTGTGTTACAGAAATTTTGAATCTGACAATTAACATTATTCCTAATCCAAGTGTAAATATTACATCTTCGGATTTGGATTATTCTGTTTGCTCTGGAACTACAGTTTTATTAACAGCATCCTCAACAGACAGTGGATTAAATCCAGCATATCAATGGAGAATTGATGGAGTAGACATCAATGGACAAACTGGCTCCACATTCTCTACATCTACTTTAACAAACGGACAAATTGTAACACTTCAAATGGTTTCCAATGCTGTTTGCGCTTCAACTTCACCTGTGGTTTCTAATGAAATTCAATCATCTGTAGTGGTTTGTACGCAGCTTCAAGCAAGTCAATGTGGGAGTACTTTAACAAGTAATTCAGCAGCAATTACTGCAAATACTATTTCAGGAGCCACTAATTATCGCTTTGAAGTGAGTGGGCCAAATAGCTATTTGCAAGTAATCACAAAGGCAGTTTCGTTTTTCTTCTTAAGTGATTTAACTGCTTATGAAATCGGTCAGACTTATTCAATAAAAGTGTGTACAAGCTTGAATAACGGTTCTGATTATAGCCCATACGGAAATGCTTGTTTAATAACGACATTTCACCCGACAACAAAAATTCAATCCTCGCAATGTGGATCTACTTTAACGAGTAATTCTGCAGGTGTATGGGCTAATGCAATAACCGGAGCAACAAACTATCGCTTTGAAGTAAGTGGTCCAAATGGTTATTTACAAGTAGTAGATAAAACAATCCGGACTCTATATCTTAGCGATTTACCAACTTATGAATTAGGACAAACTTATTCAATCAAGGTTTGCGCAAGTTTAAATAATGGATTAATTTTCGGCCCGTACGGAAGTAGTTGTTCAATAACAACATTTCACCCGACAACAAAAATTCAAGCTTCACAATGTGGAACTATATTAACTAGTAATTCGACTGGTATATGGTCAAGTGCAGTAACTGGAGCAACAAACTATCGATTTGAGGTCAGTGGTCCAAATGGTTATTTACAAGTTGTAAATAAAACAATCCGTACTTTTTATCTTAGTGATTTGTCAGCATACGACTTAGGACAAACTTATTCAATCAAAGTTTGCGTAAGTTTAAATAATGGATTAATTTTTGGCCCATACGGAAGTGCTTGTTCGATAACGACATTTCATCCGACAACAAAAATTCAAGCTTCACAATGTGGAACTATATTATCTAGTAATTCGACTGGAATATGGGCAACTGCAGCAACCGGTGCAACAAATTATCGATTTGAGGTCAGTGGTCCAAATGGTTACTTTCAAATTGTAAATAAAACGATTCGTACATTATATCTTAGTGACTTACCAACTTATCAAGCTGGTCAGACATATTCCATACGAGTTCAGTTTAGTTTGAATAATGGTTTAATATATGGGCCGTTTGGAGCTGCATGTAATATTACAACCAAAGCAGCGATTGCTTTAAACTTAAGTGGTGCTGTAGAATTAAAATCAAAAAATTTGAATTCTGATTTTGACGCCAACCCAAATCCTTCAAATGGTTCAATTGTATTGAAGTCTAGTGAACCAGGAACCTTCAGTATTATTAATCAATTAGGAGGTTTGGTTAAAACTGTTGTTATAAATGAAGAAAATGGAAATCAAATGAAAGTTGAAGATTTACCAAATGGTGCTTATTTTATTACAGGAACAATAAATGGGAAAGTATTAACCAAAAAAATAATAGTAGTTAGATAATTAAAAGAGCATAATTATAACGAAAGCATTTATCGGATTAAGTTCTGGTAAATGCTTTTTTATTTCTCAAAATTGAATTAAAGAGTTAAATAATTCATGTAATTTTGTAGTCTATTAATTAAAAATATAAGGGCAAATGTCTAACGTGCAATCAGGTCTTGAAATTCAAGAAATATTGGATCAATTAGGAATTGAATCCATCAATCCAGGAGCTTCAACAGGAAGTTATTGGTTTAACACTAGTGGTGAACAAATCGACTCTTATTCTCCAGTTGATGGAAAATTAATTGCTTCTGTTTCTGCTGCATCTCAAGCGGATTATGAAGCCGCAATCTTAAAATCTCAAGAAGCTTTCAAAGTTTGGAGACAAATTCCAGCACCAAAACGTGGTGAAATTGTAAGACAATTGGGAGATAAATTGAGAGATTACAAAGAACCACTTGGAAAATTGGTTTCCTACGAAATGGGAAAATCTTTGCAAGAAGGTTTGGGTGAGGTTCAAGAAATGATTGACATCTGTGATTTTGCAGTTGGACTTTCTCGTCAATTATATGGATTAACAATGCATTCTGAACGTCCAAGTCATAGAATGTATGAACAATATCATCCACTAGGATTAGTTGGAATTATTTCAGCATTTAATTTTCCAGTGGCTGTTTGGAGTTGGAACGCAGCTTTAGCTTGGGTTTGTGGAGATGTTTGTATATGGAAACCATCTGAAAAAACACCTTTGACTGCCATTGCTTGTCAGAAAATAGCAGAAGAAGTTTTTACTGATAATGATGTTCCAGAAGGAGTTTCGTGTTTGGTAATCGGCGGACCTGAATTAGGAAAAGCAATGACCGCAGACAAAAGAGTCCCTTTGATTTCTGCAACGGGTTCGACTAGAATGGGTAAATCTGTTGGACAAGTAGTAGGAGAACGTTTAGGTCGTTCTTTACTTGAATTAGGAGGTAACAATGCAATTATTATTACACCAACTGCTGATTTAAAAGTTGTGGTTCCCGGTGCTGTTTTTGGCGCAATTGGAACTGCCGGACAAAGATGTACTTCTACTCGTCGTTTGATTATTCATGAAGACGTTTACGAAACGGTAAAAAATGCCATCGTGAAAGCTTACGGACAATTGAAAATTGGAAATCCATTGGATCAAAATATGCACGTTGGACCATTGATAGACAAAGACGCAGTTACTGCTTACCAAAATGCTTTGCAAAAAGTAGTTGAAGAAGGTGGAAAAATCATCGTTGAAGGTGGAGTGTTGACAGGCGAAGGATATGAATCTGGATGCTACGTAAAACCAGCAATTGCTGAAGCAAGCAATGATTATGCGATTGTACAACATGAAACTTTTGCGCCAATTTTATATTTAATGAAATACAGCGGTTCAGTTGAAAATGCGATTGCATTACAAAATGGTGTTCCTCAAGGTTTATCCTCAGCAATTATGACCAATAACTTGAAAGAAGCAGAAGCATTTTTGTCAGCTGCAGGTTCAGATTGTGGAATTGCAAACGTAAACATCGGAACTTCAGGTGCTGAAATTGGAGGCGCTTTTGGAGGTGAAAAAGAAACAGGAGGTGGACGTGAGTCTGGTTCTGATGCGTGGAAAGTTTACATGAGAAGACAAACGAATACAATCAATTATTCTGATAGTTTGCCCTTGGCACAAGGAATCAAATTTGATTTGTAAGTCGAAATATTGTCTAGTCCTAAAATAGCGATACACAATTTTTATCGTTATGGAAAAAGAGAAAAGCTTTTATGAAAAGCGCAGTCAAAAGGATTATTCAATGTCCTTTAAATTAGCTGTTGTTAGTGAAGTTGAATCAGGAATTATTTCAGTAA
>CANFUT010000020.1 GCA_947450325.1 Flavobacteriia bacterium
GTTACTGAAATAATTCCTGATTCAACTTCACTAACAACAGCTAATTTAAAGGACATTGAATAATCCTTTTGACTGCGCTTTTCATAAAAGCTTTTCTCTTTTTCCATAACGATAAAAATTGTGTATCGCTATTTTAGGACTAGACATCTAAGCATAAAAAAAGGGTTGAATCAATGATCCAACCCTTTCAAAATTATTATTTTAATTAGTCTTCGATTGTGATACCAAGACTATTGAATTTACGGTAATCTTTTACTTCAGCTTTTTTGAATAAAGCTTGACTAACAGAACTTCTGACGTTTCCTCTTGCTGCATTCAACAATTGATTTTTCTCTAAATCATAATTGCTTGTTGCTGGTGCTTTGGTTGTTTTATTCAAACGAATCAAGTAAACACCTTGCAATCCTTTCAAAGGAATAGTCAATTCTCCATTTTTCAATCCTGCGAACAATGAACCTACAACTTCTGGCTCAAAACCACTTCCACCAAATTGAGGATTTGCAAATGTTACTTCAGCTTCTTGCACTGGAGTATTCATTTTTTTGGAAGCTGCTTCAATCGTTCTGCTTCCAAGCATCATTCTTGTGAAACGTTTTGCTTTCAAATCATTCATTACTTCCACTTTCATTCGAGCTTCCACATCTTCGAAATTTGGAACACCTTTTTGACGGATAGAAGAAATAATCGCAATTACATATTTAGAACCATCTTTGATTGGATAAGACATCATTCCAACTTCTGCGTCTTCATCGTAAGCCAATTTCAAAATTTTATCTTTTGCCATTGGAGTTTCAAATGCATTTACTCTTGGACTTTCTGTCAAGATATCAATTGGTTGAGTAACGAAGAAATCATTTCTTCTAGCCAATGTATCAAACAAGTCTAATTTCGCTTTTGGCGTTGATTTTTTCTCAATTTTTGCGGAGAATTCGTCATACACTTCATAAGCGGCGCTTTTAGCATCATCTTCAGTGTCTTGACTTGGAGTCAATGTTTTTTGAATGATTGCCAATACCGGGAAGTTTACTTCTCTTTTATCCAATACTTCGATTATGTGGATCCCGAAAGTTGTTTTCGCAGTTCCAATTTTTCCAATTGGATTATCAATTGCAAATTGAGAAAACTCAGGAACCATTTCGTAATCTAAGAAATCTTCATAGACACCACCATTTTGTTTCAATCCTGGATCTTCAGAGAATCTTTGAGCGTATTCAGGGAAATTTGTTTTGTTCAAAGTCACCATGATGCTGTCTGCTTTGCGTTTAGCTTTCACAAATGACAACGTATCACCTTGTTTCGCACCAATTAAGATGTGACGTACTTTCAATACATATTTATTGAAATCCAATACTTTCGCAAGTCTTGTGTTTCCTTGATCGTAATATGGTCCAACGATTTGACCTTTGCTCGCAGTTTTGAAAATAGTATCCATATACATTGGATAAGTCATTCCTTGTTTCGCTTTAGGATCATTTTCAGGTCTGAAAGTCGCTTGGTGAGTGCTTGAATAAGCTTTCATATCACTATTAGCCAATACAAATAAACTATCTGTTTTGGTACTAGTTGATTTCGTGAACTGCGTTTTCAAATCGGTCATGATTTTCGTAAATTTTGTCGTATCCTCTTTGGAAGGAGCCACTTTAATTTCGAAATACTTCACCGTTCTACCAGCCGTAGCTTCCCATTTTTTCTCATTTTTATGCTCTTCGTAATAAGCGCGTACTGCAGCGTCAGATACTTTCACTTGATCATCAGGAATTTCACTGTATCTCTTAGCGATGTATGAAATGCTTTTCAATTCTTTTTGTGCTTTGTATTCTTCCTCAGCTTCTAAGTCTGTAACATAAACACCTTGAGACAACAATTGAAAATACTTTTCAGATTTGCGTTGCTTTCTTAAATCCTTTTTGTTTTGCTCCCATTGTGCAGCTTCGTTAGGATCTTTAGAAGACTCCATTTGTTGAATTCTTTGCTCCAATAATCTTGGATTGAATTTACCAGTTGAGTCTACAAAAGTTTGAGCCAAATTTTCCATCACAGTGAAACCGTCTGTACCATACAAGTAGGCATCAAGTTCTCTTTGACTCACATCAATTCCTAATTCTTCAAATTCTTTTTCGAAAATGATGTCTTCTACAACAGCATTCCAAGCTTTCTCAATAGAGTTTTCTTGATCTTGAGCAGTGTAAGGACGTTGTGCTTGAGCAGCTTGTTGCTCGTCCATCATTCCTACTTCTCTACTTTTTTGCTCGTAAACATCATATTTTACTTTTTCACCATATACCAAACCTGGACCAACGTCTGCAACGTTGCTTTTATTAAATTCAGGTAAAATAAATGCTAATAAAGCTAAACCAATAATAATCACCAGTAAACCTGATCTTTCTCGAATTTTTCCAATTAGAGCCATTGCTATCTTTTTATTTAAGGGTGCGAATATAATGAGATGAATTGACTAATAAAAATATTCATGGTTAATTATTTTTAAAGCAAGTCGATTTCTTTAAATTTTTGAACTCAAAAAAATGTCAAAGCAAAAAAAATAATGACTTTTTTGACCGACAAAACGTTCATTTTCAAACTTAAATCCTAAAAAATTAAAAAAAATTAAAAAAAAATTTGCAAAATAGAAAATCATCATATACATTTGTCTCAGGTTTAGTTGTAAAAGGTAGGTTAGGTTAGGTTAGAAGAGAGTGAGACGCCCGTCTCACTCTTTTTTTTTGTGTTTAATTCAAACTTAAAAACCTGAATTTAAACCAATTGATATAACACTCTTTGATTTAACTTCATTTAGAAAGATTCTAACCAAATAAAATTTGTAAGTATTGGATTCAAATTTTAACTTTGTGTAAAACGAAATCGAAAATGTGGTTAGGACTACTCAGTTATTTAAAGTTTCTAATCAAGCGCAATCCAGAGTGAAGCGTTTGATAGCTCATAAATTTCATTGTATTTCAAATACTTTGAAGATTGTTAAACTTTAAATAAAAGCAGTTATGCCATTCTATCACAAACTTGGACGTTTCCCGTCAAAAAGACATACCACTTTCGAAAAGGAAACTGGTGGATATTATTATGAACAATTATTTGGAACAGAAGGTTTTAGTGGGTTTTCATCCATTTTATACCATGTTCACAGACCAACACAAGTCAAATCTATTTCAAATCCAATAGATTTAACACCTATTGCCGCTTTTGGAAAAAACATACAATCTCACATGATTCGTGGTTACGAAGTTGAACCACAAGATGACTTTTTAGATAGCCGTGTGATTGTTTTGTTCAACAATGATATCAATGTTGCTTGTGCTTCGCCGCGAAAATCTTTGACTTCCTATTTCTACAAAAATGCTGATGCAGATGAAGTAATTTTCATCCATAAGGGAACAGGAAAATTGAGAACCTTGGTCGGAAATATTCCTTTTGAATATGGCGATTATTTAGTGATTCCAAGAGGAATGATCTATCAAATTGAATTTGATTCAGAAGACAATCGTTTGTTTATTGTTGAATCGTTCAGCCCTGTATTAACACCCAGAAATTACAGAAACAAATTTGGACAATTACTAGAACATTCTCCTTTTTGTGAACGAGATTTCAAAATTCCTTCAGAATTAGAAACACACGACGAAAAAGGTGATTTCATTGTGAAAGTGAAAAAGGAAAATATTTTGCACGAAATCGTTTATGCTACGCATCCATTTGATGTGGTTGGTTGGGACGGATTCAATTATCCGTATGCTTTCTCTATTCACAATTTTGAACCAATTACAGGTCGCGTGCATTTACCACCGCCAATTCACCAAACATTCGAAGGAAACAATTTTGTAATTTGTTCTTTCGTTCCTCGTTTATACGATTACCATCCAAAAGCTGTTCCTGCGCCGTACAATCATAGCAACATCGATTCTGATGAAGTTTTGTATTACGTAGATGGTGATTTCATGAGTAGAAATCACGTTGAAAAAGGATACATTTCTTTGCATCCAGGTGGAATTCCACACGGGCCACACCCAGGAGCAATGGAGCGCAGTATTGGTCAAAAGGAAACTGGAGAATTGGCTGTGATGGTCGATACTTTCAAACCGTTGAAATTGACGCAAGCTGCATTGGATCTTTCTGATAAAGATTACTACAAATCTTGGTTGGAATAAGCCGAAAATCATTTATCAAATTTAAAATCAAGCAAGTAAAACCTGCTTCAAAATATTAAAATCATGAGTAAAGAAGTAAAAAACGTTGAATACGGATTGGAAAAAATCTTTGAAGGCGCACAAGATTTCCTTCCTTTATTGGGAACGGATTACGTAGAATTTTATGTAGGAAACGCGAAACAAGCAGCGCATTTCTACAAAACAGCTTTTGGATTTCAATCTCACGCTTACGCTGGATTAGAAACTGGTTTGAAAGACCGTACATCATACGTGATCAAACAAGACAAAATTAGATTAGTTTTGACAACTGCCATGAACAGTGAATCTCCTATCGGTGAACACGTTAAAAAACACGGAGATGGTGTAAAAGTAATCGCTTTGTGGGTTGAAGATTCTAGAAAAGCTTACGAAGAAACTGTAAGTCGTGGCGCGAAATCTTTCATGGAACCAACAGTTGAAAAAGACGAGCACGGTGAAGTAATTCGTTCAGGAATTTATACTTACGGTGAAACTGTTCACATTTTTGTTGAGCGTAAAAACTACAATGGTTTATTTTTACCTGGATTCTTAGAATGGAAAAGCGATTACAACCCAAAGCCAGTAGGTTTGAAATTTATCGACCACATGGTTGGAAACGTGGGTTGGAACCAAATGAATGTTTGGGTAAAATGGTACGAAGACATCATGGGATTTGCCAATTTCCTTTCGTTTGATGACAAGCAAATTCACACTGAATATTCAGCATTGATGAGTAAAGTAATGAGCAACGGAAATGGTAGAATTAAATTTCCAATCAATGAACCTGCAAAAGGAAACAAACGTTCTCAAATTGAAGAATATTTGGATTTCTACGAAGGTTCAGGTGTTCAACATTTAGCAGTGGCAACTGACGATATCATTGGAACTGTAGAGCAATTGAAAGCAAGAGGCGTAGAATTTTTACCACCGCCACCACAAGCATATTACGATGAAATTCCTGAGCGTTTAGGTGTTCACCGCGACATGATGAAAGAAGACATCAAAGAACTACAAAAATTATCGATTTTGGTAGATGCGGATGAAGAAGGTTATTTGTTGCAAATTTTCACCAAACCGGTGGAAGACAGACCAACTTTGTTTTTCGAAATCATTCAAAGAATGGGCGCAAAAGGATTTGGAGCAGGTAACTTCAAAGCACTTTTTGAATCTATCGAAAGAGAACAAGCATTGAGAGGAACTTTGTAAAAGCAGTTCTTTCCAATTTTTAAAGCCGAAAACTTTATTTCGTAGCGGATTTTTCCAAAATGAAATGAAGTCTTCGGCTTTTTTTGTGTTAAATTTGTAGAAAATGAATCGAAAACAGTCGCAAAATCAATGAAATATCGCTTATTATCAGACGAGGAATTACGCTTACTAGAAGATGATTTGAAACAATTTTTGGTAGTCAATCAAGTGTATAAAGAAGAATGGGAGGAAATGAACAAAAGCAATCCCGATTTGGCGCTGGAAATGATTGAACTTTTCAGTGATAATGTGTTGCAAATCGTTTATGAAAAAGTGAAGTTTTTGGAACACAGAACCATTGACAGTTGCTTTGTTTTCAATTGCGGAGCTGAAAAGTTGGAATTGATAGCAATTCAGAAAAAAAATCCAACTAATTTGGTTGATTTATCGACGCCTGAAGGAATTCACGACGCATTGACAAAAAACGCAGGTTTATTGAGCTTTTTCACGAATGAAAAGCCATATTCTCAAGTACGAGAAACTGAAATTCACCAAATGTTGGAGCAAGGATGCGTCAATTCAACTGAAGAATTTTGGAATGCGTTGGTACAAACCCTCAAAGACTAATCAATTCAGTAGCGGATGTCTTACTTCAGAAACATAGAAAATGTTGACTTAATTATCGACAACAAAAGCGTCAATTTTGCGGTCAAGACTTTTCAAGAAATTGAGGAGAAGAAAAAAGATACCGACAAAATTGAAGAACCGCACAGACATAATTATTACACCGTTCTTTGGACCATCAACGCTTCCGGAAAACACACGATTGATCTCAACACGATTGAAATAAAAAACGACATGTTGTTCTTCATCCATCCAGAGCAAGTGCACCAAGTTGAATCTGAAGATGAAGCACCTGAAGGATTGGCCATTTTATTCACGGAGGAATTTTTGATTAAAAATGGATTGACAACTAAATTCATCAATGATTTAAATCTTTTCACTGTGGAAGGAAAAATCAATTTTCTACAACTCGATGACTCGCACAATGATGTTAAAAAATTGATCTACAAACTACAAGAAATTTATAACTCTAACCAAAGTTTCACAGAGGAAAAATTCAGTGCCTATTTGAAGTTGTTTTTGATTGATGCTTGTGAATTGAAATCAAACAAACAATTTGAATCAACGGGAGAAATGCCGCCAGAAATTGTATCACGATTCAAAGTATTGGTGGAACAGAAATACATGGAATGGCACAAAGTGAGTGAATATGCCGATAAACTGACCATTTCAGCGAACTATTTAAACGAAATCATCAAGAAAAATACGGGTCGAACAGCGAAAGAACACATTCAAAATCGCTTGGTTGCAGAAGCCAAAAGATTGTCGTTTTTTACGCAATTATCTGCCAAAGAAATCGGATTTAAATTGGGTTTCAATGACCCGTCTCACTTTGCAAAATTTTCGAAGAAGTTCGTTTCGAAAGATAATTCTTGATCACCGCATTGGCAAGCACAACGAAGATGATCAGCGTAGCACCGATGTAAAAACTATTGTCCAGTTTTTTGTTTTCTTTCAGCAATAAAATCGCCAAAATAATCGTGTAAACAGGTTCCAAATTGATACTCAAAGTAACTGTAAACGCACCCAGTTTTTTCACCACTTCGATGGTTGTCAAGAAAGCGATGGAAGTGCAAATGATTCCCAAAAACAGCAACCAAGCCAAATCTTCCCAACGCATGATGAACATTTCCGCGTGAATTTTATTTGTCGCCAACATCACAATGGTCATAAAAACGAGTCCAACGCCCATTTCATGAATGGTCAATGCAGAAGCAGGAACGCCATCTTTGGCCAAACGTGCATTGAAAACAGAAAAAAGTGCGGCGCACAAAGCGGAAGTCAATCCAAAAGCCAAGGCTTCCAATTCCTTGCCTTTGAAATCATCGGACACGATGTAAATACCATAAATCACCACAACGCCCATCGAAAATTCTAACCAAGAAAATTTGCGTTTCATCACCAACGGTTCAAGCCAAGTGACATGCAACGTGGTGGTTGACAAACACAAAACGCCCAAAGAAGCCGTTGAAAGTTGTATCGATTGGTAAAAAGTGAGCCAATGTAACGTGACAAAAACACCCACGCCCAACGTTGCCCAAAACTGTTTTTTGTTTTGGATTTTGATGGGCAATTTCAGCAACCAAAGTCCAACAATCAAAGATAAAAAAGCGATTAAAATCCTGAACCAAACAATATTAATTGCTTCAAGATGAATCAGCTTGCCTAAAATCCCCGTAAAACCCCAAATGAAAATGGTGATGTGTAGTAAGATGTAGTATTTATACTTTGAAAACATGGGAACGAAATTAGGTTTTATTTTTGGATTAGGTATTCGGGATAAATTTATTTAAATCCAATAATAAATCAGAAAAAAGTTTAATTTAGCAATAACAATTATTTACCATGTATAAACTTCTTGTCTTCCTATTTTTAGTTACTTCTGCTTGTGCCGTTAGCAAAAAAGAGAAATTTATTAAAATGTCCATTGCAGTTTTAGATAAAAATGATTGCAAAGTAGAATTTGAAATTTCGGATAAATACAGGGAATTAGTTAAAAATCAATTAGTAAAGAACAAACTAGATATTTCGAAAGAATTCCTTTACGCGAATGATACAATTTTTATCATTAGAGTTCCAGATTCGATGGCAGTACCAGCAATTTTTATTACCAGTGAATTTTTGCAAATTAATAAAACACCTATTCCGGATTCATTGAGTCAGTATATTATAAAACAATACAAGTACTATAAAACAGAAATCAAAGATATTTCAATTTCATCCATTAAAACGGAAGAAAAAGTTGATGTAAGCAAACTCTCCTTCACCATCGTGGAAGAGAATATTAAGATGGTAAATTATGTCTTATTTGTTAATAATCGTTCTGTTACAATTGGAATTAGCAGTAATGATGAATCAAAATTGCTACAATTTGATGGCATAATCAAAAGTTTGAAAATAATTTGCAATTAGCCTGATTTGACCATCTCACAAGATTAGCAAACTAAAAAATGGAAAAATTAAACAACATTCACCCTGGAGAAATTTTACTTGAAGAATTTTTAATTCCGATGGAAATTTCCGCTTATCGTTTGGCGAAAGAGACTTTTTTGCCAGAAACCCGTATTTCAGAAATTATCAAAGGCAAAAGAAGAATTACCGCTGATACCGCATTGCGATTGGGCAAATATTTTGGAACATCTGCGAAGTTTTGGCTCGGATTGCAAGATGATTTCGATCTAGAGGAAGGCAAAATTCAGAAAGAAAAAGAATTGAATGATATTAAACCGATGAAAACCAGTGCAGCTTAAATTATGCTGGTAAAGAAACATTGGTTGTTTGAAACAAAAAACCGAAGACAATCAACTCATCTTCGGTTTTACTATTTCGCTCGTTTCGGAATATCCAGAGTATTTAAAAATAACCTCCAGGTCTCAAAATCTTTTGGAATATAATTATAGCAATGCATTTTTTGTGATTTTGTGATTTTGACAATTAATCCATGTTCAATTTTGCACATATTCTTTAATCTTATCCTAAGTTTTTCGTCAGTATCTGTTTCAAAATGAACATACAAATTATGCACGCCCTGAAATGATTCTTGTCCTTTAATTTTCTTCTGAATCCACAAAACAGGGAATTCAGTATTGTCACCTTCACCGGTATGAAGAAGTTTGCCGATGATTTTTATCTTATTTTGAGTTTCAGTATAATGTAGGTTTTCGAATTTCATTTCATCAAGAATTAAAAATGAAAATGAACATCTATCTACATCATCAACCTTATCTAGATCAAAAATGATTTCAAAGTCACAAAAAGATTTTTTTAAACTATTTCGATTTTCTTCCCTATTAAAAGTATCTAATACATCCAGAGTGACAGGATCACTTTCAACATTTACTGATTTAGTTTTCACTTTAGTGTTACAAGCGAAAAGCTCGAAAATCAAAATGATTAACAGTGCATATTTCATTAATTGAATCTCTTAAGATAGTCGCTAATATTTCTGTTTATCCTAAACTTTAATCCCTTTCACCACGCGGTCTTTGCGTTTTGTTTTCTTCAATTTTTGAATTGAAACCATCAAGAAAGTATTTCCTGAAGCTGAATTGGCATAATACGTTTGATTTCCGTAAATCACTTCTCCTCCTTTGTCAGATTTCCAATTGGCATCTAAATAAAAACGGCCATTCGCTTGGTTTTGACGAACCGCAAATTTCAAGGTTTTTCCTTGTCCAACTTCGAAACGGATGAAAACTTCTCCTTTATCACCATATTTTTCGAAAATACATTTCGTACTTGGGTTGATAATCAAGCGATCTTCTTCATTTTTTTGGTTTTGAACCAATTTTCCATCAGCAGAAATTTCTTGCGAACCGTTGCTAGTACTGCGTTGTAAAATAATTTGAGAAGAAGTGTAAAATTGCACTTTTTTCAAATTTTCAGCATTCAAATCGTATTCTTTGCGAATTTCTTCTGTGTAAGCGATGCGTTTGCTACAGCTGACAACCGTCAGACCCAACACAGCAATCAGAATAAAAGTAATCTTTTTCATTTTAAAGGATTTTAGACTTTTTCAATTGTGACAAAAGTAATCAAAAGTCGCTAAACAAAAATAATGCCTAAATCAAGGATTGTCAAAATCTACCCTCAGCACAAATTCACTAAGTTCTAGCTGCGATAAAACCAAAAATGGCCATTAATTCGTACTTTTGCGACAGCAAAAAATTCAACATGAAATTAACAGTTCAAGGTTTTACGTTCAATCCTTTTCAGGAAAATTCTTACATTGTTTTCAACGAACAGAAAGAAGCAGTGATTGTCGATCCGGGCTGTTACACGCGTGAAGAACAACAATTCTTTTTGGATTATATTCATCAAAATGAATTGCAACCTTTGGCATTGTTGAACACCCATTGTCACATCGATCATGTGATGGGAAACGCTTTCATCATGCGTAATTTTGAAGTAGATTTATATGCACACAAATTGGATTTACCAACCTTGGGAATGGTTCAATATTCAGCAAATTTATACGGAATGGACGCTTACGAAGCTTCTCCAGAGCCGACGAAATTTTTGGAAGAAGGTGATAAATTGACCTTCGGCGGCATTGAATTGGAAGTCATTTTTGGTCCTGGACACGCGCCTGGACATGTTGCATTTTACAATCTCGAAAATCAATTTGTTTTGAGCGGAGATATTTTGTTTCAAGGAAGTTTTGGTCGCTACGATTTACCTGGAGGAAGTTTGGAAGTTCTGAAAAAAACAATCCTAGAGAAAATGTTCCAATTGCCAGAAGAAACATTAGTCTATTCAGGTCACGGCGCAGTAACGACCATTGGAATTGAGAAAATCAATAATCCGATTTTGAATTATTGAACTATCTTCGTTGGTTAATTTGGTTGGTCTTTTCCTCCCCCTTAATCCCCCTCCAAAGGGGGAAACAAAGTCTTAAAATCCTAATTTCTTAAAATCTTAATATCTCATTCGAAAGAAATCAAAACAGCACCTTTATCAACTACATCACCCGCTTGGATTTCGATAGACTTTACAATTCCAACACCTTCAGATTTCAAGACATTTTCCATTTTCATGGCTTCTAAAGTCAATAATGGATTTCCAACTTCAACTTCATCGCCTACTTTCACGTCAATTCCAACAATTCTTCCTGGCATCGGAGACTTCAATTGTTGCAATTTGCGCACTTTGATTTTATCCAAACCTAATTCAGAAATCAATTGATCCAATGGACCATCTTTAGAAACAACAAATTCACGGTGGTTAATCTTGATTTTCAATTTTCGATCTTCCAAAGATTCTTCCATCAATTCTCCATGAAAAATTTGTCCTTTGTGTTCAACACTGAAAAAGCGATCATCTTCCCAAACAACATTGCTTTGGTGATTTACAACAACTTTTTCACCATCTAATTTCCAATTCTGATTTGCCATTTGTCCTTGTTTATACTGCAATATTACGAACATTTCAGCCATTGTGAATTATTTCCTTGCTTAAAAAGAATAAAATTCTCAGCTTTGACCTATAAAATGAAATTTATGTATCGCATTTACATTATTATTGGGTTGGTAATTTTATCAGCTTGTGGAACAACAAACAAGAAAAAAGAATCTGAAATTACTTTTAGCGAAGCGGAAATCGCCGACGAAACTTCTGGTGATGAAGCTTATGACTTTGATGATGAGTCGTATGAAGAAATGGTGGAAACTGAACGTCCTGTTTATCAAGCAACAGAAACGGTTTTTACAGATTTGATACATACCAAATTAGAAGTAAGTTTTGATTGGTCAAAATCTTGGATGTTTGGGAAAGCTACGATAACTGCAAAACCTCATTTTTATGCTTCCGATAGTTTGTTTTTAGATGCCAAAGGAATGGAAATCAAAAAAATAAACATTGGCGCACAAGCGTTAAATTTCAAATATTCAGATGATAAATTGCGTATCAAACTAGATAAAGTTTATTCTAGAAATGACAAATACAACATTGTCATCGAGTACATCGCCAAACCTGACGAAAGAAAAACATCTGGAAGCGAAGCAATCACAAGCGACAAAGGTTTGTATTTCATCAATCCAAAAGGAGAAGATCCGAATAAAATGCCTCAAATTTGGACACAAGGTGAAACAGAAGCGAGTTCAGTTTGGTTTCCAACGATTGATGCACCAAACGTGAAAACAACCGAAGAAATTTACATTACAGTTGACAATAAATTTGCCACTTTATCTAACGGAAAATTAATCAGTTCTACCAAAAATGCGGATGGAACAAGAACAGATTATTGGAAACAAGATTTGCCACATGCGCCTTACCTTTTCATGATGGGAATTGGTGAATTTAAAATGGTGAAAGATTTCTATACACGTCCGAATGGAACGAAAATGGAAGTGAATTACTACGTTGAGCCAGCTTGGGAGCAATCAGCGAAAGCGATTTTTGGAGAGACACCGAAAATGATTGAATTTTTCTCCAAATTGACAGGCGTAGAATATCCTTGGGATAAATACAGTCAAATCGTTGTGAGAGAATACGTTTCAGGTGCGATGGAAAATACTGGAGCAGTTATTTTTGGAGATTATGCCTACAAAAATGCAAGAGAATTATTGGACGATGACGACAATTCAACGATTGCACACGAACTTTTTCACCATTGGTTTGGAGATTTAGTTACTGCTGAATCATGGTCAAATTTAACACTGAACGAATCTTTCGCCAACTATTCTCAATACTTGTGGGACGAATTCAGATACGGAATTGACGAAGCAGATTACAATGCGGAGAAAGAAGCAGATGGCTATTTTCAAAGTGCTGACAATGGAACAACGCACGATTTGGTTTGGTTTGAATATGACAATCAAGAACAAATGTTTGATGCACATTCATACAACAAAGGCGGTAGAATTTTGCACATGTTGCGCAATCATTTGGGTGATGAAGCATTTTTCGCAGGTTTGAAAAACTACTTGAACACCAATAAATTCAAAGCTGCGGAATTCACACAATTGCGTTTGGCTTTTGAAGAAGTTTCAGGTCAAGATTTAAACTGGTTTTTCAATCAGTGGTATTTGGATGAAGGACATCCTGTTATTAACGTAAGTCAATCTCTGAATGAAGAAGCGAATGAAGTAGAAGTTTTCATCAGTCAAGAAACTCAAAATGGAACTATTTTTAGATTGCCAATTGAAATCGCGATTCACGATGAAGCGGGTGTAAAATTGCACCAAATTGTTTTGGAAGAAAGTGGAAAAAGTTTTGTTTTCCCTATGACTGGCGCGCTTAAAACCATCATTTTTGACAACCAACACATGCTATTGGCAAATGTTACCGATGGAAAACCGATGGAACAATTTGTGAACCAATACTATTTAGGGAAAAGATATGCTGACAGACGTGATGCATTGTTGTTCGGAATTGACGAAGCAAATCCAATGACAGTTGAGGCAGAAAAAATGGTTTTGGATGCATTGAAAGATCCTTTTTGGGCAATCAGAAATTTAGCGATTGACAGAGCCAATTTATTGTCTGCTGAATCACAAACGCAAGCAAGTGAAATTATCAAAAATATCGCGTTGACTGATTCAAAATCGGCAGTTAGAGCAACAGCAATCACATTTTTACAAGATAAAATCAAAGCTGATGAATTGGAGAAATTAGCACTTTCAATCATCGGTAAAGACCAATCTTATTCTGTTTTAAGTTCTGCGTTGGGTGCTTTGAGTAGTTCAAATCCAGATTTAGCGATGGCGGAAGCGAAGAAATTAGAAACTGAAAATTCTTCTAAAATGCTTTCAGGAATTGCACAATTGTATGCAACACAAGGAAAAGAAAGTGAAATGGCATTTTTTGAAAAAGTAATCAAAGAAAATAAATTGAACGGTTTAGATGCACTTTTTGCCATGAACTCAATGACGATTTTCTTGACGCGCCAATCGCCAGCACTTCAAAGTAAAGCTTTAGGATTGTATAAAAAAGAACAATCAAATGGCGGAATTTATGTAACAATGTTTTTACCACAAAACGTGGATTACATGATAAAAATGGTTTCTGAGCAAATGGAAAAAACCAAAGCAGAAATCAAGACTTACGAAACAAGTAATAATGTTTTGTATGCAGATCAAGCGCGTAGACAATTGAAAACGCAAGAAACCATTGTAAATGAATTGCAAGTGTTTTACGATGAAATCAATGCTGAAAAAGTGGAATTGAAATAAGATTAACTTTTAGGAAATCTGAATATCAAATCGATAGAGCAATCCAGCCAAGTCTTGCGCGCGAAATTTGGCTTTTTTGATGAAATTCTGCGTTGGATCAATCAGAAAATTTGAGCAAGAACGCATGTCAACTCCTGTTAAATTGGTTTTGTCAAACAACGCACTTGTAAAATCACATTGACTCAATTTAGCTTTGGTAAAGTCTGTTTGCGTGAGATTTGCTTCGTGAAAACGACATTGCTCAAAGCTGCTTTTGTTTAATTTTTTGCGGTCAAAAGCACTGTAGTCCAAGTTGCAACCAAAAAAGTGAATTTCAAAAGCGAAATCTTTTGTTTGTGTAAAGCTTGCTCCAACCATTTTACAATCATAAAATTCAACGTTGTCTAATTTACAATTATTGAATTTCACATTGCTTAAATTACAATCCTCGAAAACACAATCGGTGAAATCAATATTGCCGAAATCTGGAAAGTGACAGTGAACAAAAGCCATGTTTTCACAGCGACTGAAATCCATTCTTTGTTGTGTGAAATCAACATTTTCGATGGTTTCAACAATGGTTAATCTTGTTTTCATCATTTCTTACTGCGTGATATCTTCTCCTGTTCCTTGACTTTTGCGTTTGAAAAGTACAGCATCAATTTTTCCAAAAGTATAAGTGAAATTCAATCTCACCATTTGCGGATTGCTGATGCGACTGTAATCTTGTAAAAAGAACGCGCTGTAAGAGTGACTGACACTGTATCGAGTTCTGAAAATGTCATTCACGTTGATTGAAACAGACATTTTATTTTTCATGAACGACTTTTTAACCGCAATATCAACAGCGTAAAAAGCTTTGATATATCCTTGAGATGCACTTTGCGCTTGCATGTTTCCGCCGCCGCCGCCAGGTCCTCCTCCTCCACCGCCAGGTCCTTGTCCACCAGAACTTCCACTTGTTGGGATGTTTGTTTTGGATTGATACAAGGCACTTAATTGGATAGAAAAATTAGCCGGTAATCTGAAATTGGAATTGAATTTGGCAAACCAACTCCACAAAGCAGCTTGTGATACGGCATTGGTTTGAGAAACATTGATTTTGGAATTGTAAACATTTAAATTGGAGGAAATATCCCACCATTTTGTCAAATAGTTTTGCGCAGTCAATTCAAGTCCAGTTGCGTAACTTGAATTGGCATTGATGTAGGTATTAATTAATTTACCATTGGAAGCTTGTTCAATGTATCTCGTAATTAAATTGTCTGTGTATTTGTAATATACCGAAGCCAACAACGTGTTTCTGTTCTTGAATTTTTTCATGTAGGACAATTCAAACGCCTGGGTAAATTCTGGTCTTAGCGCTGGATTTCCGCGACTGATATTGAATTGATCAACTGAATCCACAAACGGAATCAATTGACGGAAATTTGGACGTTCAATTCTTCTTGTTACACTCAATTGTAAATCTTGGTCTTTGGGCAAAGTTTTGGTCAAAAAGAGCGAAGGAAACAAACTTATCGGATAGGTATTTCCGAATTTTTCTCCAGTATTGGTAAGTACACCACTGTAATTGGAACTCTCAGCTCTCAAACCAACTTTGTAACCAAAAGTTTTGTATTGCTTTGAAATCGTTGCATAAGCTGCATACACATTGTCATCATTGTTATAATTCGAAGCAGGCGAATAAATTAAATCGTAGGTATTTGTTGATTGATTCAAGATGTAATTTTCGTTCACATTCGTTCTTTTTCGCAAGGCAGCACGCGCTCCAGTTTCCAACTTGAAATATTTCATCGGACGAACATAATCCGTTTGAAGCACTAAATTGTCCTCATTTCCAATTCCTTTGATTTTTTGAGAAGTGTATCTATCTATACTAGAATTTTGACCTGAAGCATAATAATCAGAACGATAAATCGCATCCGAATAATTTCTTCCACGGTTAAAATTGGCATCAAAAGTCCATTCTTCCCCAGATTTTTGAAACAAATGCTTCATTCCGAAAACCAAACCGTAGTTGTTGATTCCTCGAAGATTTTCAGTATTTCTAGTACTAAATGAACTTCCCGAAGCTGCTGTGATCACAGTGTCAGTGAAAATATTCATATCTGAATAGGAATTTCTCGATCCTCTCCAATTGTTTGCAGATAAAGAAACTGTCGAACGATTGGTAATCATATAGTCAATCCCAACTTTTCCAAAGTAACCTCCTCCTCCACTTTTATCTTTATTATCTTGATTCAAAATCGTTTGTGAAGCTCCATTCAAGTAATTTGTTCTGTCAACTGTACCGTAAGAAATTCCATTATTCAAGCGCGACATCAAACTTCCTGTGAAATTAATTTTATTTTGTCGCAAGTTGAAATCCGCACCGATATTTCCGCCGCCGTATTGATTGATTCCCAATCTTACACCGCCGTTATAGCCTGTTTTTTTGTTTTTCTTGAGGACAATATTCAAAATTCCGCCGCCACCGCCAGAAGCATCATATTTGGCTGATGGATTGGTGATAATTTCAATGGATTCGATTGATTCCGCTGGAATTTGGTCTAAAGTCAATGTCGTTGGTCGGCCGTCTAGAAATATTTGTGGTGAACTATTTCTCAAAGACACATTTCCGTCCATATCGACATTCACTCCAGGTACATTTTTCATGACATCTGTTGCCGTACCACCTTCACTCATGGTGTTTTGACCAACATTGAAAACTTTTTTATCGACGTCTAATTTCAGCGTAGATTGAATGGCAGTCACTTCCACTTCTTCTAATTCATCTACTTTGATTTCCTTGAAAACAATATTCCCTAAATCGCGCTCGATCAATCCTGTTGTTGCATCCGCTGGATCGAAAAAGAAAGGTTTTTCAATCGTTTCAAATCCGTAAAAAGCAACTTTTATTTTCAATCCTTGCAAGATTTTGACATCTTCAATACTAAATTCTCCATTGTTTTCAGTCGTAGTAGATTTTAAAACAAAATCTTTCTTCACTTTCGTGATGGAATCCATTCTATTTTGGAGCAACAAAATATTCACCATCGGAATTGCTTGTCCCTTTTCGTCCACTATTTTCCCAAAAACGTGTCCTGTTTTGTTGTTTCCGCCCATGCCTCTGCCGCCTGGATATTGACCTAATATGGCAAAAGAGAGCAACAATGAACTAAGAAATAATCCGATTTTTAACATCCAAATAGTTTTTAGGAAAGAAAATATCTTACAAAGATAAGCTTCTTATATAAATGATTTTTTTAATTTCTTTTTTATACTCCTTTGAAGCTATTTATTTACTTTTCACTCAGAATGCTTTTCTCCAATTGAATCAGATTTTTGTACTTACTTTTGCTGTTATGGAGAAATACACCAATGCACTCATTGAAGAAACTAGTCCTTATTTGTTGCAACACGCGCACAATCCGGTCAATTGGGTTTCATGGTCTGAAGAAGCTTTCGAAAAGGCAAAAGCTGAAAACAAATTGGTTTTGGTGAGCATTGGTTATTCTGCATGTCATTGGTGTCACGTGATGGAACACGAATCATTCGAAAACGAGGAAGTTGCGGCATTGATGAACAAATTTTTTGTCTGCATCAAAGTGGATCGCGAAGAGCGTCCAGACGTTGATCAAGTTTACATGACAGCCGTGCAATTGATGACTCAACGCGGTGGTTGGCCCTTGAATTGTTTCACTTTACCTGATGGACGACCGATTTATGGTGGAACATACTTTCAGCGTGAACAATGGATGCAAGTGCTCAAAAGTCTGGAACATTCTTTCAAAAATAAACCTGAAGAAGTGCTGGAATATGCTGAAAAATTACACGATGGAATTCAACAAAGCGAATGGATTCAGACGCCTGAACCTATTGTGAAATTTGAAGTTGAAAAACTGAAAGAATTGGTTTTGCGTTGGTCGCACAATTTCGATAACCGCGAAGGCGGAAGCAGCAGAGCGCCTAAATTTCCATTGCCTTCCAACTATGAATTTTTACTTCGCTTCGGCGATTGGCAAAAAGATGAATTGCTGTTGAAACATGTGCATTTGACGCTTGAAAAAATGGCGCAAGGCGGAATTTATGACCAAATTGGCGGTGGTTTTGCACGCTATTCTGTCGATATGCTTTGGAAAGTGCCACACTTCGAAAAAATGCTTTACGACAATGGACAATTGGTTTCATTGTACGCCAAAGCTTACCAACAAACACCAAAATCGATTTACAAAAGAATTGCTTACCAAACCGTTGAATGGATAGAACGCGAAATGTTGACTCCTGAAGGTGCTTTTTTCAGCGCGATTGATGCTGACAGCGAAGGCATTGAAGGAAAGTTTTACGTTTGGCAAAAGGAAGAATTACAGAAACTTTTGGGCGAAGATTTCAACTGGGTCAAAGATTTCTATTCTGTGAATGGAAAAGGCTATTGGGAGGAAAATAATTACATTTTGTTGAGAGATGCGACAGATGAGCGTTTCGCCAATCAAATGCGCTGGACATTGGATGAGTTAGAGGAGAATATCCACAGAATCAATGATATTTTGCGCACCGAAAGAGCACATCGCATAAAACCAGGCGTGGACGACAAATGTTTAACCGCTTGGAATGCTTTAATGCTCAAAGGATGTGTGGACGCTTATTTTGCATTCAATGACGATTACTTCCTACACTTGGCGCTTAAAAATGCGCGTTGGATCAAACAATTTCAATGTGGAGAAAATGGGAAATTGCGCAGAAATTACAAAAATGGAAAATCAAATATCGACGGATTTTTAGAAGACTACGCCAATTCAATTGCGGCTTTTATTCGTTTGTATGAAGCAACATTTGATGAAACTTGGATTGAAATAGCGGCTGAATGGCTCGTGTTTACGCAAACACATTTTCAAGACGAAAAAAGCAAAATGTTCTATTTCACAAGCAATGAAACAGAATTGATTGCTAGAAAAATGGAGCTCAACGACAACGTGATGCCTGCAAGTAACAGCGTAATGGCATCGAATTTATTTTTACTTGGAAAATATTTGGAAGTGCCAAGTTATATTCAGGATGCAGAACAAATGATTGCTAATGTTTATGATGGCATGGAACATTACGGCTCAGGTTATTCCAATTGGTCAAATGCACTGTTGAATTTTGTTCAACCATTCGGTGAAATTTGTGTGTCAGGACCAAACGAAGAACAAATCAGGTCTGAAATTGCGAAAGTTTATTTACCAAATGTGATTTTATACGGCGGTCAAAAAGGAACTTTGCCAATTCTAAAAAACAGGATTTCAAATACAGAAAATCAGGTTTTTGTTTGTCATAATCAAACCTGCTTTCCGCCAGTTTCGGATGCAACATCAGCGATTGATATTGTGAAAAACCTAAACAATTAATGTACTAAAGTGTTTGTAATTAAAACGTTCAAAATAATTTACAAGTAATTCAAAAATCTTTAATTATCTTCGAATCAAATATTAAAATAAGTCAACTTATTCAATGAAAAAAAGCATCATTCTTCTACTTTTACTGTTCGTTGGGATTTCAGTAAATTCCCAAATATTAGTTCGAGGTACAGTAAAAGACAACAAAGGAAAACCAATTAAATTAGCTTCAATTACATTGATTGACACTTATGATGGTGCAACTTCAGATTCTTTGGGTAAATTTTCCTTCAAAACGTATGACAAAGGCGAATATGCCATTTCTGCTTCACTGATCGGCTATCGCACGCAAACAATTAAAATTCTGCTTGAAAAAGATACCGCAGTGGCAAATTTTATTCTCAAAGACGACATCACGGAATTGGATGCTGTGACAATAACTGCTGGTTCTTTTGAAGCGAATGACAAGAAACGAGCAACGGTTTTGAATCCTTTAGATATTGTAACAACTGCTGGTGCTGGCGCTGATATTTCTTCCGCATTGCAAACACTTCCGGGTGCGCAACGTGTTGGCGAACAAGAAGGATTGTTCATTCGCGGTGGTTCTGCAGAAGAAAGTAAAATCATCATTGATGGCGCTGTAGTAAATAATTTTTTTTTCAGTTCAGTTCCAGGAATTCAGCAAAGAGGAAGATTCTCTCCCTTTTTGTTCAGCAGTACCGCTTTCAGTACAGGAGGCTATAGCGCACTTTACGGTCAAGCATTGAGTGCAGTTTTGAATTTGGAAAGTATCGATATTCCTGATGCTTCTGAAGTTCAATTTGGAATTTCACCTATTTTCACCAATGCAGGATTTCAGAAAGTAGCCAAATCCAAAAAAGCCAGTTTTGGAATGAGTTATTCATATACCAATTTGGAATTATACATGAAATTGATTCCTCAGGGACCAGACTTTTTCAGACCGCCAACTTCTCACAATTTGGACGCGAATTTTAGAATGAAAACTTTCAAAAATGGAATGGTAAAAGTGTATGGTTATCTAAACACTTCAAGATTGGGATTGAAAAATAATTCATTCGACAGTGTGGGACTTTACAATCAATTTAAGCTCAACAATGTGAATTGTTTTGTCAATGTAAGTTGGAGACAACCGCTTGGAAAAGGCTGGAAATTATTTGCCGTTACAAGTTACAGCGACAATGTGGACAATATCCGCGGTGAAGTACAAGACAAAGACTACAATAGATTACCAATTACTGGAATTGCTGCATTGGATAATAAAAGTTTTGACATCGATGCAAATAAATCTATGTTGCAATTTAGAACGGTGGTTGAGAAAAAAATCAAAGGATTAAATGCGATTCGTTTCGGAGGTGAGACTTGGCGAAATGAAGACAGAAGTAATTTTAAATTCTATTACGCTAATTTTAAAACATTTGTACCAGAAACATATTCCGCAGGATTTGTAGAGTCAGACATTTTCATCAGTAAAAAATTGGCTTTCAGACCAGGACTTCGATACGAATATTCAGCGTTGACACAAAAAGCAAACATCGCACCAAGAGGAAGTATTTCTTATTTGCTCGCGAAACCAACTCAAATTAGTTTTGATTACGGTATTTTTTACCAAACGCCTGATCGAAAATACTTGACGCAACAAAGTAATTTTGATTTCACAAGAGCGGATCATTACATCTTGACTTTCCAACATTTTACCAAAGATTACACTTTCAGAGCCCAAGTTTTCGATAAAGAGTACAAAAGCTTATTGAAAACAGATTCAACGAATCAATTTGCGGTGAGTACAGATGGATACGGTTACGCACGAGGAATTGAAATCTTTTGGAGAGATAAAAAAACCATCAAAGGATTGGATTATTGGATTAGTTATTCCTACCTTGACACGAAAAGAAATTACTTGAATTTCCCGATTTATGCACAACCAAATTTTGCTGCCAATCACACTGGAAGTGTTGTGATTAAGAAATTTTGGTCTAAGAAAATGTTTGGAATCAATTGGAGTTACAATTGGGCAACAGGAAGACCTTATTACAACCCAAATAAACCTTCGGAACAATATTTGAGTGACAGAACGAAATTTTATAGTACAAACAATTTCAGTTTCAATTGGATTACCAAAGTAATGAAAAGCAATGCGGTTTTTGTAGTGGGTATAAACAACGTTTTTAATCAAAAGCAAGTTTTTGGTTATACTTACAGTTCAAGAATCAAAGACGACGCAGGATTATTTTTAAAACAAGCCGTTGGACCACCAGCATCCATGGGCTTTTTCATAGGTTTGTTCATGAGCTGGGGTGTCGATAGAACGCAACAATCTATCAATAATAATTTGTAAATTAGAAAGAATGAAAAAAGGATTAATTTTAATGTTTGTGTTGATTACAGGAATGTTGTCTGCACAAGAAATGAGCAAGTACGAAGCTGGAATGACCAAAGCTTTGGCAAAAATGAAAACAGATTCAACTATTGCGGATTACACAGCAACTTCTGCTTTGTTTGAGCGTATTGGTGATGCTGAAAAAGACAAATGGTTGCCTTATTATTACGCTGCATACACCAATTACATGACTGGTTGGATGGACGAAAAAGCAGACAAAGACAAGATTGCTGAAAAAAGCATTCAATTGATTGAAAAAGCAGAAGCTTTAGACCCTAAAAATGCTGAATTGTTCTGCATGAGAAACATGGTTGCAGTGCAACAAATGATGGTTGACCCTAGTTCACGTTGGATGAGCTACGGAAGAAAAGCATCAAAAGCATTGGAACAAGCCAAAGATGTGGATCCAAACAATCCGCGAATTTACTATTTGGAAGCACAATCAACTTTCAATACGCCAGAAGCATTTGGAGGTGGAAAAAAAGCGGCCAAGCCAAAATTTGAAAAAGCAGTTGAAATGTATGCTGCGTTCAAACTTCCTTCTACTTTGCATCCAGATTGGGGAAAAGAAGAAGCAACCAAAATGTTGGAAGAGTGCAATAAATAAAAAGAAATGTTTTGAAAATGAAAGGAATCTGAAAAGGTTCCTTTTTTTTATTGATGGATTTTTTATACGTTTCCAATCACGCACAATGCCTCCAAGTGTGGCGTTGGACTTCCACCCTTTGGTTCCAATGTAATAGCGAAGGCTTGACTTTTTGCTATCGATTTCATGGAAATCAAATCATGGTTGGATTTTGAATCAAAAACACCAGCATCTATTGGTTTGCCATCCACCAACGCCCACAATTGATATTGTTTTTCGTCAGGCGATTTAGGCAATTCAATTCCAGTTAAAATAACTTGTTTTTGCTTTTGATTCCAGAAAATTACTGCGTGAGAATCTTTTGAGGCGGGAACACCAGTCAAAGCAACTTTCAAGGTTGATGGATCAGCGATAAGATTCAATTTGTATTCAATTTGATTCAATGAATCTTTGGTTTTTAAAACTTGTGCATTTAAATCCTTCACTTTTTGAAGATTTGACGCCATTGCTTTTTGGGAAATATTTAATTCACTGAAAAAATAAATCGCCAAGCTGGAAACTGAAAAAAGAAGTGTAAACGTGGCAGCGTAAGCCAACCAAGAAATGCTTTTTTGATTTTTTTCTGAATCAGGTTTTAAATTAACCACCGAAGTAGATTCTGCATTCATCGCATTCCAAATTTGCGTTTGAAGTGCATCATTTGGTTCGATGGCATTTTCCATCGCTACTGTTTGAAATGCTTGTTGGATTTCCAAATACTCTTGTTGAATAGCCAGATTTTCTTGAAACATTTTTTCAACCAAGACAATTTCAGAATCAGAACATTCACCTAAAAAATAACGCTCAAGAATCCCAGAGGCAATAAATGATTCGGTTTCCAACTTAACTTTCTTTTAAGAGATTTCTCAATTCTAATAAAGCGGCTCTTGTTCTGGTTTTGACGGTTCCTAAAGGAATCCCAAATTCATCAGCATACTCTTGTTGCGTGAATCCTTTCATGTAAATGAATTCAATCAAATTTTGGTATTCTTGACGTAATTTTAAGACCGTTTCTTTCAAACCGATGATGTCCATTTGTGCAGTATTATCAACTTTGTTGTTGTTATCTACGACACGTTCATCCAATTGGATTTTATATTTCACATGTTTTGAACGATTTGAGTCAATCGCTGAATTTCTTGCGATGTTTAACATCCACGTAAAAAGTGTTCCTTTTCCTCTTTCGTACGTTTCAATATTTTTCCAGATTTTGACGAATGTATCTTGCAAAACATCATTGGCTCGTTCTTCGTCGACCACGACGCGAGAAATAATTCCAAGCAACGCAGCAGCATAATGATCGTAGAGATATGAAAAGGCAGTTTCAGATTTTCCTTTTAGCAAGGAAATCAAATCTTCTTCAGTTATTTTTTGTTCGATTTTTGGCATAGACTAAGACAAAACTAATTAATTGAATCAAAAAACCAAGAGAAATGAATATTTATCCGATTTAGATTTTCAAAAACAAGAATTCAATAACCATTCAGAAATTTTCCAATTTTTTAATAAAATAGACTGTTCAAAAATTGAAAATGTTACCTTTGATTTTCAATAATCAAAAGCAGGGTATCATGTACGGGAAAATGAAAGATTTTTTGGCAAATGAATTAAAAACGATTGAAGAAGGAGGAATTTTCAAACGAGAAAGAATCATTACATCACCTCAAGGGGCGAAAGTAACTGTTCAATCTGGAGATGAGGTAGTCATCATGTGTGCCAACAATTATCTCGGACTTTCTTCTCACCCGGAAGTAATTCAAGCAGCGAAAGATACTTTAGATTCTCACGGTTATGGAATGTCTTCTGTGCGTTTCATCTGTGGAACCCAAGATATTCACAAAACATTAGAGCGCAAAATTGCTGAGTTTTACGGAACGGAAGATACCATTTTGTATGCTGCCGCTTTTGATGCCAATGGAGGTGTTTTTGAACCACTTTTCACTGAAGAAGATGCGATTATTTCTGATGAATTGAATCACGCTTCGATTATTGATGGTGTTCGTTTGTGTAAAGCACAACGTTACAGATACAAGCACTCAGACATGGCTGACTTGGAGGCACAACTGATTGCAGCCCAAGCGCAAAGATTTAGAATTATCGTAACAGATGGTGTTTTCTCTATGGATGGCGACATTGCCAAAATGGATCAAATCAATGAATTGGCAAAAAAATACGATGCATTGATCATGACTGATGAGTGTCACTCCGCTGGATTTATCGGTAAAACAGGTCGCGGTGTTCCTGAATATTGTGGCGTAAACGGTGAAATTGACATCATCACAGGTACGCTTGGAAAAGCGCTTGGTGGTGCTATGGGTGGTTACACAACTGGAAGAAAAGAAATCATCGAATTGTTGCGTCAACGTTCTAGACCATATTTGTTTTCAAATTCACTTGCTCCTGCAATTGTGGGTGCATCGATCAAAGTTTTCGATATTTTGAGTTCAACTACGGAATTGAGAGATAAATTAGAAACCAACACAAAATACTTCAAGGAAAGAATCATCGCTGCTGGCTTTGATATCAAACCAGGAGATTCTCCAATTGTTCCAATCATGTTATATGATGCGGCACTTTCCCAGCAATTTGCTGATAAACTATTGCAAGAAGGTGTTTACGCAATTGGATTCTTTTATCCAGTGGTTGCCAAAGGTCAAGCGAGAATCAGAACGCAAATTTCTGCGGCACATTCGATTGCCGATTTAGATAAAGCAATTGCTGCTTTTATTAAAGTTGGGAAAGAACTAAATGTCATAAATTAATTTTCAATTGAATGACAATATTTAATTGTCAGAAGACTATCAATTAGGTTTTTAGTTTAAAAATGAATAAGTCATTCAATTAAATCTATTTATAGAAAAATAAGTAAAAGTGACCCTAAAATATCTTAAAAATGATTTAACTTTTTTTTTGAAAATGGGGATTATTTATTACCTTGTCAAGAAATTGGAAATAAAAGACTTTTTCAATTTTTATTTTGAATGGTAATTATCAAAGCGGTAGGTAATTGAAGTTTTAGTAAGGTTTCAAGATTTTTATGGAAAAGTTAGAACTCGAGATTTCACAAAAAGAAAAGGAAAGAATTTTTGCGCTGCATGATTATGTTGCATTAAATTCTTTTCCTGAGAGAGATTTTGATGAAATCACGAAACTCGTTTCCTTTATTTGTGATGTTCCACTTGCTTTGATCACCTTTGTTGGTGAAAAAACCATTATTTTTAAATCACATTATGGCACCGATGCTACTGAATCTGCAAGAGAAGGGAGTTTCTGTTCTTATACTTTAGAGCAAGATGGCGTTTTTGTCGTTCCAAATACAAGAAAAGATAAAAGATTCGTCGATAATGAATTGGTTACTGGAGATTTTGACATTCAGTTTTATGCTGGTGCTCCTTTAGTTAATAATGATGGATTTGCACTTGGAACTTTATGCGTATTAGACCACAAACCAAGAGAACTTACTGAAAAACAAATCGAAGCCATTAAAATTCTTTCAAATCAAGTTATTCAATTAATTGAAGTGCGTAAAAAAAATGCACAACTTGAAGAAAGTAAATATGCTTATAAATCACTTTTTGATCAAAACCCAGACGCCGTTTTTTCATTTGATATTAACGGACGATTTATTCATGCGAATTCAGCATTGACTAAAATGGTAGAAATTGGTGAAAATGAATTAAAAAGAACCACATTTGTGCGATTTGTAGCACCTGAGTATAGAGATAAAGTAACCAACACTTTTAGAAAAGCTGCAAGTGGACTTCCACAACACTATTATGCCGAAATTATTTCCACAACAGGAAAAAGAATCATGGCCAGTATTACAAATATTCCAAATATTAAAAATGGAGAAGTAATTGGTGTTTTTGGAATAGCAAAAGACATTACTGAAAAACATCATTTACAAGAAAATTTATCCATGATTCTCAACAATACCAGAGAATCTTTTATGATTTTGGATAGAAAGTTGAATGTTGTTTTCTACAATGAATCGGCAAAACACCATGCTGAAGTCATTCTTGATCGAGCAATTTATGAAGGAATGAATATCCTTGAAATTGCCACTCCTGATAGAATTCCTCAATTATTAGAATTATATAATCGCGTTTTTGAAGGTCAAATTACACAAACGGAAATTCCAATTGAATTTCAAGATCGAGAAACAGTTTGGATTTCAAATGTTTTCAGTCCTGTTGTGAATGAAAGTGGAGAAATTTACAATGTGATTGTTACCACTTTAGATATTACTGAAAGAAAAAAATCTCAATTAAAACTTGAAAAAAGTGAACTTGGACTAAAACAAGCGCAAGAAATTTCAAACATTGGAAGCTGGGAAATCGATTTTCTACAATTGAAATCTACTTGGTCTGATGAGATGTACCGAATTCTCGGGCTGGAAGTGGGCGAAATTGAACCAAACTTGAGTAATTTCCTTCAATCAATTCATCCTGAAGATGCTGAACGAGTTACAAAAGCTTACAATCAGCAGCACCACATTGATAAACCTCATAAATCGACACATCGAATTGTGAGACCAAACGGAGAAATTCGCACTGTATATTCTGAAAATAAATTCATCAGTGAGAATGATAAAACCATTGGTTTATATGGAATTATCAGAGATATTACAGAAATTCAAGAATCTGAAGAACAGCTGAAAAGCAGTGAACAAAAAACGCGCTTGATTATGAACGCGTCACTCGATTCAATCATTTGGATTGAAGCTTCTGGAATCATCACTTTTTGGAATCCCCAAGCTGAAGCATCATTTGGTTGGACGAAAGAAGAAGCGATTGGACAAAATTTGATTGAATTGATTGCGCCAAGAAGCGACCGAAATTTATATTTCAAATCGATTCGCAATTACATAGAAAAAGAAGATGAATCCGCACTCAATGTAATGGTTGAGAAATCTGCAATTACGAAATCGAATCAAGAATTTCCAATTGAGTTAACGGTAATTCCAATCAAACAACACAATGAAATTACTTTTTCAGTTTTCATTAGAGACATTTCTGAAAGAAAACGTTTTAGTACTGAATTAGAATTGTCAGAAAAAAGATACCGAAACTTGTTCTATTTGAGTCCATTACCTATGTGGGTGTACGATTTGACAACTTTCGAATTCTTAGATGTAAACGACGCAGCCGTTCGCCAATATGGTTATACGCATGAAGAGTTTTTGTCCATGACTTTGGATGAAATCAGACCAGAAGACGAACTTGGAACTTTTGAAAAAGCGCTGAATTATGTGAAAAAATCAGTTGTTTTCCATCGCGGTGACTTTAGACACAAAAAGAAAAATGGCCAAATCATCGATGTAGACGTTCAAAGTAACATGATTGATTATGCAGGAAAAGATGCCAGACTGATTTTAGCAATTGATATCACTCGTGAACGTGAAAATGAACGCGAACTTAAAAAATTAACCCACAGTCTGGAGCAAAATGTGAAAGAGCGTACACTTGAATTAAATCAAGCAAATCAATTACTTTCATACCAGCATCAACAAACGCGCGACAGTATCACATACGCGCAAAATATTCAATCGTCTATTTTACACAGTGAATCAGATATTTCATCGCTATTTAGAGATTCATTTGTATTATTCAAGGCCAAAGACAAAGTAACAGGAGATTTTTTCTGGTGTCACGAAACGGATGATCATTATTTCTTAGCCGTGTTAGATTGCACCGGACACGGTGTTCCTGGCGCCATGATTTCAATGGTTGGATTCCAATTACTGAATCAAATTGTGATTATTAATGGAGAGATTTCACCTGCAGAAGTTTTAAGACAATTGGATTCTGAAGTAGTCAATTTATTTCACCAAAACCAAGAAGAATCTAACTTGGATGGAATGGATATGATTTTCTGTAGAGTCAATAAACACAAAAGAGAATTACATTACGCAGGTGCACAAAGACCACTGTTTTACTACACGGATGATGTTTTGCATGAATTGAAAGGCAATAAATCTGCAATCGGTGGAAGAACCAGCCACTATTCTGACAAAATCTTTGAAGAAGCAAAATTAGAATACAAAGCAGGCGATGCGATTTTCTTAACTTCTGATGGTTATTATTCTCAGTTTGGTGGACCGAAAAACAAAATCATGCTGAAAAAACGCATGGTGGATGAATTCTCTAAAGTGGCGCATTTGCCGTCAATTGCACAATACCATCACCTGAAAAATTACCTCGAAACTTGGCAAGGGGACGAAGAACAAGTAGATGATATTTTAGTGGTTGGAGTGAAATTGAAATAACTTAAGATTTTACTTCTTTTGATTTCAAAAACTGTTGCCATTGTGTTGCCTGGTGCTTATTCATCACCCTAGGAAATTTATTTTGTGACCCCAGTTTTCCTAATTTTTCCATGAATTCATAAAAATAATCTGTTGGAACACAGTTCATTTCAGGTTTACCCAAGCTGTATTTTCTTGCAGAGGCGTAATCGTCATTTTTCTCAGCCAAGGTTTTGTCTATCAGCTCATTGATTTTTGAAATGTCAACGTCTTCGTTCACGCCCAATGTCCAAAAGTGTTTTTGAGAAACATCATCCGGATAAACACAATATTCTTCAAATTCTAATTCTGAGGATTTTCCAACCGAAATGATCGCTTCTTGAATATTGTCCAAAGATAAATGTTCACCCACCAAACTCAAATATTGTTTGATTCTACCAGTAATTTTTATTTCACACTGCTCAACATCAGTAAATTGAACTAAATCTCCGATGATATAACGCCACAAACCAGCATTGGTAGAAATAATCAATGCGTAATCAATATTCGGCTGAACGTTGCTTAAGGTAAATGCTTTGTGTTTATTAATTAAACTTCCATCAGCATTGAAATAGTCGGAATTGAACGGAACAAATTCATAAAAAATGCCCGAATTCAAAAGCAATTGCATACCTTGTTTTTTAGGCGTTTTTTGGTATGCAAAATATCCTTCACTTGCTAAATAAGTATCCAATAAATATACTTCTTCGCCCAGTAAACGCTCCAATTTTTTGACATAAGGATCAATGAAAACGCCGCCGTGAACATACACTTTGAAATTCGGCCAAATGTCGTGAATTGAATTTAATTCATATCGAGCAATGATTCTCTCAATCAACATGATACACCAACTTGGAATTCCTGCCATGATGCCAATATCCCATTTTGGAGCGGCTTCCACCATGATGTCCAATTTTTTGTTCCAATCTTTGATTTTGGTGGTTTTACTTCCCGGTTTGGTAAAAGGAGAAGCAATCCACGAAGTGTGTTTTTTCAAAATTCCACTTAAATCTCCTTCAACGTGGGCACCAACATGCACAAGTTCCGTCGATCCACCAACAATTAATATCGATTTTTGGTAAAATTTCGGCGGTAAATTAAGATCTGCCAATGAAGTCATTTGCTTTAAACTCGTTTTTTGAAAAGAACGAATCATTTGTTGCGTTACAGGGATTCTTTTACTCGGAGAACCTGTAGTGCCAGAAGAAAGTGCAAAATAAGTCGTTTTTCCCGGCCAAGTATTGTCGCGGACTCCGTCAATTGTGCGATGCAACCAAGTATCATAAAACTGATCGTAATCCATCATTGGCACATTGTTTTGAAACGCTAAAAATGGATTCTCATCTTCCAAAATTTGCTCAAAATCATGGCTTGTACCGAAATTGGTTTTTCTAGCCCTGAAAAGCAATTTGTTGAATGCTTTCAATTGATTATTGATAGAAATCCCCTTTTTAAGACTTCTTTTTTGACCAATTTGAGTTGATGTTTTAATGATTCTTCCAACAATTTGCATACTTTCAATTTCTTGTTAAAACAGCTAAAATAAACTTTAGTAGCAGTATTGATTATTTCAAATTTAAGCATTTTGACTATTCTATTTTCATTCGTCTTTTATAGTAAATACTTTTTACAGCTTTTTAACATAAATTAATTTACTTTTTTCATTCACCATATTCCAATATTTTAAAGGTCTTTGGATTATTAACTCTAAAATTCAATTTCAAAAATTTAATGATTTCATAATTTAATCTGATAGAAATCAGTTATACTTTATTTTGATTGTTTAACTTTGTAATGGATTTTAAAACCAGAAATTCCAATCCTATGAAAAATAAGACATTTATTGTTCCCCACGATTTTACGACAGTTGCTGATAACGCTTTAGATCACGCACTTGCAACAGCTGTAATTGTTGACGCAAAGATTTATTTACTGCACGTTGTTTCTAAAGATAAAGAAATTCCTGAAGCTGAAACGCATTTAAAAGCATTGATCGCTGCAAGAAATTCTTCTATTGAATTAATTCCTGTTGTTAGAGTTGGAAGTATTTTTGAAGACATTGGAGATTTTGCTTCTGAACATCATGCTGACTTGATTTTCATGGGTACGCATGGCAGACACGGATGGCAACACATCACTGGAAGTCACGCGTTGAAAGTTATTACACATTCTACAGTTCCTTTTGTTGTGGTTCAAGAAAAAGGAATCAAACCTTCTGGTTACGATGATATTGTTGTGCCGTTGGATTTGAACAAAGAGACCAAACAAAAATTGGCTTATGTGGCTAATTTGGCAACCTATTTCAAATCTCGTGTTCACATTGTGACACCAGATGAAACGGATGAAGTTTTCCGTCAGCAAGTAAAAGTCAATATTCAATTTGCACAAAGATTTTTTGCTGAAAGAAACATTGAAATCACGACAACGATTGCTCCTGCAAATGGATTCGACAAAGAAGTGGTAAAACACGCAGTACATTTAGATGCAGATTTGATTGCCATTATGAACTTGAACAGAAACAATTTATTGGGTGCAATTACTGCAAATCACGAGCAATATATTTTGACGAATGATGCGCAAATTCCAACATTAATTATCAATCCAATCGAAAATCCTTACGGATCTAGTATTTTGTTTGGATAAAATAAATTTATACTAATTTAGTGAAAGGAACTTCAAATTGGAGTTCCTTTTTTTTCATCAAATATTTGAATCAAAATGTCGTCGCACCACGTTGTTAGAGATCTTCAAGAACCTGCATTAATCATTGCAAATGGCGAAGCTTGCAGCTTAGAATTGTTGGGCGAATTGCTCGAATGGAGTCCTTACGTGGTGGTGTTGGATGGCGCGATTCATCGGGTGCTCGAACTTGAAATCAAAGTAGATGTGCTCTTGGGTGATTTTGACCGAAATGAAATCCCGCTGGAAACAATCAAAGCCAAACAAGACGCGATTGAAATTGTGCATACGCCCGACCAAAACAAAACCGATTTGGAAAAAGCCATTGATTTTCTAATCCAAAAAGGACACCGCGCGGTGAATGTTTTGTGGGCAACAGGAAAACGCGCAGACCATACTTTGGCGAATATCACAGGAATTGTACGATTTAAAAATCAAATCACAATTACTATGATCGACGATTATTCTGTCATTTATCAATTGCCTGAAAAGTTTCAAAAATGGTACCCTAAAAACACGCCGATTTCTTTGATTCCAGTTGGAACGGTGGAAGGAATTGTCACTGAAAACTTGAAATACAACCTGCAAAACGAAAGTTTGACTTTGGGCTATCGAATCGGAAGCAGCAATGAAGTTGCGGAAGATGGAATCATCAAAATCAGTCACCAAAAAGGCGATTTATTGATGATGGAATGCAAAGATTAAGCAAGATTTAAGCAAACTCAAAATTGGCTTCATTTTCTTGTATGTAGGTCAACGTGTCCATGATTTCTTGCAAATCAAACGACGTCACCAATTTCATTCTGTAATCTTTGATGTGCGAAATTCCTTTGAAATAGTTGGAATAATGGCGCTTCATTTCAGCGATTCCTAACACTTCGCCTTTCCAATTGACAGACATTTGCAAATGATCTTTTGCCGCTTGCACGCGTTCTGCAATTCCAGGAGATGCCAAATGTGTTCCCGTATTCAAAAAGTGCTTGATTTCATTGAAAACCCAAGGATAACCGATTGAAGCGCGGCCAATCATGATTCCGTCAATGCCGTAACGATTTTTATATTCTAGTGCTTTTTCAGGAGAATCGATGTCGCCATTTCCAAAAACTGGAATGCGCATGCGCGGATTGTTTTTCACATCACCAATCAAGGTCCAATCTGCTTCGCCTTTATACAATTGCTTGCGTGTACGCCCGTGAATAGAAATTGCTTCAATGCCAACGTCTTGCAGTTTCTCAGCGGTGCTAACCACAAATTTAGTGTCTTCATCCCAGCCCAAACGCGTTTTCACGGTGACTGGCAAATTGGTTGCTTTCACAATTTCTTCTGTCATGCGCACCAATTTGGGAATGTCTTGTAACATTCCAGCGCCGGCACCTTTGCAAGTGACTTTTTTCACAGGACAACCGAAATTGATGTCGATGATATCCGGATTTGTTTTCTCGATAATCTCCGCTGCTTGGCGCATGCTGACGATGTCGTAGCCAAAAATTTGAATACCGACAGGACGTTCATATTCGTAAATATCTAATTTTTGAACACTTTTTGCCGCATCGCGAATCAAACCTTCGGAGGAGATAAATTCAGTGTACATCAAATCGGCGCCATGTTTTTTGCACAAGGCACGAAAAGGCGGATCGCTCACGTCTTCCATCGGCGCAAGCAACAGGGGAAATTCTCCCAATTCAATATCTCTGATTTTTACCACGGCGCAAAGTTAAGGCAAAGGAATGGGAATTGGAAATAAAAAGCGCATCAAGAAAATTTTGGATTGACTTTGGATTTTTGTGGAGAAGGATTTTTTGAAGATGCATAATTATGCTTCATTTTTTTGATTTGCGCATTAATTTGCTACTTTTAAATGAACTTTTTTGTGCGTTTGGTAGGAAATTAAAGGATAAAATTGGGTAAAGAATTATTCAAATCTTTTTTTTCTTCAAATAGAGCACAGTTAAATTTGGAATTTTTAAAAGATGGTGTATATTTAGTAAAAGTATGTTTATCTGATAATCCTGTAATAACCAAACAAATTCAAAAATTATGAAAAATCTAAGGCTCATTATCTTGTTGTTTTTGATTGCATCTTGCGGAAAAGTTTTAAAAACGCACGTAAAAGGAAAAGTCCTTAATCCAGTTACGGGACAGGGAATAGAGAATGTTCGCGTAATTTTGCAAAAATCAGGAAGTGGAATACCCTCAGGTTTAAAAACGGTTGAAGCTGTGTACACGGATGCGGGCGGGAATTTCGATATTTCTGCCAGAACCTTGAAAGGTCTAACAGCCAGTGTTGTTTTGGATGTAAATGAATACTATTCAATTGGATGGCAAAAAGATGGGGAGGTGTACTCAATTTTATCTCCAAAAAAAGGGAACGTGACAAATGCTGATTTTCATGCAGTGCCTTTTGGTGACTACCAAATTTCAATTATAAATAATTCGTGCAATGGAGTTGGTGATACGATAGTAATTATAGCACAAAATGAAGTCAATTCGTTTTTAGGCAATGAATGGGTTTTAGGAGGTTGTGTAAATAAAATTACCGCTGTTTCTGAAGTGCCAATGGGTAATATACATACTATTTATACGGTGAAAAAGCTTGGTGTTACAACGGTTTACGAAACAGATTTTATGGTTCAGCCTGGTCAATTAAATGTGCAAGTAATAAATTATTGATTCATAAAACTACCCATTTTCCAATCCCAAACAACTTTTTAATTTAAGCAACGTCTTTAGACTATAAATCAACATAAAGCAATACTTATGAAAAGATTATTATTACTCATTGGACTTTCAAGCAGCGTTGCTTTTGGTCAAAATACAATCACTGTCACCAAAGCAGAATACCAACAGTTGAAAGCTTCAGGTTTGATAGATCAAAATGCAAGCTATAATTTTTCAGACCTTGCGTTTCCAAGCAATATCAAATACGCGGGAACAATGGCGAAAAATGGAGTTTGCGATTGCATGGTTCCTTTGGATTCCACTTTCTTATTGGCGATACAACCAAATGACGATGCTTCGTCTGATTTAATCAATTTGCCATTTACTTTTGATTTTTACGGAAATCAATACAATTCGCTGTATATCAATAATAACGGAAATATTTCTTTCGTTTCTCCATACATTACGTTCACACCAAATCCATTTCCAGATTCATCTTACAACATGATCGCGCCTTTTTGGGCAGATGTGGATACACGTGGACCTTTTGACAGCTTAGGTGTTCCGATGAGCGATGGTGGAAGTGTTTGGTACAAAATCACACCAACTTCACTGATTGTCAATTGGAATCAAGTAGGATATTTCAGCGGTCATACAGATTTATTGTCTACTTTTCAATTAATCATTTCAAACGGTTCTGATTCTTTGGTTTCAGCAGGTGGAAACGTTTCTTTCTGTTACCAAGACATGCAATGGACAACTGGAGATGCATCTTCAGGAATTGGTGGTTTTGGCGGCGCCCCTGCAACTGTAGGTGTGAATGTTGGAAACGGAACAGATTTCTTCCAAGTGGGTCAATTTGATCAAGGTGGAACTACTTTCGATGGTCCAATCAACATGAATGATGGCGTTGATTTCTTGGACGGTCAAGAAATTTATTTCAACGTGGCTGGAATGTCAACTACCAACACACCACCGCTTTTGATTAGCAGCACAATTTGCGATACAATCGACGTTTACACAGGAGATACTTTACAAAAAAGTGGCAATTCAATGGATTTTGGTTTCGGAATCATGACTCCAGAAACGAATCAAACGATTGTTACAACTTATAATACAAATGCTCCAATCGGCGCTTTTTCTTATACTACAAACAACATTGGAAATCAGTTCTACAACGTGAATGCGACTTTCAATGCAGCAGGCGTTTCTCCAGGAATCTACACAGTTGATTTTACAGCAACAGACGATGGTTTCCCAGTTGGAATTACAACACAAAGATTTACATTCAATGTGATGTATTCAGCAACTGCAGGTTTGGATGAAAATAGCATGAATGAATTTTCAATTTTCCCAAATCCAACGAATGATAAATTCAACATCAGTTTGAAAGCAGGAAACAGCAACGCAAGATTGATTTTGCAAGACGTAACTGGTAAAATCATGCTAGATCAAGCGATTCAAAACAACCAACAAATTGATTTATCAAATTACACTAACGGAATTTATTTTGCAACTATTCAATCTAACAACACGGTAATTGGTGTTCAAAGAGTAGTTAAGAAATAGTAAATCAAAAATGTATATTCAGGAAGCGAGGGGAAACTCTCGCTTTTTTTATGCGCAAAGTTTATCCTTCTTTCACTTTCGTCTTTGTGCGCAATCCCCAAACTACTTCGCCAGCGTATTTTCTCGTTTTTTCAAGATCAACAATCGGCGCGGGATAATCTTTGCCAATTTCACAATTGAATAATTCTTGTTCCATTGCGCTCAATTTCCAAGGTTCATGAATCAAATTCGCGGGAACATCACTTAATTCTGGAACCCACTTTTTGATGAAAATGCCTTCAGCATCGTGCTTTTCAGAATTTCGAATAGGATTGTAGATGCGGATGATATTTGTTCCCGTTGCGCCAGCTTGCATTTGCAATTGCGGATAATGAATGCCCGGCTCGTAATCCAAAAATTGTCGCGCCAAAAAATGCAAATCCCGCCAATCTTGCCATAAGTTGAAAACGAAAAACGAAACAACCATGGCGCGCATTCTGAAATTCAAAAAACCCGTTGCTACCAAACTGCGAATCGAAGCATCCACAATGGGAACGCCCGTTTTGCCCGACTGCCAAGCCAAAATAAACGCTTCATTTTTGGGTTTTTCTACCGCGTCGTATTTTTTCAAAATAGAATGAAATTCGATATGCACGTTCAATTCTAACTTTTGAATAAAATGGCAATGCCAATGCAATCTAGAAACAAAATTGTCAATGTCGCGCTTGTTTTTGGACGATTTGTAATGTTGCTGCGTGTATTGATAAACCATGCGCATGCTGATATTTCCGTAGGTCAAATAGGGCGACAATCGACTGCAACCTTTGCGACTCAATTCTGGTTTTGAAATGTGTTGGCTGTAATTCTGCACCCGAGATTTCAGAAAACTGTTCAAATATTTCCACGCCCAAGTTTCGCCACCTTGCTGAAAATTTGGGTCGTGCTGCGTGATATTTTCTGGCAATTTTTCACCGCAATTGGTTTGGTAAAATGTTTCATCCAAAGACAAAATATTGCCGCCTGATTCAGCAATCATTTGTGGCGGTGCGGTCATTCTTTCTTCCCAAATTTTTCCCCAATCGCGCAAATATTTGAGTCTTCGCACCACGGCATTGGTCGGAAATTCTTGCCAATTTATGGCGTTTTCTCTGCAAAATCGACCTACGCTTTTGTCTCTGTCGAAAGTGAAATTGGTTCCAGTTTCTTCGTGAGAAAAGATGTTTACAACTTCGAATTGCGCCGATATCGCATTCAAAACCGGAATTATTTCTTGGTGGAAAATGTAGATTTTCGCATTTCTTTCATCCAATTTGGATTGCATGTCTTGCAAAGATTCATACACAAATCGCCAATGACGCACATCGCTGTCTTCGCAAGCCATCACCGAAGGCTCGAAACAATACAGAAGCAAAGTCGGCAAATTATCTTCCCAAGCAGCACAAAGCGGCGCGTGATCTGTGAACCGCAAATCTCGCTTAAACCAAACTATGTTAATTCGCTGTTTTTCCATGGATGAACTAGGTTAGCGTAACATTCAAATAGGCAAAATGTTTGAAGTTGAAGCGTCGTTTTTTTCTTTTTCGGTATAAAAAGACCTTCGTAGATTGCTTTATTCAATGATTCATTTAAATTTGTACAACAATCGAAAAAGAATGAAAAAAATATTGGTAATCGGTGCTTGTGGACAAATTGGTACCGAACTCGTTTTGGCTTTGAGAACCCGTTTTGGTCAAGATAATGTGGTCGCTGCTGACGTAAAACCTGAAGCTACTGACGCTTTGAAATCAGGACCTTACAAGCAACTCGATGCGCTTGACAAAGAAAACGTTCGCGCCTACATCATCGATAACCAAATCAATGAAGTTTATTTGTTGGCCGCTTTGTTGTCTGCAACCGCTGAAAAAAATCCAGATTTTGCTTGGAAATTAAACATGGAAGGTTTGTTCACGATTCTTGATTTAGCCAAAGAAGGACACATTCAAAAAATATTTTGGCCAAGCTCGATTGCTGTTTTCGGACCAACAACTCCAAGAGATTTGACTCCACAATATACTGTCATGGAACCAACTACGGTTTACGGAATTTCCAAACAAGCGGGAGAAAGATGGTGTGAATATTACTACAACAAATTTGGCGTAGATGTGCGAAGCATCCGCTATCCAGGATTGATTTCTTACACGAGTCTGCCAGGCGGCGGAACAACAGATTACGCCGTTGACATTTTCTACAACGCCAAAAAATCAGGAAAATACACTTCCTTTTTGAATAGCGAAAGTGCGTTGCCAATGATGTACATGGAAGATGCCATTCGTGCCACCATTGAATTGATGGAAGCACCGAAAGAAGAAGTGAAAATCAGATCAAGTTATAACTTGGCAGGAATCAGTTTTACTCCAGCAACCTTGGCTGAGGCGATTCAAAAACATTTACCAGATTTTACGTTTGATTATGCGCCAGATTTCAGACAAGCGATTGCTGACAGTTGGCCAAATTCAATTGATGATTCTGCTGCAGCCAACGATTGGCATTGGAAATTGAAATTCGATTTGGAAGCGATGGTTAAAATTATGTTGGAAAACGTCGATATTTCAAAATTGGAGAATTAAAACAATTTTTTTCGTATCTTCCACTCGTTTATCACTAATCAGACATGTTAAAAGGTTTCATTTTTTTCGTATTTTTCTTCAGCTTTTTTGCTGAAACAGCCCTTTTTGCTAGCGCGCAAGTAAATCAAAATGATGAGATTAACAAAAGAAGCGCTGATGGAAAAAAACAAGGAAAATGGATTTATTACGGTCAAGATCGACCAAGTGAAGGTTTTCCAGCAAAAGGAAAAATTGAGGAAGGTGAATACAAAGATGACCGCAGAGTTGGACTTTGGATCATGTATCACAACGATGGCGTTACACCAAAATTAAAAGGTGAATACAACAACAATCGACCAAGCGGAAAATACGTCAAATACCACTCAAATGGAAGAATCAAAGAAATTGGAAATTACGAAGACGGCGTTTACAGTGATTCTTTGAAAATGTATCATCCCAATGGAAAATTGGAATATGAGGCTTCATACAACAGTACCGGAAAAGAAAATGGAAAAGTCAGATTTTTCTATCCAAACGGTCAAGTTGAATATGAATACACTGCTATGAATGGCGTTGCAAGTGGAAAAGCAACACGCTATTACGAAAATGGCGACATCAAAGAAATGATTGAATACAACAGCGATGGAACTTTGAAAAACAGTGTCGAGAAAGAAATGGAAAGACCTAAAGTAAAAGTGGCTAGTCCAACTGTTGCTGCTGAAACCGCACCAAAAATCACCAAACCAATTGTCAAAAACGGCAAGTTTCAACCGAATGGTTACAACAAAGTGTATAACGTTGACGGCGAAATTTGGCAAGACGGCGATTTCAAAGAAGGAAAACTTTTTAATGGAAAAGTCTATGTTTACGACCGAGACGGAATTCTATTGAAAGTAAAGGTTTTCAAAAATGGCGTTTATCATTCAGATGGACAATTGTAAAAAGCGATTAAAGCTTTTCTGTACGCATTAATATTTCTGCCAATTGCAAATCAACGGGCGTTGTAATTTTGATATTGCCATCATTTCCGTCAATTAAATGAATTTGAATTCCCATGGCTTCTACTAGAGAAGCGTCATCTGTTATTGCGGAGTGATAGGTTTGTTTGTAGGCTTTTTTCAAAATATCTGCGGTAAAACATTGTGGCGTTTGCACCAATCGATATTCGCTTCTTACGAGCGCCGTTGAGCTATGATTTTCGAGTTTTCGCAAAGATTCTTTTACTTCCACAACTGGAATTGCATTTCCTTTGGCTTTAGCTGTGTGAAAACATTTTTCAATGGTTGAAATACTCACCAATGGTCGGACGCCGTCGTGCACAGCAATTAATTCTCCATGAGCAATTTGCAAAGCATTTTGAATAGAGTGAAAACGTTCTTTTCCGCCGTCAATGATTTCATGAGAAATATCAAAATCGGCATTGTAACAACATTCTTCCCAGTAATCTTTCCATTCATTTGGCAAAGTGAGGATGATTTGCGCATGATTGTCGAATTGATAAAACCGCTCAATCGCATGCATCAAAACTGGCTTTCCGGCCAACAAAAGAAACTGTTTAGGGATTTCACTTCCCATTCTTTTGCCAATTCCTCCAGCTGTTATGATGATTGTATGCTTCATGATTTTACAAATTTTGACAAACAAAAAAAGGTTGCCTAATTATGACAACCTCAAATTTATGTTTAAAATAAATTAATTTTTCCCTTTGTCTTTAAATTCTTCTAAATTGAATTTACGTTGTAAGTTCAACCAATAGAAAAGACCAATAAATCCAAGAACAATGCAAGAATAATTGAAAATATTACCAATATTATCGTAAAACATGCCTAAAAATGATTGTAAACCATCTCCGACTGACCACCATATTTCTCTTGAATTCATAATTTCTATTTTTTAAACTTAGGACAAAGTAAAACATTTTTTAAGTAATTATCAACATTCTTTATTAAAAAAGTGAATAACTAAATTAGAATGGAATTCTTCTAAATAAAAAGCGTGTAAAAAAGTCCGAAATAAGCAGATATTTGGCAGATAAAGCACAAAAAAAATGTTCTATCAGTTCGCTTTTTCGATAGCTTAACAGATTTCATTAACTTTGGCGTCCATGATCAGAATATTTCTCGGAAATCAGTTGTTGGTATTGTTCTTATTGCCTTTGGTGATAGGAGGATATATCATGCTCAATAGCGGGATGTTAAGTTCTGAAACGATTTTCTTTGAAATTTCTCGAGAAATGGATTTGGGACTTTGGGGAAGTTTTACGCTTCCAAATTCAGTTGACTTGGGATTCGATTGGGTTCAATTCATTCCAGGGATTTTTGTATTGTTGAATGCCTTGTTGCTCAATTTCTTGTTCAACATCAATACGTTTTACGACAAAAACACCTACGTCGTTTCGCTTCTTTATACCGTTTTAATGAGTTTTTATCACTCATTTTATCAAATCGACGGTGTTCTCATTGCGCACACATTTTTGATTCTTTCTCTGTTTCAATTATTTGAATTGGAAAACAATTTAGATGGAAGAAAAATCGCTTTCAATGCAGGTTTTCTTTATGGTTGCGCAGCAAGTTTTCATCCACCGTTGATTTTTGGTTTTCCGATGATTTGGTTCATGATTACTCGAATCAGGCCTTTTGTATTCAGAGAAACTTTTCTTTCTACCATTGGTTTCATCACTCCGCTGATTTATGGCTTCATCATGGTGCTTTGGAACAAAAATCAAATCAATTGGAATTTCATTGAAACGTCTGTCAATTACACCCAAAAACAATTGTTGTTCTTGATTTCCATGGGACTTTTTGCCTTTTCTGCCTTGCTGAGTTTGTGGGGAATTAGAATCAAAAACGCCAAAAGTTCTATCCGTTTTAGAAAATTAACTGCGATTATATTCCTGTTTTTATTCATCGGAATTGGCTTGGGAACAGTAGAAATTTTATTTTTAAAACAATACGAATGGTTTAGTTTTGGAATGATTGCGTTGGTACTTTTTCTGCCATTTTCATTCTTTCATAAATCGACTCACATGTTTGCGACCATCCTTTTTTACGCTACTTTTTTCTTCTCAATAGGCAAGTTTTTTATCAAATAAGGAGTAAAAAAGTACCTAAATACAACATTGATTTCTAAATTATACATTGGAATTTTCGTTCAAAAAAAAGTCAAAATTATCGTTTCAGATGGCTTTGAAATGACTACTTTTGTATCAATTTTTAAGAAGTAATTCTTACAGTTCAAAAATAAATTGATACACATGAAATTTGGTGTTGTTACATTCCCTGGTTCAAATTGCGATGAAGACATGGTTTACGTGTTGGAAACTTTGATGGGACAAAAAGTAGAAAAACTTTGGCACAAAGAAGCCGATTTAAGAGGCGTTGATTTTGTGGTTCTTCCAGGTGGATTTTCCTACGGAGATTACTTGCGTTCTGGTGCAATTGCCAAACTTTCTCCAATCATGGGAGAAGTTATCAATCATGCAAACAAAGGCGGATATGTATTGGGAGTCTGCAACGGTTTTCAAATTTTGACAGAATCAGGTTTGTTGGATGGCGCTTTGTTGCACAACAACAATCAGAAATTCATTTGTAAAAATGTTTATCTAAAACCTGCTTCAAACGATTCTGCAATCACGAAAGATTTAGACTTAAATCGCGCTTATCAAATTCCAATCGCTCATGGCGAAGGAAGATTTTATGCAGGTGAAGATACTTTGAAAAAAATCTATGACAACAACCAAGTCATTTTTCAATATTGTTCTGAAAATGGTGAAATCGCACCAGAGTTCAATCCAAATGGAGCAGTCAACAACATCGCTGGAATTCGCAATGTTGGGAAAAATGTTTTCGGAATGATGCCGCATCCAGAAAGAGCAGCAGATCAAGCGCTGAATAATGAAGATGGAAAAATCCTTTTCGAATCGTTATTGAAAAATTGCTAATCTAAATTACAGATTTTACCGAATTCAATTTCCAATCAATTATGAGAGTTTTATTACTAGGATCAGGAGGAAGAGAACATGCATTGGCATGGAAAATGGCGAAAAGCTCGCAATTAGATCAATTATACATCGCACCAGGAAATGCAGGAACACGCAATCACGGGACAAATGTAGCATTGAAGCCAACTGATTTTGAAGGAATAAAAGCTTTCGTTTTGGAAAATGATGTCAACATGGTAGTTGTTGGTCCAGAAGATCCTTTGGTAGCTGGAATTTATGACTTCTTTGTGGCTGATGCAGAATTGATGAAAGTTCCTGTCATAGGACCTTCGAAAGCTGCAGCTCAATTGGAGGGAAGCAAAGATTTTGCGAAAGAATTTATGATGCGTCACAATATCCCAACAGCAAAATATGCCACTTTTACCAAAGATACTTTAGAAAAAGGCTATAAGTTTTTGGAATCAATGAAAGCGCCTTACGTATTGAAAGCAGACGGTTTAGCTGCTGGAAAAGGTGTTTTGATTTTAGAAACATTGGAAGAAGCCAAACAAGAATTGAAATCCATGTTGGCCGATGCAAAATTTGGTGATGCAAGTTCACGCGTTGTCATCGAACAATTCTTAAAAGGAATTGAAATGTCAGCATTTGTCATTACAGATGGCGATTCATACAAAACTTTGCCTGAAGCGAAAGATTATAAGCGTATTGGCGAAGGCGACCAAGGCCTGAATACCGGCGGAATGGGGGCCGTTTCTCCAGTTCCTTTTGCAGATGCAACATTCAAAGATAAAATCGAAAATCAAATCATTATTCCAACTGTCAAAGGTTTGAAAGCAGAAGGTTTGGTTTACAAAGGTTTCATCTTTTTTGGAATTATCAATGTGAAAGGCGAACCGTATGTAATTGAATATAATTGTAGAATGGGAGATCCTGAAACAGAGGTTGTTATTCCACGTTTGAAATCGGATTTATTGGATTTATTTGAAGGCGTTGCATCTAATACACTCTCAGAAAGAGACATTCAATTCGACGAAAGAAGTGCGACAACTGTGATGATGGTTTCTGGCGGTTATCCAGAAGAATATGAAACCGGAAAAGTGATTTACGGTTTGAATAGCGTTACAGACAGTTTGGTTTTCCACGCTGGTACAAGTGCTGATGGTCCTGCGATCATGTCAGCTGGAGGACGCGTTTTGGCAATTACTTCTTACGGGAAAAATATTGAAAATGCGCTTCTTAGATCCTACGGAACAATCGAAAATATTGAATTCGAGAAAGCTTACTTTAGAAAAGACATCGGATTTGATGTTGTGTAAATGAAGAAATTAGTGCAAAAAATTTTTGTGCTGATTTTTAATTTTATTCTTATCTTTCCCCTTGCAAGTTTTGTAAATGGACTCACCCGATCTGATAATTATTATTAGTACCCTCATTCTTTCTGCGTTTTTTTCAGGAGTTGAAATTGCTTTTATTTCCTCCAACCGATTGAAAATCGAATTAGACAAAAACAAAGGTTCATTGAATGGTCGAATTGTCGGCTTTTTTTACAGCAAAGAAGCCAATTTTATAGCTACTTTATCGCTTGGAAATAACATTGCACTTGTACTTTTTGCCATTTTCATCGCCAAAGTTTTAGGCGCTCCGATTGTTGGGTGGAATATTGGAATTACCACTGGATCAATCAGTTTGTTGATAGTACAAACCATTATTTCTGCACTGATCATTTTAATTACAGTAGAATTTTCGCCCAAAGCCATTTTTCAATTGAATCCAAATGGTTTTATGAAAACATTGGCAATTCCTACGTTGGTACTGTATTGGTTGCTGTTTATTCCAACGACTTTTGTGTTGTTAATCAGTAAATTGTTTTTCATGTTGATGCGCGTTGAAATCACCAATTCTGAAAAAGTATTTTCTAAAGTCGACTTAGAACATTACCTCCAAGACTTGAAACAACGAAGCAACGAAGAAGAAGATTTTGGAAATGAAATGCAAATCTTGCAAAACGCCTTGGATTTTTCGAAAATCAGAGCGCGCGATTGCATGGTGCCACGACCAGAAATTATTTGCCTAGAAGTAGATGATTCAATCGAAAATTTGAGCAATCTTTTTGTTTCCAAAGGAATATCCAAAGTGATCATTTACCGCGACAATATTGACAATATCATCGGTTATGTACATTCATTTGAAATGTTCAAAAAACCAACTGCAATCAATCAAATCATGCGTCCAATTGCGTTCGTTCCTGCGGCGATTCCAGGGAAAGAATTGTTGGAAATGTTCACCAAACAATCTGCGAATATTTCAGTCGTTGTGGATGAATACGGCGGAACAGCAGGGATTGTGACGATTGAAGATGTCATCGAGGAAATTTTCGGAGAAATTGAAGACGAACACGATGTGGAAGATTGGTTGGAAGAGCAAATCAACGAAAATGAATACCGCTTTTCTGCCCGCATTGAAATTGATTATCTAAATGAAAACTACAAGTTTGATTTCGAAGAATCAGACGAATATGAAACTTTGGGCGGACTGATAATTCACCATTTGGCTTCCATTCCCGAAGCGGGCGACACATTGGATTTGGGTAAATATCATTTCACGATTGAAGCCGTTTCTGATAGACGAATTGAGTTGGTAAGATTGGTGATTAATGGTTAAAAATCAAAAAATGAGCAACACAGAAACTGATATTCTAGACCAATTTTCAAGTGCGAAAGTTAGCTTTCCAAAAACGACCTATTTCGGAATTGCCTTACTTGGATTTTTTATTTTAATTAGAGTTATCATCCCAGGGTTTTATCCATCAAGTTCAGTAAGGTTTTTGAGTTTAGCAATTTATGGTGTTGCTAGTTTTGGTTTAATGATTTATGGTCAAAATATCATCAAAAAACTAAACCGAGACTACACGATTTGGGCAATTTTTCTATTCTTCTTCACTGGATTGGCGCTCATCATCATTGGACAATTAAACAAAAAAGACATCGATACCATTGTCGTAGAAATGAAACCAAAGGAAAAAGGTTCAAACCTTAATAGTTTACCAGAAATTACTTTTGGAACATCGTCTGAATTGCTAATGAATGCATTGCAAAACACATCGTTTACTTTGATGCACATGATCAAAAACTTCAAAGATTACACCAAAGAAAACACTATGCTTTTCCCCATAATGGCCGCTTATGAACTCAATGATAGAGAAGAAATTTTAACACCTGAAGCCTTAAAAGCCTTAGATGATTTTGCTGAAATGCAAGAATATAGTGATTTTCAAGAATTGTTGAATGAGCTTCAAAAATTAACTCCTGAACAAATTCGAATGAAATTTGAATGAGGTCTTTTGATTTGAAAAAGAATTTATTTTGCCCACGCTGGGGCAATTAAAACGAAAAAAACATTTTTTTTCTAAGATTGTTCAGCCTCTCTGAGGCTTTTTATTCATACAAACAATGATAAATTGCAAATTAACCCAAAGTCCTACAATGGCTATCAAATTTTGATAGACAATGACATTTTGAAAATCTACCTTCAGCCCTAGAAGTGCTATACTACTTTAAAAAACGCTATACCTACAAATCTTTGCCCCAGAGCGGGCAAAACTTAGAGAAATTATAAAAAAACACCGCTCAAACCAAGTTCAAACGGTGTTCAATCATTATAATTTCGACTACTGCGCGTTTGTCACGATTTTCTCCACCTCATCGAGCGTTAAATCTTGTCTTTCACCCATGGCAATCCACTGACGTTCAGCGAAACGGGATTTGATGATTTGCGCGGCATCTTTGCCTTCAGACGTGTAATCCGAAATGTGCGTTTTGATTCCCAATGAATGGAAAAACGATTCCGTTTTTGCGATCGCTTCGCCAGCAACATTATCGCCAGTTAGGTGCCAAACACGTTTTCCGTATTGTTCTAATTTTGCTTTTTTGTTTTCGAATTTTACTTCAAACAAGCGCGGACAAATAATTGCCAACGATTGCGCATGGTCAATGCCATACAATGCCGTCAATTCATGTCCAATCATGTGCGTCGACCAATCCGTTGGAACACCGCAACGCAAATTTCCATTCAATGCATGATTTGCACACCACATCAAGTTCGCGGCAGCTTCGTAATCAGCAGGATTTTCCAACACTTTCGGAGCAATCTCAATCAAGGTTGACAACACGGCTTCCGCTTCTCTTTCTTGCAATAAATTAGCTGTTGGATAAGTTAAATACTGTTCCAAAGTGTGCATGAAAGCATCCGTAATTCCATTCGCCAATTGTCGTTTCGGCAAAGTAGCCACTACTGTTGGATCTAAAAAAGAAAATACTGGGAAAAATAGTGGTCCGCCCATCGTGCGTTTTTCTTTCAAAGACGAACGACTAATCACCGCGCCACTGTTGGCTTCTGAACCAGTTGCAGGGATTGTCAACACACTACCAAATGGAACGGCAGAAGAGAAAACTTTTCCTTCTTCGCGCAACAAAACTTCCCACGGATCGCCAGCGTAGTTGATTGCACCTGAGATAAATTTCACGCCATCAATCACCGAACCACCTCCAACTGCGAGGATGAATCCGATGTTTCTAGTACGACAAACTTCAACTGCTTGCATCAACGTGTCGAATTCAGGATTTGCTTCGATGCCACCAAATTCGATGATTTCAAAATCATGTAATTCAGTTCTGATTTTATCTAATAAGCCGATTTTTTCAGCGCTTCCACCTCCGTATGCCAACAAGATTTTTTTGGAATCTGTGGCGTTGGAAATATATTGGGCAAGTTTACTTAATTGGTCTTTTCCGAAAACGATTTTGGTAGGATTGTGAATTTCAAAATTGAGCATTTTTTTATATTTTAATTGGATGAATAAATACTATTCAATATTAACAAAACATTGGTTTCGATGTTTTGATTTGTGAAAATTTGTGCTTTAAACCATGCCTAAAACAAAAAAGGATTGCAAACTCAAAGCTTACAATCCTTTCAAAATTTGAATCGATGAATTAACAGAATTCGTTGTATGCTTCTGCCAAATTATCAGCAATCATTTGCGCTGTTCCGCCTTCAATGTGGTGTCTTTCTAAAAAATGAACCAATTCGCCATCTTTGAAAAGTGCAATTGATGGAGATGATGGAGGATAAGGCAAAAAGTATTTTCTTGCTTGCGCCACTGCTTCACCGTCAACACCTGCAAACACAGTTGTCAAATTAGCAGGAACTTTATCATTCGACAAAGATAATTTTACGCCTGGACGCATATTTCCTGCAGCACAACCACATACAGAATTAACAACGACCAACACAGTTCCTTTAGAATCTGGAATGGAAGCGTCAACTTCTGACGGAGTAACTAATTGTTTAAAGCCCACTTTAATAAGGTCTTCTTTCATCGGGGCAACTAATTGTTCTGGATACATAACTTCTAAATTTGATAAACAAAGTTTAAATTAAACTAAGTGTTTTATTATTATATACAAAAGTAATCAATTATCAAATTGATATTATTTTTATCCTTTGAATTTTTAAGATATCGGACAAAAGACAATAGACCGGAGACATTAGACTATAGACATTTGCTAAAACACATCATATTGTCGACAATCCAAAATTCTAACACCGACGAAGTCAGCCACGAAGTGAGCGCGTAGCACCGACGAAGTCAATCTAATAATCTATTATTAGTCTTAAAGTTGCTTAGCAACGTGTCCTAATATCTTAAAATCCTAAAGCGTAGCGGGTCTTTTTTTTAGTATTTTTGTCACATGGATTTATTAACAGTTAAGGCTTTACATATCATTTTTGTGGTGAGTTGGTTTGCGGGGTTATTTTACATGGTTCGTTTGTTTATTTATCATGTGGAAGCGCAAGCAAAATCTGACGTTGAGAAAGAAATTCTTTCCAATCAATTTGTCATCATGGAGAAAAAATTATGGTGGATCATTACCACGCCAGCCATGGTTTTGACCGTCATTTTTGGTACTTGGATGGTGATTCTAAATCCAAGTTATTTGTATGCGCCTTGGTTTCAAATCAAGTTGGTTTTTGTTGTGTTGCTTTTGATTTACCATTTTTTGTGTCAAAACATCATGGTGAAATTCAAACAAAATATTTTCCGATGGAAATCGACACAATTGCGCTTGTGGAACGAATTAGCCACTTTGTTTTTGGTGGCCATCGTTTTTCTCGTTGTTTTGAAATCAACTTTCAATTGGATTGCCGGAACACTCGGATTTTTTGGCGTGGCAGTTGGACTCATGATTGCCATTCAAATCTACAAACGTTTGCGTTCTAAAAAATGATTGAATCCATCCAAAATATCGGAAATCATTCTTTGATTCTCTTAATTTGTTGGCTGATTTTTCTTGGTTTTACCATTTTTTCCTATTTCAAATTTCTAAAATTTACTTCGGTTCTACTCTTTTTAACAGCGTTCTTTTTAGCTGCTGCTTTTGCGATGTTTGCGCCGTATTTCTTCACTTGGGATGAACAATTTCATGCATTGGTCGGAAAAAATTTAGCCGAAAATCCATTTGTTCCAAGGTTGTTTATAAACGAACCTTTGGGTTTAAATCCTGAAAATTGGGTCAATGCACAAGTTTGGCTACACAAACAACCGCTTTTCACATGGCAAATGGCGTTGAGTATCAAACTTTTTGGAAACAATGTTTTTGCCGTGCGATTTCCTTCGGTGCTTTTTCACGGTCTACTAGTCGCTGCAATTTTTAGAATGGGAACCTTGATTTTCAATCGAAAAACTGGTTTTTTAGCGGCGTTGATAGCGATGCATTCCAGCTTTTTACTTGGATTATTGTCTGGAAGAATTGGCACTGATCACAACGATTTCATTTTTCTTTGCTACATCACATTTTCATTTTGGGCATGGTTCGAATTTCAAAATTCTCAAAAACAAAAATGGTTGATTTGGATTGGCGTTTTCGCTGGTTGCGCTGTTTTGACAAAATGGTTGGTCGGTTTACTCGTTTTTGGCGCTTGGGGATTTGTGCTTTTACAACAATTCAAACAAGAAAATTTTTGGAAAGAAATCATACATTATTTAAAAGCCATAGGAATTACGTGCTTGGTTTTCATTCCTTGGCAGATTTATACTTTCACCAAATTTCCTGCCGAAGCAGCACACGAAATGGCTTACAATACCAAACACATTTCCGATGTAATTGAAAAACACGAAGGTTCTTCTTGGTTTCATTACGATCAAATTCAGACAGTGTACTTTCATCAAACGGAGTTTTTCATTTTCTTGCTATTGGGCATTATAGCCCTTTTTTTAGCGAAAATTTCGAAGAAAAACATCCTTTTCATGCTTTCAAGTTTAATCCTTGTTTATGGATTTTTTACTTACGTTCCCACCAAAATGCCTGCTTTTGCAATTCCAGTTTTCAGTTTTATCGCCCTGATTATCGCTTTTGGTTTGACCCATTTTTCATCTTTGATTAAAATAAATTGGGTACGTCGATTAACTCTAACTTTGTTTGCATTGTTGATTTTGAATTGGATGTTCAAACCGGGACCGACGCTCACAGCTTATGGCTTTAAAAACGACACCATGGAACAATCTGGTCGAATCTCAAGAATTGAAGCGCAAAATTTCATCGCCAAAAATGGACAAAATAATCCCAAAAGAATTGTTTTTGGAATCAATGATTTTGAATATGCCAATATTTCTTGGATGTTCTTTCACAATGAAATTGCCTATCCATTTATCCCAGCGGATGAAGAGTTGAAAAAATTGCAAAAAATGGGTTTTCAAACGTTAGTTTTTAAATCGAAAAAGGATTTTTAGGGTGTTCGGATGTAGCACTGAAAAAATAAATCCTCCCTCATTTCATCCTTTCCTTGACTGATATTTTTATCTTTACAATGAAAATTTTACAAATCATGGCATACAACAATATTATTTCAGAACAAAAAGGTCAAATTCTTTGGATTACAATCAATCGTCCATCGCAATTGAACGCTTTGAACAAAGAAACAATCCAAGAATTGAGATTGGCTTTAGACGCAGCAAACAACGATTCCAAAACAGGCGTTGTGATTTTAACAGGTTCAGGCGAAAAATCTTTCGTTGCAGGCGCTGACATCAAAGAATTCGCTGATTTTGACACTGCTCAAGGAAGGGAATTGGCTGCAAAAGGCCAAGCTTTATTGTTTGATTTTATTGAAAATATGAGCAAGCCTGTCATCGCTGCAGTGAATGGTTTTGCATTGGGTGGCGGATTGGAATTGGCCATGTCTTGTCATGTCAGAATCGCTTCATCTAACGCTAAAATGGGACTTCCAGAAGTTTCCTTGGGATTGATTCCTGGTTACGGTGGAACACAACGTTTGCCACAATTGGTAGGACGTGGAAAAGCAAATGAAATGGTTTTCACAGCAGGAATGATTCCAGCTGAAGAGGCACTGAAATGGGGATTGGTAAACGATGTTTGCGCCTTGGAAGAACTGCATGCAACTGCTGAGAAAATGGCAAATAAAATTCTAAATAATTCCGCAACTGCAATCGCTAGTGCAATTGCTTCAGTAAATGCCAATTTCAAAAGTGGCGTGAATGGTTTTGAAGTCGAAATCGCTGAATTTGGCGCTTGTTTTGGAACCGCTGATTTCACTGAGGGAACAACGGCATTTATCGAAAAAAGAAAACCAAATTTTCGCGCTTAATTGAATCCAATTAAAAAACTTTTAGGGCAAACAGCCATTTATGGACTTCCTAGTATTTTGGGACGTCTGTTAAATTATTTGCTCGTTCCGTTGCACACCAAAGTGATCGACCCTGAAAAATACGGCGTCGTTTCCGAATTATATGCATGGGTTGCGTTTTTAATTGTCATTCTAACTTTTGGAATGGAAACTTCTTTTTTCAAATTTTTGCATGAAAAAGAAGACCGCGAAGAAGTTTTTCGAAATAGTTTTCTCACAGTCATCGGAATCAATATTGCATTTTTTGCAATCATGATTTTTTTCAATCAAAACATTGCCGATGCGATGCTGTATTCAGATCACAATGAATACATTATTTTACTAATTACCATTGTCTGCATTGATGCGGTTACTAGCTTGCCTTTAGCAAAATTGCGGGCAGAAGAAAAAGCAGTGAAATTTGCAACGATTCAATTTACTTCCATCGGAGTCAACATTTTACTCAATGTTATTTTGATTGGTTTTGTGGTAGATCGAAGCAATCCAGAAGAAGCTGTTTTCTTTATTTTGATTGCCAATTTATTGTCTTCCTTGGTGAAACCTGTGATGTTGTACAAAGATTTCCTGTATCTTAAATGGACGTACAATGTTGAACTTGCCAAGGAAATGCTGAAATATGCAGCGCCATTGGTCATTGCTGGTTTCGCAGGAATTATCAATGAAACGATAGACCGAATTTTGCTCAAACACGTTACACATGCGAGTGGACATTCGATTGAATATTCTATGATTCAGGTGGGAATTTACAGTGCCTGCTACAAATTAGCGATGTTGGTCACGATTTTATTGCAAGCATATCGTTATGCCGCGGAACCGTTTTTCTTTTCGCAGGCTAAAAATCAAGACAAAAACAAAGTATATATCAAAGTGATGAATTATTTCATCGCAATGGTTTGCGTCGTGTTTTTATTAGTGACTTTGAACATTGATATTTTTAAACATTTCATCAGCAAAGAAAGCTACTGGGTTGGGTTGAGCGTTGTACCTGTTTTGTTGCTCGGAAACATTTTTTTAGGAATTTATTACAACCAAAGTATTTGGTACAAACTGAGCGGACAAACTAAATTTGGCGCTTACATTGCTATTGGCGGAGCGAGTTTGACAATCATCATCAATTTGCTTTTTATACCAAAATATGGCTACATGGCATGCGCTTGGGCAACGATGATTGTATATGGTGCTCAAATGGTTGCGTCTTATTTACTCGGACAAAAATATTATCCAATCAAATACAATTTGCGCAAATTTGCGGTTTATCTTGGAAGCAGTTTATTGCTTTTTTGGATTTCAACTTGGTTTAGTTTTGAGACTGGAGGAATCGTGAAATTTTTCTTCAACAATTTCTTGTTGCTCTTATTCGTTGGAATATTTTGGGTTTTGGAAGATCCTTTGAAAAGTTTCAAAAAAGGATAAAATGCGATATAGATAATCAACTGATTCATATTTTAATACCTATCAAAACAATTCCGTACTCAACTTGTTTCTAAAAAGAATTGGAATCCCAAATATTTCGTAATTTCACACTTCAATAAAATTAAAAAAATCAAAATGAAAAAAGTTATCTCAGCATTTTTGACATTATTTGTCGCGGTTGGATTTGGTTTTAACAGCCAAGCACAATCAATTAAAACACCAACTTTAAGTCCTTTTTCAACTGTAAAACAAAACTTTGGTTTGACTGAATTGACTGTTGAATACAGCAGACCAAGCGCGCGTGGACGTGCAGTTTTTGGAGATGTAGTTCCTTTTGATGCCGTATGGAGAACTGGTGCGAATGCTTGTACAAAAATCACTTTTGGTGAAGATGTGAAAATCGAAGGTAAAGCAGTGCCAGCTGGAACTTATTCTTTGTTTACGATTCCTAGCAAAACAGAATGGACGATTATTTTGAACAAAAACACCAAATTGAGCGGCGCTTTTGGCTATTCTGAAGCAGAAGATTTGATGCGTTTCAAAGCAGCAGTGAAAACCAAAGCAGAAAAAACAGAAACGTTTACTATCGATTTCGCGAACTTAAAACCATTGCAAGCAACACTAGAAATGTCTTGGGAAAATACGGTTATTGCTTTTGATATCACTACAGAAGTAGATGAGCGCGTGATGAAAAACATCGAAACGACGATGGCGAAAGATGCAAGACCTTTTTACACGGCTGCTTCGTATTACTACGATAACAAAAAAGACATGAAACAAGCCTTGGATTGGGCAACAAAAGCGTTTGAATTAAATCCTGATGCTTATTGGGTAGCGAATTTGAAAGCTAAAATTCAATTGGAATTGAAAGACTACAAAAACGCCATGGCGACTGCTGAAATCGTGAAAAAATTAGCGACAGCAGATGGAGACAATGCCTATGTTAAAATGGCTGATGAAATCATTGCAACAGCGAAAAAAGGCGGAAAATAATATTCATATTTTATTCTTCAAGGGATGATTACGGTTGGTAATTGTCCCTTTTTTTTTGTTAAAACATAAATCTTACAATTGAACAATTGGTTTTCTTATTACATTTAGCTCATAAATAAGCAAATATGAACGCAAGAATACTTTCTGTCATCTTTTTGATACTGACTAATGTTGGCGCAATTCAATCACAAACTGTTTCCACACAATTCGGTTCTATCCAAGGTGCTCAAAATGGAAATGTAATTCAATTTTTGGGAATTCCTTATGCGAAACCTCCTGTCAATGACTTGCGATGGAAGGCACCAGAAAATCCGAACAATTGGGTAAATACTTTAGCAACAACAAGTTTTGCTCCCGTTTGTCCACAGAAACTTTTTCAACAAGGCGATACAACTTCGACGATTGTTGGAAATGAAGATTGCTTGTATCTCAATGTTTGGACACCGCAAGTGGGCGCTGGAACGAGACCAGTTTTGGTTTTTATCCACGGAGGCGGTAATCAACAAGGAAGCGCGAATGAAGTGAATGGCGGAACGCAAATGTATTTCGGTAAAAACATGGCGGAACGTGGCGATGCGGTAATCGTAACAATTCAGTACAGATTGGGTCCTTTGGGATTTTTAGTTCACCCAGGTTTGGAACCTGAAAATGCGAATGGAACTGCTGGAAATTACGCCGTTTTGGACCAAATTTTAGCGTTAAAATGGGTACAAAATAACATTGCTAATTTTGGTGGAGATCCGACCAAAGTGATGATTTTCGGTGAAAGTGCTGGCGGAATAAACGTTGGAAACTTGCTCACGACACCTCTTGCTGCTGGATTGTTTCAACGTGCTTGTATTCAAAGTGCGATGCCAGTGGTAAATACTTACAGCGATTCTAAAACCAAAGGAATCAACTACGTCGCAGACTTTACAACAACAGGAAATGACGTTCAAAAAATCGCATACATGCGTTCATTGCCGAGTGATAGTTTGGTGAAATACGAAACTTCTCCCCTTTCTGGTGGCGCAGTGCAATTGGCATGGCAACCAGTCATCGACAATTTGGTTTTTTCAAATTATCCTTTGCAAACCATTCAAAGTGGTAATTACAATAAAGTTCCTTTGATTATTGGTTCAAACGCAGATGAAATGAGTTTGTCTGCACCTCAAACTGTGCTTCCAGCAATGGTTACTGCATTGATCAACGCATCGGTTCCAGCGGCAAATCAAGCAACTGCAACTGCGCTTTATCCTCCAGGGTCAAACACAACGCAAGCCAAACAATCATATATTGGTTTGTTGACGGATTCGCAATTCACAGCTACGACAAGAAGAACAGCACAATGCGTAAGTCAAAATCAAACAGAGCCTGTTTGGAGGTATTTCTTCAGCCACAAACATACCTTGGCAGCGCTTGCAAATTATGGAAGTTACCATGGAATGGAACTTTTTTATGTTTTCAATAATTGGGAAAATGCCACTGCAGGTTCTGGAATTTTATTCAAACCAGCTGACGATTCTGTACAAGTAAATATGTTGAATTATTGGGTCAATTTTGCCAAAACAGGAAATCCAAATGGAACAGATTTGGTCGCTTGGCCGCAGTACAACGCATCAACAGATTGCTATTTGGAAATCAAAGCTACACCAAATGGTAGTCAGTGCGGATTAAGAACAGCGCAATCAGATTTGTGGGATGATGTGGTGAATTTTGTGCCTTGTACAAGTTCTTTGTCATTGGAAGAAAATGAAAATGAAGACTTTAAAATCTATCCAAATCCAACGCAAAACATCGTTCACATAGATGCAAAATCCGGTGAATTTAAGGTTGAACTTTTCGATTTTACAGGAAAAAGCATCTTTGAAAGCACGAATGCAAAAAGCATTGATTTTGGAAATTTTGCTCCTGGAATTTATCTAATTCAGTTGCAACAAGGTGAAAAAATCTCAACTTTCAAAGTGGTAAAACAAGATTAAAATTAAATTTTTTAGTCTAATTAAATATCGTACATTTGATTAAATGCAACTTCAAAGGTTGTTCTGTTTTTAGCTTATGAAAAATTTGATTGTCTTGCTGATTGTGGGTTTATTTGCAAATTTTTTGCAAGCACAAACCACGTTTTTAGTCACTGATGGTGAAGGAATTCCAATTGTAAATGTTGAGGTCATTAGCAGTAAAACGAATATTGGCAAAACCGACAAAGAAGGAATGATTAAAGTAGCTTCTGTCAAAAAAAATGACACGATCATTTTCAAAGCGAGCAACGATTATGAGACCTATTTCTATATTGCCACTAAGAATAATCCAAAAGATTTACAAGAGATTGAATTGGAAGTGAAAACGATTGAAGAACGATTGGGCTTGGATTTCAATGTCGCTGTTCCTGAACCAGATTATAGTCAAGACGAAGAAAAAATTTATGACGCTCCAGAAGTTACCGCATCGTTTCCTGGAGGACCAGACAAAATGAATTTATACATTTCAAAGATGCTTCAAAAACCGGAGATTGAACATGACGGTAGAACCAAATTAACGTGTCATGTGAAAATGGTCGTTGAAAAAGATGGAATGTTGTCCAATACTCAAATAGTCAAAGGCGTCGCCAATTGTCCTGAATGCGACAAAGAAGCCTTACGTGTTGTGAAATCAATGCCGAAATGGATTCCTGCAATTAATAATGGTCGAAGAGTAAGATCATACTTCATCTTTCCAGTGAAATTTGATTAACGCACGAGATTAAAATATCCTTGGTATTTATTCTGTGACATTTTATCTGTGAAAATGTAAAAATAAGTACCGCTTTCAATCAACGTTTCAGGGTCATTTTTGCTTTTGCCTTTGACAGTGCAATTCCAATTTCCTTTGTATGGAGAAGCTTTGTAAACTTCGTTTCCCCATCTATTGAAAATAACCAATTCATTTTCAGGGAAAAAACTTAAATTTTTAACCGTAAAGAAAGGATTGTCAGAATTTGGTGTCACCGTTTGACTAAAAACTGGAGTCAATTGAAGTGATTCTGTATTTTCTACTTGACCAATAAGATTGAAAAACACAAATGAAAAAATGAGAACAGAAAAATACTTTTTTGAGATCATATTTGGCGATTTAAAATTTATAGTACCACAATTTAACTAGAAAAAAGATCAATTTTAATAAGTTAACAAAAGTAGTGATAAATAAAACAATTTCATTTCAATTAAAGCTTTGTTTATCATCAATTTAATTGAATTTTTTTAAAAATTAAACTAATTATTAAATTTCTGTAAATTGTTGATAAAGTGGTATAATTTTGTTCTTATTCCAAATTATTTTGAATTATATTTGTCAGCAATTGTTGATGAGACAAAAGTCTCGAAAAAGTTAAAATTATGTCACAAGAAAAAACAAGATATTCTGACGCTGAATTGGATGAATTTAGAATTTTGATCAACGAAAAGTTGAAAGAAGCGCAAGAAGATTATGATATGTTGAAAAGTTCACTTTCAAACAGTGACAATCACGGAACAGACGATACAGGTCGTACTTTCAATATGATGGAAGATGGTTCTGAAACGCTTTCTCGTGAGGAAGTTGCTCAATTGAGTGCTCGTCAGGAAAAATTCATTCAAAATTTACAAAGTGCTTTGATGCGCATTGAAAATAAAACTTACGGGATTTGTCGCGTAACAGGAAAATTGATCCAAAAGGAAAGATTGCGTTTGGTTCCTCATGCTACTCTAAGCATTGATGCCAAAAATGCTCAAAAATAACATGGTGAGAAAAAAATTAATTATTGTAGGGGCTGTCGTGGCCCTTATTTTGTTATTGGACCAAATAATCAAAATTTGGGTGAAAACGTCCGTTTCAACCATGGATCAGCCAATCAATTTAATTGGAAATTGGTTCAAAATTGTATATGTTGAAAATCAAGGAATGGCTTTTGGCACCACTTTCGGTTCAGGAATTTGGGGAAAATTGGCCTTGAGTATTTTCAGAATTATCGCTATTGGTGGAATTGGATATTATTGGTTAAAACAGGCCAAAGCAGGAATGAAAATGGAGTTTCTAATCGCCATCGGATTTATTTTCGCTGGAGCCACTGGTAACCTCATCGATTCCATGTGCTACGATTTTATTTTTCCTTTCAAACCTTGCATGTCTTTCAATCAATTAGAAGGTTCTGGCGTTTTTGCCAACTGTGATTTCTACGGAAAAGTAGAGGTTCGACACGCTGGATTTTTACTTGGAAATGTGGTCGACATGTTTCAATTTGATTTCACTTGGCCATCTTGGATTCCATGGTTGGGAGGCAAGGATGTTTTTCCAGCAGTTTGGAACGTTGCGGATGGTTCAATTTCTTGTGGCGTCGTGTTGATTTTAATCAGACAAAGAAGTTACTTCCCAAGAAAAAAGAAAAATACAGTTGCAATTGAAAACATTTCTGAAAATACAGAAGATGGAAATGAAACGGAAGTAATCTCTTGATTAAAAGTTTTTTACAACTGATTTAGCTGAATTCTTTTTTATTCCTTTCCTTAAATTGTAATCCCTGTATTTTATAAGTATCTTTGCAAAAAATTTCAGGAAGAGCCATGAGTGATCCGATCAAACATGAGTGCGGAATAGCACTGTTAAGATTGAAAAAACCCCTTCAATTTTATCTCGAAAAATATGGGACTGCCTTTTATGGTTTGAGCAAACTGCATCTTTTGATGGAGAAACAAATCAACCGCGGACAAGACGGAGCCGGCGTAGCAAATATTAAATTTGACATGCAACCTGGCGAGCGTTATATTTCTCGCTACCGTTCCATCGACAGCAAACCCATTCAAGACATTTTTGATCACATCAACAGTCGATTTAAACAAATCGAAGAAGAGGATCCTTCAAAATTGAAAGATGTTGAATACTTAAAGAAAAACGCTGGATTTACCGGAGAACTATATTTAGGACATTTAAGATACGGCACTTACGGTAGAAATAGCATAGAAAGTTGTCATCCATTTTTGAGACAAAATAACTGGATTACTAGAAATTTAGCCGTTGCAGGAAATTTTAATCTGACCAATGTTGACGAGCTTTTTGATGTACTGTTAGAAATCGGACAACATCCAAAAGAAAAATCTGACACCGTTACTGTACTTGAAAAAATCGGTCACTTTTTGGATGAAGAAAACGACGAAATGTTGCAATCTTTGACCGCACAAGGTTTCTCCATTCCTGAGATTTATGAGCGCATTGCCAAAAATTTAAACATCGAAAAAATCCTAAAAAGAGCTTCTTCAGATTGGGATGGTGGATATGCAATGGCAGGTTTATTTGGACACGGTGATGCATTTGTATTGCGCGACCCTTCTGGAATCAGACCAGCATTTTGGTACGAAGATGAAGAAGTTTGCGTCGTAGCGTCTGAACGATCAGTGATTCAAACTGCTTTCCGTTTGAAATACGACCAAGTTCAAGAATTGACGCCAGGAAGCGCGTTGATTATCAAAAAATCAGGTGCTGTAAATGAAGTAAAAATCAACGAACCTCGTGAAAGAAAAAGTTGTTCTTTTGAGCGCATTTATTTCTCCAGAGGAAACGATATCGATATCTACAAAGAGCGTATCAATTTGGGGAAACTGGTCGTGAATCAAGTATTGAAATCTGTAGATTATGATTTAGATAATTCCGTTTTTTCATTCATTCCAAATACTGCTGAAACATCTTTTTATGGTTTGATTAAAGGATTGGAAGATTACCTTAATGATAGAAAATTTCAAGCAATTTTGGATTTGGGAGCCAATCCAACTCCAGAACAATTGAAAGAAATCATTTACCAACGAGCAAGAATTGAAAAAATCGCCATCAAAGATGCAAAATTGAGAACCTTCATCACGCAAGATGATGCACGCGACGATTTGGTGGCACATGTTTACGATATTACCTATGGAACAGTTGTTCGGGGAAAAGACAATCTAGTTGTAATTGACGACAGTATCGTTCGTGGAACTACTTTGAAGCAAAGTATTTTACGCATTTTAGACAGACTTGAACCTGTAAAAATCGTTGTTGTTTCTTCTGCTCCACAAATTCGTTATCCAGATTGCTATGGAATTGACATGGCGAAAATGGGCGATTTTATTGCCTTCGAAGCTGCCATTCAATTGTTGAAAGATCAAGGAAAAGGACACATCATTGACGATGTTTACAGAAAATGTTTGGATCAAGCCAAATTACCGAAAGAGCAAATCAAAAATTACGTCAAAGAAATTTACGCGCCTTTCACTGCGGAAGAAATCTCCGCAAAAATCGCTGAATTATTGACGCCTGCAAACATTCAAGCAAAAGTTGAAATTGTATATCAAACAATTGAAAACTTACACGCAGCCATTCCAAATCACTTAGGAGATTGGTACTTCACAGGAAATTACCCAACTCCAGGTGGAAATAAAGTGGTCAACCGTGCATTTATCAATTTTGTTGAAGGAAAAAACGAAAGAGCTTATTAGGAGACAATAGACTGAAGACATTAGACTCTAGACGGAAGACACTAGAAATTAAATAGGTTGTACCACGATATTTTAGGTCTTCGTCATAAAACAAGAAGTATTATTTTAGTCAAAAATTAAAAGTCTTATATCTTGAGTCTTTCCTCTTAAGTCTTTTTTAACAAATAATTTACATTTTAGCACGGTTTTTGTTACGTAATTTTGTACTCAAAAATCAGCAATAAAAAATGAAAAAACAGACGGCATTATTCTTTTATATTCTTGGAATATATGTCGTTTTGCAATTTGCTTGGTGGGGATTTCACTTGATACAAATTACCAATGAATTGCAGGCTGTAAACGGAAAAGCCAACAACAAAGCCATCATGATTGTGGGCGAAGGTGTCGTTTTCTTTTCAATTCTACTTTTCGGACTTTGGCGAATCAAACTTTCGATCAAAAAAGACCAACAACTTTCGGAAAGACAAAGCAACTTCTTACTTTCCGTTACACATGAGTTAAAAACACCGCTAGCTTCCACAAAATTGTATTTGCAAACTTTAATTAAGCGAGATTTCTCAACTGAAAAAAGAGAAGAAATGTTGCAAAAAGCCATCATTGAAAACCAACGATTAGAAGAAATTGTTGAATCGATTTTAACCGCAACAAGATTAGAGAATCGTACTTTAAAATTGCACAAAGAATGGATTGATTTAAATGAATTGATTCAGCAATTAATTGACAATTATAATATTACCTCAGGAAAAAATTGGATTGTATTTGAAAATCAAGTCGCAGTAAAAATTGAGGCGGATGCATTTATGATTAAAACAATCTTGAGAAATTTGATAGAAAATGGTTTGAAATATGCTTCCAATTCAGAGCAATTCACTGTCTTCTTGAAAAGAGAATTAAACCATGTAAAATTCGGAACAAAAGACAACGGTCCAGGTGTTCCTTTAGATTTACAAAAAGACATATTTAAAAAGTTTTTTCGCGTTGAAAACGAAGAAACACGCTCTCAAAAAGGAACCGGCTTGGGTTTGTTCATCGCTGCTGAATTTACCAAATTGAACGGAGGAAGATTAAATTATTATCCTAACAAACCAACTGGGTCAATTTTTGAAATAACATTATGATATTCAATAATTTAAAATACTTATGGAAATGACCAATCACTTTGGCTTAATCATTTTAGACGGATGGGGAATCGGTGATCATTCTAAATCGGATGCGGTTTACAATGCCAATACTCCGTTTATGGATGCTTTGATGGCCAAATACCCAACGGCGCAATTGAAAACTTGCGGTGAAGATGTTGGTCTACCCGAAGGTCAGATGGGAAATTCTGAAGTGGGACATTTGAATATAGGCGCTGGAAGAATTGTTTACCAAGAATTGACGCGCATCAATAAATCGATCCGCGAGAAAGAATTTTTCAAAAATGAAGCGCTGATTTTAGCGATGGAAACTGCTAAGAAAAATGATGTTGCACTACATTTAATGGGTTTGGTTTCCAAAGGTGGCGTGCATTCTTCTCAAGAACACGTATACGCATTGTGTGAAATGGCGCATACATACGGATTGAAAAAAGTTTTCATTCACGCTTTTACAGATGGTCGTGATTGTGACCCAAAAAGTGGTTTGGGATTCATACAAGAATTGGAACAAAATATCGCAAAAACTACTGGGAAAATTGCTTCGGTTATCGGTCGCTATTACGCAATGGACAGAGATACACGCTGGGAAAGAGTGAAAAAAGCTTACGATTTGATGGTTCACGGAACTGGTCAAGCTTTTCCTTCAGCAAGTGAAGCGATTGAAGCTGCGTATGCCGCAAACATTACGGATGAATTTATCGAACCTGCTGTTATCACTGAAAACGGAAATCCTATTACTACGATTCAAGACGGAGATGTGTTGATTTCATTCAACTTTAGAACAGACAGACCGCGTGAAATCGTGACAACCTTGACTCAAAAAGATTTTCATGAATTCAATATGCATGCTCTTGATTTGCATTTATTTACAATGACAAATTACGATGCAACTTATAAAAATGTCCATGTAATTTTCGACAAAGACAATTTGCAAAACACCTTGGGAGAAGTCCTTTCAAAATTAGACCGTACACAAGTTCGGATTGCCGAAACGGAGAAATATCCGCACGTAACTTTCTTTTTCAGTGGAGGAAGAGAAGAAACATTCAGAGATGAAAGTCGGTTGATGGTCAATTCTCCTAAAGTAGCGACCTACGATTTGCAACCTGAAATGAGTGCTTTTGGCGTACGAGATACAATAATCAAAAGCATGGAAACAGATAAACCGAATTTTTTCTGTCTAAACTTTGCGAATCCAGACATGGTTGGTCATACTGGCGTTTATGAAGCGATTGTAAAAGCAGTGGAAACGGTAGATTCTTGTCTGCAAGCTGTGGTTGAATGTGGACAAAAATTAGGCTATGAATTCTTGGTCATCGCTGACCATGGAAATGCAGATTTTGCGATAAATCCTGATGGTTCGCCAAATACAGCACATTCTTTGAATCCAGTTCCAGTAGTTTTGGTGACGGAAAATCACTTGAAACTGAACAATGGAATTTTAGCGGATGTTGCACCCACGATTTTGAATCGCATGGGTATGGCAGCACCTATGGAAATGACAGGAAGAAGTTTGGTAGAATATTAAAACGATTATCGACAAAATAATATCTTTTGTTCCTTTTGCTTGATCAAAACGAACCCAAAAATCAAGGCTGAGTCATCAAGTTAAAGCGCAAATCTTTTCCTCAAAGTAAATTTTCTCTCAGTGCGCTTTATTTTAAAAGCTTCTGAAAACGTGATTTTGTCGGTGATCTACTCCATTAGCATTGCGTAGCTTCCTCCAAAAGTCTACATTTTCAGTGCACCTTTAAAAACCTTTCTTCCAAGGCCAAAAATGTACAAAATCGTTATTTAGATCCTAAAAATTACAAATTAAATTAAAAATAAAGTTCTTAACTCTTCTAATAATCAGGAGATTTTATTTAATTGGAGAACCTAATAAATCTTTTTTTATGTTTCGATGAACCTTTGATGGTCCGTTGAGTATTACTTTCGAACGCAGAAAACGAGGTGCACCTGTTTTTATAAAAATCGAAAGTATGAGAAAAATCTTTTTTGTTTTATTTTGCTTGCAATCAATCTTATTACAAGCACAAAAACCAGAAACTGTTTACAGTGTTGCCCGTGAGCAAAGATCCATGGATTGGTATCTGACACAACAAAAATTGTGGAAAGACGAAACTGTAAAAAACAAATTAAACGCGAATGCGTGGTACAATTATTATAGTGCGACACGTGCATTGAAAAATTCTTGTTACGATATTAAAGATCCTGAAGGTTCTGCCAAAAAAAAGGAGGAATTTATCAAACAAGGAAATCAAATTGTTGAGGAAGCTTACAAAACCATTCCAAATAGTTTTGAAGCCAATCACATGAAATGGTGGGACGGAAACAACAATCCTGAATTGCTGCCTTTCTTGATGAAAGCCTATGAAATTGACCCAAACGATGTCCGTGCTTATGATGATATTATGATTCAATATGAGATACGACGAGACAAAACGAAGTTCAAACAATTCGCGAATCAATTGTATTTAGCCAATGATTTGCCAGCAAGTTTATTGAATTGGGGTTATAATTTACTCTCAGAACTAGATCAAAATGCAATTGTCTTTACAGCAGGAGACAATGATACATATGCTGGTTGGACTGTGCAAGGAGCCAAAAATTTTCGAGAAGATGTGACTGTTATCAATTGCTACTTAATCACTGACGACGATTACAGAAACAAACTTTTTCAAGAATTACATATTCCAGCACTTGACATCAAAGTAAACAAAGGTCCACAAGAAGATTTGAGCAAAAATCAAGAAATTGTATTTGAGCACATTCTAAAAAACAAAGTGGGAATTCCGGTGTATGTATCCACCACGGCGATTTCTTATTTTGAGAACAAGTTTGCAGATAATCTATTTTTGACCGGATTGAGTTACAAATACAGTGAAGATAAATTTGACAATATTTCCATCATTCAGCGCAATTATGAAAGCCGCTATTTGTTGGATTATTTGAAACAAAACTTCTCTTTTCACCAAATGAATAACCATGCTAAATATTTTGATGAAACATACATTCCTTCGATGTTAAAGCTTTACAAACATTACCAAGAAAGTGAATCGATTTACAAAATGAAAGCCTTAGAACCATTGATTCTTTCCATCAGCGAAAGCTCCGGACAACAAACTGAAATATTTGAGTTTTTAAGTCAAAGTAAATCTAATCCGACATTTTTAACTGCTTTGTTGGATTCAAAAACGATTGAGGAAAACATGATTCAAATTTCCAATAAGGTGAAGATGAGCAGATATGAAACAACCAATGAAGACTACCAAAAATTTTTAGACAATACGCTTCGTTCCAAACAATTGGATTTGTACAAAATGGTTGTTTACGATTCAAGTCAATGGATGAAGAAGTTTCCGCAATCGACGAACGAACCGATGGAATCAAACTACCATTGGCACCCAGCGTATAAAAATTATCCTGTTGTCAATATTTCACACGAGGCAGCAGTTGCATATTGTGCTTGGCTGACAGAACAATACAATTTACAGCGCAAAAGAAAATATACCAAGGTTGTTTTTCGTTTACCAACTGAGAAAGAGTGGAAATATGCCGCGGGTGCAGGAAATGAAAATGCAAAATCGGCTTTCGCCAAAGACGACGTAAAAAATGAAAAAGGCTGTTATTTAGCGAATATCAAAACTGGAAATAATACATTTTTTGAGGATGGCGCATTTTATACATCAAAAGTCAGTTCTTATTTAGCCAACAAATTGGGATTTTTCAACATGACTGGGAATGTGGCTGAAATGATTGACAAAAAAGGCGTTGCCAAAGGCGGTTCATGGTATGATACATTTGAAGACAGCGATTTTCAGAAAAAAACAACTTACAGCAATGCTGATCCAGGAATTGGATTTAGAGTGGTGATGGAAATCATTGAAGAATAGAAAATTGAGTAGCAACAATAAATACAGCAAATGCAGCGATGAGGAACTGATGGTTGAGATCATTGTCCATCATTCCCATCCTGCATTGACTATTCTTCACGAGAGATATAGCAAAAAGCTGTTGGGCTATTTTATCAAAATGTTGCAAAATGACCAAGAAAAAGCGCAGGATTTTGTGCAAGACATTTTCTTGAAAATCATCGAAAAAAAGCATTTATTCGATACAGACAAAAAATTCTACACGTGGATTTTCACGATTGCGAGTAACATGTGTAAATCTGAATACAGAAAACCATTGTTCCAAAGTATTTCGACCGATGAATATGAACTGCAATCAAAAGCAGTATTTAGCGATGATTTATCTGAAAAAGAAAGGTTTAAACAGATTTACAAAGCAAGTTTGGCGCAACTAGAAGTGCATCATAAAACGACTTTTATTTTAAGATATATGGAAAAATTCAGTTTGATTGAAATCGCTGAAATTACAGAAACATCTGTCGGTACGGTAAAATCTCGCTTGTTTTACGCAACCAAAAAAATGGCTGAATATCTCAAAGAATTTGATCCTAGATATGAAAACAACTTATTTAAAATGAATTGATATGGACAGAGAATTAGACAAAAACTCAGAAAAATTATTCGATTTAATTGAGTCAAAAAACTGGAATCAGTTGTCGCAAGAAGAAACGAAATTTGTTTTGTTGCACATGACTGAAGACGAATATCATTTTCAACGCCAAATTTTAGTAGAAGCGGACGACATTTTTAAAGAAAATCCAGATCCAAAGCCAATAATTTTACCTGTGAGAAAAGCCACGCCCATTTTAGCGATGCGTGTTCCTTTATATCAAACCATTTTAGCAGTTGCAGCAACGGTTTTGGTATTTTTAATGTTGTGGCCTAAAAATCAAGAAATCAAACAACCAGTTATTGGTCCAATTGCTCAGCAAAAACAAGAGATCAAAACGAATTTCGTACACGACACTGTTGTGAAATACATAACGCTCACGCAAATTGCGGAAAGGGTTGTTTATGATACCATTACAGCGGTTGTGCAAAGTAATTTTAAATCTGAAGAACCGAGGTTATTTCAAGCAAATAACAATTTGCCATTCTTGGATTTATCGCCTGAAAAACTAGAAGTGAGAGGAAGTTCGCTCAAAGATGAAAACACCATCGGTTTATTGCCTAAGATGGTCAACACAATCTATTGATGGGCAATCTGAGCTAAGGATGATTTTAATCATAAAAAGCACAAAAAAATAGCTATAAAAATAATAAACTGTGTTTATTTCGTACTTTTGTAGCTGTTCAATTGGATTGTCTTTCGTAAAGAAAAAATAGCATGAAAAAGTACATCATCACATTGGTTTTATCATTGATTTTAATCGGTCAAAACATTTATGCGCAAGGTTGTTCACAATGTAAATTGGTTACAGAACAAGGTTCAGAAATGGACGAAGCATCTTTTGGAACAAACATGAATACAGGAATCATGTATTTGATGATTATTCCTTATTTGATGATCATGTTTTTATTTAGAAAAAGAATCATCGCCTTTTTCAAAGGCTTAATTTCGAAATAGATACCTTCTGAATTTCTTAAAAGAGATGTAATCAACAAATGCGTTTTAGCAGCTGAATAATCAGGTATTTAACCTCATTTTAATTCCAACACTCATCAGAATCAATTTAGAATTATTGATATAAATTGTACTTCCTCCAAAGTGATTGTACCATTTATCTTGCCAATAATCTGAATACAATTCATTCTTTGAAAACAAGATGAATTTATCTTTTATTACATATTCCAACTGAAGTCCGACTAACCAGCCGTATCGACGATTTGATCGGAGGAACCCTCCGATGGTTGGACAAATTCTAAATTTTTTCCCTAACACGAATTTTAGGTAAATAGGTTCGGAAAAAAGTAAATCGCGTTTATTAAAAAGAATAAATGGATCAGTATTCAATGAAAAAAAGGCATTTTTAGGTCTGTATTCCAAATTGATACCACATGAGTACGTGTTATTTTGCGTCGGAAACAAACCAACATTAAAACCAGCATTTATTGCTTGACCAATAGCGTTTAAGAAAGATACAGTAAACAAAAGGAAGAATAAATGTCTGGTTATTTTCATTTTTGAGTGATTTTATCTTATAAAATTAGCTTCCGCAAGACAAACACTCATCATCGTCTAATTCTGGCTGTAACTCAATCGCTGGATTAAGCATTTTCTTCAAATCGTAAATTTGTTGTTGTGTTTCCCCATCTTCGAAAAGATTTCCCGTTAAAAGTGTTTTTAAATGCGCGATTTGCGCTTGGATCTGAGCTTCTTCCATAATGCAGTGTTTCTATAATTGAAGCTTGAAATTACATTTTTTTTGGAAGATTACAAGTAAAAGTTTACAACAAAAATTTGTGGAAAAACGATCCAGATTTTCACTGATTTTTATCCGATTTACGGAAAGTATAGATAAACCGCGGATGATAAACATTTTTTGAATTTTTCATGTTACTTTTACGGAATAGTGAATTATGCTTTTGAACATTCAATTTTTTAAGATGAGACAGTGGTTTTTAGTAGTAGCAATAATCGGAGGATTAACGATTTTAAGTGCTTGCGGAGAAGACAATTCAACCGAGAAAAAAGGTGAAAAAGTTTCTCAAAAACTCAGCAATGAAGATGCAATAGAGGCAGAAATTGCTGCGATTGAAGAAGAAGTTGTGAAAGCAGATTTGGTTGCACATTCTCTTAGCTACGCGAAAGAAAACGGAGAAGCAGTGGAAGTATTGGCTCATCTTTCAAAAGACAATGTAATTTTGAAAATCGAAGAAAAATTTTCGGATGGAAACGGAAAAAACAGCGGTGCGATTACCTATTATCTCAAAGACAAATACCCGTTTGTTACCAAAGAATTATTTGAAGATCTTTCAAATCCAAATGCAGCAAAATTTGTGGAGCGTGTTTCTTATTACGATAAAAAAGGAAAAGCGATTTCAACAAAAGAAAAACGCGTGAATTACCAAGAAGAATTGCCAAATGTTTCGTTCATTTCGGTTCCGTTAAAAACCTGTTCTATTGACAGAGCGATGCGCGTGTTAGAACAAAAAGGCGATTTCGAAACCACCTTTCAAGGATTTGCCATTACTGAAGCTTTAAATTATTTAATTGTAGGTCAGCCAGGTGAAGATGGTTATTCTAGTGCATTAAGGGTTGAAGTGGAGGATAATTTCATCAAAGATGCCTTGAGAAATCAACAAAAATATCTAAACAAAAAATGTCGCGTATCTTTCCAAATTACTGAAAACTCAGGATTTGAATATCAATTGTACACTGGTGCAAGTTGGAGTGAAAAATAAATCAAGAAAAACTTAAACGCATAAAAAAAGCCTGAAGATCACTTCAGGCTTTTTGCTTTAGTATGAATATGCAGAGCAAAGATGTCTGTTTTTTTTCTTTTTCTTTTTCTTCATTTTTCTGTCTTTGGCATCAGAAGTAGATTCTGTTCCTTGTGACATTTCAAAACCATTTGAATTGATTGAAGAAGTTTGTTTGATTGGAGCAGCCATAGAAGCGTTGATTCCAATAATGAAGCATAAAAATAAAATGCTTGCCGTAATTTTGTTTTTCATGTTTTTCATAGCTGGTAATTTTTGGTTTATATAACTCTAAACTTACAAAAAAAGTTACAAAAAATCAAGAAAAAGTTAAATTATTTTCTCTTAAAAAGTTGCTTTCGCGTAGTTTTCTAGGATTTCGTCATGCTTTTTCCTCAAAAAAAGTAGGTTTTGATTGATTTCTTCTTCCGTTCTACAACGTGGAAAGGGAGCTTCAATAAAATACGACTCAACGACATTGTTTGAATTCAATTCTGCAAAAAAGAAAACTATTTTGGCATCAATTTTCCCACAAAGCTTCATTATGTTGGGAGAATATTCCCCGGTCTCTCCATCGTCAATCATCAAAACCAAGTTGCCTTTATTTTGAAGAACTGTTTTTGCTTTTAACAAGGAGAATGAATTCTTTGCGATAATTGGAACTTTATTTGTAATTCCCCAAACCGACATTTGATTAATTGCTGGAGGTACACCGACAACAGCCGCAGTTAATTCTATGCGATTATCAATCAAACCTCGCAAAGAAACTTTTACCAATGGAACATGCACCGAAACTAAAATGATTCCGCAATCGGCAGTTAAATATTCCAATCCATTAAGGTGATAAGGAATATGGAAATACTTTTGTTCTCTCGTCATCAAGGCCAAGTAGGAATTTAAATCTTGGGCTTTAAAGAATCCTTTTGACTTCTTTTTTGATCGAAAAGGGATGAAAAATCTAGAAAGATTAGTCATTAAAATAGCGATTTTGTACCACTTTGATTCAGAAAATAGCTTCGTAACAATTTTAATCGTAACAATCTTAATATTCCTTTTAAGTTTTGTCAAATCGTAATATTTTTGGATTTCAAATTTACTTAAAGATAGAAGAAACTAAACAAGAAGAAAAAGAAATCGCTCAAAAAATAGCTTATTCTTCAAGCACCTCCAAAAAATAACGAAATCCAATAAAATTCTCTGCATCGCCTGTATAAACATACTTTGATTTTATTTGTAATTCTTCTGATTTATTGCGCCAACTTCCGCCTTTGGCAATACCTTTTTCGCTTACCATTTCCGCCACATTTCCACTCATATTAAAAAATCCAAAATCGTTTTTCCAATAAGAATCAATTGGTGCAATTACGTCTCGATTGGCATTCGTTTTCATTTGTTCGTTGAAAGCTAACGTGTCTTTGATTTCATTGGTGAAATTAGCAAATGCTTGTCCTTTATTGTTGAAAAATGCCGTTCCACGCCACGCATATTGTGCGCTGCTGTCACCCGCTTGCGCTGCTTCAGTCCATTCTTTTTCAGAAGGAAGGCGAATAATCACTTTCTTGAATTTGCGTTTTGGATTTGCGTTGTATTGAACTGTCATCCACTCACAAAATTTTTGGGCGCCCGCATACGAAACATTTACCACAGGATAATTTTGATAAGCTGGATGTTGGTGATAATATTTTACATAAGGTTCATTAAAACTCAGTTTATCGCGCCATTTGAGGGTGTCGATTTGCGCAACAGCTAAAGCTTGTTGATTATTTGTTTTCTTCAAATCCTCGATAAAAGTTTTGTACAAGCGATTCGAAACTTCACTTCGAGAAGCATACATATGTTCGTGGACTTCCTCTATTGAATTGTTAACCTCTTTGATATCAAATTGTCCAAAGACAAAAATTGGTGCAAATGCCAATATTGATAAAGTAAATAGTTTTCTCATCGTTCTAGAATTAATTTTCTAATAAGTAATTGAAAGAGTAACGGGATGTTTGAAAAAAGATACAAGAAAAATTCCTTCCAAATGAAAACGCGTGATACCAAAATAAAAAAGTTCCGATGGAATCACCGAAACTTTCTTTTGCTACTAATCGAAAAAAACAAGAGTACCCCTACTCTTGAATGTTTTTATTATCTTATTTTACTTAAATCAATTTGATGGTACAAATGTGTCATTATTACACTTTCGTATCAAATTAAAGTTTCGTAAATTTACGATACCCAAAGTTACTATTGATATATTAAACAATTGATTTTTATTGTTTTAAACCAAAAAAATAAAGTGTAATTTACAATGTCCAATCAAAATTCAGATGGTTTAATTCGTTTAATTCAGTCACTTTCAAAGTCTGAAAAGCGGAGTTTTAAATTATATGCCACCAGAAACTCCTCGTCTTCGGATGATTTGAAGTTCTTACAACTGTTTGATTTCATCGAAAAAACCGAAAACTATTCGGACGATTCGGCCATTCAAAAATTGACGCAAATCAAAAAAAGTCAATTGTCAAACATCAAGGCGCACTTGTATAAGCAGATTTTGACCAGTTTGAGACTGCAATATTTATCACGCAGAACAGACAGTGAAATTCGCGAAAGCATCGATTGTGCGCAAATTTTGTATCAAAAAGGCTTTTATTTACAAGCATTAAAATTGCTGGATAAAGCCAAAATAAGTGCGCAAAAGTTACACGCTGATATTCTTACTTTGGCCATCGTACAATTTGAAAAAATCATTGAATCACAATATATTACACGAAGTATAGATTCTCGCGCAGATGAATTGGCAAATGAAAGCGTGGAACTCGAAAAGAAAATCAGTGGCGCCATTTTATATTCTAACATTGCCTTGCAATTGTATTCACTTTACTTGAAAGTTGGTTTTGTGCGAGATGAAAAAGATTACCACTTTGTCAAAGAATTTTTCCATTCCAAATTGCCCAAAATTGCACCCAATCAATTGAGTGTTGAGGAAAAATTACACCTGTACAATGCACACGTTCGCTACAACCACATGATCCAAGATTTTGTAATGTGCTACAAATATGCGCGCCTTTGGGTTGATTTATTTGAACACTATCCAGTTCTTGCAGATCAAAATAAAGAATTGTATTTGAAAGGAATACACAATTTATTGTTGGCACTTTTCAATTTGAGAAGTTACAAACGATATGTTGAAGTACTTACCGAATTGGAACAAAATCCGCCGACGGAAAAAGACAGTGAAAATGTCATGTTGTTGTATCAGCAATATGTTTTCACCAATCAAATCAACCGGTATTATTTAGAAGGAAATTTCACCAAAGGATTGGAATTAGTTCCCAAAATTGAAGCGTTTGTGAAAGCTTCTGAAGACAAATTGGATGTACACCGCGCGATGGTTTTTTACTATAAAATCGCTTGTTTGTATTTCGGAAATGGAGAAAATAAAAAAGCGATTTACTACTTGAATTTGATCATTCAGATGAAGGCGCAAAGTATCCGTGAGGACATTCAAAGTTTTGCTAGGATCTTGAATTTAATTGCACATTTTGAACTTGGAAATGACGATTTATTGGAATATCAAGTGAAATCGGTTTACCGATACTTGAGCAATATGGGCGATTTACAAGGAGTTCAAAAGGAAATTTTGAGTTTCATTCGACAATTACCGACTGTTAATCCGTCAGATTTACGCAAAGTGTTCAAGCAATTGTTGACCAAATTGGTGAAATTGAGTCAGTCTAAATTCGAGAAACGTCCGTTTATGTATTTGGATATTATTTCTTGGTTGGAATGTAAAATAGAGAACAAAACGGTTGCTGAAGTAATTCGCGATAAATTTGAAAAGGAGATTAAAACAGGAGAAAAACAGTATTTCCCTGGGGTAGAATAAAAAAGAAAACTTCTGTCTTACTTATTAGAAGGCTTTCTAATAAAAACGATTTGTATCAAAATACAAACTATCAATGAAACTGGAACGCTTAGAATTGTCTTTTGAAGAATGAAGCCAATTTCATTGAATTTGAATAATTCTAAGGTAAAAAACCAGAAATGGTGAATCAACAACATTAAACCGAAAACCGATAGCAACCAACTGGTAGGCATTTCATAAAAATTCATTTCTTGCGTGTCTTCGTAGCCGTCTCTCGGTTCAAATGTTTTGAAAATCATAGGTCTTAAATAGGCCAACAATACCGCTGAGGAAGCGTGTAAGCCGTAAGTATTCGAAATTGAATCTATTCCAAAGCCAAGTGCAAATGCAATCAGCATGCTCAAGAAAATGTTGATGTTGTAAGGCAACAATAAAATGAACAATGGATAAATCATCGCTTGAATTCCAAATCCGATTTCCAATTGATTGAACAACAATGCTTGTGCAAACAAAAAGAGAACAAATCTCAATGTATGTATTATAAATATCCGCATTATTCTTCTGTATCAGGTGGAATTTGAGCTTCCAATTCTTTCTGTTCGTATTTCAAGAGATTTTTTACCACGTAAACTCTTTGAATTTTCCTGTAATCTTCTGAATAGTAAAATGAAATGTCCCACAAAGGTTTGGCTTCAACTGGTTTGAACGAGGAGACAATTCCTACATTCAATCCTCGAGGGAAAATTCCTGAACCACCTCTGGTAACGATTTTGCTCCATCTTTTCATTTTCATGTCATTCGAAATCCCTGAAATTGAACCGATTTTGGGATTTGCTCCGTCCCATTTCAACAACCCGAATGCACCCGAAGATTCAATCATAACATCAATGTTGATTGCTTCTGTTAAAACAGATTTCACCACAGAATAATGTTCACTGACATTGTGAATAACACCTACAATTCCTTTGTCTGAAAAAACGCCCATTCCTCTTTTGATTCCTTGAGATGAACCAATGTTGAGGGTGAAATAGTTGTTTCTTTTATCAAACGTAGAATTGATTACGGTTGCGGCAATGTATTCATATTGTTGATGATATAAAGTATCATCTATTTTAAAAATATTGGATTGAACTGGAATAAAACTTTGTGGCAAACGTTTACGCAAAGCAATGTTTTCCTTTTGCAATTTGTAATTGTTGTATGACAAATTGAAATGTTTGGTCACGTCATTTTTAATGGTCAGTATTTCTCCGTTCACAATAGAAGCACTCGTCAAATATTGCGCTCTTGGAAAGTTCAGGTAAGTGAAATAAGTGGAAAGTGCCAATCCTTGCAGGACAGCAAAAACCAAGAAAACCCTGAATCTTTTAAAAAATGCAATGAGATTGCGCATGCTTCTTAAACAAATAAAGTCCCGACATAAAATCAGGACTTAAAACTATTAAAAATTTATTGACTAAACTTAATCTTTGATCAAGAATTGGAAACGATCGATGTTTTTCAATGCGATACTCGTTCCTCTTGCAACAGCTCTCAATGGATCTTCAGCGATGTGTACTGGCAATTTTGTTTTAGCAGAAATACGTTTGTCCAAACCGCGAAGCATTGAACCTCCACCTGCTAAATAAATTCCAGTTTTGTAAATATCAGCTGACAATTCTGGTGGAGTCATTTCCAACGCACTCAAAATCGCTTCTTCAATTTTCGAAATGGTTTTATCCAAAGCGTGAGCAACTTCCGAGTAAGAAACAATAATTTCTTTCGGAATACCTGTCATCAAATCACGTCCACGAACAGCGAAATCTGGTGGTGGATTATCCAATTCAGGAATCGCAGCACCAACTTCAATTTTCAATTGCTCAGCTGTACGTTCACCAACCAAAATGTTGTGTTGACGACGCATGTATTCTTCAATATCTTGTGTGAAATCATCACCCGCAATACGGATTGATTTATCACAAACGATTCCACCCAATGCAATGACAGCAATTTCAGAAGTACCACCACCTATATCGATAATCATATTTCCCATTGGTTCTTCAACGTCGATACCAATTCCGATTGCAGCAGCCATTGGCTCGTGAATCAAATAAACTTCTTTTGCTCCAGCGTGCTCGCAAGAATCGCGAACCGCTCTTTTTTCAACTTCAGTAATTCCTGAAGGAATACAAACAACCATTCTCAAAGTTGGTGTGAACAAACTTTTTCCAGTATTAATCATTTTGATCATACCGCGAATCATTGCTTCTGCACTTTGAAAATCTGCAATTACTCCATCTTTCAACGGACGAACTGTTTCAATCAATTTGTGGGTTTTCCCGTGCATCTGTTGCGCTTTCTTACCGATAGCAACGATGTTGCCGGTTTGAATGTCTCTCGCAACGATTGACGGTTCGTCAACAACCACTTTGTCATTCATGATGATCAACGTGTTTGCCGTCCCTAAATCGATTGCGATTTCTTGTGTTAAAAAACTAAATAACCCCATTTTATCGTTTTGCTTCTATCCCAAGAAGTCTTTATTTAAATCCTTTTTATCGTAAAACTGCATTTTTTGTTTCAATTTTCAAAAAAATAATTGAAATTTAATGCTTAAAGTGTCTATTTCCTGTCATTACCATCGCCATTCCGTTGGCATCACAATATTGAATTGATAATTCATCCTTGATTGATCCTCCAGGTTGAATTACTGCATCGATTCCCGCTTCATGCGCAATTTCTACGCAATCAGGAAATGGAAAAAATGCATCAGAAGCCATCACAGAACCTTTCAAATCAAAATTGAATGATTGTGCTTTGTGAATCGCTTGTCTCAAAGCATCTACGCGAGATGTTTGCCCTGTTCCACTTGCCAACAATTGACCATTTTTAGCCAAAATAATCGTGTTGGATTTTGTATGTTTCACCAATTTATTGGCAAAGATAAAATCTTTATTTTCTTGCGCTGTCGGAGCCACTTTTGTGATTGTTTTAAAATCTGCCTCTGTTTCAGTAATCAAATCTTTGTCTTGTTCCAACACACCATTTAAAATCGTTCTGAATTGACGTTTTGGTAATTCAACTTCATTTTGAATCAAGATGACACGATTTTTTTTACTCTGCAACATTTCCAAAGCGTCTTTATCATAAGCTGGTGCAATTACTACTTCACAAAACAAATCGTTCATAACAGTTGCGGTTGCCAAATCAATTTTTATATTTGAAATCAAAATTCCTCCGAAAGCTGAAACTGGATCTCCAGCCAAAGCGCCTTCGTAAGCTTCTTTGATTGTTGGTCTCGTTGCAACACCACAAGCATTGTTGTGTTTCAAAATCGCGAAAGTTGGTCCGTCATTTTTAAATTCACCCATCAAATTGACAGCTGCATCTACGTCTAACAAATTGTTGTAAGACAATTCTTTTCCGTGCAATTTGGTAAATATCGAGTCTAAATCGCCATGGAAAATTCCTTTTTGGTGAGGATTTTCGCCATAACGCAACACTTGTGCTGGTTTAACGCTTTGTTTGAATATTTCTTTTTTCCCTTCTTGGTTGAAGTAATTGAAAATTTGTGTGTCGTAGTGAGAAGAAACTTCAAATGCATCACGCGCAAAAGATTTGCGTTGACCCAAAGAAGTAGCGCCATTTTCTGAAGCATTCAAGATTTCCAAAAACTCAGCGTATTGCCCTTGTGAAGGAATGATGACTACATCTTGGTAATTTTTAGCAGCTGCGCGAATCAAGGAAATTCCACCGATGTCGATTTTTTCAATGATATCATCGTGAGAAGCACCCGAAGCAACAGTCGCTTCGAATGGATACAAATCAACAATTACTAAATCAATTTCAGGAATTTCAAATTCAGCAATTTGGCTTTGATCTTCTGTGTGATTTCTTCGATTTAAAATCCCACCAAAAACTTTTGGATGCAATGTTTTCACACGACCACCTAAAATCGATGGGTAAGAAGTCAAATCTTCTACTCTTTCAACCGCAACTCCTAAATCTTCCACAAAAGCTTGCGTTCCACCGGTAGAATAAATGGTTACACCAAGTTCATTCAAACGATGGATAATTGGCTCTAAACCAGACTTGTCATAAACGGAAATTAAAGCGCTTTTGATTGATAAAGAAGTACTCATAAAATGTTGCTGTGAAATAGGGTGCAAAATTAGCCCAAAAAAGTGAGAAATATGCTATGTTTTTCGATAAATCTTTCGTTAATAAAACCTAAAGTTGAGATTTGGAATTTTGTTGCTAGATTTTCTTGAAAATTGGTTTGCTTGGGTTGCATAAAAAGACGCAAAAAATGAATAGATTTGTGAATAAAACATCGGTTTTTGTTTTATTGAAATTCAAAATTTAGTCAGCATGAAATTTTATTATACCTTTTTATTCATCGGTCTTTTAGTTGGAACGTTTAGTTGTTCTGGTTCGTCGAAAAAAACAGATGAAAAAATCGATTTAAAACCATACAAAACAGGACAAAATAAATTTGTGTTGACGCACATGAATGGCAAGTTATTGGACAAAAACGCGGAGTTTAGAATCCATGAAAACCAATGGGAATTGGACATGAAAAATGGCGACAAAGTCTATTTCGAAATCATTTCAAAAGACGAAATGGATCCGCTTTGTGGAATAAAAACAGTCGACAGTTTCAAAGACACTTGTGAAATTTGTGCGACTGTCGAGGAAGATAAAGCGCGCGTTAACTTGATTTACGCCAAAGGAACTATGACTTACGATGGTTATTTTGATAAATAAATGGTTTTATCAAATAGATACATTGTTACATTTTTAGCCATTATCTTTACTGGCTTTGCTTCGCTTTTTGCGCAAAAAAGTGAGATTCTGCGCCGACAATCATTGGCCGATAGTATTGCAAAAAGGGTAACTTTTGAATACAATGCAGATACACTTTTTGAAGAATTAACCCAAGAAATTGGTTATTTGAAAAGCAAAGAAATCTATACGTTACAAGTCAATTTGAGAGGCGGAAAATGGGAAGATAGTTCGTGGACGTTTACTAATTATGACATGATAGGTGAAAGATTAACACTGGAATCTGTTGAGAAAAGTCCGATAGATTGTCCGCAACCACCACCCACTTCATTCAACGAATATTCCTTGTATCCGATGGGTTTGCCGATGACGATTTGGTATGAAGGGGAAACCAGAAAAGAACGCAGAAAATCAAAAAAAATATCAGAAAAGCCTGCTGAAATTGTAGATTCAATTTGTACCGCATCGTATGTTCGAAAAACCATTTTTAGCGATAATTTGGAAATTTCAAACGGTATCGGCATTTATGATGAAGATACCACGTTGGTTGTAGATTCTACTTTTTATTATCCCAACAAATTGAAGCAACGAACTGTCTCGTATGTGAAAGGAAAATTTGAACGTGAAAATCGATTTCGTTATCACTTCGATACCTTTGGAACACTTGCTGCCACTGAACATGTCGACAGCACAAATAACGCATTGGTTCAACGTCTTTCTCGTTTCAATTACCAAGATAAGGACACTGTGTTAATATTCATGAGTACGCTCGTGAATGGCGATTCAAGTAAATTCAATGAAGCGAAATGGATATATAACGAAGCGCACAAACAAATTGGTTTTGAAAATAAAATCAACGGGAAGATAACTCAGTTTCTCGTGCTTTCGTATGACAGTTTAGGAAATTTACTAGCAAGCAAAACCTACAATGCAGATTCTACCTTGCAGAGTGAAAATCTATACGCACGACAAATAAAAAGGAATCGTTCAGAAGTTTGGTTGTATCAAAGCAGCTATCAAAATTATTACGGATTGACCATTACTAAAACTCGAAAAGGGAAAAAATACAGTTATGGATACAATGCAATTTTGCAGGGAAAATTCGAAGATTTCAAATACAAAAAACCGAAAAAAATCCACAAAAGTCAATTCTTGATTTACGATGAATTTGGGCGCATTTTGGTGAATCAAAATTTTGAAGGAGAGAAAAATCAATTGATTTCGGAGACGCGGTTTTGGTATTCGAAGTGACTATCCAAACTAAGAGAAAATATGAGATTCTCCTATTTTTTCACCTCCTTTATTCAAATGTTTCTACATTCGCAAAAACATTCATAAATGCGAATTTTACTTACAATTCTTTTATTATTCCCCTTTTTATCAAATGCACAAAATGAGTATTCCACAAGAGAATTAAATCCATTTGTATTTTACAATTACCAGAGAAATTGTTTTACCATCATTGATGATTCAACAGGCTGTCACGAATATAATCCCACAAAAAAACAATGGGAAACTCGTAAACTAAAAATGGTCATTGACGAACCTTTCTCTAAATTTCTAGAAAACTTTGTGGTTTTACACGAAAAAAATTCGGAAATATTTTTTGTAGATCGCGGTTGTGGACAAGTTTATATTTTGAAGAATGATAGCATTTATAGACACGACCATTCTTTTCATCATCAAAACCAATTTGGAGGCTTATTTTTCATTTACAACAATGAACCTCATATTTTTGGTGGTTATGGTTTATTCACCTACAAAAATATAATAACGAGGTATGATTTAGAAGATCGAGAATGGTATCATTATGAAATTAAAGGAGATTCACCGAAACCTAGAAAAGCAGCTAAAGGAAATTTTGTGAATGGAAAATTATATGTTTTTGGAGGAGAACGTTTTTTGTATGATAAAAAAACAAACTATTTTGACTGTTGGGTTTTTGATTTTAAAACTTTGAAGTGGACAAATATTGGTAATACCAATAATAGCCCAACTTCTCAAATGGAAAGTGAAAACCTTAATATTACTTTTTCTGAAGAGTACTTGATCTCTCCCACTTTGATATATCAATTTAATTTTCCTAAAAATAAAATAGAAATATTTAAAAATCCATTTTCTTCCAAGCTGAAAAACATAATAAAATTCGACAACTTAAGCTTGTTATATAAAATAGATCACCATGGAGATTTTTCTAAATTTGAAATTGTAGATAATTATCATTTGGTTCATCGTTCAAGCATTGATATAGTAAAACAAATAGAACCTAACTCCAAACCTTTAATATTAATCGCTATTATTTCCTTTATTTGTTTAGTGATTCTTTGTTTTGTTTTGAAAAGCAGATTTAAACGAAAAGTAAAAACTTCTAAACATTCTTTTGATCCCATGGAATTAAAATTGCTTGCGCTTTTCTTCGAAAATGAAAATCAAGGAATTGAAATTTCACTCATCAATGACATTGTCAATCAAGACAATCCATCTATTGATACCTTGAAAAAAAGACGTGAAAATCTAGTTAGAGAATTAAAAAGTAAAATCTCAAAAGAATGTAAAATTCCTGTGGAGACTGTCTTTCTCGAAGAAAAAAGCGCACTTGATAAACGCATTAAAATCATGAAATTGAATCCTGTTGTTTTAAAGCGTTACGCAGGATTATTTGATGCAAACTAAATAGGAGAAAATAGGGGAATCATTTGATTTCACGTGATATTTTGATTTAGGGGATTATTTGTTTTGATATTTGAATAAGTAATTTCTGGTATTACTATCAGTATTCAAATATTAAAAAACATTCATACCTAAAAGTATGGAAGATTAGCTATGTATAAAATCAGTCGATTTATTATTCTTTTTCTGATTTTTCAGACAAAAGGAACTCTCTTTTCTCAAAGAATTACTAATTCAGTAATTGGATCTTTAGGCTCTTCGTCAAATACCGATGGAACTATTTACCAGCAATCAATTGGTCAACCTGCTATTGTTACAAACGAAAAGAATGATGGAACAGGCTTAAGACAAGGATTTCTGCAACCATTCACTTTTACTGTTGAGAGTAATGAGTTGGACGTTCATTTATTTCCCAATCCTAACCAAGGTGAATTTGCTTTTCAAGTAAATGTGGAGAATGATGCCAAGTTTAATTATCAACTTTTTGATCAAAGTGGAAAATTAATCGAATTTAATTCCGCTGTCGGTAACTCTTTGGTTCCGGTTAAAATTTCAAACCCTGCGCAAGGCCTGTACCATCTCAAAGTAAATACTGACAGTAAAACATCCTCTTTTAAAATTATCGTAATTCCTTAAATCAATGAAAGCAATACTACTAACACTCCTAATATTTGGGTCTTTACAAATTTTCAGTCAAAAAGATTTGAGATTAAACCTTTTTTATGGGAAAAATGCAACTAACTTTATTTTCAAAGACGGTTTAATCAACAAGTCAACGAAGTACGCTTTTGGAGAATTCTATGGATTAAGTCTAGGAATAAAAGTTGCGCCAAAACAATCTTTTCGACCAGAAATTAATTTTTATCAAGCCGGTGCCAATTCGACTTTTAACGGTGTTCCGTTAAATTGGAAACTTGATTATGTAGGCGTAGGTTCTGCTTATTTAGTAAAAATAGTGGGTAAAGACAGTGCTAAATTTAATTTGTCAACAGGCGCGTTTTTTAGTTTAGACTACCTACTCAAAGGAAAGCAGGCTATTGGAATAAACAACTACAATATCATTAGAGAAAACTCACTAGAGCGATATAATATTACTTCTGCTTTTTTACTAAATGGAACATACAAAGTGACCGAAAGTCTTTTTCTAAATTTTGAATATCGATTCAATTTTGGGTTGAACAACATTGAAAAAGACCAAAATGAAAAAACAAGAAATATCGGAAATACTGGAGCAATTGGTATTTCATTTAAATTATAAAATCTACACTATGAAACAGTTATTTACATTATTCAGCATTTTATTTGCGAGTACAATAACCCTTTTGGCGCAAGCACCACCCCAAGGAATCAATTATCAAGCAGTGGTTTACATGGATGGAAGCGACAGCCAACCGGGAACGAACATATCAGGACAACTTTTAACCAAGCAAAACATTTCTGTCCAATTTAGTATTTTGAAATCTTCTGTGTCAGGAACGGTGGTGTACAAAGAAATACATCAAGTGCAAACAGATGAATTTGGAATGTTTTCATTGATTATTGGGCAAGGAAACTCCAATGGCACGAGTGCTTTTCCAGCAATTGACTGGGGAGCAGACATCTACTTTTTAAAAGTAGAATTAGATAAAAAAGCAGGTGGTGATTTTAAACTTATGTCAACACAACAATTGTGGAGTGTGCCTTATTCTCTTTACAGTGAAGAATCAAGGTATGCTGCAACAGCAGGAAATGGAATTACCAATGTTTCAGATAATGGAGACGGTACAATAACAATTACTTATTTTGACGGTACAACCTATACATCTCCAATTTTGAGCGGATTGACTGGACCGCAGGGAATTCAAGGCCCAATTGGATTACAGGGAGCTACAGGAAACAATGGTCAAAATACGTTAGTAAAGACAACCAATGAAGCTGTGGGAACAAATTGTATTAATGGAGGAGTAAAAGTAGAGTATGGATTAGATGAAAACAATAATGGAATCTTGGAATCAACTGAAATTAACACTTCTTTGACAAAATATGTTTGCGATGGTGATCAAGGGATTGCAGGAATAAATGGACAAAATACAATTGTAAAAACTTCTACAGAAACAGCAAGTGCAAATTGTATTAATGGAGGCGTAAAAATTGAATATGGATTAGATGTCAATAACAATAATATTCTTGATTTAACTGAGATTAATATAGCCCTTACAAAGTACATTTGCAATGGAAATAATGGATTAAATGGTGCACAAGGTTCTCCAGGAATAGATGGACAAATTGGGCCTCATGGAATAGATGGTGTTGACGGAAAAAATACTCTAGCAAAAACAACTTCAGAATCTGCAGGTGCAAACTGTTCTGCAGGTGGTGTAAAAGTCGAATATGGACTAGATGCAAACAGCAACAACGTACTTGATGCGACTGAAATTAATGCAACATTGACTAGATACATTTGCAATGGAACAGCTGGAGCAACGGGCACTCAAGGCGCGACTGGACCACAAGGATTACAAGGAGTTGCGGGACCAGCCGGTGCGATAGGTACACAAGGACCAATCGGTTTAACTGGACCAGCTGGGGCGACAGGTGCTACTGGAAC
>CANFUT010000021.1 GCA_947450325.1 Flavobacteriia bacterium
AAAAACATGAAAAAAATTGTAGTTTTTGGGTGGTCAATTTGAACCGAAACTAGGTGGTCAATTTGAACTGGAAAGTGGTGGTCAGTTTGCTCCGAAATGGGTGGTCAATTTAGTCTGGAATTGGGTGGTCAATTTGACCGTTTTTTCCAGTATCGTAAAAGAAATTGATAAATTTCAGAAGCGAATTGCTAATGCAAAATTCTTACTACTTGACGGGGAAATTACTCCGAATGAATATCAAGAAATGAAGATTCAAATTGAAACTTCAATCAATGAACTAAGAAGAAAACAATCCAACATTCAGAATGTAATTGATAATGCAAATGAAAAAATAAATAACTCAGTGAAACTTGTATCGAACCTCAGAAACCTTTACCAGAAGGGCGATACAGCCACGAAACAGCGTATAATAAGTTCGATGTTTCCTGCGAAGTTGTATTATGAAAATAAAATAGTTCGAACCCTCGAATTAAACAAAGTCACCTCTCTAGTTTTCAATACTGGCAAGGGTTTCGGAGAAATGAAAAAAGAAAAGCACACCGATTTTGGTGTGCTTCCCTGTGGGGTGGAGTCGGAGGGGATCGAACCCTCGTCCAAACAAAGAATCAGCAAGCTTTCTACATGTTTATTTCCTGGTTATTTTTCGATTGTGGGACGGACAGGAACACCCAAATCCACAACTTATGCTCTGAGATTTCGCAGGAGCTTAGAACCGTCACTCCAACTAGCCCAAAAGGATGAACTCTCGTAAATCAGAACTAATGGGCAGAGTTCTGAAGAGAGTACTTGTCAGGGCTACTAAACTTCACCGAGATTAAGCCAATTAACATTCAGTTAATTAAGCAGCAAGTGCGTATGACGTGTTGTCAATTATAGTTTGAGACAGGATATTAAAGAGCTCCACCTCAACGCTCTACATGCTTACACTTGACAATCGCATCTGCTGTCAAATCCAATACGACCCCAAAGAACTACCGCAAAGATAGACTTTTTAAATCGCTTAACTTGATTTTTCATTATTTTTACATTTAAATTTTAAACCAAAATAATGTCATTCGAAGTCAAAGAATTAAAAACGAAGGAAGAAATGTTACAACAATTGAATGTACTTCAGTTTTTGTATCCTGAATTGACATTTGATAGATATGCTGAAATGTTAACCGATATGCTCAATGCAAATTACGGTCAAGTGGCGGTATTTGATGGAGAAAAATGCGTTGCCATCAGTGGTTTTTGGTTTGGAACGAAACTGTGGTGTGGAAAATACATCGAATTAGACAATGTGGTTGTCGATCCTGCTTATCGCTCGAAAGGAGTAGGGAAATTGATGTCTGATTTCTTGGAAAATAAAGCGTTGGAGTTAAATTGCACGATCTTGGTTCTGGATGCTTACACAACGAATTTTGGCGCACATCGATTCTATTATAACCAAGGTTTTGGCCCTAAAGGATTTCATTTTGTGAAAGTACTGAACGAAGATGGTTTGACTTAATTAGCGAACTGCATTCACATCTTTTAAATCTCCTCGCGCTACAGCATTGCATCCGTTTGGAATAGGCATAGAAGAATTCAAAAAGAAAAACTTCAATTTCATGCCTTCTTTTTTAAACTTTTCGTCTAAATTGTTCGGGTATAAAATCACCGCTCGATCACCCACTTGTGCGGTAATCAAAGCGCCGCAACTTTCATTTAAATGCACAATTCCAATTACGCGCTCTTCGGCTAAAATATCTTTTTCCATCGGCGGATTTTCTTGTGTGATTGTTTTTGGTGTTGTGCATGATAAAAATCCCAAAACACTTATTGCAACTATAATGAATTTCATATTTTTCCTTTTGATTTCAAAGTTACCAAAATCAATGCCAGTTGAAGCGAAAAATTACAGAATAAAAAAAGGAGAACTTTCGCTCTCCTTTCTACACTAATAATTAGATTATTAGAATCTCCATCCTAAACGGAAATTGCTAATAAAGTTGTTTCCTACATTTGAAGTTTTAGCTTCGTTAGAATCGTTGTGAGTTGTATTACCACCTGTAGTAATATCATCAATTCCTGCTTTAGTTTTAGTACTTCTGAATCCAAGTCCTAACTCTAAACCTACATAGAAGTTTTCAGCAAAATAGTAATCAGTACCTGCAACTAAATTTACACCCATTGCAGAAGTTTTTGCTTCTGTAGTGTGTTTAAAATCTGCCACGTAAGAAGTACCATCTGAATTTGTATTTACTGTAGATGCTTTTCCACCTCCAAAAACGATATCTAAACCTCCATAAGGTGATAAACGGTCTGTTCCTGTAAAGTGATATTCACCACCGATTGATGCATTCCATCCATTTGCTTTTACAACTGAAGTTCCATTTGCTCCTGAATTATCGCTCTCTTTTTCAAAGACATTGGTAGTTGTAGAAGTATTGTTAACTCCCAAAGTGACACGCGCCGCGATATTGTCTTTTACGAAATAACGGAAACGGATTGCTGGAGCAGCGAAAGATAAAGTAGAGGTGTTGAAACCAATTTGACCTTCCAAAGAATATGGATTCTCTGCTGTTGCTTTTTGTGCGAATGTTGAACCTGTCAACGCAATTGCACCTACTAAAATGGCTAATTTTTTCATAATGATAAAATTTGTTTTATTTGGAGCTAATTTACTTACCCTTTGGTATAAATGTTTCAAAAAAGAATTAACATTTATAGGTTCATAAATCATTTTTTGATTTAATTATTTGAAAACAAATAGTTTGTGTTTATTATTTTTTATTGTTGATTTTAGTCAGGTTTTAAAAATCTAACATTTCAGAATTTATTATAACGCTTTTTTGCTCGTTTTTGAATATAAAAGTATATGATAATTATTCTTTTAAGACCATATCAATACACAATACTGCACCTAAAATCAATATTCTTTTAGAATCACCCGCTGGTACATTTTCAAAAATATTCAATACATAATTGTCTGCAGTAGTAAATAACTCTTTTCCTAATCCAGCCCATTTTTTACTCACGTGCGCAAATTCGTCATTTTCAGTGGCAAATTTAAAATCCCAGCTTGTCCATTTGCCTTTTAAAGTGCAAAGAATATTGTCTGAAGCGTCTAGTACGTCAAATTTTCCACCAATCGAGAAGAATTTTTGTTTGAATCTTCCTACTAGTTGGTTATTTTCATCCAACACATCCACTTTGGAAAGAATTAAAGAAAATCCTCGTTTCACCGTCAATACTGGATTTCCAGACGCATCTTTTACTTCGATATGAAAAGGAGTCATTCTTTTATAATCTGAAAAACGAAAAAGTTTGGTGAAAAATCCTAAATTGTCTTCTCTACAAGTCATCAAAACTTCACTTGTTTCTATATCTAAAATATCAAAGTTATTCGCTGCCTTGAAAATCCCAACATGTTCTTTAACGAAAAACACATTTCTATTAAGTAATTGATTCATCTTTTAATATTATTTAAAATTAAGTAATAAGTTTATTTCAATTGAAATTTCCGTCAATTACCAAAAATAACGGTTCTTGATTTAATTCTCATGGATTTCTTAATTTTTAAAAAAAAATAACCGTTAAGGCAACTTATCTTTTTGGCAAAAGTTCTTATAGAGAATTTAAATTACTTAGCCATGAAAAAAATAATCATTTCAAGTGCGTTGGTTGTTATTGGATTAACAACAGCATGTAAAAAAGAAGTTGTTCCAAACCCAACTACGAATAGTTCAACAGATTTAAAAGATTTTCACAGTTCGAAAGTAAATCAGTTGAAACAGAATTTCACTGTTGATGCAACTTTAGGTGGAACAATCACAGGAAATAAAGGTACGAAAGTTACGATTTTGCCAAATGGACTGAAATGGTCAAACGGGCAAACTGTAACTGGATATGTGAACATAGAGTTAGTAGAAATCTATGACCGAGGAACAATGGTTCTAACCGATAAACCAACTATGGGAATTTTGCCAAATGGAGATTTAGCGCCATTGGTTTCTGGAGGCGAATATTATTTGAAAATCACTCAAAATGGAACTGCATTAAATACCAATAATGGCGTTTATGTTCAAGTTCCAACAGCAAATCCAGATACTGCGATGCAATTATTTGATGGAATTTTGGATGCCAATGCAAATTTAACGTGGGATTTGACAACTGACTCAATCAATTTTAACCAAGATTCTTTGGGAAGTAATTATGGTTTCTTCGACGATGCTTGGGGTTGGACAAATGTGGACCGTTTTTACGATGATCCAAGACCAAAAACAACCATCAAAGTGCAATTGCCAAATGGCTTTGATAACACAAATGCAAATGTTTTAATTACTTATGACGGTGAACCAACAGCGTTGGCTTCTATGGATGTGTTCACAACTGATGGATATTTCTCAGAACATTATGGATTGATTCCGATTGGTTTGGAAATTCATGTAATTGCCATTGCAATGATTGATGGACAGCTTAATTATGCCATTTTACCACAAACGGTTGATGCCGATGAAATTATGATGATTGCTAGTTTTTCACCAATCAGTGAAGCTGCTTTAGTCGCCTTAATCAATGAATTGCCCTAATAAACTGTAGTTTGATTTGTCAAGAAAGCCGAATGATCCATTTTTATTCGGCTTTTTTGTTTGTTTTAATTGCTTAAGTTAAATTTACAGTGATGAAACGAGTAAAAATTATAACTTATTATATTGTAATAGTACTTTTAATTCTGACTATTCCATTTTCAATCTTACAAATATTAAATGCAATGATTAGTCAGAAATATGAAACTAATTCATCTACTGATTGTATATCTGGCATTAGTGGTGAAAATTTATGTCTTACCAAAATGGTTTATCAATGGCTGATTATTTTATGTGGGTTATTATTAGTTTTGTTGATCATTTTCAGAAAACGTTTCATAAATAAAAATCAATCTTAAGTAATTAAATCTTCAATAATTTTGAAAAACATGCTATTCATCTGTAGCAAAAACAATTGGCGAAGTCTCACAGCTGAAACCATTTTTAAAAATCATCCACAATGTAAATTAAAATCTGCCGGTACTGAAGAAGGCGCTAGGGTGAAAGTCAACGCAAAATTGATTCAATGGGCCGATCACATCCTCGTTATGGAAAGGAAACACAAAGAAAAAATGCAACTCAAATTCCCTGAAGAAATCACTGACAAAGAAATCATCGTCCTCGATATTGCCGACGAGTATAAATATATGGACAAAGAACTTATTGAAGAATTGGAATCAGCGCTAGAGGCGGTTTTAGATTATTAGATTATTGGATTTTTAGATTAATAGAATGTTGGATTCACTGCGTGGCTGCCTGCGGTGGTGTTAGATTGTTAGAATTTAGATTTGTTAATAGCTGCAGTGCATTATTAGTAGAAATTAAATTCAAATAGTCGATTACTACTTAGGTTCGAAATTAACCACAGTCCGAAAACAAAAAAGCCCAATCTTTCTATTGAGCTTTTGAATTTTTATTTAGTTTAAAAAGACCTGTTTCGCTAAAAGATTTAAGAAACAATTGCTACTCAAATTTACTAGCAGTTGGGGGGCAAATTTAAAAACAGTTGGGGCGAAAATTTGAAAACAGTTGGGGCCAAAATTTAAAAACAGTTGGGGCGCAATGCATTGCGCCCCAACTGCATTAAAAATCTTAAAATCTAATATCTCCTTACAAATGAATCACTTCCCCATAAGCAGCCGCAGCAGCTTCCATAACTGCTTCAGACATGGTTGGGTGTGGATGCACCGTTTTAATCAATGCTTCACCTGTAACTTCTAATTTACGAACAGCAACGATTTCAGCGATCATTTCTGTAACATTTGCACCAATCATGTGGGCTCCTAATAATTCACCGTATTTAGCGTCGAAAATCAATTTTACGAAACCATCTTTCGCGCCAGCAGCACTTGCTTTTCCTGATGCAGAGAATGGGAATTTACCGATTTTGATGTCTAATCCAGCAGCTTTTGCCGCTTTTTCAGTCATACCAACAGAAGCAATTTCTGGAGAAGCGTATGTACATCCTGGGATATTTCCGTAATCCAATGGTTCTGGGTGATGACCAGCGATTTTTTCAACACAAATAATTCCTTCCGCAGAAGCAACGTGTGCCAAAGCTGGACCAGGAACGATGTCACCAATGGCATAATAACCTGGGATATTTGTTTGGTAGAAATCATTTACCAAAACACGACCTTTGTCAGTGGCGATTCCTACTTCCTCCAAACCAAGTCCTTCGATGTTTGTCTCGATACCTACAGCAGAAAGAACAACATCACATTCGATTTTTTCTTCTCCTTTGGCAGTTTTAACCGTTACGATACAACCTTTAGCTGTTTTTTCAACCGTTTCAACAGAAGCGTTTGTCAAAATATTGATTCCCGCTTTTTTGAAAGATTTTTCCATTTGTTTAGAAACTTCTTCGTCTTCAACAGGAACAATGTTTGGCATAAATTCTACGATGGTAACTTCAGTTCCCAATGTATTGTAGAAATAGGCGAATTCAACTCCAATTGCACCAGAACCAACAACAACCAATCTTTTTGGTAAAGATTTCAAAGTCATCGCTTCACGGTAACCGATAATTTTTTCGCCATCTTGTGGAATGTTTGGCAATTTGCGAGAACGAGCTCCAGTTGCTAAAATTACTCCTTTATCAGCAGTGTATTCAGTTACAGTGCCATCTTCAGCAGTAACATCTACTTTTTTTCCAGCTTTGATTTTTCCAGAACCTTTGATTACATCAATTTTGTTCTTTTTCATCAAGAATTGGATTCCGTTGCTCATTCCGTTTGCTACACCACGACTTCTGTCGATGATTGCATTGAAATCTGCAGAACCTTCTTTTACAGTGATTCCGTAATCAGAAGCATGTTGAAGATACTCATAAACATTCGCACTTTTCAAAAGTGCTTTGGTAGGAATACATCCCCAATTCAGGCAGATTCCGCCCAATGATTCGCGTTCAACAATCGCAGTTTTCAAACCCAACTGAGAAGCACGGATGGCAGTAACATATCCACCAGGTCCGCTTCCAATAACTATAATGTCGTAATTCATGTTCTTATCAATAAAAATCTAGTGCGCGAAGTTAGCTAAAAATAGTAAATTGACATGAAGATATAAAGATTTTAAGAATAGAGACATTAAATCAAGGATATCAATTTACTTTTTAAAGAAACATTTGGAGGAAAAATAAAAATCTGACTATTCTTTATTTCCTTTTACTTTTTCCCATGTTTCAAACATTTTCTCTTGAGAAGGTCTATTTTCTTCTACTTCAGTTAAAGCTTCAACTTCAATCAAAGTTTCTTGACATTCTTTGGGTAAAGCTTGATATAAAGCTGTTCCTTTGGTTTTCCATGCGATCATTTCATCAGAAACTTGCTTGATTATTTTCGCAGGATTGCCAACGACCAAACTTCTTGTTGGAATTTCCATTTTGGCTGGAACAAAACAAAGTGCACCGATAATACATTCTGATTCAATTACAACGTCATCCATGATCACACTGTTCATTCCAATCAAACAATTCTCACCAATAATTCCGCCATGAATAATCGCCCCATGACCAATATGAGCTCCTTTTTTTAAAATAGTGGTTGTTCCTGGAAACATGTGAATCGTACAATTTTCTTGTACATTACATCCATCTTCAATAATGATTTGTCCCCAATCACCGCGAATTGCAGCTCCAGGACCGATGTAAACGTTTTCTCCAATGATGACATTTCCAGTTACAGAAGCTTTTGGATGAACAAAACTACTTGGTTTTACTACCGGAATAAAACCATTAAAAGCATAAATTGACATTTTTTATTAATTGATGATTGTAAAAATAGCGTAAATTTGCAAGCTATTCAAAATCAAAAAATGAGTTATTGTAAATTCTGCGCAACAAAAGATCCACAAGAAGTAAATCGCTTGTATCATGACACGCAATACGGTTTTCCGATTGATTCTGATGATGAACTTTTTGGTAGATTAATTTTGGAAATCAACCAAGCAGGACTTTCTTGGCAAACAATTTTATTGAAACAAGAAAACTTTAGAAATGCTTTTGATAATTTTTCGATTGAGAAAATAGCCGATTATGACCAAGAAAAAATTGATGAATTGTTGCAAAATCCTGGTATAATTAGAAATAGACTGAAGATTAACGCTGCAATACACAATGCAAAAGAAGTTTTGGCGTTACAAAAAGAACATGGCTCTTTCAAAAATTGGTTAGAATTGAACGATCCAAAAACGAAAGATGAATGGGTTAAGTTGTTTAAAAAGAACTTTAAATTCGTCGGGGGAGAAATAATCAATGAATTTTTAATGAGTGCTGGTTATCTAAAAGGTGCACATGAAGAAAATTGCGCGATTTTTGAGTTGGTTATTCAATCAAAACCTAATTGGAAAAAACACGAGAACATTTGAATTTGTTTGGGTGTTTTCAGAAATGAGAATAAAAGAAAATGAAGATGAAAATAGTAGGATTAATAATTGCGGTTTGTGTTTTCTCAAATGTAAGTCACGGACAATTTGCAATAGGAGGAGGACCAGCACTTTTGAAAGCTTTTGGTGTTCAACAACCTTATGTAGGCTTTCAAATTATGGGTGAATATCCCATTGATGAACAAAGTTCTTACTATGGTAAAATTTCATTCTATGGCAAGCATAAAGGTTTATCAACCTTGGTAGCTGTTAATGCTATTGATGTCAACACACAACCAAGTTTTTTGGAAATAAATTCACGAAATACTTTTAATTACACAAGCATTGAAGGCGGTCGTAGATATTATTTCGGGAATGGTTATGATTATGGTTTTGCTCCTTATGGCGGGACACATTTAATGGCCGTTTTTAATACCGCAAAATTGTCGACTGATGATTATGATAAATCTAAATATCAATTAAATACAACTGACGTTAAAGGAAATATTTTTAGTTTGGCTTTTGGTTTGTCAGGTGGTGTTAAGAATGATTTCGCTTGGGGGACTTTGTATTTCGATGCGTCTTTTGATTATTTTATTTTGCTACAATCTACCAATAATCTAGCAACCAATGCTTTCAATGAACATGGAAGTCAATTGCTTTTTACATTTGGCTTGGGATATAAGAAAACTATTTTTTAGAAAATAATCCTAAAAATTTTCGTTCCTTAATATTGTTTAAATCTTCCAAGATTTCAGTGAGATTCAAATATCTATTCTTTTGTGCATCAGTTAAAAATTGATCTAATTCGTCATCTTTTATATGGTTCGGCGATGTTTTAAAAGAATGTTTATAACACATTTTATTTAATATTGCCTGTAAAGATTTGTTGATATTTCCATGATTTGGAAGAGGATGCGTAATCTGTAAATTAGTCATCACACTTGGATTTGGGTGCATCAACGGCAATTTCCCTGCATAAAGTTGCCAAATTGAGATTCCAAGTGAGAAAATATCACTGGATTGATCTGCAAGGTGTAAACGATTCAAAATAATTTCTGGTGCCGAATAGCCCAAAGCGAAAAGTGTTTTTCTTTCTGTTAAATTGTTTTGATCTAAAGCCATTCCGAAATCAATCAAACTAAATTCTAATTTTTCCGAAGAATCGTCAACCAAAATATTACTCGGCTTGATATCACAGTGAACAATGTTTTTTTCTGCTAATTCATCAAAAATAGGAATCAAGGCAGTAATCATTTTCTTCAAAAATTCCAATTGATTTTTGGATTTCAATTTTTTCCAATATTCGTTCAAAGGAATGCCTTTTTGGAAATTTCGAATCAAGATGATTTCTTGTTCGTTTTCAATAAAAAGGATGGTTTTCGGTAAATTTAGATGGGTAAAATCGAACAAAGATTCAAATCTCAAAACTCCCCACAAATGTCTATTTTGATGGGTTTTGACCATTTTTTTTAGCACGGAGAATTCGTTAGAAAGTATGTTTTTTATTAAATATACTTCGTTGAATTTACGCTTATTAGGTATTCCTAATTTATTTACTACTTCAAATTGATTCAGTAATTCAATTTCTTGAAAAGAGCTATTGGAAACAATCGAAGTAAGTGCTTGATTCATGTTGTTAAATTAATCATTTGCCTCCAGATCTGAACGAAATTTCTTTTCCAGTAAATCGCCTCCATTTAAGATTTTGGAGCACCAATTGATTTTTAATAGCGTTTGTTCTTCGTCAGACAATTTCCAATTCAAATCACTTTGTTCGAGACGCTGACGAAGCGTGTTCAAAACAATGGCCACTGAAACAGAAATATTAAAACTCTCTGTAAAACCATACATTGGGATTTTTACAAATTCATCAGCCATTTCGACAACTTCTTCACTAATCCCTCGGCGCTCAGTTCCAAAAACCAAAGCGATTGGTTGTGTTAAATCTAAGTCGTAAATTGTTTGAGAATCAGTATGTGGCGTTGTTGCAACAATTTTATAACCTTTCGATTTCAAATCATTCAAACAATCTTTGGTCACGTTTTCACTGTTGTCGTAATTGTACATGTCCACCCATCTCCCTGCTCCCAATGCAATGTCGCGTTGGATTTTGTAGGTATTGTCTTTCTCGATAACATGCAAATCTTGCAAACCGAAACAATCACAAGACCTCAAAACCGCGCTGGCATTGTGTTCTTGATAGATATTTTCCATCACAACGGTTAAATGTTTGGTGCGATCTGCAGCAATTCTATCAAACATTTCCCTTTTATTTGGTGTGATAATCTCGTAAAAAGCCGCTAATATTTTTGAATTCATAGCAAAAATTAGATATTAGTAACTTGATCTACAAAGTCCAATACAATATCACAAACTTTATTCAATGCTTCTGGCATTTGCTCTGAATTCCAAGGATGAGATGCACCGAAAACGTGATCTGTGTTTTCAATAACATTTAATTTCATCTTGGTCCAGTCAGCAATTTCTTTACCTTCTTCAATCGAAACAGAGGTATCGTCATAACCGTGGATGATGCAAACCGGTTTTTTCAATGCTTTTCCCGCAGTTTCAATGTCTAATTCCGTTTGGTGTTCAATAAAATCTTCATATTGACTGAAATGATGCGGCATTTCTTGTTTTGTTCGCTGATTGGTAATCAAGCGAATGGTATTTTTTTTCCAAGCCTCAATCATTTTTGAATCTGCAAATCTTTTTTGAACAGAACTGATTGAAGCTAGCGTAATTACTGCGTGAATTCTACTGTTGGCACCATTCAAAAGCACAATTCCACCGCCGCGACTGTGTCCCATCAAATAGATTTCTGGCAAATTTTCAAATTGATTTTCTACCCAATCCAAAGCAAATTGAACGTCATTTTTCTCCATTGAATAGTTATTAGATGCAAAAGCTTCTAAATCGATAAAATCTAAGGGATTATCAATGGTTGTTCCGTTGTGAGTTAAGTTGAATTTACAGAATCCGAAACCTTGTTTTACGAAAAAATCACCCATCAAATTCCATGCGCCCCAGTCTTTGAAACCCATGTAGCCATGAACAAAGACGATAACTTTTTGATTAAAATTAGAGGGAAGTTCCAGGTCAATTAAACCTTTGCGATTTTCACTTCCAACATAATATCCGTTGGTGATTTTTTTCATGATTTTGTTTTGGAAAGCCAAATTTAGAAACTTTCATTGGATTTTTAAACTATTGGCTGAATCTCAATCGAGAACAAATTTCAAGATTTTAGCTGCAAAAATTTCGACCAAAATAAGTTAAGAATTCTTCAAATTGAACTTTTGAACGATTAATTAATCTTATCTTTGAACCCAAATTTGTGAACCAAAGACAAATATTTTTAGTTGAAAATTACTGACTTCTATCTGTTAAGATTTAAAGCGTTATTTTTATACTTATTATTTTGTTTTAATTCGTTCATTTTTAAATAAATAGGATTAAATGAAAATATCTGCTTCCATATATAGTGACAAGAAACGACCTTTGAAAGAAGTAATTCAAGATTTGGTTGATCACAATGTTGATTTGTTGCATGTGGATTGCAATGATGATTTATCTGTCTTTGATGACATTCGTCAAATTCGTTCTTGGTGTAATATTCCGATTGATTTACATATAATCACAGAAAATCCTTCTAAATACATGGATTTGTTGATTGAAAATCCTGTTGAATATGTGACCTTCCAGTACGAAGATTTAAAAGAACCATTGGCTTTCTCGAAGGAAGTTACTGGAAAAAAAGGTTTGGCAATTATTACACCAACTTCGATTGATGCCTTTGACGCATATGCCGAATATGATTTCATTCTAATCATGGCAACTATTCCAGGACAAAGTGGAGGCGTTTTCGATACTTGGAATTACTCAAAAATCAGGTCTTTCAAGAAAAAATATCCTTCGAAATCAATCCATGTGGATGGTGGCGTAAATGCTGAAGTGTCGTTTATTTTGCGAAATATGGGCGTAAGTAGTTCTGTTTCTGGGTCATATTTGTTCAACGCACCAAGTATTGGTCACGCTTTAATGAATTTGACGCAAAGAGATGTTACTTCGCATTTCAAAGTGAAAGATTTCATGACTCCAATCAACGAAACTCCTTGTATTCAATACAACGATCTGAATTTGAAAAACGTCTTAGAGTCTATCGAAGCAGGACAATTGGGGTTTTGTATAGTCATTGGTGAAAATAATCAGTTCAAAGGATTGATTTCAAATGCTGACGTTCGAAAAGGATTGATTAAGCAATTGGATAATCTTTCGAATGTAGATGCATTTTCAATGGTAAATGAAAATCCAGTTACAGTAAATGAAGAAAATACAGTCAACGAAATGTTGAATTTGATAAAAACATGTCCTTTTCCAGTAATGTATCTTCCTGTTATCAATGAAGATAGAGCAGCAACTGGAATTGTGACATTTGTGAATTTGATTAAAAGTGAATTATGATATTACATTTAAAAGAAAATATTAGCGCACAAGAAGCACAACAATTGGCTGAGAAAATCAAAGCTTTTTATGTTGTATCCGAAGGTAAATCTGTATTAATTACAGGTTCTGGTGTGAAAGAAGTTCCTGCTGAATTAGATGGAAAAGTCGAAGATTCTTGGGTTTTCGCGAACGATATTCAATTGGCTTCAAAGAATTACCGGAGCGAAACTAGAGAGGTTAAAATCGGTGGAATTACGATTGGAGGAAATACCAAAAATACCGTTTTAATTGGTGGTCCTTGTTCGGTAGAATCAGAAGATCAAATTCGTGAGTCTGCTGAATTCTTGGTGAAACTGGGTTTAAGTACTTTGCGTGGAGGTTGTTACAAACCAAGAACGAGTCCTTATAGTTTCCAAGGAATGGGATTAGATGGTTTGAAATTATTGGCTAAAATGCGTGAAGATTACGGATTGAATGTCATCACAGAAGCACGTGACGCAACGCATATTGACGAAATCATCGAATATTCTGACGTAATTCAAGTCGGTGCAAAAGCAATGTACGATCAAGGAATTTTGAGAGCTTGTGCTAAAACACAAAAACCTGTTTTAATCAAAAGAGGGTTTGGTACAACTTTACAAGAATTTGTGCAAGCTGCAGAATTTGTGCTTTCTGGAGGAAATGAAAACGTGATTTTGTGCGAAAGAGGAATTAGAACTTTTGAAACAGGAACACGATTCACTTTGGATTTATGTGGCGTTGCTTGGTTGAAACATTACACCAATTTGCCAATTATTTTAGATCCAAGTCACGCAATGGGCTATGCTTATGGAATTGCTGATTTAGCGCGCGGTTGTGTTGCAATGGGCGTTGATGGATTATTGATTGAAGCACACAGAAATCCGAAAGTGGCGAAATCTGATGCTTCTCAACAATTGACACATCCAGAATTTGAAGCGTTGTTGAATTCACTACAACCTGTAGCAAACAGCGTTGGTTATAAAATGATTTAATGATTTTTCTAGAACAAAATACCAAAGGAATTTGCAGAAAATTCGGTTTAGATTTCAATGAATTACTAGCTGATTTTCAGGTTGATTCAATTTTTGAATTGGGAATTGCTGATTTAGAAGCTTTTGGCGACGAATATGAAGTTGATTTGCAATCTTTGCTTTTTAAACCATTGTTCAAAACAGACGAATTGACCATGAAATTGGCAAATATCAAAATGCTAATTTTAGATGTTGATGGCGTAATGACAGACGGAGGAATGTATTTTGCTGAAAGTGGAGATCAATTCAAGAAATTCAACACCAAAGACGGAATGGGAATCATTCATTTGGTAAAAAAAGGATTCCAAGTTGGAATTATTTCCGCTGGTTTTAAAGATGTTGGCGTAAGTGCTCGCGCCGAAATGCTGGGTATTCAGCATTGTTATGTTGGACGCGAACCAAAAATTAACATCCTCAGAAAATGGTGTGAAGAATTGAATATAACATTAGATGAAGTTGCCATGATTGGCGATGATATCAATGATTTAGAGATAATGCAACTTATTGGGTTCAAAACTTGTCCTAAAGATGCAGTTGAAGTTATTAAAAAAGAAGTAGATTTGATCCTGTCAAAGAAAGGGGGAGAAGGTTGTGTGAGAGAATTTATTGACAATTATTTAGAAATAAATCCATTAGGAAGTTAATTACCCCAATTTCTAAAGAAGAAAAGAATATTATGAAAAAAATTAAATTAGGAATTGCAAGAGAAGGGAAGGTTCCACCTGATTTTCGAGTTCCTTTGACCCCAAAACAATGTAAACTGGTTGAACTAAAATTTCCAAACGTGGAAGTAATTGTTCAAAATAGTCCAATTAGAACTTTTAAAGATGAATTGTACATCGAACAAGGTATAAAAGTGCAGGAAGATTTGTCTGAATGTGACATCATCATGGGTGTGAAAGAATTCAAAAAAGACGATTTAATTCCTAATAAAAGATATATTTTCTTTTCTCATACGATTAAAAAACAACCATATAACCAAAAATTACTTCAAACAATTCTTCAGAAGAAAATTCAACTGATTGATTACGAAGTGATGAAAAATAAATTAGGCAAACGCTTGATAGGATTTGGTCGCTACGCAGGAATTGTTGGTTGCTATAATGGATTCAGGGCTTTTGGAATGAAAAATCAAACTTTTCTATTGAAAAAAGCTTGCGAGTGTGAAAATCGCATCGAACTTGAAAACGAATTGAAAAAAATTGTTCTTCCTGCAAACACCAAAATTGTATTAACTGGTTTCGGTAGAGTAGGTTATGGCGCAAGAGAAATCATGGATTTATTGCCAATTATGGAAGTGAGTCCAGCAGAATTTTTGAATGATTCTTTTGATAAACCGGTTTTTACTCATTTAGAAGTTGAAGATTATTTCGCTCCTATCTCAGGACAAGAATTTGATAAAAAACATTTCTATTCTCATGGAAATGAATATAAATCTGTCTTCGGAAAATATGCCAATAAAGCAGACATGTATATTGCTTGTCACTTTTGGTCAAGTAGCTCTCCATACATTTTAACAGCGGACGATTTGAGAAATGAAAAATCTCGTTTGAAAGTGGTTGCTGATGTTTCTTGCGATGTTGCTGGTCCGATTGCATCGACGATTAAAGCAAGTACAATTGCAGATCCTATTTTTGGTTATGATCCCAAATCTGAATCAGAAATTGATTTCATGAATGAAAATGCAATTGCTGTAATGTCAGTTGATAATTTACCTTGTGAATTGCCGATGGATGCTTCTGAAGATTTTGGAAATGAATTAATTAAACATATTTTTCCCGCGCTTTTTAACGAAGATCCAGACAACATAATTGGTCGTGCTTCTGAAACAAATTTGAATGGCGAATTGACTGAATATTTCAGTTATTTGAATGATTATGTAAATTCTGTTGCTGTAAATTAAGCTTCAATTTGTATCTTGGAACCCAAATTTGAACTATGGAGAAGGGTAACAAAAAGATAATCAGAGGTTGGGTGTTTTATGATTGGGCAAATTCTGTTTACAATTTAGTCATTTCATCTGCTGTATTTCCGCTGTTTTATGATTTTAAAACCAAAGCTGCGTACATCAAAGCTGAAAATCATTTGAGCGATAACGTTTCCAGTGAAACGATTCAAACTTTGGTGAAGGAAATTCCAGAAGGAACTTATATTCCAGTGAATTTTTTCGGTTGGGAATTTTCTTCTTCGGTATTGTATTCTTTTGTGTTATCACTGTCATTTTTAGTTGTTTCCTTTCTTTCTCCGCTTCTTTCTGGAGTAGCTGATTACAGCGGAAGCAAAAAGAAATTCTTGAGATTTTTCTGCTATTTAGGTGCATTTTCTTGCATGTCGTTGTATTTCTTCGATACGGATCACATTGAACTGGGATTCCTTTCTGTCTTTTTAGCGAGTATAGGTTTTTGGAATAGTTTGGTGTTTTACAACGCTTTCCTTCCAGAAATTGCAGAAGTGAAAGACCATGATAAGATTTCTTCGAGAGGATTTACCATGGGTTATTTCGGTTCTATGTTGTTATTGATTTTGTGCTTAATTTGGATGAAAGTTTTCAATTATCCAACTGCTTGGTGTTTTGTTTTTGTTGGTGTGTGGTGGATTGGTTTTTCACAAATTACTTACCGAGTATTGCCAAATAACGTATACAATAAAAAGCCAGAAAAAGGAATTTTATGGCGTGGTTTCAAAGAATTGAAATTGGTTTTCAAAGATTTCCGCAAAACAAAAAGATTGAAAAAGTACTTATACGCTTTTTTCTTTTTCAATACAGGCGTACAAACAGTGATGTTGATGGCAACTATTTTCGCAAACAAAGAAATCGCTTGGCCAGACGATTCTGGAACAACAGGATTGATTATCGCCATTTTATTAATACAAATATTAGGAGCAACAGGTGCATTTATTATGTCTAAAGTTTCTGCAAAAATTGGAAACATCAAAACATTAATCATTTCAGTTTCAATATGGATTTTGATTTGTTTGGCTGCATTTATAGTTGAAACACCTGTTGAGTTTTACATTCTTGCTTCAAGTGTTGGTTTGGTAATGGGTGGAGTTCAGGCAATTGCTCGTTCGACTTACTCTAAATTTTTACCTGAAACAACCGATCACGCAAGTTATTTTTCATTTTATGATGCAACTGAAAAAATTGGAATCGTATTGGGAACTTTATTCTTCGGAATGGTCGAAATGTTGACAGGCTCAATCAGATATTCAGTTATTTCCGTCGCTTTGTTCTTTATCATAGGATTGATTATGTTATTCCTTGTTCCAAAGAATGAAGTTGAAATCGAACTAAAAGATTGATAAAAAAAAGGGTAGTACTTAAGAAAATACTACCCTTTGAAATAAAATTTAATCGTAAATTTTAATCCTAATTTCCAATCATCATAGGGATTTTTCCATCTGTCATGATAATTTTTGCATTCGGTGAATTGGATAATCCACGCATCATTTCGATGTAATTGTATTTTAACAGTTTTTCAGTCAAAGAACTATCAATAATTAACTGCGCTTTTCTAATTCCTTCTGCTTCGATAGACAATCTTTCCGCTTCTTTTACCGCTTTTTGAATCACAAAATCCATTTGTAATGCAGCTTGTTCAGCGCTTGCTTTAGATTGGATTGCTTGCGTCATCGCTTGTGGAAGAGTAATTTCTTTGAGCAAAACTGCATCAATAATAAATCCTTTGTCTCCAATATCAGAAGTTAATTCATCCAACATTACATGTTCAACCAATTTTCTATCAACTGCATATAATTCTTTAGCGTCATATCTTGCACTCACTTGTCGCGCCGTCGCAATAAAATTACTTTCAACGATTACTTTTTGATAGTTTAAGCCATAATTTTGATAAATTTCCCTTGCGGATTTAGGATTTACATGATACAATAAAATAATTTCTGTTTTCACGTTCAAACCTTCTTTTGTCGGCAATTCTAAAACTTGATAAAGCTCTACCGTTCGGACATTTATCTTTATAATTTTCGAGACAAACGGATTGTATAATTTTGAGCCAGATTCTAAAACACCTGGTTTTAATTTTCCAATCGTTTGTTTCATCCCAATTTGACCAGGACGAATTACGGTGCATGAAGCGAGAATTGCAACAGAAAATACTGCAACCACACTTGTTTTAAATTTAATTTTCATAATTATTGAAATTAAGAGTACAATCAAATGTATGCTTATATAATTTGAGCACGTGTTAAATTATTTGTAAATAAATATGTTTTCAATACTTTCTTAAAATTGAATTATTCAATATTTTTTAAAATGAAGTATATTCGTAATCATGAATCAAACTTTCACTTTCAATCAAAAAGTAAAACTACTTTTTAGTTTGCCAGTTATTATTGCTGCATTGGGCTACTTTGTAGATATTTACGATTTATTACTTTACAGTATCGTTCGAATTCCTAGTGTGACAGAGTTGGGTTACAATCCAGATACTTTGGGACCAATTATCAACAGTTGGCAAATGGGTGGATTGCTCGTTGGAGGAATTCTTTGGGGTGTTTTAGGCGACAAAAAAGGAAGATTGTCAGTACTTTTTGGTTCAATTATAACATATTCATTGGCAAATATCGCTTGTGGATTTCTGCCAAATATCAATTTCATGGACAAAGGAAACGCATATTTGATTTTGCGTTTCATTGCTGGAATTGGTTTAGCTGGAGAGTTAGGTGCTGGAATTACACTTGTTTCTGAATCTTTACCAAAAGAATTGCGAGCGATTGGAACTTCATTGGTTGCTGGATTTGGACTTTTTGGTGCTGTTGTCGCGAAATTTACTGTCGAACTTTCAGGACATTGGTCGATCGCTTATTTTGTCGGTGGCGGAATGGGACTTTGCTTGCTGCTATTGAGAGTGGGCGTCATTGAATCAGGAATGTACAAACATGTGAAAGCAGATTCTTATATTCAAAAAGGTAATTTTTGGATGTTTTTTACCGATTGGAATCGTTTTATTAAATACATGAAATGTATCGGAATCGGACTTCCAACATGGTTTTGTATTGGCATCTTGGCCACTTTGGGAAATCAGTTTGGCGAAGCGATGGGAATCAAAGAAAAAATTGATCCAGGATTGGCAATCATGTGGGCATATATTGGTATTTCCGCAGGAGATTTTATGAGTGGATTCATCAGTCAATGGTTAAAATCAAGAAAAAAAGCCATTTTAGGAATGATGATTTTCACAGCTGTTGGAGTCATTTTAATGCTTTTCAGTGGTGTAAAATCTGCTTCCATGTACTATTTCTATTGCACATGGTTAGGTTTGGGAACTGGTTATTGGGCAATGTTTGTTACAGTTGGCGCTGAACAATTCGGAACAAATATTAGATCTACAGCAGCAACTACAATTCCAAATATGGTGCGCGGAACAGTTGTTTTAATGACTTGGTTTTTCTTGAGTTTCAAAGTTTCTTTGGGAGTCATTGTCGCAGGTTCAATTTTGGGTTTAATCAGTTTTTTTATTGGGATTTATTCAACTGCAACCATTCCTGAAACACACGACAAAGATTTAGATTTCGTGGAATAATCAATCAATTTTCCGAATCACTTTACACGGATTTCCTGCTGCCACTACATTTGCTGGAATTGATTTTGTAACGACACTTCCAGAACCAATTACCGTATTTTCTCCAATTGTCACTCCAGGATTTACAACTGTGTTACCGCCAATCCAGACATTATTTTCAATAGTAATTGGTTTGGCAAATTGAAATAATTTCTTCCTTTTTTCAACGTCAATTGGATGCCCAGAGGTAAACAAACTTACATTTGGTCCGAAAAGTACATGATTTCCGATTTTAATTGGAGCACTGTCGAGAAACGTACAATTAAAGTTCGCGAAAAAATTTTTTCCAATGCTGATATTGTAACCATAATCGCATCTAAATGGCAATTCAATGAAAATATTTTTTCCTAAATCTTTGAAAATTAAATTTAAAATTTCAGATTTCTCTTTGAAATTATCTGGTTCTAATTGATTGAGTCGATAAAGTAATTTCTGTACTTCTTGTCGCTCAGTAGAAAGAATTTGATCAAACGACTGATACAACTCACCAGCCAACATTTTTTCTTTGTTTGTCTGCATTACAAATGTTTCTTTGATTGTTAGAAAATCGCGATTCAAAAGCTTAAAATTAAGCTTTAATTCTCTTACCTTTGCTTCAAATTCAATTTCATGGAAATCAATTTTCATAAATATCAAGGTACTGGGAATGACTTTGTGATGCTCGATAACCGCGATGGAAAATACAATCAACTGTCAATCGCTCAAATTCAATTGATTTGCGACCGCCGCTTTGGTGTGGGCGCTGATGGGTTAATTTGTATCAACAAACATGAAAATTATGCTTTTGAAGTTGATTACAGCAATTCTGATGGTTCCAAAAGTTTTTGTGGAAATGGCGCACGATGTTCAGTAGCATTTGCTGCTTTTTTGGGGATTGATTGTGCAAGTGTTACTTTTTTGGCAATCGATGGGGAACATCAAGCCAAAATGAACCAAAATTCAATTTCTATCGAAATGCAAAATGTAATTGAAGTCAAGGAAATTGATGGAGATTTTGAATTAAATACTGGTTCGCCACATTATATCAGATTTATCGAAAATGAGGAAATTCAGAATGTTGTTGAGTTTGGAAAATTAATACGTTATTCATCACATTATCAAGAACATGGTATCAACGTGAATTTAGTTCGACAAAATGAGAAACATTTAAATGTCGAAACATACGAACGCGGTGTAGAAGACGAAACGTTGTCTTGCGGAACTGGAGTTACTGCCGCTGCCATCGCAAGCGCATTTAAAGTGAAGCAAATTGGTTTTCAAGAATATGATATTGCTGTTAAAGGTGGTAAACTGACAGTTTCTTTTGTTGCTGAAAATAATTTTTCATTCACAAATATTTGGTTATCAGGACCAGCAGAGTTTGTTTTTAAAGGAACGATGCATGTATAACGGAATGATCGATTCTTGGAAAAATATTGACAATGAAGATTTCAAACTGGGGATTTTTCTTTGGGTTTTTCATGCAGATAAAATTCCGCCACACATTGGAATTTCAAAGGATGGATTGTATTTCAGCTTAAAAGTTTCAGGGAAAGACGAAAACATTTCAGTGCAAAAAATCACCAAGTTGTTGAGTACAAAAAAAATACCAACACTTGTTATCAAAACTTCAGAAAATAGCATTAAAAACAGACAATTAGAAACAGTTTTTGAAAAGTATCAAAAAGCAAATTCCGATGGTTTGACTTGTTTGACGCCTATTACGGAAATTTATTTTTCTGAAACACAAGATTTAATTCTCTTAGAATTATTAAACTTGCTGAATGAAGCAGGTGTAGTTGAAACCATTTTTGGGATTAATTTACCAGCAGATTATATTGGAATTCCAGCGTATTCAAGATCAGATATTAAAAATAGATTATACCAATTGACTCATGCTAAGAGGTAATAAAATTCATTTAAGAGCGATAGAACCAGAAGATGCGGCGAAGGTTTTAATTTGGGAAAATAATCCCGATAATTGGCGCGTGAGTGGGACAGAAGCACCTTATTCGATGCATGGGATTTTGGATTACATCAACAGCATTCATAACTTCCGTCAAAGTGGTGAAATGAGGCTGATGATTTGTTTGAATGATACCAATGAAGCGGTTGGAACTTTGGATTTATTCGAAGCAAATTTCAAGCATGGAAGAGCAGGAATTGGGATTTTGATAGCAGAAGAAAAAGAAAGAACCAAGGGGTTTGCCAGAGAAAGTTTAGAAATTTTGATTGAATATTGTCAAATAATGTTTGATTTCCATAATTTGACAGCCAATGTTTTAGAAGATAATACTTCAAGTATTCATTTATTTGAAAGTGTAGGGTTCGAATTGGTAGGAACTCGAAAAGAATGGTTTTTTGACCAAGGAAAAAGGATAAACGAAAGAATATATCAGTTATGTTTAAAAAAGTAGGAATTGGTTTGCTCATCATTGGAGCAATTGGTATCGTGGCTTTTTGGCCAAAAATTTCAGTTTACATGGCTGGAATGAAAACAACAGAAAATTCAAAAACAGTTGCATTTTATTTTGATGCTTCGAAAGGATTGAAAGGCTTGGCAGATCAATTGGAAAGTGAAAAAATTATCGCCAACAAAGATGCGTTTTTGAAAGTGGGTGAATATAAAAAATTGGATGCAGAAAGATTAGCTTCTGGAAAATATGACATTGAGTCAGGCACGAGCTACCGAACGTTATTAAACGGCTTTACCAAAAATTCAGCAGGAAATGGAAATGCGGAAGTCGAAGTAGAAGTGACGTTCAACAATTGTCGCGATGTTTATCAAATGTCAGGAAAAGTAGCTAAATGTTTGATGATTGACAGCGCTGAGTTGGCTGATATGTTGACCAATGATTCAACTTTGGAGAAATATGATTTTACTTCAGAACAATTGCCAGCTTTGTTTTTGCCAAATACTTACAAAATGTTTTGGGATACTGATGCTGAGCAATTTTTGGTTCGCATGGCTGATGAATTCAAAGATTTCTGGACACCTGAAAGAAAGTCAAAATTGGCAAAAATCGGTTTAGATTCGCCTTCAGAAGCTGTGACTTTGGCAAGTATTGTTTATTCCGAACAATCTAAAAACGCTGAAGAATGGCCAATCATTGCAGGTTTGTATCTAAACCGAATCAAACAAGGAATTCGTTTGCAATCAGATCCAACATTTAAGTTTTGCTGGGGAGATCAACTAGAAGGAGTTCAGCGTTTGACATACGAACACAGAGAAATTCAATGCCCATACAACACTTATTACAATGACGGTTTGCCTCCAGGTCCAATTTGTATTCCACCAACACAAGTGGTTGATGCAGTATTAAATAGAGACAACAACAACTATATTTTCATGTGCGCCAAAGCTGATTATTCCGGAAAACATGATTTCACAGTTGGCTATGCAGAACACGCAGCAAACGCGAAGAAATTCCAAGAGTGGCTGTCACAGCAATAGAAATAATCATTTAAAATTCAAAAGCCGAAAATGAGATTTTCGGCTTTTTTTATGAGCAATTCATGCTAAAAAGAACAAAAATAAATACACAGAAATTCAAATATTAGATTGTGCCGCAGGTACCAAATATGGGTAGCCACGGATGCAATCCGTGGCGCAAGGTAATGTATGAAATTGTTTTTGGCGTGCATTTTTGATTTAGAAAAAGTCAAAAGCGCAGCAATAATAATCGCTTTTGAAAATCATGCCAAAAACCAACAAGAAATCAATCGTTAAACATTTTTCTTTTTAATGAAAAATAAAACGACGGCCAACAGAAATGTTCCAATTATTTGAATAGGAATATTCAATGTGTCGATTTGGGGATAACATACATGAACAACCTTTGTTAAACCGAAGATTATCCCAAAAAGTACAACCCAAAACAAAAAGATATTTTTCAAAATAGTAATCATTTCGGCATTCAATATTTTAGCTTTTGAAATTCAAACATACAAAAAAAAACAACAATTTTTCATTTGGTTATACAAATCTATCAATTCGTTTTTTCTAGCTTTCACAACACTTTCCAAACATTTATTTTCAAATTTTTATAATAACTAGAATTTTTGGTTCGTTTTATGATAAAATAGTGTAACGAATTATAAAGTTTGCATTATTTGATTGTAAAGTCTGCAAGCTTTACATGCATAAAACCAAAAATAAAACCAGAAATCATGACAGTTAACCCATTGTATCACCACACACACGAGCGTCTTGAGGAGGAGCAAGTGTGGATACAGCAAGCTAAAAGCAACCCTGAGTTGTTTGGCCCGCTGTACAAGAAATACCATGAGCCCATTTTCCGGTACATTCACCAACGGATGGATGATACCGAAATGGCATTTGATGTTACGTCACAAGTATTTATGAAAGCATTGAAAAATATTCATAAATATGAGAATAGAGGAGTACCATTCGGTTCTTGGTTGTATCGAATTGCGAAAAGTGAATTGTATCAATCTTTCCGCGACAAGCAATCACTAAGAACAGTGAATGTTGAAAGTGTTACTCTTTTTGAAATGATGGATGAAATGGACGAAGATCAATCTGAAATCAATAAAAAAATTCTTTTTCGTGCATTGGGTAAAATGAAAGAAGAGCCACTTCAGTTGATAGAAATGCGTTTTTTCGAACGACGTTCTTTCAAAGAAATTGGCGAAATTTTAGACATCACTGAAAACAATGCAAAAGTGAAGTGTTTTAGAGCGTTAGAAAAATTAAAAAAATATTTTCATGAGAAATAATAAGCATCATTTCAAGATTCCTTTCTTCCATCTGGAGGAAAGGAATTTGGCTACAATCAATAAAAAGCAAGACATTTTGAAACAATATTTAGAACAGTTTTGTAATTTTCAACCTTTATTTAATTCGTGCAGATGACCAATAGAAAAATGAATCTGGATCGCCCCAACCTAAATTCAGAGCAAATCAGCGCAAGACAAAATTTTGATAAAGTACTATCAAAACATTTGTTATCAAAACCTCCCGTTTGGAAAAATCCATGGTTTTGGGGACCAACAGGATTAGCCTCCATCGGAATCGCACTTTTTTTTAGTGTGAATTATTTAAACAGTCAAAATGAAACACATGATAAGACAAATACTTTAGCAATCACAGATTTACCAAAAGACACTGAATGTATTCATCCACCGATTGAAGGTGAAGATGTTCCATTTCAAACTTTTGAAGTAAATCCAAATAAAAACGAAGAAATCATTCTTCCAAGTGGGACAAAAATTGAGATTCCAAAAGAAAGTTTGTTACCTGAAAATAAGAATGAAAGCGTAGAAATTGAAGTGCGAGAATTTCCAAATAAAGTTTCTGCTTTTCTAGCTGGAATTCCTATGGATTATAAAAAAGAGGACGCATTCATCTCAGCAGGAATGATTGAAATTAGAGGGAAACAAAACGATCAAGTGGTTGAAATTAATACCGAAAAACCGATTGAAATCGATATGATGTTGACTAAAAATCCTGCAGGTTTTGATTTTTGGAGCTTGAATGAAACAACAAGAGACTGGACCAAATATCCTGTAAAATATGAAATGAATCATCAAAAAGAGGAATCGAAATTGAGTTTGAATAATCCGGTTGCAATTAAAAAGCAGATTGCCAATATTGATGATCAAATGGTCGCTTTAAACCAATCAAAATCGGAAGTTCAAAAGCCAAGTACTGAAAGTTTTAAAATCCCCAATGAATCTCATCAAAAATTCGACTTGGATTTTAACAAGAAAACATATCCCGAATTAGCTAAATTTGAGAATCTAGTTTTTGAAATTCTACCAACTTCTGGTTATGACAAAAACTTTACAAAAAAAACATGGTCGGATGTTAAATTGGAAAAAAATAAAGAAGTCTATGAAATGATTTTTACATCAAATTCTGAAAAAATGAGATTACCTGTTAGACCAGTTTTACAAGGTAAGGAATTGACAGAAGCCAGAAAGGAATTTGATGCGGCGATCAATAATTTCAACGAAACTGTTGCTGAAATTGAGAAAAACAAATCAGTCTTGCAAAAACAAAAAGAAGCATATCAAAAGGCTTTGATGGGTGACTTGGCTGCATTAAATGAAAAAATAGTTAGTAACTCAGATGACAAAGGAACGGCAAGTTTTAAATTGAATCAATGGGGTGTTTACAATTGTGACAAACCAAGTAGATACCCTGCTGCGATGAAAAATGAAACATTTTTTGTTTGGGAAAGCTCATCCAATTCAGCAGATTTTAATCAGATTTTTGTTTTTAACCTAGACAAAGATTTGAGATTCAATTATGGAGATAGAGCATTTCATCCTATTTCAAATTTTGGATTTCATGCAAATGATGAATTGATTATATTTGGTGTTGAAAGAGGAGGCGATTTCGGGATTTGTGAATTAAAAAGTGGAAAATCTAAAAATATTTCTTCGAAAATAATTTTCAAAAAGGAAGAAAACGGTGAATCTATCAAAGATGTACTCAATATGTTAATGAATGAAACTGTTTCTGTTTAGTTTTTTAATGCTAAATAATCTTTTTTTAGTTGCTCAACCTGAAAAGATTGAACATGTAAAAATTGGCTTGGATTCCACTCAACAAGAAAATTTATTTCCGCATATTAATCAATATTATGAAGGTGAAATTCCGATTGCTCAGCTTGGTGATATGGAAGGCATTCAAACAGCAGAAAATTATAAAATTCAGTCATTTATAATAAATTATGCTCATGGTGAGAAAAATGTATCCGTTGAGGTTAAAGGAAATATTATACCAAAAGAAGTAATAGAAGATATTTATAAATTTGCATTAGGCGAAATGGTTTTTATTACCAAAATCGTTACTGAAGATGAAAATAAAAATATTTTTGAATTAATCCCAATGAATTTAATCCCAATAGAATGAAAGTACTACAGGTCTTATTTTTAACTGGTTTTTTGTCGATCAATGGGTTTTCTCAAGAAAAAATTGAAACAGTAAAGATTGCAAAAAATGAATCGTTTTTATTCCGCGGTCAAGGTCAAGAAATAAACAATGGATATCTTTATGTAGATCAACAGGGTTATTTTTACTTTGTTGTTCTAACAATTAGTCAATCGGATGTTTTTAAATGGTTTGAACAGCGAAAAGACAGCCAAAATGTTTATAAAGGAATACTTCAAAATGGGCAATACAAAACGTTAACCTTAGTTCGGGAAAATGAACCAGGAGAACAGATGGTTTTCTATTTTGAAAAAAAGGAGAAAGACATAATTGAATTAATTTCCTTGGATGACGGAAAAATCTATGATTTCAAACAGATTTTAAGCAATTAATGTGTTAGAATTCTCATTCACAGGTCGGTTTTGATAACTTATTCTAACAAATGTAGATTTAGAACATTTTTTTATTTAAATTCGTGACGTTAAATTGACATTTTGTGTCATTTTTATTTTAATTATGAGATATTTTTTAACTTTTTGTTTAGTATTATCTAGTCTAATCTCTTTTAGTCAATCATCCAATTTCAACTCTGGGAAAAATTGGAAGTTGAATAGAAAAGAATTAATCATTCAAGCAGGAGCTACGCAATTTTTAGGTGATTTGGGGGGAAGAGATCAAATTGGGACTGACTACAGTTTAGTTGATTTAAATTTTCCATCTACTAGTTTTGATGTTGGTGTTGGCTATAGATATCGTTTCGCACCACATTTCGCAACTACTTCATTATTGAATATTGGGTTACTCAAAGGGAGCGATGCTTTAACAAACGATTCAGATAGACATGCAAGAAATTTATCGTTTCGATCTCCTGTTGTCAATTTAAGTCAGCGTTTAGAATGGTTAATTTTTGTAAATGAAAAATATGGCAAAAGATACAACATGAAAGGCATGAAAGGCTTTGGGGAACACCATGATCAAGTTTATGTTTTTGCTGGAATTGGTTTTGCATATTTCAATCCACAAGCCCAATATAATGGAAATTGGGTAAACTTGAGACCTTTAAAAACCGAAGGTCAAGGATTAGAAGGTGGTGCAAAAGTTTATTTACCATTTACTGCAACTATTCCGATTGGAATAGGTTACAGAAGAGCACTTGCTGGAATGTGGAGAATTGGTATTGAAGCTACGTATGTTAAAACTTTTTCAGATTACATCGATGACGTTCATGGTTTCTATTACGATCCTACTATTTTAGCTACTCAAGTCTCTGCAACTTCTGCAGCATTGAGTAATCCATCAGTAACACATCCAGAATGGTTTAATCCCGGATCAAAAAGAGGTGAGCCTCAAAAAGATGCTTATTTTTATGTTAATTTGACTTTTTACAAAAACTTCTCATATAAACCAATGAAGAAAATGCGAATTTCTCGATACAAAGGAGGAAGAGCGAAGTTCTAATTGTTGGAAAAATATTGATAAAATTAAAGCGAGGGGCATTTGTTCCTCGCTTTCTGTTTTTACCTTTGTCCAAAGTTCTATATTATGTATTCAATAGTAAGGTTTTTCTTATTTTTATTTGATCCCGAAAAAGTCCATCATTTTACGGCAAAAGCAATTCATTTCATTTTATCAATACCCGGAATGAAATTGATTTGGAAAAAACTATACATCATTGAAGATAAAAGATTAGAAAGAGAAGTTTTTGGATTGAAATTTAAAAATCCTGTAGGTTTAGGTGCCGGATTCGATAAAGATGCCAAAATGTTTAACGATTTGGCATATTGCGGTTTTGGATTCATCGAAATCGGAACAGTGACTCCTCTAGCGCAAGCTGGAAATGAGAAACCAAGGTTATTCAGAGTAAAACAAGACGAAGGAATTATTAATCGAATGGGTTTCAATAATGATGGTGCAGAAGCAGCAGCAAATCGATTAAAAGGTAAAAGAACTAACGTTATTATAGGAGGAAATATTGGTAAAAATAAGATAACAGCGAATGAAGATGCCCTTTCTGATTATCTTAAAGCATTTAAAGTTCTTTTTCCTGTCGTAGATTATTTTGTTGTGAATGTTTCTTCACCAAATACACCAAATTTAAGGGACTTACAAGAGAAAGAACCGTTAATGGCTTTGTTGTCAGAATTGGTTAAGGAAAACAATCAAAACAAAGAACCAAAACCAATTTTATTAAAAATCGCACCTGATTTAACTGATGGTCAATTAGATGATATAATTGAAATCGTTGAGAAATCACAAATTCAAGGTGTAATTGCAACCAATACGACTATTTCAAGAGAAAATCTTAAAACTGATTCTAGAATTATTGAATCAATTGGTGCTGGAGGATTATCTGGTAAACCTGTAAAAAATCGCTCAACTGAGGTAATTCGATATTTGGCAGAAAAGTCTAACAAAGCGTTCCCAATCATAGGAATCGGCGGAATTCATTCTGAACAAGATGCCTTAGAAAAATTAGATGCAGGAGCAGATTTAGTTCAACTTTACACCGGATTTATCTACGAGGGACCAGGATTAGTGAAAAGAATCAACAAGGCGATTTTAGCTCGAAAATAAACTAAAATTTTCAAGACATTTATTAATTCTATTGATTATAGAAGTAAATCAATTAATTTTACAACCATGGAAAAGCTAAAAGTAATAGAATGTCCGCGCGATGCGATGCAAGGCATAATTGATTTTATTCCAAGTGAAAAAAAAGCGAGTTACATTAATCAATTGCTAAATTGTGGATTCGACACTATCGACTTTGGAAGTTTTGTTTCTGCTAAAGCAATTCCACAATTGAAAGACACAGTAGAAGTGTTGGACAAACTTGACTTGAGTAATACTGAAACTAATTTATTGGCGATCATTGCCAATGAACGCGGGGCAGAGGAAGCTGTGCAATTTGAAGAAATTGACTTTTTAGGTTTTCCTTTTTCCGTTTCTGAAACTTTCCAAAAAAGAAATACAAATGCCACTATTGAAGAATCATGGTCACGGCTTGAAACAATCCAAAATTTAGCATTCAAAAACAACAAAGATTTAGTTGTATATCTTTCGATGGGTTTCGGAAACCCTTATGGAGATGTTTGGAATTCTGATATTGTCATTAAATGGTCCGAGCGATTATATAATGAATTGGGAATAAAAATTTTAGCGCTTTCAGACACAATTGGTTGTGCTACCCCAACCTTGGTCTCATCCTTGTTTAAAGATTTAATTCCAGAATTGAAAAATGTTGAGTTTGGTGCTCATTTACATACTGTTCCTGAAAATGCAAAATTATTGGTTGAAGCTGCATACAGTAGCGGATGTAGAAGATTCGACGGCGCAATCAAAGGTTTTGGTGGCTGTCCGATGGCTGCAAATGATTTGACTGGAAACATGCCAACTGAATTGATGTTGCAGTGGTTTCAAGAAAATGAAATTTCAACTGGAATTGACAATCAAGAGTTTAAACGCGCATTTGAAATGAGTAGTTCTGTTTTTCCAATTCATGTATAGTAACCTATTTGTCTTTTTACGTTTTGTATAAAATTTTTAGAAATGAATAAAATTTTGCCTTTTTTGTTTGTGTTGGTTATATTTTCGTCTTGTAAAGATGAACCAAAGGATATTCCAATTGAAGTTGTTGATAATCAAGAAGTAAAAAAAGAGAAAAATATTGAAATATTATTTGATGAAGTGAAGTTTTCAGATCCAAAAATGTTGGATTTACTTTACGAACTAAAGATTTGCGATCCCAATCAAAAGGACTTGAACAATGCAGTTCAACCAGCATGTAATCCTAAGTTTTTTCACGTTTTGCCATTCATTGAAAATGAAAAAATTGACAATGCTTTTATACTCGTAATCAGATCTGGTGTTCATGATTGGCCATTGAGAAGAGCGTTGGTATACCAGCGTGAACAAGGGAAATTGGTATTGGTAAATACATTTGTAGCTCATTTAATAGGAATGCGAAAATCTCCTTCTGGACATGATGATTTGGTTTTGCAATTCTTTGATGAATTTGAAAATAGATTACAATGTTTGTATAAATGGAAAGAAAATCGATATCAATACGTTTGCGTTGAAAAAATTGAAGGCAGCAAAATCAAAAAAGAACTGCAAGATTCAATGAACGTTGAAATCGCTAAAGTAATTCGAGACAACAAAATGGCATTGTAAAATCATATGATGAAGCTTGGGAAATTACTAGTTTTGGTCTTGATACTTAATGCTTGCGTTTCAGATAATCAGATGATTAAAATCGATCAATCATTTGTTTTTCACAGCAATACTTCAAAGGTTTGGTTGGTCATTCATAAATATAAGAACGGAAAAGATTTCTCTCCACTAAGCAATAAATACAAAGAAATTTTGATTTTCCACAAGTCTGGAAATTTTTACATGCAGAAGATGAATACATTGGGAGATGAAATTGGCCAAAAGGGCACATTTTCAGTTTCAGAAAATTTCAATAATGTTCGTTTTGATTTTGATAAAACACACTGGAATTTTGCTTTAAAAATGCTTTCAGACGAGAAAATTATTTTGAAACCAATTTCTAATTACGAATATTCACTTGAATTAATTCCAATCCCTGAACCTTAGAACGAATTATCTTTTAATTATTCTAATTGTTTTGATACTTCCAGCGATTTCAATTCTCAATAAGTAAACTCCTGAATTTAAATTGGATAAATCTATTTGGTCTCCATTATTATAATTAAATTCATTCATTAGTTTTCCTTCTAACGAAAAGACTGAAACTTGATTGATTTTTTTGTCACAATTGATTTTGATATTTCCGGCCGTAGGATTTGGATATACTTGAATTTGTATGTCAGTTAATTCCTGGATTCCAACTGGATCATTTTTGCGAACATTGATATCATCCAAATACAACTTAAAACCATCGTTTGTAGTATTTACAAATGCTAAATAAACAGTTTGTCCATTAAAACCTAAACCACTTAAATCAATTTCCCTTGTGGTCCATTCTGGATTTTCAAGTACAACTAATCTTACTGTATCTAAAAAATCAGCAACTTGATTTGAAGTCGAAATTAAAACTTTATAATTTTCAGGATAAGATGGATCATGAGATTTTGCTTGCCAAGAAAGGTAATTTCCGTAATCACCCAAGGTGATTGCTGGTGTGATTAACCATTTATTTGCTTGACCTACAGGTTCGTAAAAGGAGGTAGAACTTACAACGGAATCAGCTGTGTTTTCTGGGTCTGCCTTGATAATCCAAGGATTTACATATTCTGCAACAGCACTATTTGGAACTTGTTGATCAACGTCCACCATAGACCAAGTTGAAGGAAAGCCAGATTGAAAATCTTCGTTTAAAATTACCACCTGACTCATTGAAACGAAAGACAATCCAAGTGAAACTATAGTTAAAATATATTTTGACATAGATACAAAGTTAAAAGAATATTGGCAGATTTTAGAAAATGCCCGGTAAAATAATGTTAAATGGAAAATTACTTATTTGACTAACAAGACGATGATGTCCTTGAAATCTTGGTAAAATTGATCGAAAGCGACTAATTTTTCCTCTAAGAATTCGAAGATCGCTATTTGATCTGATTCCTTGAAATAGTTCACAGAGTCTAATTCCCATTTTATCCTACTAAAAGAAGTTATTTCTGGAGTACTGTAATTAGAAATCCAAATTCCATCAACTCCCATGCTACTTTCCATCACTTTTTTGAGCTCTTCCATTTGCTCCCAAACAATTTCTCTTACTGATTGATCTTTTGCTTGGATGTCAAAACAAACTCTTACACCAAATTTATCAACTTCTAGTCTGAGAAAGATAAATTTCACATCAGTAGGGTAGTTTATCCAATTGATTTTTCTACCATTCGAAGAACGATGTTTCGACATGTATGATTTAAAATCTGTCCAAAATTGGATGTTCTTATCCTTTAATTCTTGTTTAGATAGCATTATTTTGCGGAAGAATAAAAAATGAATCTTTTGCGGTCAACTACAAGTTCATCTGGTAAATTTTCGTCATCGTAACTAATTATAATGTTTTTAATTAAAGTACCATGTAATCTTTCTGAATAGCTAACAAGTTGTTGGTTATCATTGTATTCCCAAGATTTTGATTTTTCTTGCTTGCTCCAATTTGGCCCTAATCGATAACTTTCAATCGGTAAATCCTTATCCAAATAAGTAACTGATTTTTCTGAAAGTGAAAAAATATTCAAGGTAGAATCTAACGTTTTCGCTAATGCTTGAATTTGATCAAGATTCGCTCCCTTCTCAACAAAAATCTCAATTGAATTTACTTTGTGATTCACAATCTCAACGATCAATTTTGGATTTTCGATATTCGGATAAAATACCAATGAATCAAAATTATTGTTGTTTCTAGAAGTGATTACTGCCGTTTTACTGGAATCGCTTCGAATGAAAATAGGAGGTACATTTCCAAATTCCATGTATTTGAATACATCGATTTTTTCTATGCTTCCATTCGTGTTGTATGTGAATCCTGAGGTCGAAAAAGGGGAAGTTGAATTATTGTATAAAAAATGATTAAAATCTAATGCTTTACCAGCTGAATTGAAAGAATAAGTTAGTTTCTCAGACATATTATTCTTGTATTTTCCGCCTTTAACGTAGAGACTTATCTTTTTTATTTTCAATGCATTAATTGCATCTATATTCCATATTGGACCAAAATTATTGGGTGAATCAAAGAGTGCTGTGATGTAAATTGGATTAAATATATTCTCTGTAAAAGTAATTTTGTTTTTCTTTTCTGGCTCTACTTTGGTTTTATTCTCAGAGCAAGCAGTGACAAGTACTAAGCTTAATAAAATCAGATATTTGAACATATTTACTAGTTTGAAATAATTTGAATTTGAAAAATATTTCTTTTCGATTATTAAAGATAGCAAAAAGGTTTACCGTTTCCAGTAAACCTTTTCAAAAAATATCAATGAAGCTTATTTTTTCTTTTTAGCTTCTTGTTGTGCTTTTTGCATTTGCTCTAATCTTTCTTGAAATTTAGATTTCTTTTTAACTGTTGAATTTCCAGTTGTTGCAGCCGCTTTTCTTGCAGCCATTTTTTCTTTCAACTTGTCTTCATCTACAAAGAACTGCTTGATTGCCAACATAATTAAAATTGAAATCAAAGTTGAAATGAAATAGTAATAACTCAAACCTGAAGAATAATTATTGAAGAAGAAAATCATCATGAAAGGGAAAATATACATAATCACTTTCATGTTTGGCATTCCTGGTTGCGTAGGTTGTTGCATATTTCCGCTGTTTACGTACGTGTACACCAAGGTTGTCACAGCCATTAATAAAGTGAAAAGTGAAATATGATCACCATAAAGTGGAAGGTATGTACTAAAATCATAAACTGAATCATATGAAGACAAGTCTTCCGCCCATAAAAAAGGTTTTTGTCTCAATTCAAAAGCCGCAGGGAAGAAACGGAAAACCGCTAATAAAATAGGCATTTGAATTAGCATTGGAACACAACCAGCAAGAGGTGAGGCGCCACTTGTACGATACAATGACATCATTTCCATTTGCTTTTTCATTGCATCTTCTTTGTTTGGAAATTTTGCATTTAATTCATCAATTTCAGGTTTCAAAATTCTCATTTTAGCTGAAGAAACGTACATTTTCCATTGAATTGGCATCAAGAACAATTTGATAATCAATGTTACCAACAAAATAACGATACCAAATCCTAAACCAGAACCAGACAATAGATTGAATAATGGCTGAATAGCATAAATATTGATCCATCTGAATAATCCCCAACCATAGTTGATGATATCTTCATAATTTGAATCATATGATTTTAAAACTTCATAATCGTTTGGACCAAAAAACCAATTGATTTTCGCACTTGCATCACCAGTATTTGCAAAAGCTAAATTCATGGATGCTTCATATCTTTTGATGTGAGAATGAAAACGGTCTTCTGTTTCACTGAATTTTTTGATTTTCAAACTTGAACCAGATTTATCAAAACCAGCTACTGGCTTCATAATAGAACTGAAATAACTTTGTTTGAAAGCAATCCATTCAACCGTTTGTTCCATTTTTTCTTCGTCGTCAGTTGCTTCGCTCAACCAATCATGGTCTTCGTTTTTATATTTAAAGCAAACAGTTGAAACCAATCTTTGTGCATTCAAAAGTCTTTCTGATTTTTTCAAATCAGCATTCCAATTCAACATCACATTTTTTGGATTTACTTTTCCAGCGAAACCTTTCAATTTTACTTCAAAATCCATGTCATAAGCTTTTGGCTTCAATGAATAAATAAACTGAATTGATTGATCTTCTGCTGTTTTCAGTTCAAAAGTAATACCATTTTTGGATGAATCTACTACACTGAATAGTTGATTTCCGGTTGAGAATTGTTTTCCTTCTAATGGAAAACTCAATTCATTCACTGCATCATTTTCACCAAATAATTTCAATGGAACCCATTTTTTGCTTTTTGAAGCAAAATCTGTAAAAGATTGGTATTCTTTCAGATAAACAGCTGCTAAAATCCCACCTTTAGTAGAGAACTCAAATGCTAATTTGTCCGTTTCCAAGCGAATTATTTCACCTTTTACAACCTCAGTTGTTGGAGCAACTTCTTTAACAACTTCAGCAATTGAAGTATCTTTTTTAGTGATAGTATTTGTAAAAACCAAAGCACCTTTAGCATCTTTGATTTGAACTTTATTTTTGTCCAATTTAGGAACTAAAATCTTGGCGGTTTTTTCGTCAATTTTAGCAACGACTTTGGAAGTATCTTTGTCTTTCGCGTCCTTTATTGCCGCTTTGATTTCCTTTTTTTGTTTTGCAAGTTCCTCTTTGGTAGGCTCTTTAGGTTTATTAATTAAGGTGAAAGTCACCAAAATAGCACCAATAAGTCCAAGACCTAGAATCGTATTTCTATCCATTTCTAATTTTTTTTATTTTCTTTTGCCGCATTGATAAAAGCTACAAACAGCGGATGCGGATTCGCTACTGTACTTTTGTATTCAGGATGGAATTGAGCCCCAACAAACCAAGGATGATTTGGGATTTCCACTACTTCTACTAAACCTGTTTCAGGGTTTTTACCAGTAGCAAGCATTCCATTTTTTTCAAATTGTTCGAGATATTCATTGTTGAATTCAAATCTGTGTCTGTGACGTTCTGAAATCAATTCTGTATTGTAGGCATTTGCAGTTTTTGAATTTGGTTTTAATTCACATTTGTAAGCACCCAAACGCATCGTTCCACCTAAATTAGCGATGTTTTTTTGTTCTTCCATCATGCTAATAACAGGATGTTTTGAATCTTCTGCAATTTCCGTAGTATGTGCGTCTTCTAAACCTAATACGTTTCGAGCAAATTCAATTACAGCACATTGCATTCCGAGACAAATTCCGAAAAATGGAATGTTATTTTCGCGTGCATATCTAACTGCGTCAATTTTTCCTGAAATTCCTCTTGAACCAAAACCTGGAGCAACCAAAATTCCATCTAAATCTCCCAATTCACTTTCAATATTTGATTTGGTCAACTTTTCAGAGTGAATCCATTTTACATTTACTCTACATTCGTTAGAAACTCCTGCGTGGATAAATGATTCACTGATTGATTTATATGAATCTTTCAATTCAACATATTTACCTACCAAACCGATATTTACTTCCGAAACAGGATTTTTTAAAGTCGTCAAAAACGATTTCCAAGAATCTAAGTTCGGTATTGTCTTAGTTGGTAGATTTAATTTTTCTAGTACAACCTTGTCTAATTCTTCCGCTTGCATCAACATTGGAACGTCGTAAATTGTATCAGCATCACGTGATTCGATTACAGCATTGATACTTACATTACAAAACTTCGCGATTTTTTTACGCAAGTTTAGATCCAATTCATGTTCTGTTCTACAACAAAGAATATCAGGCTGAACTCCTAATTCAAGTAATTGCTTAACCGAATGTTGTGTGGGCTTTGTTTTCAATTCACCCGCTGCAGCCAAATAAGGAATTAAAGTCAAGTGAATTACTAAACAATCGTTTTCAAATTCCCAAAGCATTTGACGCACAGCTTCTACATAAGGAAGAGATTCAATGTCGCCAACAGTTCCTCCGATTTCGGTTATCACGATATCGTAAGTTCCCTTTTTACCCAAAATCTGAATACGATCTTTGATTTCATCAGTGATATGTGGAATTACTTGAACTGTTTTTCCTAAAAATTCACCTCTACGTTCTTTTTCGATTACTGATTGGTAAATTCTACCTGTCGTAACGTTGTTTGCTTGAGAGGTAGGAACATTCAAGAAGCGCTCATAGTGACCTAGATCTAAGTCAGTTTCTGCTCCATCATCCGTTACAAAACATTCTCCGTGTTCGTATGGATTTAAAGTTCCTGGGTCAATATTGATGTAAGGATCAAGCTTTTGAATCGTAGCAGAATAGCCACGTGCTTGTAATAATTTTGCTAAAGATGCGGAAATGATACCTTTCCCCAGCGAAGAAGTTACTCCCCCGGTTACAAATATGTATTTCGTAGAATTGGACATGTATAAAATTTTGTAACTACGGGGCGCAAAGTTACAATAAACATAACAAGCAAACTATGTTTTTTGCATTATTTTTTCAACCAAAAGGATAGTTATGAACTTTCAATTCATTTTTGTGCCAAAGAATAGATTTTCTCTATCGATTTCAATACTTCTTGAGATGAAAACTCCATCGAAGCCATTTTTAAATCGGCTGGATTAAATGAAACTTTTTGTTCGATGAATTGTGTCATCGCATTTACAAGAGAAGCATTATCGTTTTTAGCGACTTGTATGCCTAGATTTGCATTCATTTGATTAGCGATGCCGACATTTGTAGAAATTACAGGTGTTCCAGTTGCCCATGCTTCTGCAACAACACAAGAAAAAGTTTCATAATTCGAAAAGAGAATCAAAGCGTCTGAATGTTGCATTTTCTTGGCTATTTCTGTAGGTTGCATTGGTCCAGAAAACGCAATGATGTGCTCTAAGGCCAACTTTGTGACCTTCTTTTGAAGAGATTCATAATTTTCGTCGGAAATAATTTCTAATTCGAAATTGATTTTTCCCTGTTTTTTTAGAATCGAGCATGCTTCAATAATCCCAGAAACATTTTTATATCTTTCATCCAAAGTAGAAACGTGAATGAATTTAATTGTTGAATTTTGCGGTTTTTCCTTTAAGGTGAAAATGGAATCGTAGATAACATTGGGTAAAATTTCAACGTTCAAGTTAGGGAAAGTATGCTGAATTTCACTTCTTAGAAATGAAGAAACAGCAGTAAAAACGGTTGTATTTTTAATTACAGACTTTAAGATTAATTTTTCCCGCCAATTCCATGATTTTGCTTTTTCTTTGCTGAAATATGAAGCATGTTCAGTGACCACCAAAGGTTTTTGAAAATATTTTTTCGCCCAAACAAATTGCAACCCTTTAGATAAGATTACATTTCCATGGATAATATCGACATTTTGAATTGATTCAACACCAGATTTAAATGCTTTTTTCGCATTGAGCCATTGTTTAATTGGATTTGAACCTTTGGGATATTTAACGATTATTTCAGTTAGATTTTCAATCGATGTCAGCGTTATTTGAGTACTAGAAACAAGATTATCTGATTGTAAATCCAAAACAGTAACGAAATGATTTTTGGAAACAAGTTCAATATGTCTTCTCACAAAATTCCCTAAGAATGGTTTGCTTTCAGTAGGATACCAAGAGCTTAGAAAAAGAATGTGAAGTCTTTTACTCAAAATTAAACAAGTGTTTTACTGAAAACGGTAACTAACTGTTCAACAGCGTAATCGATTTCTGCTTTGGTAGTGTATCGAGAAAAAGAAAATCTCACGTTTGGTCTTGTGCCATCTGCTTGGATTCCTTCTAGCACATGTGAACCTTTTACAGCACCTGAAGAACAAGCACTTCCGCCACTGCAAGCAATTCCTTTTAAATCCAAAGTAAATAGCAACATTCCAGCTTTGTCGGTTTTAGGGAAACTGCAATTCAATACAGTATAAAGACTTTTTTCAGGATTTATCTCACCATGGAAATAAATATCGTCAAAATTTTGATGCAATGATTCAATCATATGGCTTTTTAGCGCTTGTACATGATTTTGATGTCCAGTTACATCTTCATAAGCCAAATCCATTGCTTTGGCTAATCCTGCAATTCCGTATAAATTTTCTGTTCCACCTCTTAAGCCTCTTTCTTGAGCTCCACCATGAATCAATGCTTCAACTTTTAGCATTTTATTAACGAATAGAAATCCAATTCCTTTCGGCCCATGGAATTTATGTGCAGCGCATGTAATAAAATCAATAGGCGTATTTTGCAAATCAAACTGATAGTGTCCCATGGTTTGCACAGTATCAGAGTGAAAATAAGCATTGTATTTTTTACAAAGCGTGGATACTTTATCCAAAGGCAACAATGTAGAAATCTCATTGTTAGCATGCATCAAAGAAACCAATGTTTTGACATCCTTTTGCAATAAATCTTCTAAATCATTTAAGTCGACGTTTCCTTTTGAATCAATTTTTACGTGAACGAGTTCAACATTTTCATGTTTTGCTAGATACTCCGCGGTATGTCCGATTGCGTGGTGTTCAATTGCTGAAGTGATTATTCTTTTGACCCCTAAAGCTTCGATCGAAGTGTGAAGTGCCATATTATCAGCCTCTGTTCCACCAGAAGTAAAGATTATTTCCGCAGGATTACAGTTCAAATGTTTTGCAATCGACCTGCGTGCATTTTCAATTACAGCTTTAGCTTGGCGACCATAAAAGTGAGTAGATGAAGGATTTCCAAATTCATTTTGCAAATAAGGGATCATACATTCAACTACTTCAGGAGCGATTGGAGTTGTTGCAGCATTGTCTAGATATACACGCATTTTCTGTCAAATTTAAGGTGTAAAGTTAAAAATTTAAAGAAATTAAATGCGTTAAAAACCAAGAATCAATTTAAAAAACTTCAAATTGATTCTTGGTTTAGGATTCCAATTATCTGACTATTAATTTTTTTACTCCAATAAGTTTTGAATCGTGGTTGAAAATGTTTAAAAAGTAAGTTCCATCAGAATGAATTGATTTCAAATCCAATGTTACCGATGCGGAACTACTTTTATGTTCAAGTACTACTTTGCCTAAAATGTCGGTAATGATAACATTTCCAATAATTTCATTTTCGACACTAATATTTACAAAATTTTCTGCAGGATTTGGAAATATCGCTATCAAATTATTATCAATCTCATCGACTGAAGCAAAATCAACACGTAGACACTCAGAAGTAGTAGAACAACCATTTAATGATATTTCTACTGCAAAAATACCACCGGAAGTTGGAGTGAAAGTTTGATTTGTAGCACCAGCGATTGGAGCGTTGGCATTGTTACAATCTAACCATTGATAAGTTGCGCCTGCTTGAGTTGCTACAATTGAATTCCCCGTTTGAGTAATTGAATTATCGATTGAACTACCTGCATTATATACAGCTTGTATTTCACATTCAGTTAAAGCTCTGCTCCACATTCCAATGTCATCAATTTTCCCATTAAAAAAGCGGTTTAAAAGTCTTGAACAACCAAAGTGAATCATTTGTCCACTTGTGTTTGAAGAAGCAATTGTTGAATTAGGCATTGAACAATGTAAAACACCGTTAATATAATACTTAGTCGTAGAGTTATCTCTTGTGATAATCATCGAATACCAAGTATCAGGATCGACAGTGAAAGATGAACAAGAAGTTGTACCAGCTTGACCAAGCAAATAATTTGTTGAAGGCATCACAGCGACAATTGTGTGTCCATAAGTTAGGCCTGGGTAATCATTATCGAACGCTGACTGTATAATTGACGACAATGCTGATGTATTTAACCAAATTGAAATAGAGCGCTGCGAATGATCAAAAGATAAGTTTAAATCTATCCTAGAACTCGAACCGTTGAAACTATATGCAGAATTAGCATTTCCAAATCTATCAGTAGTTAAGCCTGCTCCAGAATTTGTGGCGTTATTTCCGTTCCCACTTAAGTCGTTGGTATTTCCGTTAAAAGAAAACCAAGACACTAAATCAGTAGTCGGCACATAACTAGGTACTTGACTAAATGATAAAGATGTGAATAATAGCGAATAAAATAATAAATTTACTTTCATGATTTTAGATTTAGTTAATGTTAAAATTAGTTTTACAATCAAATTTATAACTTTTTTTTGAAACTTATAATTTCAAGTAAAAAAAAATCATTTTTTAGCTTATTTTTGCTTTAATTTAAAATAATTCAATCAATTATAAAAATACAAATGACGTTTTTGGATAAAATTCGAATAAAAGTTTCGATTCTAATTAATAGATTATCGAAGCCAGTGATGTTGGAAAAATCTAATCTAAAAAAGAATTTAAATATTAAAGGCACTCGAATTTCCTCTACAACCTTTATCGATTACCCAGAAAACTTGGAACTCGGAGAAAATGTCTATGTCGGGCAATTTAATTTTATCGAAGCCAGTAATCATATTAAAATTGGAAAAGGAACTCAGATTACGAATTATGTCTCAATCACTTCACATTCGAGTCATGATTCAATTAGATTATATGGAGAAAAATATAAATCGACAGTGAATCATCTTGGTTATCAAAAAGGAAAGATTATTGTTGGTGATTATTGCTATATTGGTCCATATTCGCTATTGTCACCTGGTACAAAAATTGGCAATGGTTGTATTGTAAAATCACACAGTGTATTAAAAGGAGATTTTCCCGATTTTTCGATTATTTCTGGCAATCCAGCGCATGTGATTGGAAACACTAGAGAGCGTGACGCGAAGTTTTTAGCTGAATTTGCAGAACTTGAAAGTACTTATTATTTAAATGAAAAAGAATGAAAAAACTTTTACTTTTCGGACCCGATTCTATTCATCTTGTAAATTATTTAGAACTGATTTCAGGGTATTTTGATGAAGTTTTAGTTGTTACAGATGGGCAAAATAGTAGTTTGAAGTATCCTAAGCAAGAGACAGTTAGTTTTAGTATTAGAAATCCGTTTAATAATAAAACTAAAATTTCAAAATTAAAACGAATAATTAAGGAATTTAATCCCTCTATTATACATATGCACAACATTGGAACTGGTGCGTATCTATTAGAAAAAGCTACTCGAGATATATCTGTTCCAAAAATTGCAACAGCATGGGGAAGTGATGTTTTAGTTGCTCCTCAGCGAAGTTTTATATTTCGTCGAATTGCCAAAAATGTACTTTTAAATTTTGACTACTTTACTTGTGATGCTTATTTTATGGCAAATGAAATGCAAAAATTAGTTGAAAGGGAAATAGATATTAAAATTGCTAATTTTGGTGTTGAAAGAGTTGAAATTGATGAAACAGCAAAAGAAAATATAATATATTCAAATCGGCTTCATAATCCACTTTATCGAATTGAATTGATTATTGATTTATTCCTTAAATACTCCGAAAACAATCCGAATAGCGACTGGAAATTGGTAGTTGCTGCAACTGGGTCAGAAACTGAAACCTTGAAGCAAAAAGTTGAAAAATCAAATTTCGCATCAAGAATTGAATTTGTTGGTTGGATAAACTCAGAACAAAATTTAGGTTGGTATAAAAAAGCAAAAATATATATTTCAATTCCGAAAAGTGATGGAACTTCAATCAGTTTACTTGAAGCGATGGAAAATGGTTGTGTGCCAATAGTTTCGAATTTACCAGCTAACAATGAATGGATTACTGATGAATTTAATGGGGTTGTTTTCAAAAACAAATTTGATTTACCTCTAGAAAAAGCTGTTTCTATGAATCGAGATTTTATTGCAAAAATCAATAGAGATATCATTCAAATCCATGGTTTAAAACCGAGTAATAGAAATAAGTTTCTATCAATATACAATCAGGCTCTTGATATAAAATAACAAATGGGGTTTATTCAAAAAGATGCTTTTAGAACAATGCTTATTTCCTATATAGGTCTTGTTTTAGGATATTTGAATAAAGGAGTTTTATTTATTTTGATTCTATCTACTGAACAAATTGGACTCATCAATCTATTGTTAAGTGTAGGATTACTTTTTGCTCAATTTGCTAATCTCGGGACAATATATGCGATTACTAAGTTTTTCCCTTTTTTTAGCGATGAAAAGAAAAAAAACAAAGGTTTTTTAGAATTGATAATACTCACAGTTGGAGTTGGTATATTAGTATGCACACTTTTTACTTTTATTTTTCAAAACAAAATAGCTGATTATTATTCAATTAAATCAAAAGAATTTGTTGAATATTATTTTTGGATAATTCCAATTGGTGTGGCTAATGTGTTTTTTTTGATTTTTGAAAACTACTTGAGAAGTTTATATAAAAATTTATTAGCTGTTTTTAGCTATGAATTGCTGCTGAGAATTTTACTAAGTGTTTTAATAGGATTTTATTATTTTAAAATAATTGATTTTCATTCATTTGTAATACTTCATGCATTACTTTATTTAGTTCCAACCATCATATTAGCGAGCTATTTAATTTATTTAAAGGAGCTTAGTTTCAATTTTTCCAAAATTAAAATATCGTCAAAAATCAAGAAAATAATAATAAGTTATAGTGCATTAAGTTATGTCAATTCATTAGGGAATTTATTAGTTACAACTCTAGATGCAATGATGATCGCATATTTTTTAGGACTTAAAGCAACTGGTATTTATACAACAATTATTTATCTAACAAGTGCCTTACAAGTGCCGTATAAATCTTTGATACGCGTTAGTTCTCCGTTAATCCCATTTTATTGGAAACAAAAAAAATGGGATTTGATGCAAGATTTATATCAAAAAGTGAGTTCTGTTTCTCTGGTAATCGCACTTTTCATGTTTTCATTGATTTGGATCAATCGAACAGAAATTTTTTCTTTATTGCCTTCGGAATATTTGGAAGGTATTTGGGTTTTTCTGTTTCTAATGATTGGAAAAATTCTAGATCAATATTTCAAGTTTAAATGGAGTGATTTTTTCTGTTTCAGATAAGTATAAGTATGACATTGTTTTTACATTTATCTTATTAGGTCTTGTTTCGTTTTTAAATTATTTTTTCATCCCGAAATTCGGAATTGCTGGAGCTGCTCTTTCAACAGGAATTGCTTATGTAAGTTACAACACGGGAAGACTTTTGTTCATTTGGAAAACATACAAACTACACCCATTTCAAGTTAATCAATTCAAGATAATTGGCTTATTTTCAATTTTATGTTTTCTTTTTGAAATCAAAAATTGGCAATTTGAAATGATTATTGAAGTTCTTTTAAATAGCTTAATATTTTGTCTTTTATTTATCACTCCAATTTATATCTTCAATTGGGAGCCGGAACTAAAATCTTATTGGTTGAAAGGAAAAAAATTCATTCTTTCAAAGCGCTAATCCCTCACCAATTTTTTCAAATTACTCTTCTTACCGTCCAAACGTATTTCAACGAAATAGACACCTTTTGGTAAATTTTCTTTTAAATCAATATCGATTTTTCCTTCAGAAACAAGCATTGAACTTTGAAAAATCTGCTCACCAACCAAATTGCGGATTTTGACTTCTGCTAGTCCTGCAGATTTACCATTCAATTGGATTGTAAATTGATTTTGAAATGGATTGGGATAAATGCTGAAATCAATTTGAGCGTCGAGTTCATTGATTTTCGTGAAACCACATGAAATCAAATTTCCCGGTATATTGGCGTCTAACCATTCAAATCTTTGTTTTATCCACCATTTTAAGGTGTCAACTTCAGCTTGGTAAGAATTTGCAATATAATAGTTCGGCCAAACGTATGTTCCAATTATTGGCCATTGATTGTAGTTTCTCAATTGACTTTCATTCAATCTATTTGCCATCGAATCTAAGTAGCTATTTATTATAGTAGTGTCAAAAACAATTGGTTTCAAATTTTCCCATCTACATCGAAGATTATTTTGGAACAATGTATCTTCCATCATTCTATTCCACCAAAAAGGAATTTGCCATTGATCACCACCACAAACTGTATTGAAATCGAATGAAAATCCGGTCGGATCCCAGGCTTGACAATAATTTGCATTGCCGTAAGCTAAATCGTAATCCCAAACCGGACCCATTTTTAATTTTCCAACTTTGGACGTTTTGTCTTTGGAGAAAAAAGTGCTGATTCTATATCCATCAACATTTTTGTTCATTTCGGAAATCAGCAAATAATCTATAAAAGATTCCTCATCAGCGAAATGCCTGTAACCGTTGATTGTATCTAGGAAATCAATCGTTGCTAAAGCTGTTTCAAAACTATCGACGTAATTTTTGATGTAGTCAAATTGTTGTGGGACGATTACGTCACTACTCGGATAATCAATCATTATCGTAGGAGCAATTCCACCAGGATTGTTGGCAGGAGGGAAGTTACTTTGCCATTCACTTGCAGCAGCGCCAGTTCCTTTATCAATTTTTAAAATGTAACCACCGGTTAAATCATCCCCCAAAATTTCAGTTGGTTGTAATTTTGCGATGTCTAAACGATCATTACTTCTTTTTATTTTTTCACATAAATAGTAAACACCCCAATATTCTCCATTTAAAATCAATTCTACATTTTCTCCTCTAGGAGCATAGTAACCCATTTTCTCCCATGTTCTAAAAGTAAAACTGTTTCGCATCAAAGATTTATCGCTGAAGGCAACACCTAAAATCCAATCATTGTCTTTGGGCATATTTAAAATTGAAGAATCGATAGAATTATTATTCAAATCCCACAATTCAATTGCAAACTGCTTTTTTGGAAACATTTGCGACGATGAACCTCTGTATTCAATGCCAATTTTACCATCGTAGTTATTTTTTGAATCACTTAAATAATTCCTAATTCCTTCACCATTGAAAATAATCCCCATGTCAGCAGAAATTTTAGGACTATCTTGAATGCTTTGGCCGAAAGTATTGATTGTAACGATTGGCAAATTAGAACTTGTAAAAACAAAATAATTTGCTGGATTATTTCCAAAAGTTAAACTCCAATTTACTAAATCACCAAAATCACCTGCTGCAATATCATTTATTTTTAATGTCCATGTTCCATTCCCTGATTGTTGATTATTGAATAATCCCATTTGACCACTTGGACGGAAGGTGCCTGTAAAAGGAGCAACACCATCTGAAATTGCTTGGGAAGCATCAACATTGAGGCACGTGTTTTCAAGGTTGTCTTCAGCGCCGCCAATTCCCGAAAAAAGTAAAATTGATACCCCTGTTGGTGAAATTAGTCGAACCTCTAGATCAGCAAGATAAGTATGAGTTAAATTGATACAAATTGTTTCAAGTCCAAAGTTATTTGTATCAATCACATTCAATAGTCCTGTTACATCTAAAGTGAAATTTGACTCAGAATTGTCTGCAATTGGCCCAATATTTCCAGAAAAAGTCTGTGAATTTGAAATATTAATTACAAATAAGAAAAATATTAAAATATTGATTTTCATCATTTTAATTTATATTTTATTTTTAAAATTTGGCTTTTTCAACCAACCAACTTTTCTAAAATAAATTAGTAAGATACTTGCGATAAAAAGCATTATACCCCAAGTTATGTAATATCCATAGCGCATTTCTAGCTCTGGCATAAATTTAAAATTCATCCCATAAACTCCAACTAAAAATGTCAGAGGAATAAAAATCGAACTAACAATAGTCAATAACCTCATGATTTCATTCATTCTTTGGCCTTGAACTGCATAATATAAATTAGCCATTCCATCTAAAATTTGCTTATTCGCATCTATTTCATCCAAAATAGTTAAACAATTGTCCTTCAGTTCAACAAAAAAATAATGGTTTTCTTTTTTAAGAAAAGGGCTGTGCATTTTTTCTAATTGTGAGGTAATTTCACGCATTGGAAAAACAATTTTTCTAAGTTCAATTAATTTTCTTTTTTGAACCTCAATTTTCTTTAAAGTATCACTATGTGGATGTCTAATAACTTTCGATTCAAGTCTTTCAATTGAAAGAATAATGTCATCTAAAGCTTCAAAGTAGTTGTCAATAATTGCTTCTAAAAGTCTAAACAAAAGAAAATCAGTTCCTTTTAATCTAATTTTGCCTCTTTTTTTCTCAATCCGATCTCTGACATCTGGAAAATGATCAGAACTTTTTTCTTGAAAAGAAATTAAATATTTTGCACCAACAATGAACGAGATACTTTCTTGTTGAAATTGTGATGAATTCGCTTGAGGCAGGGCAGATTTTATTTTAAAAAAAAGATAGTTATTATATTCCTCAAGTTTTGGACGCTTAAATTCTTTATAAATATCCTCAAAAGTAAGAGATTCTATTTCTAGTTTTTTGCAAAGCTTTTCAATTTGACCTTTGTCATCGATAGAATGAAAATTAAGCCAATGTGTTTTGCTATTTTGCTTTTGTTGATCGGCAAAATATTCGGCATAAAAATCGACGGTGTTCTTGGTTAAAATGTATGACTCTGAATCATAGTCATATAATTGACAATGAAATTTGTGATTTTCTTGCATTCATTAAAGTTTAGCATAAATGTAGAAAATTATGTCCAATCCGAGTAAATTAGATCTTATTTGAGTTAATAAAATTGAGATTCAACTTTAACTTTTGAAATTTTATAAGCCCAAAAAATAAGAAAAAATTGAATGGGTACTCGAATAATTGCAAACCATAACAAGCTGTTATTTGATTCGTAATAATCAACTATCATGGGGAAATGAACCAAAAGTAGGAAGAGGAAAAGCATAAGAATAATACATTTTGCTGCTAATTTTCTTGCCTCTTTAAAAACGAGGAAAGTTGCCAAAACAATTTCAAATAGTCCACTTACAGCAACTGCTAAAGCTTTTTCCGAAATAAAATCAGGAACAATTTCAATATAAAAAAGTGGATTTATGAAATGATTTATTCCTGCGGCGAAATAAAACAAACTCATTAAAATGAATTGAACTTTTTTTGGCATTTGTAGAACTGAAAATAGTTATCCAAATGTAAACTATTTCTTTTGGTTAACTAAAATATTAAATATTATCAAATGATTAATATTTTAAAATCTAAAAAATCCTTTTTTCTTCACTTTTAATTCTGGTGCGTCAGCAGAAGACAATAATTGATAGATATTTCCCCACCCCAAAAAACCACCAATATTTCTGTCGTCGATGAAAATATCAGCATTTAGTTTTCTTCTTGTGTTTGGCGTAAAATCTTCCTCAGGAAAACTCTTATTTACGGCATAAAAAACAATTCCTTTTTTTTGACAAAACTCAACAGCTTCATCTAATTCTTGTCCATGACGATAAGTCCAAAGAATTAGTCTGTGGCCATCTTTCTGCAGTAACTCTAAAGTTTCGAAAGCGAACATGAGTGGTTTTCCAATCCCAGGATATTTGTCTTCTACAATAGTGCCGTCGAAGTCAATTGCTATCGTTTTGGTATTTTGAGGAATCATTGATTTTTATTTTGAATGCAAAATTAATAAAAACTTAAAGTATTTTTTTCTTTGACTTCAAATATTATTTTTCAAACTCTGTTTAGGCCGAATTTTAAAAGGGTTTCTAATCCAAAATATATTTTTTTAAGCTTGTCAATCGATTAACAAAGAATATTTTAGTTAATTTTTATTTTGAAAAGAATAAATCGCTAACTTTGCACCCTAATTTAGAGAACTGTTAATTCCAGATTTGACAGTTTTATTTTTAACTTCTTTCGAAAGTACTGGAATTCTTCGAAATACAATTTAAACACGCCAAATGGCTGAAACAAAAATTACAGGGCAGGGAACTGCCGATTTTGATTGGGATGCACTCGCAATGGACGGGTACAACAAAATTCAAAGAGCAGAACTTGCTGACAAATACGAAGCAACTTTGTCTTCTATTAACGAGAAAGAAGTTATTGAAGGAACTGTTGTTGTATTGACAAAAAGAGAAGCGGTTATTAACGTTGGATACAAATCTGAAGGAGTTGTTCCAGTAAGTGAATTCCGTTACAATCCAGATTTGAAAGTTGGAGACAAAGTTGACGTTTACGTTGAGTGTCAAGAAGACAAAACTGGACAATTGGTTATTTCTCACCGTACTGCACGTATGCACAAAGCATGGATTCGTGTGAACGATGTATTACGTACAGGTGAAGTGATTACTGGTTATGTTAAATGCAGAACTAAAGGTGGTTTAATTGTTGATGTTTTCGGAATTGAAGCATTCTTACCAGGTTCTCAAATTGATGTTAAACCAATTCGTGATTACGATATTTACGTTGGTAAAAACATGGAATTCAAAGTGGTTAAAATTAACCAAGAGTTCCGTAACGTTGTTGTTTCTCACAAAGCGCTTATTGAAGCTGAGTTGGAAGAACAGAAAAAACAAATTATTTCAGGTCTTGAAAAAGGTCAAGTATTGGAAGGAACTGTTAAAAACATCACATCTTACGGTGTATTCATCGATTTAGGTGGTGTTGACGGTTTGATTCACATTACGGATCTTTCTTGGGGTCGTGTTAATCACCCAGAAGAAATCGTTGAGTTGGATCAAAAATTGAATGTTGTAATTCTTGATTTTGATGACGACAAAAAACGTATTGCTCTTGGTTTAAAACAATTGCAAGCTCATCCTTGGGATGCTTTGAACACTGAATTAAATGTTGGTGACAAAGTTTCTGGAAAAGTTGTTGTAATGGCTGATTATGGTGCTTTCGTTGAAATCGCTGCTGGTGTTGAAGGTTTGATTCACGTTTCAGAAATGAGCTGGTCACAACATTTACGTTCTGCACAAGATTTCATGAACGTTGGTGATACTGTTGAAGCGGTTATCTTGACTTTGGATAGAGAAGAAAGAAAAATGTCTTTAGGTATCAAACAATTGATGCCAGATCCATGGGAAGCTATCGAGGCTAAATATGCAGTTGCAACGCGTCACAACGCGAAAGTTCGTAACTTCACAAACTTCGGAGTTTTCGTTGAATTGGAAGAAGGTGTTGACGGATTGATTCACATTTCTGATCTTTCTTGGCAGAAAAAAATCAAACATCCATCAGAATTCTGCAAAGTAGGAGACGAAATGGAAGTTGTTGTATTGGAAATCGATCGTGAAAATCGTCGTATTTCTTTAGGACACAAACAATTGGAGGAAAATCCATGGGAAGTATTTGAAACTATCTTCGGAGAAGGTTCTGTACACCAAGGTACTATCATCGAAACGAAAGACAAAGCTGGAATCGTTTCTCTTCCTTACGGTGTTGAAGGTATTTGTCCTTCTAAACACTTGAAGAAAGAAGACGGAACAAACGCGAAAGTCGAGGAAACTTTAGATTTCAAAGTAATTGAATTCAATAAAGATTCTAAGAAAATCGTTGTTTCTCACACTCGTACATTCGAAGAAGGTGAAGATCGTCCAACTGCAGCGTCTACAGCAGCAGGGAAAGCAGGAGCTAAGAAAAGTGGAAACGCTGGAGCTGGTAGTGCTACTTCTCAAGCTGTAAAAGCAATCAACTCAAACTCTGAGAAATCTACTTTGGGTGATTTAGATGCTTTATCTGCATTGAAGAAAACAATGGAAGAAGGAGAAGGAAAATAATCTGGTCCTGATTTTAAATAAAATTTCCCGGTAATGAAAATTATCGGGATTTTTTTGCAGAATTTTTTATATTGCAATTAAATTGCATTAAAGAATAAATATTACCTTTGACATCATGATTAGGGTGGTTTGTACGTTTGGATTTTCATTATTGATGTTGTCGGTTTATGCACAGCACAAATTAGAAATCGTTCTTATAGACCAAGCATCAAAGGAAAATATTATAAACGCCACGATTAAACTTTTTGAACTCGATCTAATCGCTCAAAAAAAAATCAATTCATTTTTGTTACAAGTTGAGTCAAATGGTATTTATCATTTGGAGATTGATGCAGATTTATATGAAACAAAAATTGAAAAGATTGCAATCTCTGGAGATACAATTATTACTATTCAATTAAATAAACAAATTGTTGAATTGAATCAAGTTATCGTAACTGCCGTTTCAAAATCAACTGAATTAATGAAAGTGCCATATATAATAAAGCCCATTGATTCGAAAGAACTACGTCAAAATACAGCTTCAAATTTAATTGATGGATTGAAAAATATTCCAGGAATTAACCAAGTTACAACTGGAAATGGAATTTCAAAACCAGTTATACGAGGACTTGGATACAATCGAGTGATTTCACTTTTTAATGGTGTACGACAAGAAGGACAGCAATGGGGCGATGAACACGGAATTGAAATTGATGAATATTTAATTGATCGAATAGAAATTGTAAAAGGCCCTGGTAGTCTGATGTACGGTTCAGATGGAATTGCAGGAGTTATCAATTTTATAACGCCCAAAATAGAAAAAGATAGTTTATTTAAATTACAAATAATCAACAATTTACAAAGCAATAATCGTTTAATATCAAATTCGATTTATGCCACAAAAAATACAGGAAATAAAAGTTGGGGAATAAGATTGTCAAACAAATTTGCGGGGAATTATCAAAACAAATTAGATGGAAAAGTCTATAATTCTGGATTTAGAGAATTTAATGGCAGTCTATTTTATAGTTTAACTAAAAAATGGGGGATGACTCAATTTCATCTCAATTCATATAATGCTCAAATCAATATTCCAGAAGGCGAAAGAGATAGTTTTGGGAATTTTGTTTATCAACATCCTATTTCATCGGATTCAGTTGAAATAATTCCAGTTTCATCTAAATTGTTAAATGGATATTCCATCGGATTTCCAAATCAAATGATCAATCACATTCGATTTCTTTCATCCACTCAATATAAAATGAAAAATTTAGGGAATTTATTGGTTGATATCGGAATCCAGAAAAACCTTAGAAAAGAATTTGGTAACATATTGAATCCTTCACAAGCTGACTTATTTTTTGATTTAACGACTTCTAACTTAAATCTAAAGTTTAATTTAAAAGATATAAAAAACTGGCAATCAACTATAGGTACTTCATTTATGTTTCAGAAAAACAAGAACAAAGGGCTAGAATTTATTATTCCAGACTACGCGCAATTAGATGCGGGAATATTTTTTTACTCCCAAAAAACATTTTCTCGAAAATTTTCTGTGGCTGGAGGTATACGTTATGATTTCCGAAATCTACGAGGGAACAAGCTGCTAGTCGATAGTTTGGGCGAAGTATCAAATGTAGAAATCGAAAATATATTTCTAAAATTCAACAGTTTAAATGTAAATTTTTCAAACGCAACTGGAAGTATCGGTTTAAGCTATCAACCTACAACGAAATCTACGTTTAAATTTAATATTTCAAGAGGGTTTAGAACACCTTCCATAGCAGAACTTTCTTCCAATGGAAAACATGAAGGAGCATTGCGCTATGAATATGGAAATCAAAACTTAAAATCAGAAATTAGTCATCAATTGGATATTGCATATTTTTTGAGATCTAGTCATTTATCGTTAGAAGTCACACCTTATGTTAATTCAATTTCAAATTTTATCTACGTTGAAAAATTGAATTCAAAGTCAGGTTCAGATTCTCTTGTTGGTCCCGAAGCTACACAAGCTTTTCAATTCCAACAAACAAATGCAATTTTAGTTGGAGCCGAATTCTACTCTGATTTTCATCCACATCCATTAGATTGGTTGCATATTGAGAATTCATTTTCATTTGTAAATGCATATAAAAAATCAAATGCAGATAATTCACATTATTTACCATTTATTCCCGCTCCGAAATATCGATTAGAATTGAAAGGTGAATTCAATTTTCCCATCAAACAAATCACAAAGTCTTTTATTAAAGCAAATTTAGATTATTACTTTGATCAAAACAGATTTTATCGACCGTTTAATACAGAAACATTTACACGTCGATATTCACTCATAAACATTGGGATAGGATTTACTTTTCAGCCCAAAAACAAGAAAAATTTTATTCAATTATTTTTGAATTTAGACAATTTACTCGATAAAGCATATCAAAATAGTTTAAGTCGCTTAAAATATGCACCAATTAATCCATTGACTGGACAAAGAGGAATTTACAATATGGGCAGAAACTTCAATGTTAAATTGATCATTGAACTATAAAAAAAGTCCCACTACATTTCTGAGTGGGACTTCAAATTCAATTAATTAAATAGACTGCAGCAGAATTAATTCAATTCTAAAGATTGCTCTAATTCACTGTCTAAATGCTGCTGAACTACTTCAATCGCATTCGTAATCACGTCACTTAGTGCAGTAATGAAAGTTCCATTTTCTGCGATGCTAATTGCGTGTTTGATGGCATCCACCTCCAATTTGATAATTTCGTAAGAAACATTCTTGTCTACGGAGGCGATTCCTTTTAAAATCAAATCAATGATTTCTTGTTCAGTTCTACCACGCAAATGTTTTTCTTGACGAATAATGATGTGGTCAAACATTCTTGCTGCAATAACCGCGCATTCAATAATATCTTCATCACGACGATCGCCGACTCCTGCAATGATCCCAACTTTGTGTTTTGAATCAACACTTTCCAAGTATTCCTCGACTCCACGATAACCAGCTGGATTATGCGCAAAATCAATCATCACTTTGAATTTCTTGAAATCGAAGATATTCATTCTTCCGGGAGTTTGAACTGCACCAGGAATGAAAGTATTTAATGAAACTTTTATGTCATCAGTTTTAAATCCATATAAATAGCTCGCCAAGGTTGCAGCTAATGAATTTGCAATCATGAATCTAGCTTTACCGTTTAAAGTCAAAGGAACATGAATGGCTTTCTCAACCCTCATTTTCCAATCGCCTTTTTTGATTGTAATGAAACCATTTTCGTAAATCGCTGCAATTCCGCCTTGTTTACAATGATTTGCAATCACCGGATGGTCTTCATCCATGCTAAAATATGCAATTTTACAGTCTAGTTCTTTGGCGATTTCAACACAGTTTTCGTCTTCCGCATTCAAAACAGCCCAACCATCTTTTTTGATACTTTTAACCACGACTGATTTTACGCGCGCCAAATCTTTCAAATCGTGGATATCGCTCAATCCTAAGTGATCTTCTTGAATGTTGGTAATGATTCCAATATCACAACGGCTAAAGCCAAGGCCAGAACGCAAAATCCCTCCACGTGCAGTTTCCAATACTGCAAATTCAACAGTCGGATCTTTTAAAATATATTCTGCGCTGATTGGTCCAGTTGTATCGCCTTTTTCCATCATGTGATTTTGAACATAAATCCCATCAGAAGTGGTGAAACCAACGGTAAAGCCATTATTTTTAACAATATGCGCTAAAAGTCTTGTCGTTGTTGTTTTTCCATTTGTACCAGTCACAGCAATAATCGGAATTCTAGAAGGTTTTCCTGGAGGATATAACATGTCAATCACAGGAGCTGCTACGTTTCTTGGTAAACCATCAGAAGGAGCTAGGTGCATTCTAAAACCTGGAGCTGCATTTACTTCCAAAATAACACCTCCATTTTCTTTCAAAGATTGCGTTAAATTCGAAGCCATGATGTCAATTCCACAAACATCTAATCCGATTACTCGAGAAATACGCTCTGCTAAAAAGATATTTTCTGGATGCATCATTTCAGTTACATCGATCGATGTTCCACCAGTACTAAGATTGGCTGTCGATTTTAGGTAAACGATTTCATCTTCAGCTGGAACTGAGTCTACAGTGTAGTTCAATTTTTGCAATAATTCTAATGTATCTCTATCGACTGTTATTTCAGTAAGTACATTTTCATGTCCATAACCACGTCTTGGATCTTCATTTGTTAAATCAATTAACTCTTGAATGGTGTTTTTTCCATCTCCAACTACATGTGCAGGAACGCGTTGAGCAGCCGCTACCACTTTATTATCAATTACCAAGACCCTGAAATCAAATCCAGTTATAAATTTTTCAACAATAACTCTTCTAGAATATTTTTTAGCGAATGCCAAACCTTCAACTGCGTCTTCCCAAGCATTGACATTAATAGAAGCGCCTTTTCCGTGATTTCCATCCAACGGCTTAATAACAATTGGATAACCAATTTTACGAATGGTATTTTCCAAATCTTCTTCATCCACGCATATGTCACCTTTTGCAACAGGAATAGAAGCATTATCTAGCATTTTTTTTGTTTCTTCTTTATTGCATGCAATATCTACAGCAATGTTACTTGTTTTACAAGTGATTGTTGCCTGGAAACGCATTTGATTGACGCCGTAACCTAATTGTACTAAGGAATTTGTGCCGAGGCGAATCCATGGAATATCTCTTGCAACTGCTTCTTCAACAATACTTCCGGTACTTGGTCCTAAACGAACATCTTCACGGATTTCTCTCATTGCTTTGATGTCAGCGTGCAAATCATAATCTGTCCCATCAATCAATGCTTGCGCAATTCTTACTGAAGATTCAGCTGCATAAACACCCACTTTTTCTTCAACATAACTGAAAACTACATTGTAAATCCCTGGCGTTTTGGTTTCTCTGGTTCTTCCATAACCGGTGTCCATTCCTGCCAAAGTTTGGATTTCTAGCGCAATGTGTTCAATCACATGTCCCATCCAAGTTCCTTTTTCTACTCTAAAAAAGAAACCACCTCTTTCTCCTTCAGAACATCTGTGCTCTATCATCGAAGGAAACATTGCTTCTAATCTTTTACCAAAACCATCGATTTTATTGGTGGGTAATTCCTCCAATTCTTCTAAATCTAAACGCATTTGAATTAATTTCTTGCGTTGTACACTCCAAATATTTGGACCTCTTAATGCTTGAATGCTCAATATTCTCATCAATCAATAGTTTTTGGGTTTTATAAACATAGTTTTTTGAAAGGTATAAATTTATTTTAAAACTCGTTGAAAATCGGTTCATTTTTTTTATCAAATCACGAAAATTAGCACATCGATTACATTAACACTGTTTTTCAAGTCAATCTTTCAATGAAAATATGGATTAAAATCTTACATCTGTTGATTAACGAAACGACTCCGTATTATCAAAACTTCAAATAAAAAAGGTGAAATTGTTAATTCAACAATCATTTTGTTAGCAACAATGCGGATTTTCATGACCTTTTTCTAATTATTTAAAATAATTTTGACCCCTATGAGTCCAAAAGGAAAATTAATGATTATTGGAGGAGCCATCGATAAAGGTAGCTTCACTGAAACAGGGTTTGAAAAGCAAGTTGAAAAAAACTTAAATTTTTTCGAAGCAGGAATTCTAAAAAGAATTATCAACGAATCAAAATTAAAAGAAGATTCTCAGATTGAAATAATTACAACTGCATCTAAAGTTCCACATGAAGTAGGAGAAGAATATGCTAAAGCATTCAATTACTTAGGCGCAAAAAATGTAGAAGTTTTACATATTGAAAAAAGAGAGCAAGCATTGTCGCAACAGACTTTTGATCGTATTCAAAAAGCAGACGTTGTGATGTTTACTGGTGGTGATCAATTGCGTTTGACGTCCATCTTAGGCGGGACTCCTATGCATGATTTGATATTGAAGAAATACGAGACGGAGGAATTTGTTTATGCAGGAACATCTGCAGGCGCAGCAGCTGCTTCTCAAAGTATGATTTACCAAGGTTCAAGTAGCGAGGCATTATTGAAAGGTGAAATCAAAATCACAAGTGGTTTAGGATTGATTGATGATGTGGTGATTGATACGCATTTCGTACAACGAGGTAGGATCGGAAGGTTGTTTCAAGCAGTTGTCAGTAATCCCAAAACTTTAGGGATTGGACTGGGAGAAGATACAGGGTTATTGATTACCAATGGAGAAAAAATGGAGGCATTGGGTTCTGGATTGGTTATTTTAGTTGACGGTAGAAATATTGCAGATACAAATCTAACTCAAGTTGAGCTTGGTAAACCGATTTCTATCAAGAATTTAGTTGTTCATGTAATGAGTCAACGCGATGTATATGACTTAAATACGCATGACTTAATCATTCACGGGGTGTAAAAACCGCAAAATTTAAGAATATGAAACTCATTATTCACGGTGGATTTTTTAGTGAATCTTCAACAAGTTTAGAAACTAAAATTGCGAAGCAGGAAGCTTTGAAACGTATCTTATTGAACAGTTACGAATACTTAGCGAATCATTCTGCTTTTGAAACTGTGATTTATGCGGTGGAACAATTAGAAGATGATTTGCTTTTTAATGCCGGAATTGGTTCTCAAATCCAGAGTGATGGAAAAATTCGGATGAGTGCATCTGTAATGGATGGATCTACCAAAAAGTTCAGTGGCGTTATCAATATTGAAAATGTAAAAAATCCAATTCGTGTTGCTGAACGATTGATGTCATACGATGACCGTGTTTTGGGAGGAGAAGGAGCAATAAAATTTGCTAGAGAGAACGATTTCGCTGAATTTAATCCTGAAATCCCTCAGAGAAGACAAGAGTTTGAAGAAAAACTTAAATCCTTGGGGACAGGGACGGTTGGATGTGTTGCATTGGATAAAAATGGCAAAATCGCCGCATCCACATCAACTGGGGGAAAAGGTTTTGAAATGCCAGGCAGAATTTCTGATTCAGCAACAACAGCTGGGAATTATGCAAATGAATTTTGTGGAATAAGTTGCACTGGCGTTGGCGAGGACATTGTCAGCGGCGCAGTAGCTACAAAAATCGGCGTTAGAATAGCAGATGGCTTTGAAATTGGTGCTGCTGTAGAGAAAACATTTCATGAATTATCAGAATTTGATGGATTTGCTGGAGCAATCGTTTTAGATGCAAAAGGAAATTTTTACCACAAAGATTCTCATCCTTCAATGGTTTTTGCAAGTTATGACGGTGAAAAATTTGAGGTGTTCAGATAGAGGAATGAACTGTTATTGAAAAAGTATTTGATGGTGCCAAATTATCGGTTTTTTCTATTTTTAGTGTTTGCGCTGATGCCGATAGTTGCAAAAGCCGATTGGGGACCTGGTCCGCCGGTTGAAGCTTTTGTTGCAGTAGGGATAGGAGTAAGTATTCTTGTCTTTGCAATCCTAGCTTTGGTCTCGTTGGTTTTAAAAAGCATCGTTGAATTATTTCGAAAAAAGAAGAAGAAACACATCTGGTTTCAAGCCATTGTAATGTTTATGTTTCTTGGGTTGCTTTTTTACGCCGAAGAACAAGAAAATTTGTTGTACGACGTCGAATTAAAATACGATTACGAAACAAGAGTTCAAACTTTCAATTTTCTGATTTTTATTGCGATATCTTTTGGATGGATAATTGGATATTGGATTACCCCAAAAAAGAAGTCACCCGAATCAAAATCAACTTCTGAAAATCAATAAATAAAAAAAGCCCCGATAATCGGAGCTTTAATCAAAATATTTAGAATTTATTGGATTGTCAATTTTTTCTCTAAATCTTCCAAGTAAACTTTGAATTGTTTATCTGTTTCAGAAAGATTCGAAACGGTTCTACAAGCGTGCAATACTGTTGCATGGTCTTTTCCACCACAATGTGCTCCAATACTCGCCAAAGATGATTTTGTCATTTTCTTGGAGAAGTACATGGAAATTTGTCTTGCTTGTACAACTTCTCTTTTTCTTGTTTTTGATTTCAAAATTTCGATTGGTAAATCAAAATAATCACAAACAACTTTTTGTATGTAATCGATAGAAACTTCACGAGCAGTATTTTTGACAAATTTGTCAATCATTTGTTTCGCAAGTTCTAAAGTGATTGCTTTTTTGTTCAATGAAGCTTGCGCCAACAATGAAGTCCAAGCGCCTTCCATTTCACGAATATTGGTATTGATACTGTAAGCCAAATATTCAACTACTTCGCGAGGAAGTTCAATTCCATTACCGTACATTTTCTTTTCTAGAATCGCGATTCTTGTTTCCAAGTCTGGAGCGGCTAAATCTGCTGAAAGTCCCCATTTGAAACGAGAAAGTAAACGTTGCTCCATTCCTTGCATTTCAACTGGTGGTTTATCAGAAGTTAAAATGATTTGTTTTCCATTTTGGTGTAAATGATTGAAAACGTGGAAGAATACATCTTGCGTTTTTTCTTTACCTGAAAAGAATTGTACATCATCGATAATCAAAACATCAATCATTTGATAGAAATGAATGAAATCATTGGTTGATTGATTCTTAATTGCATCAATAAATTGATGTGCAAATTTCTCAGAACCTACATAAAGTACAGTTTTGTTTGGAAATTGATTTTTAATCCCAATTCCGATTGCATGTGCTAAATGCGTTTTTCCTAGACCTACACCACCATAAATCAATAATGGATTGAAAGCAGTTCCTCCAGGTTTGTTAGCGACAGCAAAACCAGCAGAACGAGCCAATCTATTGCAATCACCTTCCACAAAGTTCTCGAAAGAGTAGGAAGGATTCAAATTTGAATCAACATTTACTTTTTTCAGACCAGGAATGATAAACGGATTTCTGATTTGATTTTCGCTTACATTTAATGGCATATTCACAGGTGCGTTTTTCAAGACCTTGCGATCTGACGTTGGCAATTTAACTGTATATGGTGTTGAGTTTTTTGCGCTATTTTCCATGACGATGCTATATTCTAAACGACCTTCATTTCCTAATTCTTTCTTGATTACTTTTTTCAATAAAGTAATGTAATGTTCTTCTAACCACTCATAGAAAAAATGAGATGGAACCTGAATCATCAAAATATTATTTTCTAATTTGACTGGGATAATAGGTTCAAACCATGTTTTATACGCTTGCAACGGAATATTATCCTTGATTACTTTTAAACATGCATTCCAAATGCCTTCGTGGTTATTACTCATTTAATTTTCCTTTGAATAGTTATTACTTTATCGTGTTCAAAACTTTTCATGTTATTTAAAATGCTTAAAACAACAAGATTAGTTTCTCCTTTTTATCGTGGTACAAATATTTAGATAAAATAGTTAAAAAAAAAATCAAAAAGGGGTTGACTTTCTAATAATTTTTACTTGTACCAAAAATAATTTAATCTACTATGAATTTAGTTGAAGAAAGAAAAATGTTAATCAACTAGTAATAATAGATTTGAGAATAAATCGATAATTTTTACTAAATTATATATTATTTTGAACAAAGCAAGTTAAATTTTACTCTTTATTCAAGGTTTCATTACATTTGTTTAAGATTAAAAAAATCAAATGAAAATTAATTTTCAAAACATCAGTAAAATAAGGGTTCGATACGGAGAAACCGATCAAATGGGATATTGTTATTACGGAAACTACGCGCAATATTTTGAAGTCGGAAGGGTAGAAGCACTGCGAGATTTTGGATTCAGCTACAAAGAAATGGAGCAACAAGGAATTATGCTGCCAGTATCAGAGTTTCAAGTGAAATACTCGGGTCCAGCTTTTTATGACGATGAATTAACAATTGTTACAAAAATAGTATCGATGGTCGGCGCAAGAATCTATTTTGAATATGAAGTTTTGAATCCTTCAGGAAAAAGCATTTCGAAAGCTTCAACTACTTTAGTTTTTGTTTCTAAGTCAAATATGCGTCCGATTCCGCCTCCGACAAGTTTTATTGAATTAATGAAAAAATATGAAGTCAATGAAAACTAATTTTGAATTTATTCCATTTACTCAAAAATCACTTTCAGGAATTACGTCCATCAGAAGTGGCGAAGTGAAACTGGGAGAAAAACTCCAAACGTTAGAAAATGGCATTACTGATACTGCGAAATATTTCATTTTAGGAATCTCTGAAGATATTGGCCCACAATCCAATGGCGGATTTAGTGGATCAACTGGAGCTTTTAAAGCTTTTGTAAAACGATTTGCAAACATTCAATCAAATCAATTCTTGAACGGAGAAAATACAATTATCTTAGGAGAGATTATTTCGAATACCATTTTTCAAAACTTGGAAACTGGTCGAATGTTGATTGAAGAATTGGATTTGTTTGTCGAAAGTATCATTGCGCCGTTGGTTCAACAAGGATTGATTCCAATTGTCATTGGAGGAGGACACAACAATGCCTTTCCAATCATAAAAACAATCAGTAAAAGTATAGCGGAACCAATATCCGTAATCAATTTTGATCCGCATGCTGATTTTAGACCCATGGAAGGTCGTCACAGCGGAAACCCATTTTCCTATGCGCACAATCATGGATTTTTAAAGAAATATGCCATACTTGGTTTGCATCAATCCTATAATTCACAATTTATTCTAGATCAATTGACTGACAATTCGTTTCTCTTCTCATTTTTTGATGATTATTTGTCAAAAAAAGCAGATTTTGAAACAGATTTAACTGCTTTTTACGAGCACATTAGTTCAGATAAATTTGGGATTGAGTTGGATTTAGATTCGATTGCTTACATGCCAAGTAGTGCGTTTTCACCAAGTGGAATGTCGGTAGAAGAGGCAAGAAGTTACGTTTTACAAATGGCTAAGTCTAAAAATGTGCAATATTTACATTTGCCAGAAGCTGCTCCTAAAAATGAAATTGAAGAGGTGATTGTCGGTAAAACGTTAGCTTATTTGGTTTCAGATTTTATAAAAGCGAACCAAGCGGCACAATAATTTTGAAAATAAATTTACTTTTCAATACATTTTTGCGTTTTTGTAGTTAAATTTAAATGTCATTCATCATTTGAATTTTTGAAAAACATCAACTGTATGGCTTCAAACTACAAATTCGGGAAAATTGTCCACTTTCTCAGAGCTTTTTATCCGCTTCAATTGATTTTTGGTCATTTGAAGTATAATTTACTGGCACTTTGTTATTGGTTAATCTTATTTCTGATTGTTTCTGATAGTTTAGGTTCAAAATTTGGTCTTCCTTATCTGCTTTATTCTCCTGAATATCATGGAAAAGTAAGTTGGATTTCATTTTTACTCATGGGATTTTCAATCGGCGGATTTACGATGGCTTTTAACATGTATAGCTACATGAAATTGGGTACGAAATATCCTTTTTTAGCAACGCTTTCGAGACCTTTTATTAAATTTTGCTGGAATAACGCACTCATTCCCTTGATTTTTAGTGTTTACTATATCATTAGATTCAGTCAATTTCAAATGGAAGAGGAATTTGCTACGGAAGGAATTATTGCTTCGTATATTGTTTGTTATCTGATTGGTTTCTTCCTTTTTGTCATGTTTTCCAATTTGTATTTTTTTCCTACCAATAAAGATTTCTTTAAATTATCTGGGAAAAAAGAACATGAATTGGCACATGAAGAACCAATTGGGTCTTTTTTCCATCAAAAGGTCGATTGGAATTTACTCTTTAAATATGAAAAAGATCGTTCTTATGTCTACATATCTGGTTTTAGTAAATGGAGAAAAAGTCGGTCAATCAAGCACTATGATAAGGCGGTTTTAGAAAAAGTGTTTGCACACAATCGAATCAATGCTACATTTTTTGAGATTGTAACGGTTGTTTCTTTCATTGTCATGGGAATGTTTAGAGAATTTCCCTTTTTTGAACTTCCAGCAGGAATGAGTATTATACTCTTGCTTTCAATTATTTTAATGCTATTTTCAATCCTGAAATCATGGTTTAAGTATTGGACTTATCCAGTTATTTTGTTGATTATTTTGACAATGAATCTTTTAAGTGAGAAAAGTTCGTTTTTTCAGTATGAAAACTACGCTTATGGACTTTCATATAAACCTGCAGATTTGGTTGACTTTTCTTTCCGAGAAATCAAGGAAAAAGCAGACAATCAAAAGCTTAATGACGCTTCAAAGGAACAATTTATTCAAATGCTAAATGCTTGGAAAGCAAAAACTGGACAACAAAAGCCAAAATTGGTAATTGTGATGACATCAGGCGGTGGTTCTCGAAGCGCATTGTGGACTTATTCAGTTTTAAGCAACGCAAATGCGAAATTGAACGGCAAGTTGGCAAAAAACACCCAATTAATTACTGGAGCGTCAGGTGGAATGGTGGGAGCATCCTATTATAGAAGTTTGCTTTTAAAACAAAAAATGGGAGCAAAAATTCATTTGACTGATAGAAAATACAAAGAGAATATTGCCAAATATTTATTAAATAAACTATCAGTTTCTGCTTATTCAAATGATTTATTTGTGCGATTTCAAACGCTCAAAATCGGGGATAATTTATATACAAAAGATAGAGGCTATGCATTTGAGCAACAATTACATCAGAATACAGAATATATCATGGATAAACCTTTATCGTATTTTGATAAATATGAGCAAAAGGGCATTATTCCAACGATGATTTTCAGTCCGACAATTGTCAATAACGGTCGAAGATTATTGATTTCTTCTCAATCATTGGCATTTTTAAGTCATCCAACAGGACCAACCAATTTAACCAAATCGTATGAAAATATTGATTTTCAAACCTTTTTTAATGAAAATAGTACTGATTCTTTGCGATTTAGTTCAGTGATGCGCATGAGTGCTACTTTTCCATTTGTATTGCCGATGGTTTCAATGCCAACTTATCCTGAAATGCAATTGATGGATGCAGGAATTAGAGACAATTATGGTGGAAAAATCATGTTGGAATACCTGTTTGAAATGCAGGATTGGATCAAAGAAAACACAAGTGGAGTGGTTGTTGTGCAAGTTAGAGACACTAAAAAAATACTTACTGGTGATGAATTAATTCAAGTTTCACTTTTCGACAAATTAACGCTGCCGTTTGGAAATATGTATGCCAATTTTACTCGAACCCAAGATTTTGATCAAGATGAAATGATGAAAATCGGTTTCAGAGGATTTCCGTTTGCAATTGATTTAGTCGCATTTAATCTGAGAGAAGCAAAAAAAGATCGAATTTCGTTGTCGTGGCATTTGACAAGTCAGGAAAAAATAAAAATAGCGAGGGCTTGGAAAAGTAAAGGAAATCAAGCGGCCATGTTGCAACTGCAAAAATTATTAAACGCAGAATAAGGCTTGATTTCAAATCAGAGATTCAAAAAATCACTTATTTTTGTATGATGCAAAAACAAATTCAATTGGAAAATAAATTGTTATTAATAACACCACCTTTCACCCAATTGAATACTCCGTATCCCGCAACAGCGTATTTAAAAGGATTTCTAAATACATTAAATATTCCCGCATCACAAGCAGATTTAGGGATTGAAGTTATTTTAAAACTTTTTTCTAAAAGTGGATTATCTGAATTATTTACAACAATTAAAAGCCAAAATTTCGAATTAAGTCAAAATGCTGAACGAATATTAGCCCTTGAAAAAGATTATATTCAAACAATTGACGCGGTAATTTTATTTCTTCAAGGGAAAAATCCAAATTTAGCACATGCGATTTGTCAAGATAACTTTTTACCAGAAGCAAAGCGTTTTGATCAACTTGACGAACTCGATTGGGCTTTTGGAATCATGGGCAATCAAGACAAAGGCAAGCATTTAGCAACTTTGTATTTAGAAGATTTGTCTGATTTAATTATCGAAACTGTCGATCCGCATTTTGGATTTAGTCGTTATGCAGAACGTTTAGGAAGATCTGCTAGCAGTTTTGACGAATTGTATGAAGCTTTACAACTAGAACTTACTTATATTGATGAGATTACAATTGACTTATTGAATCAAAAATTAGTTGAGATTTCGCCAAATTTAGTTGCTTTTTCGGTCCCTTTTCCAGGAAATTTATATGCTGCTTTTCGCTGTGCACAACACATTAAAAAACATTTTCCGCAAGTAAAAACGGCAATGGGCGGCGGATTTCCAAATACGGAACTGAGGTCACTTTCCGATACGCGAGTTTTTGAATTTTTTGATTTCATCACCTTAGATGATGGTGAAGCGCCAATTCAAAACTTACTTGAATTGATGGATGGTAAAAGGTTGATTACTAATTTGAAAAGAACGTTTGTTTGTGTCGATAATGCAGTAAAATACATCAATGATTCAGAAACACATGACTACAAACAAAAAGATTTAGGTACGCCTGATTACAGTGATTTACTTTTAGATAAATACATTTCAGTCATCGAAATTGTAAATCCTATGCACCGCATGTGGAGCGATGGAAGGTGGAATAAACTGATGATGGCTCACGGTTGCTATTGGGGAAAATGTACCTTTTGCGATATTTCATTGGATTACATCAAAATATACGAACCAGCTACTGCGAAATTGCTAGTTGATAGAATGGAGGAAATGATGCTTCAGACAGGTGAAAATGGATTTCACTTTGTGGATGAAGCCGCGCCACCAGCCTTGATGCGAGAATTAGCATTAGAGATAATCCGGAGAAAAATAGTCGTTGTTTGGTGGACAAATATTCGTTTCGAAAAAAGTTTCACTTCCGATTTGTGTAAATTGTTGAAGATTTCAGGTTGTATCGCTGTTTCTGGAGGTTTAGAAGTGGCTTCTGACCGCTTATTAAAGTTGATAGATAAAGGAGTTTCGGTTTCTCAAGTTGCGCAAGTTACAAGAAACTTTACTGAATCTGGGATTATGGTTCACGCTTATTTGATGTATGGCTTTCCAACGCAGACAATTCAAGAAACCATTGATTCCCTAGAAATGGTGAGACAGTTGTTTGAAAATGGTGTTCTGCAATCAGGATTTTGGCATCAATTTGCAATGACTGCACATAGTCCAATTGGTTTGGAGCCAGCTAAATTTGATGTAATTCGAGAAAATTCTGAAATAGGAACTTTTGCGAATAACGATTTGATTCACATTGATAAAACTGGGATTGACCATGAGATATTTAGTTTTGGATTGAAAAAATCCTTGTACAATTTCATGCACGGAATCGGATTTGAAATCCCACTAAATCAATGGTTTGACGAAAAAGAAATGGGTGTTCGATTGCCGAAGACCAAAGTTGCCAAAGATTTTATCTGGAATTCTTTGAATGAGGATAAATTAAGTTTTACCAAACCCAATGCAAAAATTGTTTGGACAGGAACAATGCCAACGCTGGAAGTTTTCACAAAAAGAAAGAAAGGAAACGAATGGGAAATTGCAAATTTGGATTTCTATACTAAAAAATCAAATTTCAACATTCAAGTCGATAAAAATCAAGGTATTTGGTTACAAAAAGTGCTTAACAAACTCTCGATTGATTCATCCAAAACATGGAGTTTTTCTGAATTAAAAACCGATTTTGAAGCTACGCAACAAGATGATTTTGAGCTCTTTTGGAATTCAAAACCCTTACTTATTTTGCGTGAAAACGGATTATTAAGCCTTTAAATTTCAGTAAGTTCAATCTGAAAAAAACTCAAACCAACTGGTAAGTTAATTGAATGTACGTCTACTTCAATTAAATCATATTGGTTTACTCCAAAACCTTCGATTTTAGTAGATTCATTTAAAATAAGTAAAAACAAAAATTTGCCCGTTTTACTCAGATTAATATTCTCTTGCACTGTTCGATATAAGAATTTAACTTCAAATTGGTCACTGTAAATCACATTAAAATCTCGGACTTTTCCAATGCTAGAAGTATTCCAAGATCCGTGAAATTCATCTATATCAAATTGTTGCAGCAATTTTGAATATTTTCCTTCATGAATAATTTCAAGTTTTCCTTCCAATATTGCAAGCAAGCGATTGTAATGTGGCAATGAAGTAAAATCTGAATTTTCAACATCAATGGTGGCCGAACTGATTCGAAAATCAAAATTTCTTTTAGAAAACAATGAATTTTTAGGATAAATAAACAATTCAGTGGTTTTACCTCCAGACCAAGTGATAGTTACTGCATCTTGAAAACGATGAATTTTAAACATTGCTTTTTATTTGCAAATGAAAGTAAAATTTATGATTCGGCACGTAATTTTAACGCTTCGTTCATGTCAATAAATCCTTTCAAGGTTTTTTGGTCAAGCATTTTTTTCAATAATGGAACTAGAATGCCTGTAAATTTTTCACTTTGAATAAAGGTTGTCGTTCCATTTTGATTGTCAATTAATTGGAAGCGATGTTAACCATCAAAAAGTCCTTCAACCCATAGTTTTCCCAGCCATTTGAATTCCTTTTCAGATTCATTTGCTAAAACAAGTGGTTTGAAAATCATAGCTTTAGCGCCTGGAGGTTGAATTTTTGCTTCAATTTGTTTTCCAACTTTTGGATTTCCTGAAATTGATAAAATAAAAGGATTCCAGATTGGATAATTATCAAAACTCATTAATATTTCCCAAATTACACTAGGAGAACAGTTTATTAAAATGGATGTTGAAATTTCTTTTGCCATAATATTAAGTTTGATGCAAATATCGACCAAACATTCAATCCATTTCTTGACATAAATCAAGAAAACATAACAATATTATTTAGTCAACTGCTTATTTCTAATTCTACTTAATGTTTCAGGCGACATTCCCAACATGGATGCAATATATTGCTGTGGAATTTCATTGAAAAGTGCTTTGTTTTGACTGAAAAAAAACTCAAACCGTTCTTCTGCAGTCATTGATAAATGACTAAAAACACGATCTTCTAACATTGCAAAACATTTGGAAATGAATGCCTTTTCGATTAAATGCCAATTTTCAATTTCTTGATTCAATCTTTCATAATTTTCCTTTGAAATGGTAAAAAGAGTTGTTTTTGACAATGCTTGCATTTCCCAACGTGCAGGTGTTTCAAACATAAAGCTTGAAATTTCCGTCACAAAATACCCTGAAGTTGAAATCCATTGGGTGATTTCTTTACGATCTATCGTCATGTAAATGCGCAAAATTCCATCGTTGATAAAACTTAGCTTTTTACATTGATTTCCTGCATGTAAAAAGTAGTCATCTTTTTCAATTGTCTCTGATTTGAAATAACTAGCGATTTTAACCAAATCATTTTCATTCAAATTAAAATAGGCTTGAAGACTTTGATTGAATTTTTGCATATGAAAAAGATTTAGACAACTACAATTTGATGGGTCAAAAAGTGTGTTTCAAACGCATCTAAACAATTCATGATTCCTCGAAAATATTTATTTTTCTTGAATTTTGGAATCATGTTTTTGTCCATAATTTCTTTGGTTTGCTCATTCGATAATATAGTTTCAATTCCTAAACCGTTGCAAATTCTGATTTTTCTGAATTGCTTTGAAACGCCAATTAATATTCCGTTGTCCAATTTTGCATCGCCAACACCCCAAAAATTAGCTAATTGTAGTACGTATCCATCGAAATTCTTTGTATTACAATAAGTTGAATCTAAAGAAACAACTGCTATTTCTGTTCCTGTAGAACTTTTGATCTCCTGAATTCTCCTGGTAATTTTTTGAATTTGTTTTGGAGTAAAAATATGCTCAAAATCAGTAACAACCCCCAAATTTGCAGGAAAAACTTTTCTTTTGATTGTCAGATTTTTTTCAAAACAATCACCTGACTTTCTAGCAAAATTTGAGTGCGCATAAACACATTGAAATCCAATAACAATTAAAATTGTTGAAATTCCTTTGATTATTAATCCTCTTAGCATTTCGATAAATTAAAAAATCCGAATCTAAAAAAGGATTCGGATTGTTGATTTTAGTTTTTATTTAAGATTCCGTAAGTTTTACCATAGTAGAGCATTTGTTCCACAAAGGTCTGCTTATTTTCAATTTTAATATCACTGATTTCACCTTTTTCATTCAAAACAGGCACAAAGATTGGATTCACAAATCCATTGTAAGGAGCTAAATTCAAAGGTTTAACTCTATTCAAAACTTCTTTATGCACTTTTTGATCTACTTTAACTCCATAAGTCTCGACTAATTTTTTTCCAGCTTCATAATCTCCCTCAGATTTAATTCGTTGAATTTCTCTCAATAATTCACCAAAAAGAATTCTAAGTTTTGAATAGTCTTTGATGTTATAGTAAGTTTTTCCAGATTTAACAACCTTTTCTATCACTTTGTCTTTCAATCCTTTTTCAAAAACCCATGCAGAAACCAATTGTCTATTTTGCATGTGTTCTTCCTCCACTTGTTTTCCCAAATCCAAGCGTTGAAGTTGAGTCAAAAGTCCATTTCTTATGTAACCATCGTATTCAGCTTTTCCAACTTCTAAATTTGGAATTAAACCAATTTCAACCATTTTTGGATCCATGATATAATACAATCCAACCAAATCTGCCCTGGCTTCTTCTAGTGTACTGGCATAATTTTTCAACGTTTCTGCTGGTTGACCAACTCCTTTATTGATTTGTCCTGAAGCGTGACCGATTACCTCATGCAAGGCAGTGTGTAATTTCCCCGCCAAAGCAGCATATTTTTCAGCCAATTTAATTTCTTCTTCATCGTGTGCAAATTCTTTTACTAAACCTGCGCCACTTGCTTTTTCATAAGCTGCGATAACATTTCCTAAACTTACAGATTTTGAACCATGTTGCTCACGGATCCAATTATTGTTTGGCAAATTCACACCAATTGGAGTAGAAGGGGAGCTTTCACCAGATTCATTTGCTACTTGAATCACTTTGTAACTAACGCCTTTTACATTTTTCTTTTTATGTTCAGGCATCAAAGGAGAATGATCTTCAAACCATTGTGCATTTTCTGCAACAACTTTCATTTGTTTTGAAGCTTCAAAATCATTGATTTGAACCATACTTTCATAAGATGCTCTTTTTCCCAGTGCATCTCCATATACTTCAATGAAACCATGGATATAGTCAATATCACCTTTCGTAGCTGTAGACCAAAGTACATTGTATTCATCCCAAATTTTCAAATCTCCAGTTTGGTAATATTTCACTAATTTTTCGAGCGCTTTCGCTTGTTGCGGATTTTCAGCAACTGTGATCGCTTTTTCCAACCAAAAAATCATTTTATCAATGGCTTTTCCATATCTTCCTCCTGATTTCCAGACGTCTTCAAATAATTTTCCGTCTTTCAAAATCAAGGTTGAATTCAATCCATATTCGATAGGAGTAGGGTCGTTTTTGTCAATCAATTTTGAGTAAAAATCTTCGACCATTTTTTGTGTAACGCCTTCACCGTAAAAATTATTTGCAGAAGCAGTAATCATATCGACATTTGGATCTTTGACTTTGCGCTTCATGTCTTTTGACTTGCTGAAAATTACCTCTTGCGCTTCAGAACTCAATTTAGCACCACTTTCATTCATTAATTTACTGAAGTAAGAGGCACTAAAATTGGGCATAATTTTGTCCATACCGTAATGATGATGAATCCCATTTGCAAACCAGACTTGCTTAGCGTAAGTCAAAAAATTCTGATAATCTTTGTCATTTTGATTTCCGTCATAATTAGAAACGATGGTTTCCAAACATTTGCGAATTTCTAAATTGTATTCATTGTTTTGATCATAAATAATATCTCTTCCTGCTAATCCAGCTTGAGAAAGGAAATAAACCAACTTTTTTTGATTCAAGGTTAATTTATCAAAATCTTTAATTTCGTACCTTAAAACCTGAATATCAGCAAAACGATCTACGATATTGTCTGAAGTTTGCGATTTAATTTCTTCCATTGTATTTGTTTTTTCAGATCCACAAGAAGCTAAAATTGAAGCGCTTAATAAAGTAAGAACTGAGATATTTTTTAAATTCATACGAAAATTGTTTTGTTCACTAAAGTTAATCAATATTATTAAAATTCTGTTTAGAATTGTTGTTTAGTTTTTGGCTAATTGTTTTAATACTTTTCTTCCTGCGGAAATAAAAGCTGCTGTTTCCCTTTGCATTTCTGTTTCAATGATTCCTTGAAATTCTGATTTTATTTCGGGGTAGGTCTTTAAAAATGGAACTATTTGATACATCGAATAAACTTTGAGTGCGACTTTTGTTTCAGAATTTTGTAAAAAATCCAAATAAGCATTCAATAATTCACCTTCCCGATATTCGATTTTCGGAAATCTAGTTAAAACGTTACATAAATTCCTTTGTGTTGAAGGCTCTTTACAAGCTAAAAATGTATCAATAATTATAGAATGAAAGGGCAAAACTTTATCAAAATAATTTTCAGTGACATGTGTTAAAAGCCAGGAACTATATTGTGGAAATGGATATTTTAAAGTCAAGCAATATTTGAGTAAATCTTTTATATGTGAGCTATCTTGCGCAATTAAATTTGATGAATATTTATAATTGCGGTTGGACTTAAAGTCCAGAAGAATTTCTTCAATTGATTGCATAAAATAAAGGTAAAAAAAAACGTCCAATCTAGAAAGATTGGACGTTTAAAAATGAATTTCAAATTTTACAATGCATCAGCACGTTTTTTGTATTCTGCAGATTTTTCTGGATTTTTCAAACTTCTGTAAATTTGAGCCAAAATAATCAATACTTGTTTATCGTTTGGATTTTTAGCGATGTAAGCCTCCAAAGGAACGATTGCTTTTTTGTAAAGCTCGTCAGCTTTAGCTAACATTTTTTCGTAATTTGGATCACCTTGTTTCAATTGACTCGCTTCTTGTTTCATGCTAATTGCACTACCAGAAAGCAAAGCTCCCAATTGGTATTGAGCATCTGTGTAATTTGGATCGATCTGCAGTGCTTTATTCAAAGCTGTTTCTGCTTTTTCATCTTGTTTCAATTCGATGTAAATCGTTCCGATAGTCAAATACAATTGCTTGTTGTTTGGATCTGCAGCAATTGCATCAGCTAAGCTTTTTTCAGCAGCAGCATTATCACCAGCTTCGATGTCAGAGTTTACTAATTCAAGTAAAATATCTTTATCGTTTGGATATTTAGAACGACCAACCATCAAAATTTCTTTTGCTTCAGCTTTTTTACCGTCTTTTCTCAAGGCATTTGCAGCCAAGGCATAAATCAAAGGTGCTTTGTACTGAATTTCAGTAGATTTTTTGTAACGAGCTGCAGCAGTTGCTAAATCTCCACCTTTTTCAGCACATAAACCTGCATTGAAAATAGAAGATGAATCAATTTCACCAACAGCATCAGAAAGTCTTACTTGTAAATCATAAACTTCACCAGCTTCTTTGAATTTTCCAGCTTTGTAAAGTTGATCACAACCCAAAGAAAATAACCCTTTCTTCATATTGATTGAAGACAAAACTTCCTCTTTGTACTTTTTACTTGGAAAAGCTTTTTTGTAACTTTCGATTCCTTGATCTAAAAGTGCTTCACCATTTTCTTTCATGTAAGTGGTATCTTCAGCACTGGCAATTAAAAGTCCTGTGTAAATTTCCCCTTTGTAAAAAAGTGTCTTTGGACTTTCTTTTGTTTCAGGATGCGCAGCAGCCAAATCGATGTATTCTTTGGCTTTGATTAATGCTTTTTTACCAGCTTCCATGTTGTTTTCACCGGTCATCATCATTCTAGCCAAGATATCAGCGTACTTGTTGTATTCTAATGCAGCAGAAGTTTCGTTCATTTTTTGAGAAAATGAGTTGAAATTCAACAAGATACTTCCTGCAAAAAATGAAATTTTGATTAATTTATTTTTCATCGTTCTAAGTTTATTTTTTATAAGATGCTTAAACAGCAATTATTCCACATCGCTGTTTTCAATATCCGTGCCAGTTTCAGAATTATCAGCAGAATCATCTCCTGAAATCTCTGAATCTTCTCCAGTTATTTCCAATCCTTCTATGTCTTCGATTTCTTCTTCATCTTCAGATCTTGGAACTCTTGCAACTGCAGCGATTGCCGCGGTACCTTTCAAGTTAATCAATCGAACACCTTGTGCAGCTCTTCCCATCACACGGATAACATCCATGTGCATACGAATCGTGATACCAGCTTTTGTGATAATCATTAAATCATCCTCATCGTTCACGCTCTTAATCGCCAACAATGGACCAGTTTTTTCAGTGATATTCAAAGTTTTCACACCTTTTCCACCTCTGTTTGTTACTCTGTAAACTGGCTCACCATCTTCAGGATCATTCAAGAATGAACGTTTTCCATAACCTTTTTCTGATACAACTAAAACAGTTTCAGCAGCTTTGTCGATTACACAAACCATTCCAACTACTTCATCACCTTCGATCGTCATATTTACACCACGAACTCCAGAAGCATTTCTTCCCATCGGACGAACTTTTTCTTCATTGAATCGAATAGCTCTACCAGATTTGGTTGCCATAACGATTTCATTGGTTCCGTCTGTCAATTTAGCTTCCAACAATTCATCGTTTTCACGAATAGTAATCGCGTTGATACCATTGATTCTTGGACGAGAATAAGCTTCCAATGAAGTTTTCTTGATGATTCCTTCTTTGGTACACATGATAATGAAATTGTTTTGAACATATTCTTTATCTGTCAAATCTTGAACTTTTACATAAGCTTTCACTTTATCGTCTTGTTCAATATTCAATAAGTTTTGAATCGCTCTTCCTTTGGATAATTTGTTTCCTTCAGGAATTTCATAAACACGCATCCAGAAACATCTACCTTTTTCGGTAAATATCAATAGATAATTGTGATTGGTAGCATCAAATAAATGCTCCAAGAAATCTTTGTCACGTGTAGTAGAACCTTTAGAGCCCATTCCACCGCGATTTTGAACTTTGTATTCAGTTAAACTTGTACGTTTGATGTATCCAGCATGAGAAATAGTAATAATTACTTCTTCATCAGGAATCAAATCTTCCATACGCATTTCGCTTGCAGAATATTCGATTGTTGAACGACGAGCATCGCCATATTTATCTTTTACATATTGCAATTCATCTTTGATAATTTGCATTCTGCGATCTTCATTTGCTAAAATGTCTTTCAAGTCGGCAATTAATGCCATCAAATCAGCGTATTCAGCTCTTAGTTTATCTTGTTCAAGACCGGTTAATTGTCTCAATCGCATTTCAACAATTGCTCTTGATTGAATATCGCTTAAGGCAAAACGTGCAATTAAATTTTCTCTAGCTTCTTCAGGACTTTTAGATGCACGAATGATTTTAATTACTTCATCAATGTTATCTGATGCAATAATCAAACCTTCTAAGATGTGCGCTCTTTCTTCCGCTTTTCTTAAATCAAATTTAGTTCTACGGATAATTACTTCATGACGGAAATTGATGAAGTGCATGATCATGTCACGCAAAGTCAACATTTCTGGTCTTCCATCAACTAAAGCAATATTATTTACTGAAAATGAAGTTTGTAGAGATGTGAATTTAAATAATTTGTTTAATACCACATTTGAAATTGCATCGCGTTTTAATTCATAAACGATACGCATTCCATTTCTATCAGACTCATCTCTAATATCAGAAATTCCTTCAATTTTCTTGTCATTAACTAAATCAGCCGTTTTCTTGATCAACTCTGATTTATTAATTTGGTATGGAATTTCAGTTACGATAATTTGCTCACGACCATTAGATTCTTCAATCTCAGTTTTGGCACGCATAACGATTCTTCCACGACCAGTCAACAATGCATCACGAACACCTTCGTATCCGTAAATAATTCCACCTGTAGGGAAATCTGGCGCTTTAATATAATTTAATAACTCTTCAGCTTCAATATCTTTATTGTCCACATAAGCGATACAACCATCAATTACTTCAGATAAGTTGTGAGGCGCCATGTTTGTTGCCATACCTACAGCAATCCCTGAAGCACCATTAATTAATAGGTTAGGGATTTTTGTTGGCATTACTGTCGGCTCTTGTAAACTGTCATCAAAGTTTGGAGCGAAATCAACCGTTTCTTTCTCCAAATCATCCAACATTTCCTCTGCAATTTTACGCAAACGTGCTTCCGTATAACGCATTGCTGCAGGACTGTCGCCATCTACTGAACCAAAGTTTCCTTGTCCATCCACTAAAGGATAACGCAAAGACCAAGGTTGAGCCATTCTGACCATTGTATCATATACAGAAGAGTCACCATGTGGGTGATACTTCCCCATTACTTCACCAACGATTCTTGCTGACTTTTTATGAGGTCTATTTGAATAAACCCCTAAATCTTGCATACCATATAATACACGTCTGTGAACAGGTTTAAAACCGTCACGTACATCAGGAAGTGCTCTTGAAACAATTACGGACATCGAATAATCGATGTACGCAGATTTCATTTCATCTTCAATGTTAATTTGTATTATCTTTTCTCCATCTGCCATGTTGTCACATATTTATTTATGCACGTTAATTGTGCGTTAAAGCAAGCACCGAAATTAGTTATTTAAAGCCTAGCTACAACATCTGAAAAAGGCATTTTATAAACAAAAATCTGTGGAAAATGGATATTTTAATTGAGTTATTAACAATTCTAAAATTTCCTAAAACAATTTAGCAAAAAGTATTAAAAGTTCGGATGCAAAACAAAAAATAGTAAAACTGAGTGAGCGGATAAATTTCCAGAAGTTTATATTAGATACTAAAACACTTTATTTTTATTGTTTTACTCGATTTTTAGGCAGATTTATTAAAATCAATCTCTTTACATTAATGACTACAAAATAACCTCGTAGCGTTCAAAACTAAAATCAACCGTATATAAGCAGTTATAACAACAAAATCTTATCTCAATTTGACAAAATGTCATTCAATTTTTTTTGCATGTAATTTGACAATGATGGTTATATTTCAAAAGTTTTGGATTTAACACCTGAAATAGTGAATTATCATTTGGTGTTTATAAACAAAAACGTGTGGAAAATTGGCTTTTTATTTGAGTTTTCAACAATTTATACAGTTTATATTTGTTATTCATTTAAAAAGTGTTTATTTAGTCACTTAATAAAGTAAAAAATGGAAGCAAAATTTTCACCAAGGGTCAAAGATGTCATTACTTTCAGCAAGGAAGAGGCTTTGCGTTTGGGAAATGATTTCATTGGCGTTGAACATCTTTTGCTCGGTATTATTCGAGAAGGAGAGGGGAAAGCCATTCAGATTTTAAAAGAATTCAAATTAGATTTAAAAAGCATTCGTCTTGAATTGGAGGCAGGCCTGACAAAATCAGTTAAAACATTTTCTCAACCTATGGCCAATATTCCATTGGTAAAACAGACTGAAAAGGTGTTGAAATTTATGTATTTAGAAGCAAGAAATTTGAAAAGTCCTACTATTGGAACACAGCATCTTTTGCTTTCAATTTTAAAAGATGATAACAACATTGCTTGTAGAACATTGAACAAATATGGGGTAATTTACGATAACGCAAAAGATGAATTAGAAAACATGCTAGAAGAAGAAAACAAATCACCTAGAGCTGAGTTTCCAGGATCATCTGATGATGAGGGGGAAAACTTTGGTTCTGCACAAAGAAAACCTGCAGATCCTAAATCAAAAACGCCTGTATTAGATAATTTTGGTCGTGATTTGACTAAAATGGCTGAATCAGGTAAATTAGATCCAATTGTGGGTCGTGAAAAAGAAATCGAACGTGTAAGTCAAATATTATCTCGCCGCAAGAAAAACAATCCAATTTTGATTGGAGAACCAGGAGTTGGTAAAAGTGCAGTGGCTGAAGGTTTGGCTTTGAGAATTGTTCAACGTAAAGTTTCTAGAATTCTTTTTAATAAAAGAATCATTTCATTAGATCTTGCTTCATTGGTTGCTGGAACAAAATACCGCGGTCAATTTGAAGAAAGAATGAAAGCGGTAATGGCTGAAATTGAAAAAAATCCAGACATTATTTTATTTATAGATGAAATTCATACCATTATTGGTGCGGGAGGTGCAAGTGGTTCATTAGACGCTTCGAACATGTTCAAACCAGCCTTGGCTAGGGGAGAGATGCAAGCAATTGGTGCAACAACGTTGGATGAATACAGACAATACATTGAAAAAGATGGCGCGCTAGAAAGACGTTTTCAAAAAGTATTAATCGAACCAACTTCTGTGGATGAAACGATTCAAATCTTGAATAATATCAAGGAAAAATACGAAGAGCATCACATGGTAACTTATACACAAGAAGCGATTGATGCTTGTGTGAAGTTAACAGATAGATATATCAGCGACAGACATTTACCAGACAAAGCGATTGATGCTTTAGACGAAGTTGGATCACGTGTTCACATTACTAACATCAATGTTCCTAAGGAAATTGTTTCACTTGAAGCTGAATTAGAAGCTTTAAAAGAAAAGAAGACAGAAGTAATCAAATCTCAACAATACGAAGAAGCAGCAAAATTGCGCGATGATGAGCGTAAATTACAAGAACAATTGGAAGTTGAGAAGAAAAAATGGGAAGACGAAAGCAAGGCACACAGAGTAGTAGTTTCTGAAGACGATGTTGCTGAAGTTGTTTCTATGATGTGTGGAATTCCTGTAACAAGAATCGCTCAAAAAGAAAGCGGTAAATTGGTTTTGATGGGCGAGGAGCTCAAAGGAAAAGTGATTGGTCAAGAAGAAGCAGTAGACAAAGTTGTGAAAGCAATTCAACGAAATCGTGCTGGATTGAAAGATCCAAACAAACCAATCGGTTCATTTTTCTTCCTAGGACCAACAGGTGTAGGTAAAACACAATTAGCCAAGGTTTTAGCGAAATATCTATTCGACACAGAAGATTCTTTAATTAGAATTGATATGTCAGAATACATGGAGAAATTCTCAATCTCAAGATTGGTTGGAGCGCCTCCAGGATACGTTGGTTACGAAGAGGGTGGACAATTGACTGAAAAAGTAAGAAGAAAGCCATATTCAATCATTTTATTAGACGAAATTGAGAAAGCGCATCCAGATGTATTTAATCTTTTACTTCAAGTACTTGATGATGGTCAATTGACTGACGGACTGGGTCGTAAGGTGGATTTCAAAAACACCATTTTGATTATGACGTCGAATATTGGCGCACGTCAATTGGCTGATTTCGGAACTGGCGTTGGATTTGGAACGAAAGCACAATCTGAGCAAAAAGAAGACAATAGTAAAATTGTGATTCAAAATGCTTTAAGAAAAGCTTTTGCACCAGAATTCTTGAATCGTATGGATGATATGATTATGTTTAAATCTTTAGACAGAGACAGCATTCATTTAATAATCGATTTGGAATTGCAGAAATTGTATGATAGAATTAATAGTCTTGGATACAACATTGAAATCACGCCAAAAGCGAAAGATTTTATCGTTGACAAAGGATATGACGAAAAATTTGGTGCAAGACCATTGAAACGTGCGATTCAGAAATACATCGAAGATCCGTTGGCTGAAGAAATTATCAAATCGAATTTGCAAGAAGGCGATACAATTTCGTTGGATATTGAGGATGGAGCTACTGAATTGAAAACTTCAATTGAAAAAGGCGCCAAATCCAAAAAGAAGAAAGAGTAGTTTTATTATTTTAATAATGTAAAGAAAGGAGTCTCAGGATTCCTTTCTTTTTGTTCTATAATTCTATTTAACATAATATTAATTATAAGACAAAATAATATTTTAAAAGTTTGATATGTAAAAGTTAAATATTGCGAGCTTTGACCTATTCAACCTAAAAAGCGTGTTCTAATGAAAAGAAAAATTGATGGTCTTCTTTTGAAATGGCGTAATCGAAACGCAGAATCGTATTTACATTCCAAGCAATTCTCAAACCTATACCTTCATTGTAACGGTAATTTTTAAGTTGCTTGAACATCACATCACCAGTATTCCAAACCGCACCAAAATCAAAAAATGGCACGGCGCTAAACGCCAAATGTTGCTTTAAAACTGTAAATTGAGCAAATCTGTAGCGCAATTCAAAATTGTTAAATTGTGTCAATCTATCTAAAAAACGACATTGTTTGTAGCCACGCAATGTTGCGCCACCTCCTAATCCTTCTATACTTCCTTCCGAACTCCATTGGTCTTGATATTCGAAAAATGGCGATTTTCCTGCTGTATATCCCATGGCAATTCGTCCAGCAAAAACCAATTTTTTAAATACGGATGGAAACAATTTGTGGTAATAATTCACATGACCAAATGTTTTGTTAAAATCTGCATTTGAACCCAATACTTTCAGTGAAAGTTCGTTGGTTAATTCCGCGAAAATTCCTTTGGATGGATCTGTTTCTAAATCTCTTGAATCGTAAATCAGTCCCAATTGTGCAAATGTAATCGTGTTTTTTCCAACACCTGAAATCAAACCTGCATTGAAATCGTTTCTCAAAAATGAATTTCCCGAAAAAGTTGAAATATTGACAGTTGCTGCTTCAAATCCAATCAACGTTCTCAATCGACCTTCTAAAAACGATCGTTCCATACTCACATTGATAATAGCTTCTTGTTTTTGATACGTATTGTAAAACTGATTTATACCTGTCAACGATCTTTCATAATTTGCATACGATGAATTTGTTACCAACGCTTGTGTCTGATCACCATTTGGATAATAACTTAAGCCTTTTAAACTCGTTTGCGAATTGATACCGAAATACAAATGATTCGGATTCACTTCATAAGCCATCTCGCCTCTAAAGCGCCATTTGCTGTTTAAAATGTATGGAATATCGACGGCTACTTTCAATTCACGCTGACTTTTGGTAGTATTAAATAGGGCAACATCAATCTTTGCGCGATAAGCAGTATATTTAAAAAATGGATCTGATTTCTTCCCGTTAAAATAAATGGTTCCTTCTGCACCATAACCAAAACCATTTACCGGATCTGAACTTAAATCTGGAACTCCTGTGATGTAGGTACCCTCCTTTTTATTGGCCAAATCTTCCTCTGAAAGCATTTTTTCGTCGTGAATGGCAAATGGTAATTTGAGACTGTCTGATTTTATTTTGGTTGTATCAACCTGCGAAACAACAACTGATGAAAATAAACATAAACTTAAAGTGAATGAAATCTGAAGCATATCTTTCATTTGAACGAATTGAAAATTAATTTTCTAGCCTTTAAATTCAAATCAAAACTAGAAGAAACCACTTCATTTTTATTCGAAAAGAAAGATGTAATGAACAACTCGAATTTAGAACTAATGGTTGGATAAATTGAACATCATTTTCAAAAATAACAGTTAATTAACGGAATTAATTTTCAATGAAATCATCTAAATGCGATTGACTCAAAATTAAAAAAGTCAAATATCGAGTATAACATTCTTTTTTTAATAGTTAATTGTATATTTAAAATTCAATCGCTTTTAACCTTTTCATAAAAATCTTATGAATGAAATTAATTCAATACCTGAAGATCCAGATTTACTAGATTCTGAGGAAGATGAAAACTTCATTTATTGTCTTGTCGGAAATGTTGTACCTTGCCACTATTATGGAGTTGATAAAAAAATAATCCGTGGCACGAATTTATTTCTCGCGAATGCAAAAGTGTATGTATTTCCTCGAATCAGAGACTATCCGCAAAGTAGAGCGCGGGTAATTGGTTTATCCAGAAATAAGAAACGTTACATTTTTACTCGAATGCCAATTCGACTTATTACTAATTGGAGACTTCAAAAGGTGTACAAGAAAAAAATTATTGAAATTATGGCCGAGAATCATGGTTGGACCAATTCAGAGGAAGATAAAGCTATTATCCAAAGAATGGGATCAAAACAAATACCTGTGGAGCTAAATTTAAGATTTTTTTATAACCTTTGATTCCTAAATGATTTTTTTTGGAAAATATTGATTTGTTAAAGTTGCTTTTACCTGATTATTTGGTTGAGTATTTTGATGTTTTAAAAGTTGAGA
>CANFUT010000022.1 GCA_947450325.1 Flavobacteriia bacterium
AAACGCTTCGGCGGAATCATTTAATGCAAAAATAAAAGCTTTCAGAGCTCAATTTAGAGGAGTCAGAAATGTTGGATTCTTTTTATTTAGATTAACCCAAATTTATGCTTGATTTTCTGTGAAGTCCACAGAATTTTGACATGATCCTGCATTTTTAGAATTGTAAAGGTTTCTAAAAACAAAAAAAGCACTTACATGAGATGTAAGTGCTTGAATTTTTGCGCTCTCTCTTGGGCTCGAACCAAGGACCCTCTGATTAACAGTCAGATGCTCTAACCAACTGAGCTAAGAAAGCGTTTACAACCCAATTTTGAATTGCGAGTGCAAATATATACAAAGATTTTTAAATGGAATCAAAATACCTACAAAAAATCAGATTTTTTCTCGATGGAACATTAAATAATTGTAAATCAACAATTAAAAATCATCTTCATCCAATGTGAAATCGTCTAAAGAACTTTCTAAACAGTCTGCATCGTCGTCGCAATCGTTGTTATCGCTGTCAACTAAGTCTTCCAACAGAATATCGTCACATTTCGCAGGACGCAAAATATTTGTTTTTGAAACGTTTAATCTGATTTCGGTGCGTAAAAAACCATCTTCTTGGTTGTACGCTTTCGCAAATGGACTTCCAATTAATTCAACCAGTGCACCTTTTTTCAAAAAATCCAATATGCGTAAATTTGCGCCATCTTTTTTCCAGATTGTACAATTTACCCAAGTAGTTTTGGTTTTAGATTCACCTGTCCGTTTATCGCGCCAATTTTTGTTGTGAGCAACAGGAAAATTGATTGCGACAACGCCGCGTTCCATGTTCTTTACTGTTGCGTCTTTTCCAATGTTACCTATTAATCTTGTTTCGAATACCGTAGCCATGTTCGTGTATTTTTCATGAAAATTAACAAACAATACGGAAAACACAAAATAATGTTCCAATTAATCCTTTAATTGAAATGAATCTAATTAATAAAAAACCAATTCTCTAGCAAATCCAAGCGTAATGATGACATTATAGATATTTCGTTCATTTTCAAAAATCTAGTATATTTGCAGGAAATCAACTGTAAAAACCTTACATTTATTTTTGACAATTGATTATTTGCATGAAAAAACTTTCCATATTAATTCCTGTTTTTAACGAAAGTAAAACCATTTATGATGTTTTACAAAAAGTCAACGGAGTCGTTTTAATTCGAGGAATTGAAAAGGAAATAATCGTTGTAAATGACCAATCTACAGATTCAAGCATTCAAGAGATTGAACGATACATACAAGATTTCCCCAAACATCCTATTCAGCTCATCAGCCACGAAATAAATCAAGGAAAAGGCGCCACTTTGCGAACGGGAATTGGTTATGCTACGGGAGATTACACGATCATTCAAGACGCTGATTTAGAATTAGACCCGAATGATTTCAACGATATTTTGATGCCAGTTTTAGAACAAGCAGCAAATATCGTTTACGGAAGTAGATTTCTTAAAAAGAAAAAAGAAGGCACTTTTTTTAGTGTTTTGGCAAATGGTTTTTTGACGCTGTTAAGCAATGTTGTATTCAGAACCAAAATTACCGACATGGAAACTTGCTATAAGTTGATTCCAACGCATATTTTTCAATCTTTAAATTTGGTTGAAAATCGATTTGGATTTGAACCTGAAATCACCGCAAAATTGGCTAAAATCAGATATTTGAAATGGGCAGAAGTTCCGATTACCTATAACCCTAGAACAAATGTGCAAGGGAAAAAAATTGGTTGGAAAGATGGATTTCGCGCGATGTTTTGTATAATCCGCTATGGCTGGTTTTGGAATGCAAAGAAATCATTTAAAGACAGTTCAGCGTTTATTTATCTTGATAAAGATTGATTTTAAATAATTATCGTCCGACTTAAATTTTTTGTTCCTTTTGCTTGATCAAAACGAACCCAAAAATCAAGGCTGAGTCATCAAGTTAAAGCGCAAATTTTCGCACGGAAAAAATTATCGCTTCGAGCGCTTTATTTTAAAAACTTCTGAAAACGTGATTTTGTCGGTGATCTACTCCATTGTCACTGCGTAGCTTACTCCAAAAGTCTACTTTTTCAGTTCGCCTTTAAACCGAGCAGCAGCCACGTTAGTGAAACCTTTCTTCCAAGGCCATAATTCAAAACTATTAATTTTCGCAACTACAAATTTAATTCAACATAAACAATTTGATTTAATACAATTTATAAAATGATTTTTCTATCGAACAACGTTGATTTTAAATTGCACATTTTTCAACATGAAATGCTTTTTACCACTATTGAAAATGTAAATTCTAATCACATCATATTGTTGCAAACAGTCAATATCTGAAGATTCTTCAAACACAAATTTTGTCCAATGATTCTTGGCCTCAAATCGGTCGTTATACAAAGGAATTGCCTGATAATGTCTTAATTTTTCATCCTTGGAATGGGCGTCAATTACTAAAAATACATCTGACCAATCAGCTTCAAAATTTTTCTTTTCAATGTCTACAGTAACGTAAAAACGCTTGTTTTTTCTATCCACTGGAAAATTAAAATCAACTGTATTTATGTACAAATCTGTTGGCTTCACTTCTATTTCAGCGAAATTTGAATTCAAATTAATCTCTTCTACTTTCTTGCCAAAAGGCGCGCAAGCCAAAGTGAAATTCCATCGATCATGATTTTTTTTGTCCCAAATATTTAAACTTTCAAGGTAATTCTGCTTCGTAAATCGCTGGTTGACAAAAATCCCTGTTAAAGAAGCATACAGTCGATTCGTTCCGATGAGCGCGAAAAGAACAAAACTTAACGCGACCCATTTTTTCCAATGCTTTAGCAACTCAAAAATCGGCAAAATCAGAAAAACCCCATGTTCAGTATAAGGTCTTGCACCAAAGGAAGATTCATAGTCCCAGCACCACCAAGATGAAATTACATAGACACTGATTCCGAAATAGCAGAAAAACCAAAACGCTTTGAAACGATTTTGAAAAAACAATAAAATCAATCCTAAAATGGTCAGCAGAAATATCGGTGAATGCAAAAACAAGCCAATTCTAAAACTAAAAAGTGATTGAAAAATCATGGCTTTTCCGAAGTTGAATCCTTCGCCGTTATAAGCACCAATAATCCAATTCCCCGTTTGCAATTTCCAAGAAAAAAACAAAATACTGATGAATGAAAGAAAAGCAAATGCGGCGAAAATCAACCATTTCCCTTTAAATTGAAACAGTTTTGTGAAAAAAAGTTTGGTTTCCTCCCATGACCCAAGTAAGAAAGGTACAATCAAAACGACTAAAATATTTGTCGGTCGAATCAACGCAATTGCACCTAAAGTCAACCCTAAAAATACCATCCATTTGAATGAAAATTGTGCTTGCAATTTCAAAATCAACCAAGCAAAAAGTGCAAAAAGAAAGAATGAATAGCCGTGAGAAATACTCGGCGTGTGAATCGAATAAAAAAGCAAAGGTGTTGCCAAGTAATAAAGTGGCACTAACCATTGAATAATTGCGGTTGATTCTGGAAATAAACGTTTTAATACTTGATTGAAAAAGAAAATTCCAGCTAAAGTATAAAACAAACTTCCAAGGTAAAATCCGATGATAAAAATGTCAGAATAGCCATCCACAGGCTGACCAAAAATCCAAGACAGCAAACATGATAAAAGAAAAAATGGCGTTTGTAAAACAGAAATTCCAGGAAAACACTTGTTGTATTTATTTCCTTGTTTATCAAAAATCAAGTAATGTTGTTGAAGTTCCAGTTTTCGAACATTTCGCTCGACTTCAGCTGTTTTTTCAAAATGTTTTTCGTGATAAATGAAAAGCGCAGGCAAATATGCATAATAACCACTTCCATCTGAACTGATTACGTTGGACAATCCATTTTTACGCTGAAGATATAAAATACTAAAAACACAAACCAACAACAGAAATAACCATTGCACCTTGCTTTGAGATTGAAGTTTGTTAAATATTTTCATTGAAAATGAATAAACTGCTCAAATGTAAGTTTTTATTTCTCAATGATTATGGCATCAGGAAAACCTTTCACTTTGACTTTTTCTAATACCGTTTTCGCCTCACTTTTCGAAGCAAATGAACCAATGATATAACGGTATTTATATGCACTTGTTGTATTTAATTTTTCTCTGGTCACTTTTTCACCAGTTCGTTTGAAAGATTCATGATCGGTGTCAATCCATTCTTTGGAAGAAGTAATTTGAACGTAAAAAGTTCCCGACTTGGAAGCTACATCATTGTTTTTTACTTTGGATTTTGTTTCTTGTTTGGTGAAAGCAATTTTAGGAAATTCTTTTTTTAAATGCGTCCTAATTCCTCTGAAAAGTGCCGATGCGATGATGTCTTGTCCTTCGGTGGTATTCAAGTAATTGGCTTCTTTGGTATTGGTTAAAAAACCACATTCCACCAAAACACTCGTCATTTTAGTGTATTTCAACACTTGTAAAGTATGCTCTCTGTCTCCATTGTCTTTTACACCGCGAGAAGATCTACCTGCTTTGCCAGAGAATTCTTTTTCGATGCATTTTGCTAAAGCGACGGATTTTTTTGAATCGAATGTATGCACATGACATTCAGTTCCGTGGGTTTTCGATTTTTCGCTAGCGTTGCAATGAATGCTAATAAAAAAATCTACGTCTGCGTTATTTGCTTTTTCAACCCTTGCATCCAAACTCACAAAATCATCAGTCGTTCGGGTGTAAGTTACATCAACATTTTCAAGGTTATTGGTTAGGTAATTTCCTACTTTTTTGGCAATAATCAAATTCAACTCTTTCTCTTGCAAATGCGCACTATTGGCGGATAAATGTCCTGGATCGCTGCCACCGTGACCTGCATCAATCAAAACTGAAATTCTCTTTTTTTGAGCGTTAACTGTTACTGGAAAAACCAACAACAATAAAAGTAAAATTCGAACTAACTGCATTTTACAAAATTAATACATCAATTTTTTGATTTACTTTGCAATACAAAAGGTTTCGAAACAAACATTGTTGAAATCTCAAACGTTTTTGAATGACAATGAAGGTTGCGCTGATAGAATTAGGTGGTTCACACGAAGAATGTATGTTGACACAAATGATTGCATTGAAATCAATAAACGCTTCTATTACATTGATTTGCACACCAGAAATCAAAGCAAGAAATCCTCATTTCGAAAAATATGTAGATGCGATTTTAGTGGTAGATTTCACCAAAAAAGCTTGGGAGGATTTCAAATTAATACTGGGAATCAACCAATTCCTCAAAAACAATGATTTTCAAAAAGCCGTGTTAAATACCGCGCAGGGTGGGCAAATACGCAACTTGTGTTTGACAGCGCCAAAATCGGTAGAATTTATTGGAATCATTCACACGATTCGCAAGTTTCAAGGGAGTTTTACGCAGAAAATAATTCACCGTAAAATCAGGAAATATTTGCTTCTCAGTGATTTTTTACTGGATAAAATTACGATTCCAAAAAAGTTGAAGGTAGAGAGTTTTTATCCCTTGGATTATCCTGAATTTGATTTGAAAATTACCAAAACACCTTCAGAAACTTGGATTACCATTGTGGGAGGAGTTGAAAACAGACGCAAAGATTTGACTGGGTTTCTATCGATGTTGGAAAATACAAATGATGAAAAGGTCAAATTTATTTTCTTAGGAAAAAGCGACGAAAACAAAGAAGAAGTCGTGAATTTCAAAGCGCAAATTCAAGCAATCAATAAATCAAATCACGTGCTTATGTTCCACGATTTTATTGCACCTGATTTATTCAATGCTTACCTTAAAGAATCTGATTTTCTTTGTCCTTTGATTCACCCAGAAACGCAAAGCGCAGAGCAATATATTTCCAATCAAATTTCTGGTGCTTTTAATTTAGCGTACAGTTATCAAATTCCGTTGTTGATTCACGAAAACTACAGCGATATTGAAGATTTACTAAACAGTAGCGTATTTTATAATCTCACAAACTTTGATTCCATTTTACCAAATGCAATACTTACTCGAGGAGCAATTTCAACAAAAATTGCGACAATTGAAAAATGGAAAAAGGAATTTCAACAAAAGAAATTTGTAGAATTTATTTCAAAATAGATTCCATATCTTATTGACTTTAATGCATAAAAAAAGCCTCCTTTTTCAAGGAGGCTTTCATTTGAAAATTGGTTCAGACTAGTAGAACATTACATGTTGAATACTAACTTGACCTAAATTATTTGAAACTTTCAAAATGTAGTTTCCTGCATTTAAATTTCCTTTTTCAATAGTGTATGCTGCATTCGAAGTTTGAATTGATTTCATCACTCTTCCTGACAAATCCAACAATTGAACTGTATGCGTTTCATTAGCATCAGCAAAAACAATTGTCATGTAATTATCTGCTGGATTTGGATAAACTGAGTGAGTCAATTCATTGGTAACCTCATCAATTCCTGCCTCAGTACAAAATACTGATGGAACGTTTGCTGTACATCCTGTGTATGGATACAAAGTTGCTGTTTCAGCTGGTGCATTCGCTGCTTGAAGTGGTGTTTCAGTACATCCTAAACGTCCAACTAAATAGTCACGAACAAAATTAACTGTTGTGTCCATGTAAGCTAATTCTGTTGCACCTGTTCCTGCATAAGGAACGTGCGGCGCACCTAACCATGTGTAGAAATTACTTTGGATACCAAGGGCTTGCGCTTGTTCGTGAACCATTCTACTTCCATCCAAATAAATCAAAGGAATACCAGGATTTACAATTCCACGGTTGTATAATACTGTTGCATCTGCTGTTCCGTGCATAGAACAAACTGGTAAATCACCAGTTTCCAACCATCCGTAGATTGCCAAAGCACCACACAAATTGATTACTCCATTTACTTTCGTTGAATAGCAAGGATTTCCACTGTTACCTTCAATTCCTCCTAAAGCGTCAACAGTTGCTGGAGTCAAATAAGCATTCAATTCACAAGTTTTATCCAAGTAAGCTGTGTGCAAAGCTGTAATCGCTCCTGCAGAACTTCCACCGATGTAAATATTGTTCGTGTCAATTTTGTACAAATTTGTTCCTTCTTTGCTGTCTTTGTAGAAGAAACGAATTGAAGCTTTCATGTCTTGAACCGCTCTTGCTACCGCTTTCACAGCGTTTACAGAATCAAATGGGAAAAATCCTAAACGATAGTTGATTGACGCACAAGCATATCCTTTTTTTGCGAAATGATCACACAAACTAGATACATCAACATCAGTACTTGAACCACCGATAAAACTTCCACCGTGAGCAAAAATAATCAATGGACGCGCTGTTTCTGTATCGCCTGTTGGTTCGTAAAAATCAAGTGTCAAGACTTGGTTTGTTCCTGTATAAGTAGCATTTGCACCATAGGCAATTCCACTCGTAGTAGTAACATTTGTAAACACGTCTGATGCGTATCTACCATTGTTACATTGTGCAAACGACGAAGCTGAAAATAAGCTCATCGCAGCAAGTAAAGCAAAGTTGAATTTTCTCATAATTCTAAATTTAAAAATAAACATTTAAGGAAATTTGACGCCCCTGTATTTTGTAGCATCAACCTGGGGAATTGTTGAGCCAAATGTTTGATTAATCGCTTTGATAAAAACATTAGAAACCATTGCGTTTCCAATCGGATTTAGGTGAATTCCATCTAAAGAAAAAGTTCCGCCGGAAACAAAATTGGCATTCAAACCAATGCCGTTAAAAACAACACCAGTTTTGACAGATTTCAAAAAAGTATTGACATCAGCCAAAGCTAAACCATAAGTTGCAGCCACTTGACTAATAACAGCATTGTAAGAATTGGTTGCCGATTTGATATTGGCAACTTCTTCCAAAGTCAAGATGTATTTTTCTGGAATTGGAATCAATGAACCCATTTTATTGCATTTCACTGAATCCAATGGAATGCTCAATAAAATATATTCTCCTGGTTTGATTTGACGAGCACCTAATGGTAGAGAATTGTCTTGAATTACAAAAGCATTGTTTCCTGCTGCAAACGACATTCCTTGTTGACCCAAAGCATTGGTTAATAACTGAGCAGTTGCAGCGTCCAATTTCAATCCGTTGTATGGAATTGTGTTAAAAAATGGATACAAAGTAACGTCTGGAATATTTCCAATCACTCCTTTTGCACCGTTTGATGTCAAAGTAGTAACAGCCGTTGTGATACTTCCATCAAAACCTACACCTGCAGCCCCATTAACAGGCGTAATTGTTGCGGCTCCACCTCCACTGATTGCATAATTTAAGATGTCTTGCTCTCCTGCATAAAGTGAGAAAAAAGTTGGATTTGTAGCCATTGCATCAGAAAGTACTGAAGATGTTGTTGGATTGGAAGCCATTCTTGCAAAAAACGGATTGTAATTTCCTGCGCCATTCGCAGAATTTCCATATCCTGGGAAAACCAATTCATTCGCTTTCACTCCAGGAACTCCCATGTTATTGAAAGGCGAAGTGTAAACACTTGTTCCCAAAGCGGCAAGATCGCCACCAGCTGCATTAAAAGGTATTGGAGAAAGTGACGTTGTACCAGTACAATCTGTTTTATAACCTAAAATTGATTTTGATTTTCCTGTAAAACCAATCCCAACTGATGAACTTGGCATCAATGGCTGCAAGAAACTTCCGCCACCCACTAATTGAAATTGTGTTGCTAGAATGTTTCCTATTGAATTTTCTTGACCTTCTGCATACAAAGCACCATCAGCAAAACCAGCCGTGGTAGAACCTCCAAGAGAAACAAATCTAGTTGGGTCCATATTGCCTTTTTCAGGTGTATCTGCGTCCAACTTTGGTTTACAACTCGTAAAAGCAACCGCTGTTGAAATAACTAAAGCAAATTTTAATTTCATCTTAGTAATTATTAAAATTTATAATTAAAACCAATCCCTGGTGCACAAACATTTGTTTTGAATGTTCCGTCTAAATTCGTTTCTAAGTTTTTGTCTTTTCTTTTCAATGAAACAAACAAAAATGAAGCGTCTAAAGAAATGTGCTCTCCAATTTTATAACTTACACCTGCAGTATAAGTAATTCTATCTGCATCAGGAGTTTCTGGTGTTACATATCCGTCTTTTACAGGCGTAGTGTTGAAAGAAATACCAGCCATCGCAGTAAAATCTTTGGTAACCATGTATTTTCCACCTAGTCTAAAAGCATATGTGTTTTTGTAGCTTCGTGCCGATTTTGTATCTAATAACGAAGTCGTGTTTTTTTCATAATCAAAAGCCAATGTATCATATGCTTTCCAACCTGCATAATTGAAATCAAAAGCCATGTTGAATTTATCTGAAAACTTGTATGCCACTCCAAAGGAAGCAATTTGTGGCAAAGGCAAAGCTGCGCTAAACTTTCCATCAGGGAAATTCGCGTTCAATGCATCTGGAACAGTAAAAGTTGCTTCACCGTCATCTACTTTCATGTCCACTTGTGAGCGGTAAGTCAATCCAAAAGATAATTTTTCAGTTGGTTGAAAATAAATTCCCGCATTGTAACCAAATCCTGCAGCGGAACCAGCCAATTCAGCATGTCCGTAATTGCCATCATTTCCTAAAACAGGAATGTCTTTTTGCAAATTAACGCTTCCTGTCGAATAAACGAATCCAGCGCCAATTCCTATTTTATCAGTGATTTTGTAACTAACAGTTGGTTGCACAAAGATGGCTTTCAATTCCAATCTTGTCAATGCAAAACGACCTGTCCAGCCATCTTCCCATTGAACTGTACTTCCGAAAGGCGTGTAAACAGCCAAACCTAATTTCAATTTTTCCACTTTTTTGAAACCAAAAGCGCCATACAAACTGAAGGGCGTTCCCATAGGAGAATTGGTTCTTGCAGAAGCATTTGTGTTTGCATCAACAAATTTTCCACGGGCGAAAATAGGTGTAAAACCAGCGTTTATTTCACTTTTTTTCAAAAAACTTGCACCGCCGGGATTGTAAAACAAGATTGCTGCATCTTGAACCAAGGCTGTTCCTGCGCTACCCATGGCTTGTTGTTTTTGTCCTTGCAAATTTACCTGAAAGCCTTGACTTCGAAGCATCGCGGGAACTAAAAACAACAATAAAAGTAATCGTTTTTCCATCGTTTTCATTTTCAATTGTTAGACTAAAAAATTCATTTTGGCAAAACAAAAAATGTTATGCTAGCATAAAGCTAATTTTTTTTTCTTAATAAATTGTTAATGTCGGGAAAAAAGGGTGAAAATTAACGTTTGGTAGGGCTGTGTTTACTTAACCTTCTTAAACCCAAAAATATCTTTCCCTAGATCTTCGTCCTTTCTCACACGCCAAATTACAGCGTCCAAATAATAGTGATGCAATACCAACGAGAGAAACAAAAATGCTACAATGTTCTTCAAAATGAAGGCATCAGGATTTGTAAACAAGTTAAAATTGGTACCTGTTCTGCCGAGTTCGAAAAGGAAAGCAAAAATCACTGAAATAACAAAAAACAAAATAGCTTTTTGACTCAGAATTGTCGCCAATCCATGATTTTTAGTTGAATTTGCGTAATGCTTCTTATTGAAAAGTCCTACGAACACCAAATACTGAATATTGTGCGGAATCGTAATTCCAATGATGATCAATCCTTTGTTTTCAATGGGCAAAGATAAAACGCCCCAATATAAGACCAAGGCGCTCAACAACATTGCCCATTTTCTAAGATTTAATTTGCCAAATTTAAACGCTTTTTCCAAGGTCAAAATCAATGAAAAAACAAAAACGATTGCAAGCGCAATTAATACTCCGTTCAACACTTTATCTGAACCATTGACCAAAATCAATTTGATCAAAATAAATATCCCCACAAAATAATAGCCCAAATTTCTACTGACATACTTGTATTGTGGTCGCGCGTTGATTGCAAATCCAATCACTAAGAAAAACAACCCTAAAACCAGCATATATGCACCAATCTTTCCCCAAAATTCTAACACATAAGCCAGTTCATTTGAATTGGGTGTGAAAGCTGAAATTTCGTCATTGAACCAAATCGTTTTGGTTTTTGCCAAATAAGTAAATGGAATAAAAGAGCCGCTCAACAACAACAATTTTTCCCATCGATCTGAACCATCTTCTGGCTCGTTGAATTTCTTTTTATAAATCGCAATGAAACCCCAGTTTTGTTTAATCAAATGATAAAAACCCAAGGTTAAGGTTACACGTCTTGCAAAAGACAAAACAATTTGTCCATTGTAAGCCATCGCTTCTCCCTGAATAAGAATCAAATATGAAATTAATGGAATCAAAATAATCGCTGCAGTGCTTCCCAACAACCAACTTTTGTTTTCCTTGAAATAGTCTTTGTCTAAAAAAGTTCGGGTGTAAGTCGGGAAAAAATGGCGCACATCAAACAACAATGAGAATAATATCAAAGTAATCAGAAACGCTGTTGTTTCATCCAATTTAATTAAGTTGGCAAGCACAAAATAAAAGCCTATCATCAAGAAACCTGAAACGGTACTTAAAATGATGTACATCCAATCTTGTCGCGCATTTTTAAGGATATTTTCCATTGGTAATAGAATTGCTATTGATTGTATAAATGTAAGTAAAACTTCAGTTTTAATACAAATTTTGATTCCTTGAATTGGGATTAGTGTGAAAAATGAAATTGACTAAAAATGGTATTATTAAACATAAACTATTTATTTACAGATATATAAATAAAATAATCCCGCTAGCTTTTGAAAAAACAACATTATTCTCAAATATTGTGAACCTGACAAAAATCATTAAAAATCGCGCTCAAACAAATGCAAATTGACTTGTCTCTCTAATTGGTTTGTTTATCTTTGGTGCATCTAAAAAAAGAGTACATGCTTTTCGAAAATTCATTGTCATTTGCCCAAAAAATGGACGCGCAAGATCCATTGAAAGATTACAGAAACCGTTTTCATTTGCCTTCATTTCATCCAGACGGAGTGCGCTATTTCACAGGAAATTCCTTGGGATTGCAACCAAAATCAACTTCAAGTTATATCCAACAAGAATTAGATGCTTGGGCAAAATGGGGCGTTGAAGGTCACTTTTTAGCGGAAAGACCATGGTATTCTTACCACGAACAATTGACTGAAAAAGCTGCGAAAATTGTAGGTGCAACCAACAAAGAAGTGGTCATTACACATTCATTGACAACCAATTTACACCTGTTGATGGTTTCATTTTACCAACCAACAGGAAAAAGAAATAAAATCATTTGCGAAGCGAAAGCATTTCCAAGTGATCAATATGCATTGGAATCACAAGTGAAATTCCACGGATTAGATCCTGATTCACATATCGTTGAAATCGCGCCACGAGAAGGACAACATTTGATTGATGAATCAGACATTTTAGCCAAAATTGCTGAAGTTGGAGATGAATTGGCGCTTGTAATGTTTGGCGGTGTGAACTATTATTCAGGGCAGTTGTTTGACATGAAGAAAATCACTGAAGCAGCGCATGCAGTTGGAGCCATTGCTGGATTTGATTTGGCACATGCTGCAGGAAACATCGATATGAAATTACACGAATGGAATGTAGATTTCGCCGCTTGGTGTACTTACAAATATTTGAATTCATCTCCCGGAGGAGTTTCTGGAATGTTTGTGCATGAAAAACACGCCAATCGTCCAGAATTGCCGCGCTTTGCGGGTTGGTGGGGACACGACAAAGAAACACGTTTTCAAATGCAAAAAGGCTTTCACCCGATGGAAGGCGCTGAAGGTTGGCAATTGAGCAACGCGCCGATTTTGGGAATGGCAGCACATTTGGCGTCGTTGGATTTATTTGATGAAGTTGGAATGCAAGCGCTTTGTCAAAAAAGAGATTTATTGACCGGATTTTTAGAATTTGTGATTGATTCAATTTCAGAAAAGCACAAAGAAAAATGCACGTTTGAAATCATTACCCCAAGAAATCAAGCGCAAAGAGGAGCTCAAATTTCCATGTTGGTGCATGGAGAAGCGAAAAAATTGTTTAATCAATTGACAGAAGATGGTGTAATTGCAGATTGGAGAGAACCAAATGTAATCCGCTTAGCACCAGTTCCAATGTACAATTCATTCGAAGACGTTTTTGTTTTCGGAGAAATTTTGGAAAAAGCCATTTTGTCGATTTGAAAATAAAAATTGATACATCGAAAAAAATATCAGTATGAAAAAAGTAGGAATTGTAGGAGCAGGATTGGTTGGAAGTTTACAAGCAATCTTGATGGCAAAAAAAGGTTACCAAGTTTCTGTATTTGAACGCCGACCAGATTTGAGAAAAGCAAAATTATTGGCTGGAAAATCAATCAACCTGGCACTTTCAGACCGTGGTTGGAAAGCCTTGGAATTGGCCGGAATTGCAGAAGATATTCGTGCCATTTCGATTCCTATGTACAAACGTTGCATGCACGCATTGGACGGAACTTTGACTTATCAACCTTACGGAAAAGAAGATCAAGCGATTTATTCCGTTTCGCGTGGTGGATTGAACCAAAAATTGATGAATTTGGCGGACGATTTTCCAAGCATCGATTACAATTTCAACCGCAAATGCGACGATATTGATTTAAAAACAAACACGTTGACTTTCACCAACAGCGAAACCAATCAAAAAGAAAATCATTCATTTGATAAAGTTTTTGCAACGGATGGTGCTTTTTCTGCGGTTAGAATGCGCATGCAAAAAAACACGATTTTTGATTATTCTCAAAAATACTTGGATCACGGTTACAAAGAATTGGTTATTCCAGCAAATGCTGATGGAACACATCAATTAGACAAAAACTGTTTGCACATTTGGCCACGTGGTGAATTTATGATGATTGCTTTGGCGAATTTAGACGGAAGTTTTACTTGTACCTTATTCTTCCCGATGAAAGGAGAAACTTCATTTGAAACGCTCGAAACAAGAGAACAAGTTTCAGATTTTTTCAATTTGATGTTCGCTGATGCCGTTTCAATGATGCCAACTTTGATTGACGATTATTTTGAAAATCCAACTTCATCGCTGGTAATGGTTCGTTGTAACCCTTGGAACTACGGCGATGATGTAGTTTTATTAGGTGATTCTGCCCATGCAATTGTTCCTTTCTACGGACAAGGAATGAATTGTGGATTTGAAGATTGCACCGTTTTCCATGAAATGCATGAAGAAGCAAACGGCAATTGGGACGGACTTTTGGGAAGATTTTCTGACCAACGTGTACCAGACGGAAATGCGATTTTAGACTTGGCTTTGTTGAATTATGTTGAAATGCGTGATTTGACTGCTGACCCAAATTTCTTGTTAAGAAAGAAAATTGAAGCAAAATTTAGTAATTTGTACCCAAATAAGTGGTTGCCGTTATATTCTCAAGTCACTTTTAGCCACATCAGATACAGTGAGGCGTTGGCGAACGGGAAAAAACAAGACCAAATTATGGTGAAGCTCATGGAAATGGAAAACATCCACGAAAAATGGGACGCGCCAGAAGTAATGGAAAAATTAAACGAATTAGTTGATCAATGAAAATTATTTTGCTGACTTTGATAAGTTTGTTGACAGTCTCAACTTTAGACGCTCAAAAACTGTATAAACAAAAAAAGAAACGCAAAGACTTTTTTGGAAAAGTTGAAAGTCCAAATGATGGAAAAGTGCGTCCAATTGGACTTCAAGTTCAAGTTGGACCAACTTATACTTTGACAAGAAAAGTCAATCAAACATTTCAAAGCCCGCTTGATTCTGTAAATCGATACAATGAATATACCCATGACCCTAGCGGAAAAGTAGGATTTTTCGCAGAAGTTGGATTGGTCCATTTCAACATGAAAGAACCTAAATTCAAATTTGGACGTTTTGTAGATTACATTGATTATGGAATTGGATTTAAATTGATTAAAGGAAGAGAAACAGTTACAGTAACGCAATTCAATGCTTCTGGAAATGCGCTTTTTACCAATACTGGAGAAGGAAATTTCAGCAAAGGTTATGTTTACGGTCGATTTGCTGTGCATAAATTGCAATATTTGAATAAAACCAAAAAGATTTTCTTGGACCATTCTTTAGGACTCAATGGTGATTATAGCATGTTGCAAAAATCCACCTATAAGGGAGCAATGGTTGGGCAGCAAACTTTTTCACCAGACTTCAGGGCGCAATTGCATTATGATCTTGGTTTCGGTGTTCGTTTGAAAAAAGGAAGATATTTAATTCCTGGCGTGCAACTTCCGGTGTTGGGCATTCAAGAATGGAACAGTGGAAGTGCCAAATTGCAATGGTTTTCTAGCAAATATTATCCTGTGATGTTTCATATCAAATACATCCATCTTTTTCCAGCCAAAAAATCGAAACACGCTTGTTTTGAAGGAAGTGCGGAAGATAGAAAACGCAATGAGGAATATTTGCAGAATCGTTGATTACTAAGTGAGTTTTGATTACGAGAAGGAAAACTTAATGATTTTGAAAAACTTAATCACATTCATTTCTTTCATGACATTTGCATATTCAAATGCCCAATTGCGCATTTTGAATAACTCACTTATAGAACCAACGAAAAACATTGCTTACCCTGGTTTATCGAATGAATTAACAATTGAAGGAATTAATGTTAATTTAACCTATATTCTTCTTTGTTTAAATGATACTTTAAAAAGCACAAATAGAACCTTTTTTTATATTCCAAAAAGATTAGGGTACGACACCTTGAAACTATTTCAAAATGAATTACTCTTAGGAAAGTATATTTTTAAAATTGAAAATTTAGCCAAACCTCGAGTATATTTGGGTAACATCAGAGATTCAATCCTAAAAATTGATTCAATAAACTCCAATTTAGTTCTTTACATTTCTTATGAACCATCCATACTAAAGAGTGATGCAAGAATAACAAAATTTAACAGTTCTATTATAAAGAAAAATGGTCGGGAAAAATCTTTGAATGAAAAGTCAAAAATTAACTGGGATGAGTGGAGCGAAAAAAAAATTCAGCGAGTAAGCGACCGACTATTAAAAAGAAATAGAATTGCCCCTTGTACTGCTTGTTTTTCTAAATCTCAATTGAAAAAAATACGAAAAAGTAAAACGCTCTGGATCAAAGAGGTTGTATGTATTAGTCCAGACTCAAGGGCAAATAGAATTACCGTCGATTTGAAATTCACGATCACTAAATAAAAGTTAAAATTCGCCAATTAACATTTCGCTCACAATTTAATTTAGTTTAACAAGTTATCTTGGTAGAAACATTTAAAGCGAAAAGTCATGGTAGAATTGAGTAAAAAAATCTTAATGAAAGTGAGTTTTGACGCACAACTATTTCAAAAAGAATTGGCAAAAGCATTGCAATGGATTAACGATCAAGAAGAAATCCGATTATTGAGAGAATGGTGTCAGCAAGAATTTGGGAAGAAATATCCTGTTATTTTGCAAAAAGCATTTATTTCCTAGTTCCAAAAATTCCAATTCATTTACTGTTTCAGAAAAAATGTAATTTTACCACATGAATTCTGAAATTTCGCCCCTTCTAAAAGGTGATTTAATCGCCATTGTTGCTCCTGCAAAAGCAATCGAAGCACAATTGGTGTTGGACGCAAAAGCATTTTTTGAGTCGCACGGCTATCGTGTTGTTTTGGGCGAACATTGTTTGGGAACACACCATTATTTTTCAGGAACTGATGCGCAACGTGCAGAAGATTTTCAAAAAGCCATCGATAATCCAGAAATCAAAGCAATTATTTGCGCAAGAGGCGGTTATGGTTGCATTCGAATTCTAGATAGCATCAATTGGGCAGGCATGTTGCGAGATCCAAAATGGATTGTAGGATTTTCAGACGTTACCGTTTTTCACCAACGCATGCAAAAATTCGAGTTGAAAAGCATCCATGCCACCATGCCACTCAATTATGCAGAAAACACAACGATTTCCATGGATTCTATGCTCGATGCATTGCAAGGAAAACAAACTGAAATTCAAATTACATCTCACCCATATAACAAACGCGGAAATGCTGTTGGAAAATTGATTGGTGGGAATTTTTCGATTTTATACAGTTTGTTAGCAACGGACGATCAACCAGAATATGCCAACACAATTCTCTTTATTGAAGATTTAGCAGAACAATTGTATCACCTCGACCGCATGTTTTATGCATTTGCAAAAGCAGGTATTTTAAACAGAATCAACGGTTTAATTGTCGGTGGAATGACAGACATGAAAGATACAGCGACGCCAATCGGTTTGACTTTACACGAAATTATTTTGTCGCATTTTGAATATCGAAAAATTCCGATTGTGTTTGATTTTCCAGCTGGACACATTGCAGATAACCGCGCGCTCATTTTTGGTACAGAAGTTGAATTAAACGTGGACGAATTAGCAGTTAATTTGAGTACTTTTGTTTCATAATTCCATTTTTTGATGAAAATTTTATTAGCCATATTGGTCATTTTTAGTTTGGGTTCTTGCGTTGAAATCATCGATGATTTAAGTATCAAAAGCGATGGATCAGGAACTTTCAAATATACAATCAACTTGAGTTCAAGCAAGGTAAAAATCAATTCGATTTTAGCGTTGGACAGTTTGGACGGTAAAAAAGTGCCTTCGATTGCTGAAATTCAGGAAAAAGTAAAATTTTACAAAGAAAAGTTAGGAAAAAAAGAAGGAATTACAAACGTGAAAGTAGAAGCAAACTACACTGAGTTTATCTTCAAATTTCAATGTGATTTCACCAATATTCAGATTCTACAAAAATCAATCAAGGAAATCATTCGCGAAGAAAATGCGGATTGGGTGAACAAAGATTCTGACCACAATTGGTTGGTTTGGGATGGAAATAAATTGACAAGAACGATTCCTAAACTTCCTGCAACAGCGCAAGAAAGAATCAAAAAAGAAGACACAGAGGCCTTACAAAAAGGCAGTTACATTTCTATCACCAGATTCGACAGACCGATAGAAAAATTTGAAAATGTGCAAGCGCAAATGTCAGCAAATAAAATGGCTGTAATGATTAAAACCAATCCATATTCTTTGAGTCAAAACACTGAATTATTGGAAAATACCATTTACCTTAGCGGAATAAAAAAATAAGTTAATTTTTCGGTAAATTCGAAAGGATGCCGTACATTGTGAAAAAGTTGTTTTTACCGAATATGAAGAATCTATATTGCCTTATCAGTGTGTTTGCTTTCACTTATTCCTTTGGGCAATCTTCCGAAGATTTAATCCCAAAAGATGCTGTTACTGTATTCAGTATCAACAACATTAGTTTGTTGAAGAAAGTATCGATGGATGAATTAGTGCAATACGAATTCATGTCAGAAGTGCAATCTGAATTGTTTGATGGTTCTACACAAGGCAAAACCTTGAAAGATTCTGGAATTGATTTTGATCAAAAATTAAACATTTTCTATGGTTTAAATCCAGATTTTGAAGTGGCAGGATTCACTTTTGGAATCAAAAATAAAAAACAACTTTTCACCGTTTTTGACGATTTCGACCGTGTGGAAACCAAAATTCCGAACGTTGAGTTTTATTCAAGTTATTCAAACTACTTAATCATCAAGGGAAATTCTGGATTGATTTTACGGGTTGACCCAAGCTACGAAAAAGTTTCAACTATCGCAGATTCTATTTGGTTTGCAAGAGGTTATGGCTATTTCAACGACAACACCAACAACGATGAATTTGATGAAATGGATCCAGAAATGGAAGAAGATTTTGGTCCTATTGTCCCAGAAGTAGACGAAGCCATCGAAGAAGTAGAAATCGAAGGCGAAATGGACGAAAATGATTTGATGAGTAAAAACTATTGGGAAATGCGTGACAGCATCAATGTTACTTTACAAAGTAAATATTTGAAAAACATCTGCGACGAAATTTTTGTACAAAACATTGATTTAAAGAAAAATGACCCAAAATTTGCTGCACAACTTGCCCACGCATCAGACGGTATTTTTTACTTAGACAATTCTAGAAATTTCAGAAATACAAGAGGTTTATGGAATTTTCAGATTCTATTTCCTGAGTTGTTCACCGACATGCAAGAATTGTACACTGGAAACGTAATGGTTGGTGATATAGTTCTGAAAGACAACACGATTGACATCAATTTTCAAGCAAATTATGGTGAAACATTGGGGACCATTTATGAAAAATTGAACAGCACCAAATTTGATTCTCACGTGTTGCAATACATCCATGAAAATAGTACTGGTTTTTTCACTTACAATATCAATTTAAAAGAAGGATACAACCAAGCTTATGATATCATCATTCCGATCTTAAGTGAAGAAAAAGATCCGCGCATTTCAAGTAACGTTTTGATGGCTGAGTTGATCAATGAATTTGTAGATACTGATGCACTTTTCGAGACTTACAAAGGAAGTATGTTTGGCAGTTTCAACGGTATCAAAAAAGTAAAAACGACCAGAATCGAATTTTTATACGACGAAAATACTTTTGAATACGAAGAAAAAGAAATTCAAAGCGAAGAAGACATGCCGATTTTCACGTTAGGATTTTCGACAAATCGAAGCGATATTCCTGAGAAAATCTTGAAACACTTCGGAAAAATGACTTCAAGATTTAAAAATAAAGGTGAATATTGGGTGATTGAAGATGCAGTACTAAATTCGATTCCATTGTATATCATCAATAAAAACGGTTTGTTGATTTTTACCAATGACGAAGATTTGGCAATTAACCACAACAATGGTTATGGTTCTCAAGCTTTGTCTGGAAAAAGAGCGAAAAAAGCGAAATCTAGCAAATTCATGTACGGCTATTTTGACTGGAGCGAAGCTTTATCAAGTCTTCCAAGAGAAATGTTCAATACCAGACAAAATGAAATTCTAGATGCGATGCGTAACAAAACAGGCGTATTGGAATTGACTTCATCCAAAACAACCAAAACAAATACAACTTTCAATTTGGTTTACAATTTTGATGGAACTTATGATAATTCAGGAAAATATTTATTGGATTTAGTGAATTCAATTTATGTACTTTCTAAATAAATCAGCAAACATTATCTATGGCTAGAAAAGTTTTATTTATTGTTTTTTTGATTACGTTATTGGCTGGATTTTTCTACTACAAACCACTTTTTAGCAAAACACTTCCAGAACCTTCATTGGTAGATAGACTTCCTGATGGTGATTTTTTAGGTCGCATTTATATTTTGGATGTTGCCAGAGAATCCTCTCCGATGCTTTTCTACAACAAAGTTCCAATTCGAGATTTTTTAACTCATGAATTTTTGTTGGCTCAAGGAAAAAATTACGGTCTCGATCTACAAAAGCCAGCCTATTTTTTCGCCAATGAATCGGGAGAATGGGGCGCATTGATTTCAGTTAATGACAGTTCTAAAATTTATCCTGGAATTGTGCGACTGAAAAGCAATATCAAATTGGACGACACATTGGTCAGCGAGCAAAAAGTACACGTTTTGCGTTCAGAACATTTGTATTTAACGTATGATAAAAAATGGTTTTTCGTTTACCAAGGAACGCAACTTCCGAAAAGGTTGTACAATGTGAAATTCGCTGAGAAAAATGATGTCACCAAAGCTTGGAAAGCATTTACTGAAGAAAAACAATTCAAGGATGAAAAATTAGTCATCTTTTCCAATTCAAAAAAATTGAGAAGCCAAGGAATTGAAACCGCTTTGTTTGCCCACGACAGTGATTCAATGAACATTCACCTCAAAACCTATATTCGGAACAAGAAGCCGTTAAATATCTCTTTTAAACCATCAGGATTGGCTTTTGAAGACAAACTTGGAACTGATAAATTGGTGAATTTGCATTTGAATGTAGAAAATCTGCGCAATGACAAATCAGATCCAATTTACAAAGCACTCGTCAGATTGGGAAAAAAAGTAAGTTTTCCAACAGATGCCTTTTTGAAAGCTTGGAATGGCGATTTATCGTTTCACCAAGGAGGAACAGTGAAAATCAAAGAAACGTTTGTAGAATCTATTTTGGATGAAAATTTCAATGTTACTGAGGTAAAAAGCAGCGTGATGAAAGATGTTCCAGGATTTGCCTTTATGATGTCGACGAATGAATATCAAAAAGAATTTTTGTCGAAACTTTTCGCCAAAGGAATCATGCGCAAGGAAAACAACAAATTCTATGTGCTTACTTCTCCCCCACTGAGAATCAGACAAACACCTTCACACATTTATTTGTATTCTTCAGATTTTACGCCCAAAACCAAAGAATCAAATTTCAATGGCGGAATTTGGAACGACAAAGGGATCAAATACGGATTTTCTTTGGATTCACTGACAAGCAATGAGCTTTTTGGAAGCGTTCACATTCCAGTCAAAAGATTTTTGAAGCGCAATAAGTTTTTCTAAAACTTCACGAAAACATTTTTCGGTTCGGTGAAAAAGCGAAGCGCTTCCCATCCTCCTTCTCTTCCAACTCCAGAAGATTTTACTCCACCAAAAGGCGTTCTCAAATCTCTGACCAACCATGCATTGATCCAAACAATTCCTGCTTCGATTTGATCGGCCATTCTGTGTGCTCGTTTTAAATCGGAAGTCCATAAAGTAGCACTCAATCCATATTGCGTGGAATTCGCCATTTCTAATACTTCTTCTTCCGTATCAAAAGGCGTCAACGTCACTACAGGCCCAAAAATTTCTTCTTGATTGGTTCTGCATTTAAAATCCAATCCTTCTATCACGGTTGCTTGCAAAAAATATCCTTCATTGTAAGGCGCTTCAAGATGCACTTGGTTTCCACCAGCAATCACTTTTCCGCCTTCTTGTTTGGCTATTTCAATGTAGGAAATAACTTTCTCCAAATGCGGCTTGGACACCAAGGCACCCATTTTTGCCTTCGGATCAGTTGGATGAGAAACAGTTAATTTCTCAACTCTTTCAACAAATGCGGTTTTGAATTTATCATAGATTCCACGTTGAACGAAGATTCTAGAACCACACAAACAAATCTGTCCTTGATTTGCAAAAGATGAACGCACAGTTGTTGTTAGCATTTCATCAAAATCACAATCGTCAAAAATGATATTTGGGTTTTTTCCTCCTAATTCTAGTGATAATTTCTTGAACATTGGCGCAGCAGTTCTCGCGATATATTCACCAGTTTTGGTTCCGCCCGTAAATGAAATTGCTTTGATTTTAGGATGCTTTACGATGGCATCGCCCACTTTACTTCCAGCGCCATGAATGATATTTAAAACACCTGCTGGCATCCCAGCTTCAGATAAAACTTTGCCAAGTAAATATGCGGTGTATGGAGTTACTTCTGATGGCTTTGCAATCACACAATTTCCTGCAGCCAATGCGGGAGCAATTTTCCAAGTAAAAAGATACAAGGGCAAATTCCAAGGAGAAATGCAACCTACGACACCAATTGGTTTTCTAGTGGTATAATTGATTCCTTCTCCTTCCATGGAGTGTGCTTCGGCAGCAAAATGCAAAATTCCAGTAGCAAAGAAATGAAAATTAGAAATCGCTCTCGGAATATCAACATGTGCAGCCAAAGAAACAGGCTTTCCATTGTCTTTAGATTCTGCTTGAACAAATTCATCCATTCGATTCTGAATACCTTCGGAAACCTTCACTAAAATAGCACTACGCTGATCGATTGACATCTTAGACCAAATTGGAAAAGCTTTTTCTGCGGCTTCAACGGCTACTTGAACATCACTTTCATCCGAATCTGGAATCAAGGAATAAACTTTGCCTGTGGCAGGTTCATAATTATCAATGTAATTTCCTTCATTTGGATTGATGTATTGACCGTTGATGTAGTTCTGAAGCTTTTCCATGGTGTTGATTTCTTTTGGGTAAAATTACAGCATTTTTTTGACTTGAAAATTGAAGGTTGCATGAAATTTTCTGGACAAAAAAAATCCTGAATTCAAAGAATCCAGGATTTCAAAATATTAAAGTATTTTATTATTTATTGATAACAACATTTACTTTGCTAACAGTTCCATCAGTCATTTGTAAATTGATGATGTACATACCGTTGTTCAATTCAGCAGTATTCACTTTCACTTTACCATTTGCATCAGTTGTAACTGTTGTATTCATAACTGTTTTACCAGCCAAATCAGTTACAGTCATAGTAGCATCACCAGTATAACCTTTTATTGCAACAATCACTTGATCTTTTGCAGGATTTGGGTAAACATTTGCTTCAACAGTATTTGTTTCCAAAATTCCAGCTTCAGCAGCTAAATAAGTTTTCACACCAATTGCAGGAACAGGATCACCTGAGAAACCGATGCTAAATGTACCAGCGTCAGCGATCGGACCAACAGGTTGAGCGTCTAATGCTGAATTTTGAGCATATTTAGTTTGAGTGTCATAAGCCATGAAAATTGTAGTACTGCTAGTTGTAGCACAAAACAAATATCTAGCACCATCCTCTAACATAAATGGAGTATCAAAAGCTTGGTAAAGGATTGTATCTTGCAAATCTGCAGCAAAAGTGTAAGAACCAGAACCTTTCTCGTCTAATGCTGTAAAACCAAATGCAGCATCATTTAAATCAATAAATTGGTCATTCCATTGGTAACCTTGTACCAAGATTTCTTCACCAATTACATCTCCATCGGCAGCATTTTTCAAAACTCCAAAGTAAACACCTTGTGCTCCAACTCTACTTGCATTTGCATTTTTAAAATGAATACAAGTTGTAAAAGAACCAGTTTGAGTACTTGGTTTAGAACCTTGATCGATTGTTGGTTTTCCATTTGCATCTAAGCGAGCTAAAGAAATCATATCGTTTGTCAATACAAATCTTGTAGTAATGACATTATCGGAAGGGTAATCATCAGTTACAGTTGGAGTCAAAGTGTAAGTAATTGCATAATTTCCTGCACTGAAAGCTGAAGAAGAAAAAGCTGGGAAATCTACCCAAACACTGTCTTGAGTCGCTGTTCCAGAAACGAAATCAAAAGAATTCGAAGTTTGATTGTAAATAGAAGTTCCATTATATGTAATATCTGCAGTTACAGTCACACCTGTTTGAAAAGCAGAACCATAATTGAAAACATATAACCCAAGATTTACTGGAAATTCAGTAGAGTTTACAGCCAATACAGAAGGAATCGCTTGTTCTTCAGCAACTCTGATGTATTTACTAGCAGTTCCAATATCATTTACATAATAATTTTCTTTATTACCAATAAAAGCAATTACATTTTCACCATTATCGATTTTTGCTCTGATCAATGCTCCAGTTACATCTGAAACCATTACAACAGGAATTGTAACATTTAACCCTTGAGCTCCACCTCCCATTGCGATTGGTGGACCAGAAATATTATTGACAACGATTACAGCAATAGCTCCAGCATTTTGTGCATTTAATGCTTTTACACCAAATTCGCAAGAACCTCGATATAACATGGCAATTTTACCATTCAAAGAACCAACAGCAGCTACATCACACATTAAAGAATCAGCAGTTGGAGTTAAATCATTTGCCAAAACAACAGTATCTAATACCGCATTAGCAGTGATTAACAAATCTGGAACACCCCAATCGGTGATCGCAGCATATGTTAATTCATACCCTCCAGCAATTGAAGCAGGCTCTTCAACGGAGAAAATCACCTGAGAATTTGCGCAAAAACCTGTAAAGGCAAGCGCGATTGTAAGTAGTGTTTTTTTCATAATTTTTTGAGTTTATAATTGTAAAAGTAAGAAAACATTCAAATAAATAAAAATTTTATTCTGCCTAAATTTTTAATATTAAATGAAAGGAATATATTAATTAATAGAAAATGAAAAAGGCCACATCACTGTGACCTTTTAAAGTATTATGAGAAACTTAATTAAGCTTCAGAAGTTACTGCTGCTTTCAAGAATTCACGGTTCATTCTAGCGATGTTATCCAAAGAAATTTCTTTCGGACATTCAACGGCACAAGCACCAGTATTTGTACAATTTCCAAAACCTTCTTCGTCCATTGTTCTAACCATATTAAGCACTCGCTCTTTTGCTTCAACTTTTCCTTGAGGCAATAAAGCCATTTGAGAAACTTTAGCAGAAACGAATAACATTGCGGATGCATTTACACAAGAAGCTACACACGCACCACAACCAATACATGCAGCTGCTTCGAAAGCTTTGTCTGCATCGTGTTTTGGAATTGGAATCGCATTTGCATCCATTGTTCTACCAGAAGTGTTTACAGAAACAAATCCTCCTGCTTGTTGGATTCTATCAAAAGCACTTCTATCAACAACTAAATCTTTGATTACAGGAAAAGCTTTTGCTCTCCATGGCTCAACATAGATAGTTTCTCCATCTTTGAATTTACGCATGTGCAACTGACAAGTTGTTACTGCTCTGTCAGGTCCGTGAGCTTCTCCGTTGATAAATAAAGAACACATTCCGCAAATTCCTTCGCGACAATCGTGATCAAATGCGATTGGTTCTTGTCTTTCATTGATTAATTGTTCATTTAATTGGTCTAACATTTCCAAAAATGAACTATCTGTAGAAACGTTATCTAACTTGTACGTTTCCATACTACCTTTTGCATTGGCATTTTTTTGACGCCAGATTTTAAGGTTTATATTTATAGTTTTTGATGCCATTTTAAATCGTTTTTTCTTACTTTTTACTCTTGCCTAATAACTCAATACTAATGCTTACTTGTAATTTCTTGCGGCAATTTTGATGAATTCATAATTCAAAGCTTCTTTATGAAGTTCTTCGTTATTAATATCATCACCTTTATATTCCCAAGCACCAACAAATTTGAAGTTTTCATCATCTCTCAATGTTTCACCTTCAGCATCTTGATATTCTTCACGGAAATGTCCTCCACAAGATTCTTTTCTTTGTAAAGCATCGATTGCCATCAATTGTCCTAGTTCAATAAAATCTGCAACTCTCATTGCTTTTTCTAGTTGAGGATTCATTTCATTGGCAGTCCCTGGAACGTAAACATTTTGATGAAACTCTTCTTTCAATTGAGCGATTTCAGCAATTGCTTCTTTTAGACCTTGTTCATTTCTACCCATTCCAACTTTATTCCACATAATTAATCCTAATTTTTTGTGGTAATAATCAACAGATTTTGTTCCGTTGTTGTTAAGGAATTTATTGATTTGATCATTCACTCTTTGTTCCGCTGCATCAAACTCTGGAGAATCAGTTGCTATTGCTCCGGTTCTAATTTCGTTTGCTAAATAATCAGACACAGTATATGGCAATACAAAATATCCATCCGCTAAACCTTGCATCAAAGCAGAAGCTCCTAATCTATTTGCTCCGTGATCTGAGAAATTAGCTTCCCCAGCAACAAAACAACCAGGAATTGTTGATTGTAAGTTGTAATCAACCCAAACTCCACCCATTGTGTAGTGAACAGCTGGATAAATTTTCATTGGGGTTTCATATGGATTTTCGTCAGTGATTTTCTCATACATTTGGAATAAATTCCCGTATTTACTTTCAACCCATTTTTTTCCTAAAGTGATAATTTCTTCTTCACTTGGATTGTGATTCCCTGCAGCAAAAGCTGATTGTTTTCCTTTGCTTTTAATTTCTGATGAAAAATCCAAATAAACACCTTCATTGGTATCATTAGCTTCAATACCGTAACCAGCATCACATCTTTCTTTAGCAGCACGTGAAGCAACGTCACGAGGCACCAAATTTCCAAATGCAGGATATCTTCTTTCTAAGAAATAATCTCTATCGTCTTCCGCAATCGCAGTTGGTTTCAATTTACCAGCTCTGATTGCTTCAGCATCTTCTTTTTTCTTTGGAACCCAAATTCGTCCAGAATTACGCAAAGACTCTGACATCAAGGTCAACTTGGCTTGATTTGTTCCGTGAACAGGAATACAAGTTGGGTGAATTTGAACAAAACATGGATTCGCGAACAAAGCTCCTTGTTTGTGAATTTTCCAAGCAGCAGTTACGTTACTTCCCATCGCATTTGTAGACAAGAAATATACATTTCCATATCCACCAGATGCAATAATAACCGCATGAGCAGAATGTCTTTCGATTTCACCTGTCACCAAGTTACGAGCGATAATTCCTCTTGCTTTTCCATCAACTTTTACAATGTCTAACATTTCGTGACGGTTGTACATTTTCACACGACCTAAACCAATTTGGCGAGACAATGCTGAATATGCACCTAATAACAATTGTTGACCTGTTTGTCCAGCTGCGTAAAAAGTACGTTGTACTTGAGTACCACCAAAAGAACGGTTGTCTAATAATCCACCGTATTCACGAGCAAAAGGAACACCTTGAGCGACACATTGGTCGATGATATTTCCAGAAACTTCAGCTAAACGGTGAACATTTGCTTCACGCGCTCTGTAATCACCTCCTTTGATTGTATCGTAGAATAAACGGAAAATTGAATCTCCATCGTTTTGGTAATTTTTCGCTGCATTAATCCCTCCTTGAGCAGCAATAGAATGCGCTCTACGCGGAGAATCTTGAAAACAAAATGCTTTCACATTGTATCCCATTTCACCTAAAGAAGCTGCCGCAGATGAACCAGCTAATCCAGTTCCTACAACAATTACATCGATTTTAGGACGGTTATTTGGAGCAACTAATTTTAAATGATCTTTGTAATCAGTCCATTTTTTTGAAATGTGACCTTCTGGTATTTTTGAATCTAATATTGACATATCGAAGCTATTTTTTAATGATCTAAATTATTTCGTCAAGTAAAGGAAAATTGGAATTGAAGCAAAAGCCATTGGTACAATTACAGCAAACCCTTTTCCAAGTGCCTGAATAAATGGAGTGTACTTTGGATGACGAACTCCTAAAGATTGAAATGCTGAAGAGAATCCATGCCACAAGTGGAAGGAAAGTGTCAACATAGCTAAAGCATATAAAACAACCGCTAATAACGCAAATTCGTTTGCAGGAAAACCTTCAGCTGATTTATCATGTCCGAAGAAAGCGACTGTCAATGAATGTAGATCTTTGTAACCTTCACCCACTTTCAAATTAACTTCCGGTGCATAAATTTGAGTTCCGTGTTTGATTACTAAACCTTCTGTAGGCAAAAAGCTACCTGTTGTAGTTAAATACAAAGATTGTTTTTGTTCACTTCCAGGAGCGCTCACTTCAACTCTATGCAAAGGCATTGGTGTAGAAGAATATTTCGCTTTCCACCAAAAGTTAGCCATGTGCGTACAAATGAAAATCAAAATGATACTCCCTAACAAAGCCATACTTCTTGAAGCCCATGCAGAATTTGCACTTGGCTTGTTGTAAGCATAATTTACAGGACGCGCTTTTTTGTTTTGAAAAGCTAACAAAAATCCATCAATTGCGTGAAATAAAATAGAGATGTAAGTCGTGTAAGACAATACCTTAATAAAAATATTGTGAGACATGAAATAACCATACTCGTTAAACGCACGTTTGCCTTCTTCTCCTCCAGCAAACAATTGAAGGTTTCCTAAAAGGTGTCCAATCAGGAAAGTACACAAGAATAACCCCGTTAAAGCCATCCAATATTTTTTGGCTAGAGAGGATTTTAATAATACTGACTTACTCATTTTATATAGAAAATTTGAAAATATTCACTACAAATTTAACAGCTACAACAAAGCAAATTAAACTCTATCGTTATTTAGATTGAATTTAGATAGAGAACCTTACATTGTTGAAATACCGTTTTCATCAATTGTGAATATTTTGGTTGATACTAATTTGATTCTTTTTACAATTTAAAACAGCTTAAAAACAAAAATGTTCAACCTTATTTTGGCTGAACATTTTATTGTTTGAAACATTATAATGGAATGTTTCCATGTTTTTTTTGCGGCAAGCTTTCTGCTTTGTTTTCTAACATTTGGAAAGCGGCAATCAATTTTGCTCGGGTTTCTTCAGGTAATATTACATCATCGACAAAACCACGCTCAGCTGCTCTGTATGGGTTGGCGAACATTTCAGCATATTCAGCTTCTTTTTCTTTCCATTTTTCTTCACGATTTGCCGCCTCAGAAATTTCCTTTTTGAAAATAATTTCCGCAGCACCTTTTGCTCCCATTACAGCAACCTCCGCCGTTGGCCAAGCAAAATTTAAATCAGCACCAATGTTCTTAGAATTCATTACATCAAAAGCACCACCATATGCTTTACGTGTGATAACAGTAACTCTTGGTACAGTTGCCTCAGAGAAAGCGTAAAGTAATTTCGCTCCATGTGTAATAATACCTCTCCATTCTTGATCAGTACCCGGCAAAAATCCTGGTACATCTTCCAACACCAATAAAGGTATATTGAAACAATCACAAAAACGAACGAATCTTCCACCTTTCCTCGAAGCATCAATGTCTAACACTCCAGCCATTGCAGCGGGCTGATTGGCGACAATTCCGATTGTTCTTCCTTCTAAGCGCGCAAAACCAACAACAATGTTTTTGGCAAAACCTTCTTGCACTTCACGGAAAGAATTGTCATCTACAATGCAATCTAAAACCGAACGAATATCGTAAGGAAGTGTTGAATTTGCTGGTAAAATATTTTTGATTGCTTCTGTTTTCGAAGCTGTAAACTCAAATTTTGTTGTCGGTGCTAATTCGCCATAATTTTGAGGCATGTAAGTCATCAAATCACGAACATCTTTCAAGCACTGTACATCATTTGCAGAAGTAAAATGTGTAACTCCAGATTTTTCTGCATGTGTTTTAGCACCTCCTAAATCTTCGGACGTAACTTCTTCGTGTGTAACAGTTTTGACAACATTTGGACCTGTTACAAACATATATGAAGTATCTTCAACCATGAAAATAAAGTCAGTCAACGCAGGACTATATACGGCTCCACCAGCACAAGGTCCCATGATGACACTAATTTGCGGTATCACTCCTGAAGCTCGCGTATTTCGATAAAAAATATCTGCATAACCAGCCAAAGAAACAACACCTTCTTGAATTCGCGCACCTCCAGAATCATTCAATCCAATTACGGGAGCCCCGTTTTTTAGCGCTAAATCCATGACTTTGCAAATTTTCTCAGCGTGAGTTTCAGAAAGAGAACCCCCTAAAACAGTAAAGTCCTGAGAAAAAACGTACACCAAACGACCGTGAATTTTTCCATAACCAGTAACTACTCCGTCACCAGGAAAGGTTTGTTTGTCTAATCCGAAAGAAGTTGAACGGTGCTCGATAAACATTCCCATTTCTTGAAAAGAATTATCGTCAAGTAATAAAATCACACGTTCGCGCGCGGTCAGTTTTCCTTGTTGATGCTGACGATCAATGCGATTTTGTCCACCTCCCAACTGAGATTTTTTGCGGCGTTCAATTAGTTCATTGCTACTATTCATATTATTTGCGTATTTCAATGGTTGTTTCAAGTCGGATATCTTGATATAAATCTGTAATATCTTTCGTTGACAAAGATATACAACCTAAAGTCCAATCTATCTTTTTTTCAATAATTTCATCGAGCGAATTTTCATTTTGATTCGAATGTCTTGCATTATTCACATTGTAAAAACAATTAAAACAAGAAAACAGCTTGAAAATCAAAAGAAAACGAATTACAATATTGTCTTAACCGAACAAAGCGCGAAGTACCTCATCAATTCTTCCACACTTTATCAATTCTATTTTGAAATTTTTTTGATCAATTCCCTTATTAAATTTAGAAATGATGATTTTTTCAAATCCCAACTTTTCCGCTTCGTAAATACGTTGATCGATTCTATTAACAGGTCTAACTTCACCAGAAAGCCCAACTTCTGCTGCCAAACAAAAGTTTTTGGGAATTGGCAAATCAGCATTTGAAGATAAAACAGCCGCAACAACTGCTAAATCGATTGCTGGATCGTCTACCCTAATTCCACCAGCGATATTGAGAAAAACATCTTTTGCACCCAATTTAAATCCGCATCGCTTTTCCATTACTGCCAAAAGCATATTCAATCTTCGTGCATCAAAACCTGTCGATGATCGTTGGGGTGTTCCGTATGCAGCAGTGCTCACTAAAGCTTGAACTTCTATTAAAATTGGTCTCAATCCTTCCAAAGTAGATGCAATTGAAATTCCACTTAAAGTTGCATCGGTGTTTGTAATAAGTATCTCTGAAGGATTTTCAACTTGTCTTAAGCCAGATCCTAACATTTCATAAATTCCTAACTCATTGGTACTACCAAAACGGTTTTTTATGGTTCGCAACAATCTGTAAACGTGATTTCTATCTCCTTCAAACTGCAAAACTACATCTACCATGTGTTCCAACACTTTTGGTCCAGCCAAAGCGCCTTCTTTGGTAATGTGTCCAATCAAAAATACAGGAACATCCGTTTGTTTGGCATATCGCAAAAGTTGTGCAGTACATTCTCGAACTTGAGAAATACTTCCTGGTGAGCTTTCTATTTGATTGCTGTATAAAGTTTGGATTGAATCAATTACCAAAAGTTTTGGCTGAATCTCCTCCGCCTGCATGAAAATATTTTGCAAGTTTGTTTCAGTCAGGATGAAGCATTCTTTGTTATCTAAACCAATTCTTTCGGCGCGCATTTTAATTTGCTGATCACTCTCCTCACCGGATACATACAATACACGCAAGTTTTTTTCTAAAACCGCCAATTGCAACATCAACGTAGATTTCCCAATACCAGGTTCTCCACCAAAAAGTATCAATGATCCAGGAACCATTCCATTGCCTAAAACTCTGTTTAATTCTGAATCGCATAAAGTGATTCTTTCTTGGCCTCTATTTTCTATGTCTTGAATCGGTTGTGGTTTAGCTGTTCGTCCAGTATTGGTCGAAAAAGCAACAACTTGCGAAAGGTTTTTCTCTACAATTTCTTCCACAAAAGTATTCCATTCTGAACAAGATGGACATTTTCCAAGCCATTTAGGTGTTTGATAACCACAGTTTTGACAAAAGAATGCTGATTTAATTTTAGCCATAAAGCAAAGTTAAGAGAAAAAGCAGAAATTCACATTTGAAATACCGTAAATTATGAATAATTATTTACCTCTATTGGTGCCTGCGTTTGCTTCATTTGCCAATCCATTTCCCACCTTTTATAGACATAAGGTGAGAGCAAACGTTGATCGTTATTTTGAAATATCACGATATTGTCGTGGGTTGTATAATACCATGAGATTTCATAGACTTTCATTTTGATTCCCAATTTTGTCTTTTCAAACCCAGAAACTGTGGAAAAATCAAATTTCAATTCTTGTAAGGCAAGTTTGTTGATTGTTATCTTCTTTCCTTTGACGCCAAGTAATTGAATCAAAATCACATAATTTCGATTGAGAATTTTAATGTTGTTTGTAGACACAGATTGCGTGTGATTTCTCACTTCTTTGTGATATTTATTTTTACAATGAATATCACAAAATACTTTGTCTGAGCGACCATAGAGTTGTTTATTGCAGACGCAACATTGTCTAGTGTATGCAATGTTTGATGTTTTTTGCATGAGTGTAAAAGATAAATTGGTTTGTTAATCTAAGTTATGGAAAATTATGATTTGAAACCAAATATTTTTGAACAATTAAGTGATTTTATCCGTTATAATCACTTACAACCCCGAAAACATGGAGAATAAATTTTGCAAAAATCTTTATCAAATCCAAAACAAGATTATTCGTAATTTCGCCAAAAAATTTAGCAACAATTCAAAATTCATCCAAAATGGCTATCAAAAGAACAAACTCAGAATCTCTTTTTTCAAAAGCTAAAAATTATTTCCCTGGAGGTGTTAATTCCCCGGTAAGAGCTTTTAAATCTGTTGATGGCTCACCATTATTCATTAAAAAAGGAGATGGTTGCATGATCTGGGATGAAGATGACAACCAATTCATCGATTTCTGCTGCAGTTGGGGACCGTTGATTTTGGGACACAATCATCCTAATGTTTACAACAAAGTTGTAGAAACGCTTCAAAATGGTTCAAGCTTTGGAGCTCCAACTCGATTAGAAAATGAATTGGCTGAATTAATTCTACAAAGAAATCCATTTATCGATAAAATCAGATTTGTAAGTTCTGGAACTGAAGCTGTGATGTCTGCATTAAGACTGGCGCGAGGTTATACTGAAAAAGACAAAGTCATCAAATTTGACGGTTGTTACCACGGACATTCTGATTCCCTTTTGGTAAATGCTGGAAGCGGACTTGTTACTTTAGGTGAATCATCAAGTGCTGGCGTTCCAGCAAGTTTTGCACATGAAACGTTGGTTTTGCCGTTAAATGATATCGAAGCACTCAAAGCTTGCGTTGAAGCATACAAAGATCAAATTGCTTGCGCGATTATTGAACCAATCCCAGCCAACAATGGTTTACTTCTGCAAGAAAAAACCTTTCTGTTAGCGCTGAGAGAAATCTGCACAGAAAACAACATTCTGCTATTTTTTGACGAAGTAATTTCAGGTTTCCGAGTTGCCTTTGCTGGTGCTGCGGAATATTATGGAATCGAGCCAGACTTGGTAACCTACGGTAAAATCATCGGTGGTGGACTTCCGGTTGGTGCTTATGGTGCTAAAAAAGAAATCATGGCAAGAGTTTCTCCAGATGGAAATGTTTACCAAGCGGGAACATTGTCTGGAAATCCAGTGGCGATGGCAGCGGGAATAGCACAACTAACAGAATGTGCAAAACCAGGATTCTATGAAGATCAAGCCCAAAGAACGATTGACTTTATTGCTCCAATTAACGCTCATGCGAAAGATAAAGGGTATGATTTTGAAATTGTGAGCATTGGTTCTATATTTTGGTTGAATTTCGCAGGTAATAAAACAATTCGAAAAGCACAAGAAATAAATCCAGACATGACTGGCTTCAGACATTTACATAGTGCGCTGTTAGAGCGAGGAATTTACTTAGGACCAAGTGGTTACGAAGTCGGTTTTGTTTCCTTGGCACATACTCCTGAAATTCTTCAAAAAGCAGCAATTATGATGTGTGAAGCGCTTGATGCGATTTATCAATAGTAACATCTCTTTTTTGAATTTCTTTACATTAGTTTTAATGTTTAGCTTTTAGATTTATTCTCCTTTCAAACATTTTGAAATGAATAAACTAAGCTTTAAAAAGTAATTATAACCATCATATAATATAAGTATTTGATTGCTAAAATTTCACAATTAATAATATTAATTTTCTTGAAAACAATTTAAAGGTCGTAAATTTGCATAGGTTGAAATCAGCGTATCACTGCGCTTTTAAATACCAAACCAGATAAGATGGAATATATTAAATTCACAAAAAGAGATGCATTTTCTAAAGAACTTGCTCAAAAAGTCAACGATTATTTAAAATCTAATAATCTCAAAAAGTTTGGAAGCTGGAAAATTCTTTTGAAAGTTCCGCTAATGTTTACAATTTACCTTTTACCTTATTTTTTAATGGTCTTTGGCGTAATTGAAAGTAAATGGATCATGCTTTTGATGTCACTTACAATGGGCGTGGGAATGGCAGGTATTGGACTTTCTATTATGCACGATGCAAACCACGGTTCTTTTTCTAAACGTCCTTGGATTAACAAAATGATGAGTTACTCTATGGAAGTTTTAGGCGGAAATGGCTTAAACTGGAGAATTCAACACAATGTTCTTCACCACAGTTTTACCAATGTCCACGATTTAGATGAAGACATCAAACCAGTCGGATTATTGAGATTTTCACCAAATGAACCGAAAAAGAAAATCCATAAATTTCAAGTTTATTATGCTTGGTTTTTCTATGGATTGATGACGCTTTCTTGGATGACAAACAAAGATTTTGCCCAATTGATTCGCTACAAAAAGAAAGATTTGCTCGCAGCACAAAATGTGACTTATAGCAAAGCCATGCTCTTTTTGATTTTCTCCAAAGTGCTTTACTACGTTGCAATTGCCGTCGTTCCTTTAGTTGTTATGGACATTTCATGGTGGCAATGGCTAATCGGATTTTTCTCCATGCATTTTGTTAGTGGTTCAATCCTTGCTTTTGTTTTTCAACCAGCGCACGTAATGCCTGAAACAAGCTTCATGACAGTTGAAAATCACCAAGAAGAAAATCCTGATGAAAGTTGGGCAGTTCACCAAATGAAAACAACAGCGAACTTTGAAAATTGGAATCCTATTTTAACTTGGTATGTTGGCGGTTTAAATTACCAAATTGAGCACCACTTGTTCCCAGACATTTCTCATGTACATTATCCAAAAATTTCGAAAATTGTAAAAACAATTGCAGAAAAACATGGAGTACCATACAATTATCACAAAACGTGGGGTGGAGCAATTTTCTCTCACCTAAGATTATTGAATAGATTGGGAAGAGCATAAATATTCAAATCAAATATAAATGCATAAAAAACGGCGCTTGAATCATCAATCGCCGTTTTTGTTTTACAAATTTCTTATTCTACCAAACTGGACAATCATCACAATTGTTGGTTGGCTTCAAATAAACGAAAAATCCAGCAACAATGTGACCCATTGCAAAACCATATTTTTGTGTTGCGTAAGCTGTTAAATCATTTGGTCTTGTATGAACCCTTACTTGATGCATAAATCCACCACTTCCTTCTGCTTGCAAAAAGACATGATTGAAAAATTCGAATCGCAATCCTGCGTGTGCTGAAACTGAATAACCAGACATAGAAATAGTCACCATATCCTTTTGCTGACCAAAATTGAAATCATTGAATGACAAAATACCTCCAGCTCCTACACCAAAATTGGTTGAAACTGCAAATCTTCTGTTTTTAGTTCTATATAGCATATCAGAACGAGTCAAATCAAAATGCAAATAATTTAAACCGTTCGAATTTTCATAGTGAAAATTCTCCCTATTCGTTGTAACTGGCACATTGTTGTAAGTTCCAGACCAAATAGTATCAACTCCTGGATTTATCTTTCCGTTCAACAACACTTTATTTCCATCATCAAAAATGTATTTCATGTGATCGTAACCAAATGAAAGTGCATAATGGTTTTTAAAATAATAACCAATTCTAGCGTTAAACTGAGGAACTGTAATGTTTCCTAAATCAACATATTCTTTGAATTTATGACTCGGATTATCATGAGCTGTCGCATTTTTCAAGGTGAAATCATATCCACTGCCGATCAATCTTAAATTGCTTTTGGTATATGCCGAACGGTTGTAGCCCCAATAACCATATAAAGTTCCTTTTCCGTATGAAACTTTCTTGATTTTTTTCTTCGTTTGTGCTTGTAAATTCAAGGACAAACAAACCATAATTAACAAACAAATTTGCTTCATTCTTCTTACTTTTAAATCAACTCATTTTCAAAAATGACACTTCCTTTTCTGTCAAATGTCTATAAAATCCTCTAGGTAAATCCTTTTTAGTCAAACTGGCAAATTTAACTCTGTCCAACTTTACAACTTCATATCCCAAAGATTCAAAAATTCTTCTTACAACGCGGTTTTTTCCAGAATGTAACTCAACTCCTATTTCACGTGAACCACCGTTTTCAATAAATTCAACGTGATCACATTTGATGATTCCGTCCTCAAGCGTAATACCAGCTTTCATTTTTTCTACATCCTCTAAAGTAACAGCTTTGTTGGCTTCTACATGGTAGATTTTTGATGCTTTGTATTTTGGGTGCGTCAATTTTTTAGCTAAATCGCCATCGTTTGTAAACAACAAAAGTCCTGTAGTTTCTCTATCCAATCTTCCAACAGGATAAATTCGCTCTTTACAAGCTTTTTTCACCAGTGACATTACCGTCTTTCTTCCCAATGGATCATCCATCGTGGTGATAAAATCTTTTGGCTTGTTTAATAAAACGTATCTTTTTGTTTCAGCATTGATTGTTTGACCATCATATTTTACAACATCACCAGGTTTGATTTTGTAACCCAATTCTAAAATAATTTGATCATTGACGCTAACAACTCCTGTTTGAATCAAAACATCTGCCTCTCTTCTAGAAGCAACTCCTGCATTGGACAAAAATTTGTTTAATCGAATGGCATCTTCATTGAAAGAAGGCATTGGATCGCCCACTTTTTCTTTATCCTTGAAAGGAACATATTTTTTTCCTTTACCAGCAAATCCTTTTTTGGTGTCAATTTGTTTCTTTTGAAAACTTGACATTGTCGGAGTTTTGGATTTAAATCCAGTTTTTTTTGAATCTTTAGGTTTTAAAGTAGTCTCTTGTTCTTTCGAACTTTCTTTCTTTTTTGATTCTTGTCGGCCTCGGCCTTTTTCATTTGTGTTCATCACGAGCATATTTTCCACAAAGGTAAGAAAATATATTGTTGGTATTATTTTTTCAAATACAACACAAGATGATATTAATCAGGCAATCAAACGATAAAATTGATTGCCTGAATTTTAAACTAATTATTTAATATTTTTCTTTTTTTCTATTTCTTTCACCTTTTGAGCCTGAGTCGAAATTTCTGTTTTTTTATTTGATTGATTCGTCATATTTTCTTCAATCTTTTTTTCTGCTTCACTGATTTTCTTTCTGTAATCATCAATAGAATTCAGCAAATTTTCTTTTTCCTTTTCCAAATCCTTTTGGTCTTTTTCAAAATTCTCAAGCTTCTTAGATTCTACTTTTAAGTCCTCTTCTACGCATTCTTTGGAGGTTTCCAACGCAAATTTTCTAATTACCTCTCGCATTTCATTGAATTGAGCACCATGTTGATTGCTGTTCATAAATGCTCCGCCCAAATCAATCGCAAAAGCTACTTTGATAACGTCTCCTGAAGTGATAATTTTAGCATAAGCATCAAACGGTTTATCGCCCATTACTTTCAATTTTGCTTGCATGGAAGTAAATTCTCCTTTTGAAGAATTGTATTTTCCATCCCAATCTTTCAGCTCACTTTTAAGCGCTTTTTCAACGACATCCAAATTTCCATAAGGGATATTGACCACAATACTATTTTTTGATCCGACACTAAAATTGTTGTTTTCCTCTGAAACCGATACGGTATTTTGCGCAAACAAAGCAAAACCAACCAATGTAAATAAACTTGTAATTAAATGTTTCATAAATAAATTGTTAAAGAGAATAATGATTAAATCAAACCTGTCAATATTGTTTTCAGTTTACAACGTTTTTACAATCTTAATAAATTCTATTCTCATTAGAATAAAGTTAATCAAAAATAATTCACACAAAAGTAAATTGTGCAAATTTGGCTTTCAGCTGTTTTTTTTCTATTTCATCAGTTTTCCGCTTGTAAAGAGTGATAAATAATAATTAATTTAGCACATGCAATTCAAGGATGTTGTTGGTCAAGATGAATTAAAAGCTCACTTAATTCAAGAAGTAAATCAAGGAAAGATTAGCCATGCGCAAATGTTTCTTGGCAATGCTGGATATGGTGGTTTGCCTCTAGCAATGGCTTTTTTACAATATTTATTCTGCGAAAACAAACAAGCAAAAGATAGTTGTGGCGAATGTAATTCTTGCAGGAAAGTAAATGAAATGCAACACCCAGACATTCACTTTTCATTTCCAGTTGTACAAGCAATCAATAAAAAAAGTGATTTTTTCCTTCCCGATTGGAGGGCTCAATTTGCTTCACAACCATATTTCAATTTGAATCAATGGACCAATCGAATTGACGATAAAGGAAGAACTCCCATTATTTCAACAGAAGAGAGTCAGGAAATCATTAGAAAACTGAGCTTTAAATCTTTTGAAGGTGGTTATAAAGTGATGCTGATTTGGATGGCAGAGGAAATGAATTTGCAGTGTTCCAATAAATTGCTGAAAATTTTAGAAGAACCACCAGCTAAAACGTTGTTTATACTCATTGCAGATTCACAGGAAAAATTATTACAAACCATCCTTTCTAGAACCCAATTATTAAAAGTTCCTAGGATTCATTTGGATGACTTGTCCAAATATTTACAGATTAAATACCAACAAGACGGCTCCACTGCAACAAGTATTGCTTCTCAAACAGAAGGAAATCTAATTGAAGCAATTGAAATGCTCAATTCAAATTTGGAAAAAAATATCAATCGAGATCTTTTTATTCAGTTGATGCGTGTTTGCTATAAAAAAGATGTCAATCCAATGCTTGATTGGGCGGAAGAAATTAGCGGAATTGGTAAAGAAAGACAAAAAACTTTTTTGAAATATGCACTTCACATGTTTCGACAAAGTTTATTGAGAAACTACACAGAAAACCAACTCACTAAGACGTCTGCGGAAGAAGAAGCATTTTTGAAAAACTTCTCAAAATTTATTACGGGAAATAATATCCATGGATTTATGGAAAACTTCAATGATGCAGTTTACCACATTGATCGAAATGCCAATCCCAAAATACTATTTACAGAATTGTGCTTCAAAGTGATGCGATTCATTCATTTTGCGTGATTCTACAAACAAAAAAAGGACTAAAGCAAAAACTCCAATCCTTTCAAAAATCTATTCAATAATTCGTTTATTTATCGTTGATCGCTTTGATTCCTGGTAATTCAATTCCTTCCAAATACTCTAACATAGCGCCTCCTCCAGTTGATACGTAACTTACTTTGTCAGCTAGATTGAATTTGTTAATTGCTGCAACAGAATCTCCTCCTCCAATCAATGAAAAAGCACCATTTGCAGTTGCATCAACAATCGACATGGCTACATCTTTCGTTCCTTGTTGGAAATTATCCATTTCAAAAACACCCATTGGTCCGTTCCACAAAATCAATTTGGAATTCAAAATGATTTCTCTGCAAGCTTTGGACGTTTCAGAACCTGTATCAAGTCCCATCCAACCATCAGGAATTTCTCCGATTTTCACTTCCTTGCGATTGGCATCATTGTCAAATTTATCTGCAATGATCGTATCTGTTGGAATGTATAAATTTACACCGTTTGCTTTGGCTTTTGCTATAATGTCTTTTGCCATATCCAAGTAATTATCCTCAACCAATGAATTACCAACATTTCCACCTTGTGCTTTTACAAACGTATAAGCCATTCCTCCACCAACAATTAAATTGTCAACTTTATCCAATAACTGTTGAATAATGGTGATTTTAGAAGAAACTTTAGCTCCACCAACAATGGCTGTTAATGGTTTTTCTGTGCTATTCAATACTTTATCTACTGCTTTAATTTCTCCTTCAAGCAAAAAGCCAAACATTTTGTCATTCGGGAAAAACTTGGCGATAACCGTTGTACTGGCATGCGCTCTGTGTGCAGTTCCGAATGCATCGTTTACATAAACATCACCCAATTTAGACAATGATTCAGCAAAACTTTCAGTACCAGCAGTTTCTTGTTTGTAAAAACGTAAATTTTCCAACAACAAAACTTCACCGGATTTTAAACCAGCACTTAAATTCTCAGCTTCTTCACCAATACAATCGCTTGCAAATTTCACTTCACGATGCAACAATTCACTTGTGTGTTTTACAATATGCTTCAAAGAAAACTTGTCTTCAAATCCTTCTTTTGGACGACCTAAATGCGATATTAAAACTACACATCCACCAGCGTCTAAAATGTGATTGATTGTAGGAAGCGCAGCGCGGATTCTTGTGTCATCAGTGATTTCCAAAGTTTCTTTATCCAAAGGAACATTGAAATCAACACGAATTAAAGCACGTTTTCCGTTAAAGTCATAAGAATGAATATCAGCCATTTCTGTAAATTTAAATTTATGCGAACAAAAGTAGCAAAAATCTACAGATTTAAGGGCCAACGAGAGCGATTTAAATCTTATTAGAAATTAAAAAACAAAGATTTAAATAATTAATTATCAAGTAAATCTTGGCTAGAAATTTTTTCCGAATCGATGTACTTCGCATCGCCAAAAGCCAAAATTGGAAAGAAAATATACGGCAAAAAGATTATTCCAACAGTGAATCCATCTGATTTTCCGAAGTTTTTAACTAATCCGTTGATAATCATAATCATGAAAACAAAATTTGCCAAAGGAACAAACATCATCCCAAACTACCAAGTTGGTTTTTTTGCGATTTCAACCATGACGTAATAATTGTAAAATGGAACTATCGCTGCCCAACCAGGTTGATTGGCTTTGACGAAAATTTTCCACATGGAAACACTCAACAATGCAATAACGCCAATCTACAATAGAAAGAAAATGATAAAAAAGTAATCAAGGAACCTGAAGGAGAAACCATTTCCATATTATTTTATGAATCGATATTTCAAAATACACCAAATGGCTCTAAATCCATCTTTCCAGCCAATTTTCTTGCCTTCTTCGTAGGTGCGACCGTAATAAGAAATTCCAACTTCATAAATTCTAATTTTTGGCACTCGGGCTAATTTTGCGGTGATTTCTGGTTCAATACCAAATCGATTTTCTTTGATTTCAATATTTTTTGCAATGGATGTGCGAATCAACTTGTAGCATGTTTCCATGTCAGTCAAATTCAAATTCGTCATCATATTTGATAACCTTGTCAGAAATTTATTACCGATTGAATGCCAGAAAAACAAGATTCTATGCGGATGATGGCCAACAAAACGTGAACCATAAACAACATCGGCATTATCCATGAAGACTGGTTTCAACAACAAATTATATTCTTGCGGATCATATTCTAAATCAGCGTCTTGAACAATCATATAATCACCTGAACACTCTTTGATTGCACGATTGATTGCTGCTCCTTTTCCTTGATTATGGGTTTGTGAAAACAATCGAATATCCATTTCAGCATTTTGTGAAATATACTCTTCTACTTTTTCAATTGTCTTGTCTTTAGAACAATCATTTACAATCACGATTTCCTTCACAATTCCGTTTGGCAATTCAACTTCTTTGACACGTTCTAAAATCAATTGAATCGTATTTTCCTCGTTATATGCAGGAATAAGAATAGACAATTTGTGGATACTCATTTTATAATTTAAAATATTCAAATCGGTGAAAAAGTTTTCTGAAAGCAGAAATCAGTCAGTAAAGAAACGAATTTTCATTGAATCTATTGTCAATGTTTCCTTTTTCGTCAAAATTACAAACACACATTTTATCTTTTTAGGAAATCCTTTATCAATGTAAAAACGATAATCAGCTAATTTTTTGTTCCTTTTTTCATCAATAACATGCAATAAAGTTGTGTAATGATTGAATAAAAGCGAATCTTTATCATTTAATATTCGAATTTCTAAAGATTCACCAAGGTCCTTTGTATGCGCATTAAATAATATTTGCCCACCATGAATCAAAGTGTCTTTTGGCAAATCTAAATTTAAAGTATCCAAAATATACCAGGTATCTTTTGACATCACCTTAAAATTTGTCCATCTAGATTGTTTCGCACAGGTTATAAATTCTATGTTTTCTTTTGAAAGATAGTTTATATATTTTGAATCTGTTTTCAAGAAAACTTTCCAATAAGATTCTTTGTCCATGTGATCTATTCTCAAAATCCCTTTTTGAAATTGATATGTTTGCGTAATCATCACAACTGCGAAAACGGGTATGCTCAAAAGAATGGATAATTTCAATAAGTTAAGTTTCGAAGCTAAAATGGGAGCGACAAAAACCAAAAATAAAGGATAAAAATCGATCATTGGTCTGGAACCTATGCTTCCACCGTAACTCCAAATCCACCAGCTTGAAAAAACATAAATAAATAAAGAAAATGCCACGATTATATAAGTCAATCTTTGATTTAACTTTAAATATATGTGTCCAATAATTCCAACAACAAAAACGATAAAAAACCAAGGTGCCCACAAGAAAAAACCCTTTCTGTAGCTAAAAAGAAAGTCAAAAAAATGTGGCTCTGTCCAATTGAATGTTTCTTCACCATATGCATAATGAATCCATTTTCCCGTTTGAGAATACCAAACCAAACATTGAATTTGTAAAAATAAAATGACAATTATAACTGCAAAAATAGTTGTTTTTAAATGATTTAAATATAAGCTTTTAAGAGACGAAATTAAGCAACTAAAATTTTCAGCTAAAATAGGAATAAAAATCAAAATTAATCCATTGACAGGACGAACTAAAAATATCATTCCGAGAAAAATAATCGCCCAGAAAAGTGATCTACTTTTGTCTTCGAGAAAATAATTTCTTGTGAAAAACAAAAATCCAGCAACCAGAAAAAATGAATAAACATGACTGTATGCCGCATCCCAATGCATGTAATCAAGCATCGATGTACAAAAAACAACACCAAATTGAGCAACTAAAATCCAAGTTCGATTGACCTGATATGATCTTAACAGCAAACGAATGAAAACAAGTCCAAAAAAAGTATAAAAAAGCGCAGCTAAGAAAATGCTTATTTGATACGGAGTTGAAAATCCATCAGCTGCATAATGAATTGAATTGCTTGCCCATAAATGCCCGATTGCAAAAAATGGAGCTTGTAATACAGCCGTTCCAATGAAATATTTATCATAACGTTGACCATTTTCCAATCTTGGATAAAAGTCACGCGTGATCATCTCATCGTCGTAAAAATCGGTTTGTAAAGTGTCTAAATAATTGAAATGTAAATCTTTGTAAATAAAAGTAGCTGGAAGAAACTCATAGTAACCACGACCATCCGCTTCTATCAAATTGTTACGTGTTGACAAATAACTTTTCGATACAAATAAGAAAAAAAGTATCAGAATGATTTCACCAAAGTAACTGCGAATTAGCCGAAAAATACTGCCCACACTACCTTAATTCTTATGCCAGATTCATTTCCGGTACAACATCTGGTACAACCAAATCACCTTCAGTTTTTGAAATAATCTCTTCAACGGAAACACCTGGTGCTCTTTCAATTAAATGAAATTTCCCGTCTTTTATTTCCATTACCGCCAATTCAGTAACTACTTTTTTAACGCAACCAACACCTGTAAGAGGCAAGGTGCATGCTTTTAAGATTTTCGATTCACCTGCTTTATTGCTGTGCATCATGGCAACAATGATATTCTCTGCAGACGCAACCAAATCCATTGCTCCACCCATTCCTTTCACCATTTTTCCTGGAATTTTCCAGTTGGCAATGTCTCCATTTTGTGAAACTTCCATGGCACCCAACACGGTTAATTGAACATGTTGTCCTCGAATCATGGCAAAAGACATGGCAGAATCAAAAAATGAAGCGCCTTCTCTTGCTGTAATTGTTTGTTTTCCAGCGTTGATTAAATCTGCATCTTCCTCACCTTCAAAGGGAAAAGGCCCCATACCAAGTACGCCATTTTCAGATTGAAATTCAACTTCAATTCCTTCAGGTATATAGTTGGCAACCAACGTTGGGATACCAATTCCCAAATTAACATACCATCCGTCTATCAATTCTTGAGCGATTCGTTTTGCGATTCCAATTTTATCTAAAGCCATTTTCTATTCTTTTAATTTATAAAAATGAACGCTGCCATTTTCAAAATCTATTTTACTGTGTTGTGGATTCCAAATATACAATCTAAATTCGATTTCTTCTGGATAAAAACGTTTAAAAACTGAATTTATCTTCACTTTAAATTGACCCTTATTTGCACCATGAATCCATCTTTGATCGAAGGTTTCATACCGTACCGTTTCATTTTTGGAATTGAAAGTTGTAAAAATTAATTTAACATCCTGAAAAGGAGTTCCAATGTTAAAATCACCACTCAACTTAATAAGTAAATCTTGATTTCTCAATGAGTCTAAACCTTTTATTTCCAACAAATTGATATATTCTTCGGTTGATGTTTTTGTTTCAATTGTCCAAGACTTCAAAATTGTTTTTTGATATGGTTTCAATCTTTTATATGCCACAAAACCACTGGGCAAATCTTCGCAAAGCAATTGATAATCTTTCAAATCTCGTATATTGAGTTCTGAAGATTTATTGATAATTACATCGTACAATGGAGAAAATTCATTCAAAATATTGGGCTGAATTTTTACCTCATCTTTGGTTTGGCGCTCCAATAAATCCCAATTCAAAGCCATTGTGTGATAAACTGAGACAGTTGTGGATGTATCAATCGATTTCTTGACTTGCTGATAAAAAGATGCATCCAAACGCTCGTCAGGTGTGAAAACCGAGGTATTCAAATTTAATTGCAAAATGGCAGTAATTGGAAAAAATAGCAAAATCAATTGCACATATCGCCATTTGTAAAATTCGTGGCTAAAAAATCCAACTAACAATATAATTAAAGGAATGAAATACATGCCCGCTCTATCCTCTGGATAATTGACTTTCATGAAAATGGCAAGCACAAAAATGGCAACGATATTTCCGAATAAAAACCAAGATAAAATCGTTGTTTCTTGCGCTGCTTGTTTCCAAAATCCTCTTTTGAACAGCAAATAAATAAGCAATCCAAAAAACAAAATGAAAAGCAAAATAAAAAACCATTTTAACCAATCGGCATCATCATAAAGCACATATTTAGAAAGTGTTTTTCCCGTTACAATCCAAAATCCGTCCAAACTTCCGTAGTATAAAGCGCCATGTTCTTTCAATAATTGACCGAAAGAAATAATTGGTAGTAAACTGTAAATGAAAACAAAATGAAGAACCAATAAAAACACATTTTTAGCAACGGCAAAAGATCGGATATTTTTCAAATGTATAATCAAAGCTAAAACAAGCGCCAAACAGGCGGAAACCAAAAAAACCAAATTCGAAAAAACAGCCAAAAAGCTGAAAACATAAAGTAAAATTAAACTCTTAGTTTTCGATTCTTTGACAAATCTTTGCGCATACACCAACATCCAAATGAAAAAGGAGATTGCCATGGCATATCCGCGTGAATAGGAGAAATAATCGTTCATGTAAACGACCGTGACAGCCGCTGTGAGCAAGATTATTTGTGTAAACCGATTGTCGATGGATTTCAAAAAAGCATAAATCCCCCAAAAATAAATCGGGAAACATAGCAAGCTTGGTATGCGAAAAAGGAAAAATTCATTTCCAAAAACAGAGTGAAGTAAACTTCCTAAAAATGAATTAAATAAATGATTATTTGCATCGAGCATAACGGCATCACCAAACCATATTTTTGGTTCGATAAAGTGCAAAAAAGTAGCTGATTCATCGTGTAAAGGTGCCAAAAATAGCGCGCGCAAGACAAAATAAACCATCAAAAATGAAAAAAGTATCCAACTGTAATTTCTATAGCTGAATACTTTTCTATCTAATTCCATTAAAATATTTTTATGATTTTTGACGAACTGTTCGTTGCTCAATTCGTTTCTCAAATTTCTCTCCTTTGAAAATACGTTGAACAAAAATTCCTGGTGTATGAATTTGATTTGGATCTAATTCGCCTGCAGGAACCAATTCTTCCACTTCAGCAATGGTTATTTTTCCAGCCATGGCCATCATTGGATTGAAATTTCTGGCTGTTGCTTTGAAAACCAGATTTCCTTCCGTGTCGCCTTTCCAAGCTTTCACAATCGCAAAATCTGCAGTTAATGCCGATTCTAAAATATGCGGTTTACCGTTGTAAATTCTTACTTCTTTGCCTTCAGCAACTTCCGTTCCATAGCCAGCAGGCGTGAAAAAAGCAGGAATTCCAGCTCCACCAGCACGACATCTTTCTGCCAATGAACCTTGGGGAATCAAATCAACTTCTAATTCTCCTGACAACATTTGTCGTTCGAATTCGTCGTTTTCACCGACATAAGAACTGATCATTTTTTTCACTTGCTTATTTTGCAAAAGCAATCCCAAACCAAAATCGTCTACTCCAGCATTATTTGAAATGCAAGTTAGATTTTTGATGCCTTTTTTGACCAATTCTGCAATAGAATTTTCAGGAATTCCACACAAGCCAAAACCGCCAACCATCAAAGTCATATTGTCTTCAATTCCTTGACAAGCTTCTGAAACATTTTTTACTACTTTGTTCATTTTGAAAATATTGTTGTTCGATTAGAAATCAATTTACATAGATATTATTGGATCACCATTTTCATCTAATTCGACTGGCACTTCATCTTCTGCGGGCGGCAAAACATTGTCTGCACCGATACATGAAAACTGACTGTCATCGAAACCTTTCGGTTTTTCAAAATCCGTGGTTGAAATCGCAATATTGGCGTCTTTGTAGACTTTCTGCATGTAATATCCATAAATTGGCGCGGCAGTTCGTCCTCCTTGTCCTTCTCTAGTAGAACGATAGTGAACACCTCTGTCTTCAGCTCCAACCCAAACACCTGTTGCTAAATCTGGTGTTAAACCAACGAACCAACCATCAGAGTTATTTTGTGTTGTTCCTGTTTTTCCAGCTGTTGGGTAAATCAAATTTCCCCAAGAAGCTCCACTTCTCAATGTACTTGCTGTTCCACCTTGAACAACCGCTTCCATCATTTTCAAAACAGAAAAGGCAACTTGTTCATTGATTGCTTCACGCATCGTTGGTTTTGCATTGTAAATGACATGTCCATTTCTATCTTCAATACGAAGAATCGTAGTTGGTTTATTGAAAATTCCTTTGTTTACAAATGTGGCTTGCGCGCCTACTAATTCGTACAAAGACAAATCCATAGAACCCAAACACATAGCTGGAACAACATCCAATGGATTTAATTCGATGTCCAAACTTTTCATCAATTTAGCAACTGTTTGTGGACCTGCTTGCGCACCCATTTTTTGCATGATCGCTACCGTGATGTTGTTTTTAGACATTTGCAAACCTCTTCTAACAGAACACATTCCACCAGAAGTTTCACCGTCTGAATTTTTTGGACACCATTGCCCATCAGGATTTCCACTTGGGTCAAACAAATCGACACAATGCGTAATATCAGGAATTTGGGTACATGGTTTTACAACGTTCATCGCAATTCCAGAAGCGTAAATAAAAGGTTTGATTGTTGAACCAACTTGACGTTTTCCTAAACGAACGTGGTCAAAAGCGAAATGATCAATATTTGTTCCTCCAACCCAAGCTTTAACAAATCCAGTTTCAGGTTCGATAGAAATCAATCCCGCTTGCAAATAAGATTTGTAATACAACATGGAATCATAAGGAGTCATCAAAGTATCAATTTCACCGTCCCAAGAAAAAACACGCATTTGTACTTTCTCTTTGAAACTTTTGACAATGTCCGCTTCTGAAAATCCTTGAGCAGCCATGCTGATGTAGCGATTTGAGCGCTTCATAGAAGTTCTCATGATTTTATCCACTTCTTCGTTTGTCAAATTATTTGAAAAAGGGAAATTTCTCAATCCTCTATTATTTCTGTCAAAAGATGGTTGTAAATTTTCTTTCAAATGACGTTCAACTGCTTCCTCGGCATATTGTTGCATATCAGCATTTAGCGTGGTGTAAATTTTCAAACCATCACTGTAAATATTCCATGGAACACCATCTTCGCGTTTGTACTTCAATGAACCATCGGGATTTTTTTCATTCAAAATCGAGGTTACTTCAGCCCTAACAGATTCTCTAAAATACGGTGCAAGTCCTTTTTTGTGATCTACAACTTGATAATCAGTAACCAAAGGTTTCACTTTCAATTGGTCATATTCAGCTTGTGTCAATTTGATTCTCAAACTTTCATTTCCATCGTTTGAGTTTTTCAACCATTGAAATAACACTTGGTTTCTTCTTTCAAGTGCGCGAAGGCTGTCTGCGGCTCTTGCTTCTCTGATTTCCGATAAGGTAATTTGACTTGCTGGTACTTCTTTTTTGTTGGCTAATCTTTGTCTGTAATTGCGAATTTTGAAAGTGTAAGGATTAAATAAATCAGGATTTTTACACATTCCAATCAACATGGCTGCTTCGTCTTTCGTAAGTTGAATCGGCTTTTTATTGAAATATACTTTCGATGCATTTGCAATTCCAACTGCATTGTACAAGAAATCAAACTGATTCAAGTACATGGTAATAATTTCTTCTTTTGTATAACGTTCTTCCAAACGAGTTGCGATGATATTTTCACGCGCTTTTTCGTTCAAACGACTGAAAATTCGGCCAATTCTTCCTGAGCTTTCACTTCCTACGTCTTCGCCATTTGCACGTGCAATGGCTTCTCTGTCTCGCATTTGAAGCGTAAACAATAATTTTGCTAATTGTTGAGAAATCGTAGAAGCACCACCAGCACCACCCACACTTACTACTGCACGACCGATTGCTTTGATGTCAACTCCTGAATGCTCATGAAAACGCTCATCTTCTGTAGAAATCAAGGCATCTGTTACAAAAGGAGAAATCGCTTTGTATTCAACACTTGAACGGTTGATTTTCCAATATTTTCCAAGTTCTGTTTCTCCATCGTCAGCATAAATAACAGAAGCCAACAATTCTGGTGGATTGTCAAGCATTGCTACTGGCGGCAAGTCATCTTCCGATTGAAAAAGCAATAAACAAGCAATAAATAAAAGTGGAAATAAAGCGCCACCCCAAAAAACGATAGTCATTTTTTTCTTTCCTCGCTCGGAAAAAAAGGGTGAAGAATTGGATACTTTTTTACTCATGAAACAAAAGATTTGGTGTAAAAATAAGGAAAATCGCGACTTGATATAATTTTCGATTCACAAAAGAATTAAAAAGGAGTTTTTGATAAAATTTATAGTCAAAAAATCTTTCAAAAAGTTAAATTATTAAGTGTTTGAAGCGAAAAGTAAAATGAATAAATTCTTGTGTTTGGTATTAAATTTATATCTTTGGTTTAGGATGAAAATTGAAGAAATCAAATTAAAGCAAATTCAAGAACTTTGTAAAATTAACAAAGTAAAATCCTTGTTTGTTTTTGGTTCAGTTTTACGATCTGATTTTAATGAATCTTCAGATATCGATTTGATTGTTGATTTTGATGAAAAAGATCCAATTAAATATACCGATTTATACTTTAACTTAAAAGATAAATTAGAAACGATATTAACTCGACACGTAGATTTACTTGAAGAAAGAGCCATAAAAAATAAATTTTTTAGAGAAGAACTTGATAATACCAAAGTGAAAATTTATGGATATTAAGATAAACACTTGGTTGCTTGACATTCAACAATGTATCGACGAAATATTTGTTTTTAATAATGAAAACACGGATTTTAAAAAATATAAATCCGACTTAAAAACAAAGAAAGCAATTGAACGGAATATTGAAATAATTGGAGAGGCAGTGAACCGTATACTAAAAGTTGATAATGACTTTCCATTAAAAAATGCCAAAAATATTATTGGAACGAGAAATAGAATTATACATAGCTATGATAATATATCCGATGAAGTAATTTGGACTATTGTTCAGCGAGAATTACCCGATTTAAAAATTCAAATTGAAAAATTACTAAAACAAGAATAAACATTAATCCAAACACAAAATGAAACTGATTTTCAAATTTTTAATATTTACTTTGTTCATTTCTGGTTGCTCAAACAAGCTAAAGAAAACACCAGCAGAAAATTTCATTGGAATTTGGAAAATTGAAGGTAGAAGCATGTTTAATGGAATTCAAATAAAAATTGAAAAAAACGAAAACGAATTAATAGGAAGGATTTACAAGCTAAATGAAAATAAATTTGTCCAGCTTTTTGCAGATTCTAATGACGTTTGGGTTTCTGGGATTGAAAGACGGTCAAATTTTGAATTCGCATTAACCGAAAAGAAAATCGCAAAAGATCTTTTTTCTCTTTATGGACTTTCTACATCACAAGAATATAAGGTTGAATTTTTTAATGAAAATGCCTTTGGATTGTCGATTGACAATTCTAAACCATTAAACTCTAAAATTATATATCGACGAATAAATTAAGTAAACCTTAACTACCATTTTCCAAAACAATTTTGACTTCTCATTCCTTTATGTGATTATACAATCACACAAACATGACAAAAACATTTCTATCTGCACGTTGGGAAAATTTGATCATGGCGAACTACGCCGTGAATCCTGAAGTATTAATTCCCTATTTACCCAAAGGTGTCGAACTGGACTTTTATGAAGGAAAAGCGCTGGTCAGTTTGGTAGGTTTTATGTTCAAAAAAACAAGTTTATTTCGCATTCCTATTCCTTTAATGGGCACATTTGAAGAAGTGAATTTGCGGTTTTATGTGAAAAGAATTGACGGAAATGAAATCAAACGTGGCGTTGTTTTTATCAATGAAACTGTGCCTTATAAGCCAGTTGCGTGGATTGCGAATAAACTTTACAAAGAACATTACATCGCCATTCCAACCAAAAATAAAATTCAAATAAATACTGAAAATCAAATTATTCATTACAGTTGGAAAATAAACCAACATTGGAACGAAATTAACGTAAACACAGCCATTGAAAACAACGAAATGATCCCAAATAGTGTTGAAGAATTTATTTTTGAGCATTATTATGGTTACACGAAAATCAGCGAGGACGTTTCTCAGGAATACAGCGTAAATCATCCGAGATGGAAAGTGAACAAAGTGCTAGATTTTTCAATCAATTGCGATTTTCAGGCAATGTATGGCAATGATTTTACTTTACTAAATAATCAACAGCCACATTCGGTCATTTTTGCTGCTGGTTCGGCAGTTACTGTCGATTGGAAAAGGAAAAAGTTTTAATCCAAAAGATGAAAAAGCGCGATTTACCAACTAAGATTTGCATTTTTTGCAAACGTCCTTTCACTTGGCGCAAGAAATGGGAGAAGGTTTGGGATGACGTAAAATATTGCAGTGATAAATGTAGAATAAATCGCAATAAAGATTGAATCAGTCTTCTAATCAAAACTTGTAATTATACAACATTCTTTAAAAATTGTGTAACGATACTTCTTTCGAAAGTAAACACCTTTAAACTTTGATTTATTTAACCACTGAATTACATAATTTTTCAGTTTAAATTCCAAGGAATCAAACTTTAAAACACAATTTATGAAAAAGTATCTTCCAATTTATCTGTATGGCTTAAGTATTATTTTAGCGGGAATCTTCTTGATTAACTCAGCGTACAGTTCTTTCAAAGAAGTGAATGTAATCATTGGTTACATGGTAACAATTGGTGCTGGATTTGCATTTACGGCGGCCATGATAAACCAAAAAAAGCAAGTACAATTTGCCTACCACAATCTACACGCTTTGGTAATGGTAATTTTTGGCGTTTTTATTCTGTTGTTTTGCGATACAATTGATAAATTATTGACAGCTACATCATATCTTTTTATTTTTTATGCTGTTTCAGAAATCACTTTTTGCAGTTGGATTTTTAATTTGCGCCAAAAAGTGGTCTTTAAAATCTTATTTATTAGAATCATTTTGGGATTAATAATAGGAATTGGAACCGTAATAACGATGTATTTTACAACATTTCAGCTTGAAACATTTGGTGTTTTGTTCATTTTGATAGGAATTAACATCCTTCTTTATGTTCCGATTATGAAAGGAAGAGAATCAAGTGAAATGGAAAATGTGATTCAAAAACAAACAACATGAAAATTTTTAAATCGATTATCTCTGAATTTACATGTTTATTAACTTGTTCAATTTTAAATAATTATGGCAACCAACAAAACTGAAACCCAAGATTACACGGTTATAAAAAAAGAAAATTTATTCGAGATCAGATTTTATCCTGCTGCAAAATTGGCCAAAATCACTTCAACATCTAAATCCTACCGCGATTTAGGTTATTCTGGTTTTGGCAAATTGGCAAAATATATTTTTGGAGGAAATAATGAAAACAAAAAAATTGCCATGACTTCGCCAGTTCACATGGACATTGGAGATTCTATCTCAACAATGGCGTTTGTTATGCCTGCGCATATGACAATCAACGATCTTCCCCAACCAAACAATTCTGAAATAACGATTGAAACCACAGAACCAGAATATGTTGCTGCTATCAAATTTGGCGGTTTTGCCAATACTGCGCGTATTGAGAAACAGAAAGTGATTTTGAAAAAAGCGTTAGACCAAAAAGGTCTTACCTATTTTGGAAATTTCAGATACTTAGGATATAACCCTCCTTATCAACTCTTTGGGAGAAGGAATGAGGTGATTGTTGCATTAAATGAAACAAATTTTATTATGAAAAAAAAACCCACGAATAACGAGAATCTTGAAGGTTATCCGCACTATCCTGCTTCTGAGGATATCTATAGTCAACAAAAGGAAGAAAAAGATTTGGACCCTGAAGATACCACGAAGAAAAAAACACCAAATGAAACAGAAGGCGGACGTAACGAGAAGAACTTTAAAAACCACATGTCGGGCGATGATTTAGACATTCCTGGTGGTGATTTAGATGACGAAGAAGACCAAATTGGAAATGAAGACGAAGAAAACAACTATTACAGTTTGGGTGGAGATAATCACAATGATTTAGACGAAGATAAAGACTAATAAACGATGGAAAACACGAAAAAAATAGGCATTTGGATGGATCATTCAACCGCCAACTTCATTAATTTGGATAAAGAAAAAAATAACTTTTCGATTCAATCAAATTTTACTTTTAATGACAAAGAATCTGCGCTTCAAAGAAGTGAAAGTTTGATGCACAACAAAGAAAACCATATGCATGAAAGCTACTTCAAAGAAATTGGGCACGAGATTTTGAAGTACAATCACATTTTAATATTCGGTCCAACAAAGGCTAAAACTGAACTTTTGAATTTTTTAAACAAAGATTTACATTATAAAAACATCCAAATTGATGTTAAATCAGCAGATAAAATGACTGAAAATGAAAAACATGCCTTTGTTTGGACGCATTTTGAAAAAGATAAAAAACAGCAATTTTAGTTTACAAAACCTTCAACAAAAAAAAAGCGCATCCGATTTGGATGCGCTTTTCAATTTATTCAAATATTTTTTATTTTTTCTTCAAAGAATCTTTGATAAAATTCTCAATGGCTGCTGTCATAGATGGCACATTTGGTTGAGGTGCGTGTAAATCCAAACGCAAATTATTTTTAACTACAGCATTTGCCGTCGTTGGACCAAAAGCGGCAATCATCGTTTTGTTTTGTTTGAAATCAGGGAAGTTTTTGAACAGAGATTCTATTCCTCCAGGACTAAAGAACACCAATAAATCATAGTAAACATCTTCTAAATCACTCAAATCTGAAGCAACTGTTTTATACAGCATCGCTTTGGTAAAATTGATTTTAAAATGTTCTAATGTTTCTGGAATTTTATCTCTTAAAATATCAGTACAGGGCAATAAGAATTTATCAGTTTTATGCTTCTTCATCATTTCTGCTAATTCTTCAATTGTTTGTTTACCGTGAAAAATTTTACGTTTTCTGTAAGTAACATATTTTTGAAGATAAAGCGCCACAGCTTCTGAAATACAAAAATACTTCATCGTATCCGGCACTGCAAAACGAATTTCTTCAGCGATTCTAAAAAAGTGATCGACAGCTGTTTTAGACGTCATTATAACAGCAGTATGCTCAGGGATGTTTACCCTTTGTGTTCTAAAATCTTGAACACTAACTCCTTCCACATGAATAAATGGCCTAAAATCAATTTTAAGCTTGTATTTTTCCGCGAGATCGTAATATGGTGATTTGTCCCCCTCTGGTTTGGGTTGAGAAACCAAAATTGTTTTGATGCTCAATTTCCTCAGTATTAATTTAAAAACCAATTAATTTGCTCTAATATCTTGTCGTGAAGTGCGAAATAAATCAACACAAACGGCAAAATTTCGAGCGTGCAAAAATACAAAATAATATAATACCAAGTTATACCTTTATTTATTGCAAAAATAAATCCTCTAAAAAACCTGTAAATCCACATTAACGCAGTGAACCAAACAAATATTTGTACAAAAATAGTCGTCCATTGGATATTAAAAGCCCAAATCAAAAGCATTAAACTGTAAATTATTCCTGCAAAATGAGCAAAAATGAAAGTGTTGATCTTGCTTTCGGTCACTGAATTTTTTTCACCTGTAATAAAACCAACCAAGAACAATGATAACCATGGCAAAAAAACCATCAAAAAAGGAATAGGTAAAAGCAGAAAAATTATTTTAGGATTTAAATTATTTGTTGAAGGAATTGATAAAAAAAGCAATGTACTGGCACTTACAATGTAGTTAATTATTAAAAACCAAGATGATGCATTATTCAAAGGATATTCGTCTTGAATGATTTTATCAATTTGCTTGTTTTTGTAAATCGCTTTGATCATTCCAAAAACCATTTGTTTAGAACTCAATCTTGCAAAAGCAATGATAACAAATGAAATCGCCAGCATAAATGAAGCCACAAAAGCTATGTTTTCCGAACGAATCGAAAGACTCGAAGGGATTTCATAATTTGCACCAACAATTCCAAAACTTAATTCAAACAAAATGTATCATTTTTGTGTTTAGGAAACAAAATTAGTATTTGTTCTGCTAGAATTGGATTTAAAAATCAGATTTTGCGTTTTTAATACTAATTTTGTCGTCACTTTAAATAAAAGGCTGAAATATGGCAACAGATTTATATGTACATCCAGATTATTACAACATGGATGATTTGCTTACAGAAGAGCAAAAATTAGTTCGCGATGCGGCTCGTGCTTGGGTGAAAAAAGAAGTTTCTCCAATCATTGATGAGCATTACGAAAAAGCAACTTTCCCAATGCATTTATTGCGTGGTTTGGGAGAAATTGGTGCTTTTGGACCTTATATTCCTGAAGAATATGGTGGGCCAGGTTTGGATCAAATCTCCTATGGTTTGATTATGCAAGAATTGGAAAGATGTGATTCTGGATTGCGTTCAACTGCTTCTGTTCAAAGTTCTCTAGTAATGTATCCTATTTGGAAATATGGTTCTGAAGAGCAAAAAATGAAATATTTGCCTAAGTTGGCAACTGGTGAAATGATGGGTTGTTTTGGATTGACTGAGCCAGATCACGGTTCTAATCCTTCTGGAATGATTACAAATTTCAAAGATGCTGGCGATCACGTTATCTTGAACGGTGCAAAAATGTGGATTTCAAATGCTCCCTTCGCAGATATCGCGGTAGTTTGGGCAAAAGACGAAACAGGACGTATCCATGGATTAGTTGTTGAACGTGGAATGGAAGGCTTCTCAACGCCTGAAATGCACGGAAAACTATCTTTGCGCGCTTCCTCAACGGGAGAATTGATTTTTGTAAACGTTAAAGTTCCAAAAGCAAATATTTTACCAGGAAGATCTGGATTAGGAGCTCCTTTAAGTTGTCTAGATTCTGCAAGATTTGGTATTGCTTGGGGTGCATTAGGTGCTGCCATGGATTGCTATGATCAAGCATTAAGATATTCTAAAGAAAGAACTCAATTTGGTGTTCCAATTGCTTCTTTCCAATTGATTCAGAAAAAATTGGCTGAAATGATTACTGAAATCACGAAAGCGCAATTATTGACATTTAGAGTTGGTCAGTTGAGAAACGAAGGAAGAGCTACTAGTGCTCAAATTTCGATGGCAAAAAGAAACAACTGCGAAATCGCTTTGAATATTGCGCGTGAAGCAAGACAAATTCATGGAGCTATGGGAATTACAAGTGAATATTCTATGATGCGCCACATGGCAAACTTGGAATCAGTAGTTACTTATGAAGGTACTCACGACATTCACTTATTAATCACTGGTCTTGATATCACTGGAATCTCTGCTTTCACTCGTGAAGCTCCAGATTTGTCAAACATGAAATAAGAAAATTAATACTCATAAAAAAAGCGGAACTAACATTCCGCTTTTTTTAGATCCTTAAACTGAGATTATTTAATTAATTGAATCACTCTTGATGATTCGATTTGTTCTATTGAATTCATGGATGGTTTAATTTTTGAACCTTCTTTGTTTTCATCATTGACAATAATCTGAACATTTTCGCCAACTGCTTGCCATCTTCCAGGGTGAATCGGTCGTTTGGAAGAAAATAGTCCAATGGTTTGTAATCCTAAAATACCAGCTAAATGCAAAGGGCCTGTGCTACAAGCAACCAAAATATCACAACTTGAAATCAATTTTATCAGTTGGTCTAGCGTCAATTTTCCAGTAGTATCTAAACAATTTTCATTGGCAGGAATGAAGGAACGAATATAAATTCCATCTTTTTCTGTTCCAGTGAAAATAACGCTGTAACCTCTTTCCAATAAATCATTGGCAACAATGTTATACTTTTCAATCGGCCATTCCATTGCACTTCCTTGCGATTTGGTATGTAGAATAACTTTTTTAGTAGATTTTGATAGCTCATTTTGAATATTTTCAGACAACTCAACATCCTTTGCTTTAAAACTTTTCATCCATGAAGCTATTTCTGCAAGACTAGGCAAAACATCAATTCCAAAAGGTTTCAGCAATTCAAAATTCAACTGTGACTCATGGAAATCAGATTTTTTTCTAGAAAAACTTAATTTAATATTACAAGTCAACAAATGAAACGCTCTATGAGAAGTTCCAACACGAGTTTCAATTTTTGCTTTTTTAACCAAAGCAGCTATTTTTTTCTTCGGAAAAACGTGGATACAAACATCAATCTTTTTAGATTTTAATAAATCTACTTTATTTGCTTCAGGCAATTTTTCCAATTCAGCCCACTCAATAATTTCGTCAATTTGCGGTAAACATTCGATAACTGGTTTAGTGTAAGTATTTCCTAGAAAAATAATCTTGCATGTTGGATAGGTTTTTTTGATCCAAACACACATTGGCAGCGTCAAAACTACATCACCAATACTATCGGTTCTGCTTATTAAAACTGTTTTGTTGTTTAATTCTATCATTATAACTTTACGATTTAATTAGGCTTTTTGGTTTGCTAAAACTCTCATTTTTTTGTACTTTAAATAAGTTGCATAGGCAGAAATTCGTGCGATTGTAAACCCTACTTTTCCATCTAAAAATCCAAATTTGAAAAAATAATCTCTAATAAATTTTACCATAGGACTAAAAATCAATTTATACAATGGACTTTTCTTTCCTTGCAAAAATAAGTCTCGAGATTGAATCGATGTAAATTTCTCTGTCTGATTATAATGTTGTTCTACAGTATAATAGCTGTAATGTAAGCAGTCGCCAAATAGATGAAAAATTTCAGTCTCTTCGTTAAATTTCAATGTTTCATGAATATCTCCAGTCCAGCAAGTTGAAGTTCTATCAAAAATTCTAATTTTTGCGTCAGGGTACCAACCGCCATTTTTAACCCATTTCCCGCAATAATTGGTTAATCTATTAAATTTCGCTGGCTGATTAACTTTGTTTTGCTTCCATTCGAGGATTGATTGAATCAACTGCTCTGAAAGCGCTTCATCAGCGTCTAACGATAAAACCCAATCATATTTTGCCAAAGAATTTCCTTTGTTTTTTGATCCTGAATAACCTTCCCAAGGATGAGAAATGAAATTTACATTTAAACTTTCGCAAATTTCTTTTGTCCGATCCGTTGAAAAAGAGTCAATCACAATTACTTCATCTGCAATACTTTTCACTGCTTCAATGCATCTTTCGATGTTTCTTTCCTCATTGAAAGTGATAATTACAACTGAAATTGGTGTTAACATTAATTTAATATTAAGGGGTGTAAAGGTAGTGGAAAAATTAGAAAATTTTGTGTAATTATATGTTAAAAGTCTTTCCTCAACCGAATATTTAGATTGTGAAATCAACCTAAACAAATATAAAACAGCTGTTAAAATGAAAAATTTAGTTCAAAAATTAATTATAAAAAAGACTTTCGATTTATTCAACTTATTTCTCCTCCTGCTCCAAAACTTTTCTCAGGATTCATAAAACTCAATTCCCCTTTTTCGTTTTCTGCCATCAAAATCATTCCTTGAGATTCGACTCCACGAATTTTTCTTGGTTCAAGATTTAACAGCACAGAAACTGTTTTACCAACAATATCTTCTGGAGCATAATGTTCAGCGATTCCTGATACGATGGTCCTGATGTCAATTCCTGTATCGACTTTCAATTTCAATAATTTATCCGCTTTTGGTACTTTTTCAGCTTCCAAAATAGTTCCTAAACGGATGTCTAATTTGGTGAAATCATCAAAACTTACGTTTGGTTTTTGAGGTGCTAGTGGTTTTTCTTCAACCACAGGATTTTGTTGACTTACTTTTAAAAACTCAATTTCAGCTTCAACCAAACTGTCTTCGATTTTTGGGAACAAAATTTCAGGTGTTTTAACTAAATCCCCTGTTTTTAAAATGTTTGCTTTTCCTGTTTCACTCCAAGTTGGTAAATCCAAGTTTAAGAAAGTTCTCAATTTTTTTGCGGTCGATGGCAAAAACGGCTCTAATAAAAGTGAAAGATTTGCAGTAATTTGAAGTGCAATGTACATGATTGTTTCAACACGTTTTGGATTTACTTTCACCAATTTCCATGGTTCATTTTCAGCCAAATATTTATTACCTAATCTGGCTAAATTCATCACCTCAGTTTGAGCATCACGCAATTTGTAAGCGTAAATTAATTTTTCAATTTTTGAAGGAAACTGTTCTAAATCTGCCAAAACTTGTTGGTCTGCTTCTGTTAATTCACCCAAATCAGGAACTTTCCCTTCGTAATATTTTTGAGTCAATACCAACGCACGGTTGACGAAATTGCCCAAAATATCAGCCAATTCACTATTGACTCTCGTTTGAAATTCTTTCCAAGTAAATTCGCTGTCTTTGCTTTCTGGAGCGATGGCTGTCAAAGTATATTTCAACTCATCCATTTTATCTGGATAGCGCTCCAAATATTCGTGTAACCAAACTGCCCAGTTGCGGGAAGTTGAAAATTTATCACCCTCTAAATTCAAGAATTCATAGGCAGGAACATTGTCTGGCAAAATCAAATCTCCGTGATCTTTCAGTAAAATTGGGAAAATAATGGCGTGAAAAACGATGTTGTCTTTTCCAATAAAATGCACCAATTTAGTATCGCCAGTCCAGTAATCTTTCCAATCTTTTTTATTGTCAATGGCCCATTGTTTGGTCGCAGAAATATAACCAATTGGCGCATCCAACCAAACATACAACACTTTTCCATCAGCGCCTTCTAACGGTACTTTTACACCCCAATCCAAATCTCTTGTCATGGCGCGAGAATGCAAACCACTATCGATCCAAGATAAAGATTGACCAATCACTTGATTTCTCCAAGCTTTTGGGTCGTGTTGTTGTTTTCCATCTAAAATCCCTTCTTTGATCCAAGGTCTAAGCCACGATTCATGTCTATCCATAGGTAAAAACCAATGAGACGTTGATTTCAAAACTGGCGTTTTTCCGCTTAAAGTCGATTTTGGATTGATTAATTCCGTTGGACTTAAGTCTGTTCCGCATTTCTCACATTGATCTCCGTAAGCATTTGGATTTTGACACTTTGGACATTCTCCAGTAATATATCGATCAGCTAAAAACTGCTGAAATTCTTCGTCAAAATATTGTTCCGTTGTTTCTTCAACAAATTTATTGTTTTGATTCAGTTTCAAGAAAAAATCTTGCGCCGTTTGGTGATGTAATTCAGACGAAGTGCGGTGAAAAATATCAAAAGAAATATCAAATTTTTTGAAAGAATCACCAATGATTTTATTGTATTTATCTACAATTTCTTGAGGTGTAATTCCTTCTTTTTTAGCGCGCAAAGTGATTGCAGCACCATGTTCATCACTTCCACAAATGAATGCTACATCGTGACCGTTCATTCTCAAAAAACGCACAAAAATGTCCGCTGGAAGGTAAACTCCGGCAATGTGACCGAGATGTAAAGGGCCGTTTGCATAGGGCAATGCGGCTGTAACGGTATATCTTGATTTTGTCATTTTTTGAATTTCGATTGAAGCACAAAGATAATGAAAACCCAAAGGATTAAAAACAGTGAAATGTTATAAAGCAAAAAAGACCACTCCTTTTCGGGAATGATCTTTCGTTGATTTGTATTTTGTTGCTATGAAATACCGATTTAGAAGTTATAAGTTAAACCGAATGTAAGCGGATAAACCTCATCTGTTTTTTTAGTATCAAACAGTGGAAGTAAACTGTAATTGGCAAAAACTCCCCAATCCGCGTAACCCATTCTCACTGTTCCGTCAAGTTTGAATGCATTCAAACCATAAGTGCCTTTCACCTTTTCTTTGGTGTCAACACCCGTTTGATCTAATTTTCTTTTTACACTAGAAGCCAATCTTATTCCACCGATTACACCTGCTGCAAAATAAAATGATTTATCGTCATTCGCACTTGTGTTGAATTCAAGTAGTAAAGGAACCTGCAAGTAAGTAGCTCTCAATTTATTTTTTGAATATTTATTAATGGTATCTTGAACCACCCAAATTGAATCGGCATTTTCATTCAAAATATAGTTGTTTTTTAAACCTATTTGATTGAAATTAAATCCAATTCCAGTAGTGATACCAACATATTCCTTGTAGATATTAAATCGGTGATCAAATAAATTTAAATTCCAATAAAAAGATTTTGCTGGATCATTTTCCCATTGAGGACTGTTTGGAAAACTTGATTTAAATTGACCATTTGTCAACATGTTTACACCAAAATCAACTCCAGCCCAATGACCGTCGTGTGAAGAATTATTGTCTTTTTCATCCCCGTCTTCGACTTCAATCGTATCCGTTGGCTCAGTTTCACCATCTACAACAACTGTTCCTTTTGGGGTTTTAATAATTAGCACTTGTGTTTCTCCCATATTGATACGCGTTGTATCTGGAACGTTTTCTTTTTTCTCTTCTTGTGCTTGAACAGACAGTAATCCCATTATTGCCAGTCCTGTGATAAGTAGTTTTTTCATTTTATATATTTTTTAATGTTTAATAATCTATTTGAAAACCGGTATTTCTTTTCTAATCTAATTTCTCGTTAGACCTTCACATGATTTAAAAGTTACAGAGAAAATAAAACTTTTATAAAAAATAATTTAAACATCTAGAAAACAGAAAGAAAGAAATTTACTTTTTTTAAAAAATATTTAATCCTTTTGCGGATTTTTTGTGATTTAAGGAATATTGGCTAAATTGAGCACCGCTAAAGACTATGAAAATGAAAAAAAGCTTCAAAACGATTGTGACTCTCCTTACTTTGTCTTGTTTTTCTTTGATAAACGCACAAGTAAAATTAACTCCTTCTTATTGGGAGAAATCTGATGAACCATCTATTCCAGCAATGGGTTCGAGAATTATTCAGCCGAATTTTTATTTGAATTTTAAATTAAATGTGCTTGAAATCAAAGCAAAACTTCAGAATGCAAGTTTGAAATCAGATGCAAATCCTACTGGAATTTTGATTGACATACCTCATCCAGATGGAAAATTTTATGAATACCAAGTTTTCTTAAATACCACGATGCATCCTGGTTTGCAAGCAACTTTCCCTGAAATTAGATCTTATGATGCTATTGCAACCAATCATTCTGGAAATACAGTAAAGTTAGATTTGACACCACAAGGTTTTCATGCCATGATTTTGTCTCCTACTGAATCAACTATTTTTATTGATCCATATTCTTTTGGTGGTGGAGATATTGAAAATTACATTGTTTATTTCAAAAAAGATTTCAAGACTGATAAGATATTTGATTGCGCTTTTACATCTGAATCAAACTCAATTGATGTTGGACAAGATGATATTACACCTAAATCTTTTGGTACTTGTGAATTGAGAACTTACAGGCTAGCACTTTCTGCTTCAGGCGAATATACTACCTTTCAAGGCGGAACTGTTGCACTAGCTCAAGCGGCACAAGTTACTACAATGAATCGTGTAAATGGCGTTTACGAACGAGACATGGCGATTACTATGGTAATTATTCCAAACAATAATTTGCTGATTTATACCAATTCTGCAACGGATCCTTTCACTAATGGAACACCAAATTCAATGATAACTGAAAATCAAACTGCGGTAAACGGCGCGATTGGAAGTTCAAATTACGATATTGGTCACGTTTTTGGAACAAACAGTGGTGGTTTAGCTGGCTTAGGCGTTGTTTGTGGTTCCCAAAAAGCAAGAGGTGTAACTGGAAGCGGCGCACCTGTGGGTGATGCTTTCGACATCGATTATGTTGCGCACGAAATGGGTCATCAATTTTCAGGAAATCACTCGTTCAACAATTCTTGCAGTGGCAATAGAAATAATAATACTGCTGTAGAACCTGGAAGCGGAACGACAATTATGGGCTATGCTGGAATTTGTGCACCAGATATTCAAGCACATAGCGACGACCATTTTCATGGTAAAAGTTTGCAAGAAATAGGCGCATTTATAACTGGTGCATCACATACTTGTCCAGTGAAAACTCCTTTGAGCAATACTGCGCCATCCATTTCTTCCACTGTTGGAACAGTTACAATTCCAGCAAACACTCCATTTGCATTGACAGCTGTAGCTTCAGATAATGATGGAAATACGCTTACTTATTGCTGGGAACAGCTAAATAATGAAATTTCAACTCAAGCACCAGTCGCTTCTGCTACAGGTGGACCAAATTTTAGATCTATTACTCCTTCAACAAGTCCAACACGTTATTTCCCCACAATTGCAAGTCAATTGGCAAATGGCCCTTTTACATGGGAAGTTATTCCATCTGTTTCAAGAACAATGAACTTCAGAGTTACAGTGCGCGATAATGCTGTTGGCGGTGGTTGCAATGACAATGAAGATATAACAGTTACGACAACTTCTACTGCAGGACCATTTATAGTGAATTATCCAAGTTTAACTGGAATTTCTTGGGCTGTTGGAGACACAAGAACAGTTACGTGGAGTGTTGCTAATACAGATGTTGCGCCAGTTGCTTGTGCAAATGTAAACATTATGCTTTCTGTCGATGGTGGTGCTACATTTACAACTTTACTATCTAATACTCCAAACGACGGTTCACAAAACATTGTCGTTCCAAACTCAGTTACGACAACAGCAATTATCATGGTGATTTGTGAAAACGGAACTTTCTTTGATATTTCAAATAACTTTTTTGCAATCACAAACGGTGTAAGTTGTAATGGACCATCCTTACCTGTTTTAGCTGGAAACAATACGATGTGTGCGGGTGGTTCTGCTACCTTAACGCTTACTGGAGGCTCTCTAAACGATGCTACAGATTGGCATTGGTATACAGGGAGTTGTGGCGGTACAGCTGTTGGAACTGGTACTTCCATTACAGTAAACACACCTGGAATTTATTATGTTCGAGGTGAAGGAGGATGCGTAACATCGGGAAATTGCTCAACTGTAAATTTACAAATACAAACCATTGTAAATACTGTTGTTGTTTCTGGAACACAAATGACAGCAAATCAATCAAGCGCTACTTATCAATGGATTGACTGCGCCAATGGAAATGCAATTATTACTGGTCAAACCAATCAATCATATATTGCAACTGTTGACGGACAATATGCAGTAATTATCACAAGAAATGGTTGTACCGATACTTCCAATTGCATAACGATAAACAGTGCTGGATTAAATGATTTAGATCTTTTAAATGTGCAACTTTATCCGAATCCGGTTACTTCAACTTTAACTGTAGATTTTGGTCAACAAATTAGTTTAGAAGCAATCGAACTGACTGATGCACTGGGAAGAGTTGTCCAAGTATTCAAAAACTTCAAAGGAAATCAAATGCAAATTGACCTTTCAAAAGAAAGTGATGGTGTTTACTTTTTGAATTTTAATCAAGCACAAGATTCAAAGACTTTGAGAATTATTAAACAGTAAAAGTCCAATGATATTTTAAGGAAAGAAAGCAGTTTGTTTTCTTTCCTTTTTTATTCTAAAACTATTTCAAATTTATCCTTTTTGAAATCCAGATAAATGACTTTTCAGACCAATATTCAATTTGATATTCAGACGCCGAAAGGTGTGATTTTTATAGAAAAGTTGACTCAAAAAAATTTGAATAAAGATTTGGTCAATCAAAAAATCAATGATTTACTTACCAACAAACTTCAAATAGGTGAAATACGCATTGACCATCTTGATTCGGGACAACCTTTTATTGAAAATATTGAACAACTAAACATTTCAATTTCCCACTCAAGCGAATGGATTTGTATTTACATTTCTGAAGATTATGCAGTTGGTGTAGATATTGAAGAATTAACCCCAAAGCTTGAACAAATTAAAAACCAATTTATTAATTTTCGCGAAGCAGAAATTTTCATTAAACCTAATTTAGAAACTTTACAATTAATTTGGGGAGCCAAAGAATCGATCTACAAGTATTTTGCAGGTGAATTTACAAGCTTGGAAAAGCAAGTTTCGATTGAAAACATTGACTTTGAAACAAAAAAAATCAAAGCAAATTCAATTTATGGTTGGCTAGATTGTTCATTTGAACAAATTTCAGAACAAGTGTATTTGGTTTGGGTATAAATAGAGGAAACAGTAAAAAACGTTAAATTTTAACCGTTTTTTAGGGCGTTCATTTAATTAGACTTATATTTGAAATTATGAGCTTTTTTAAATTATTAACCCCAACAAATTATCAATGAGTGCCTTTTGGAAAAAAATGGTCCTTCAAATATTCTTCAAAAAAGAAATCACCAAAAAAGGATTTTCATCTTATAAAGCGGCTAAAAAATACCGTGAACTCACAATAATTGGGAAAAGAAACGCCAAAGATTTTATTCTTATCACTGCTGGAATTTTCTCCGCAGCATTTGGTTTCAAAGGGTTTTTGCTAACCAATCATTTTATTGATGGTGGAGCGACAGGAATATCATTGCTTGTTTCTGCGATGACAAAAATCCCACTTTACTGGCTTGTGATTGCAATTAATATTCCATTTATTTTTCTAGCAAATAAAGTCATCGGGAAAGTTTTTGCAATCAAAACTGCTTTGGCAATAACCGGTCTGGCAATCTGCCTGGCGACACTTCATTTTCCAAATGTTACTAACGACAATTTATTAGTTGCCATTTTTGGTGGATTTTTTCTAGGTGCGGGAATCGGTTTAGCAGTCAGAGGAGGCGCTGTGATTGATGGAACGGAAGTATTGGCTATTTTCTTAAGCCGAAAATTTGGAACGACGATAGGCGATATCATAATAGTTATTAATGTCGTTATTTTTTCCTTGGCCGCTTATTTATTGGGAATTGAAATTGCCATGTATTCGATGATTACTTACCTAGCAGCTTCCAAAACCCTGGATTTTTTGGTTGAAGGAATTGACGAGTACATTGGTGTCACGATTGTTTCGACGCATAGTGAAAAAATCAGACAAATGATTATCAATACAATGGGTCGTGGTGTAACTGTTTACTCAGGAAAAACAGGTTATGGTAAACGAGGTGAGACAAAAGATACGGAAATAATTTATACGGTTATAACCCGTTTAGAACTCAATAAACTAAATACTGAAATCGAAAAAATAGAACCAACAGCTTTTGTTGTGATGCATCCAGTAAAAGACACGAAAGGAGGAATGATAAAAAAACGTGCTTTGAAACATTGAATGATTTTTTTTAATAATTACCTTGGTAACAAAACAAAATGGTAATTTGGCGTGTTCTACTAAAAAAAAAAAATAATATGAAAAAAATACTTTTATCGGCTGTTGTTTTAAGCATATCAACATCATTTTTCGCACAAAAAAGTTGCTGCGCAAGACCTGAATCAACAGAAACTTTCGCCATGTTGACTCAAGATGAAAATTTTGTTGCGACACATTTAGATCCAAATCCTTTTACATTAGAAAATCCAATAGGGAAAGATATTACTTTCAAAACCAAGGATGGAATTGATGGCCACGCTTATGAAATCAAAGCGAAAGAAGCGACAAATAATTATGTTTTTGTCATTCATGAATGGTGGGGATTAAATGATTATATCAAGCAAGAATCAGAAAAAATTTACAAAACACTGGGAAATGTAAATGTAATCGCCATTGATTTATATGACCAAAAAGTAGCAACGGTAAAAGATTCTGCAGCGAAATATATGCAATCAGTTCAAACGCTGAGAGCGGAAAACATAATTAATGGAGTAATTGATCATGTAGGTAAAAAAGCAAAAATAGCAACTATTGGCTGGTGTTTTGGTGGAGGCTGGAGCATGCAAGCAAGTTTATTGGCTGAGAAAAAAAGCAAAGCTTGTGTCATGTATTATGGAATGCCTGAAGAGAAAATTGAGAAAATCAAAACTTTAAAATCTCCTGTATTATTTGTTTGGCCAAAACAAGATCAATGGATTAATAAAGACATGGTAAATAGATTTGAAAACAACATGAAAACTGCGAATAAAACTTTAACTGTTGAAGCTTACGAAGCAGATCATGCTTTTGCGAATCCTAGCAATCCAAAATACAGTAAAGCATTTGCTGATGATGCATTTAAAAAGGCAATGGAATTTATTAAAAACAATCTGAAATAATTTGATAGGTTAAGATTGGTGAATAATAACCCTGAATAAAATCCCAATTTTAATCTTTCTCCGATTGAAATTAAAAGCAAAAAGGCTGGTCATCAATTTGACCAGCCTTCATTTTTTGAAAAATATTTGATTCCTATTGCTTAGAAATTCTTCTTACAATGTTTTGGTTTTCAGATGAAATATTGATTAAATAAACACCATTTGGATAATTAGACAAATCAATTTGTGTGTCAAAATTTCCGTTAGCTGTTTGAACCAACTCTTTTTTCAAGATTACTTCTCCCAACAAATTCAAAACTGTCAATTTAGTACTAGCATCAGTTGAATTGAATTGAACATTAAACAATCCTTTGCTTGGATTTGGGAAAACATTAAATTTAGTTAACAAATCATTTTCACTAATTGAGCTTGTGTTGGTTACAACAATGGATTTAATGATTGTATCAGAACATCCTGCTGCATTTGTAACTATCAATGTTACATCGTAAGTTCCTGCAGTTGCATAATTATGAGTTGGATTTTCAATTGTGCTTGTGGAACCGTCGCCAAATGTCCAAGCAAAAGTACTTCCACTAACTGAAGTTGAAGTAAAATCTACCGTATTGTTTGTCCCTAAAACTGAAGTAAAATTGGCAGTTGGAGAAGCGTTAACATTTACAACTGAAAGTGCAGAAGAACTACATCCGAATTGATCTGTAACTGTAACAGTGTAAGATGTCGTATTTGTTGGATTTACAACTACAGTATCATTCGTTGAACCAACATTATTCGGCGTCCAAACATAAGTTGGAAGCGTTGCATCAGTTGAAGCAATCAATTGAACAGATGTCAAATTAACTGCGCACAAATCAACAATAGAAGGAGTTACAGTAATTGTTGGACTTAATAAAGTTGTATCGACATTGATTAACAAGGAATCAATTCTTTGACAACCGTAAGCACTAGTAACTGTAGCAACAAAATAGGTACTTGAATCTGGAGATACTGAAATACTTGTTCCTGTCAATCCTGAAGGATTCCAAGTTGTAGTATAAGTGCTTGTTAATGCTCCACCTGTATTCCCAATATTTAAGTTAATAACTGCTGATCCATTTTTACAAATTGTTTGAGTCGGAGAAGAAATATTAACAGTTGGTTTTGGTCTAACAAACAAACTTGATGTTGCAGAAGCTTTACACCCGTTGGCTGGATCAGTTGCAGTAACCGTATAAGTGATAGTCTGATTTGGTGTATTAACCGTTAAAGTATCATTGGTAGAATTAATTGGACCACCTGTAGAACCAGTCCATGTAAAAGTAGCAGTCGTAACATCACAAATTGCAGCCAATGTATATGTACCTGTTGTTCCTTGGCAAATATTCAATGTATCTGGATTTAATGAAACAACGGGACTAATTAAAGTTGTATCAACAAAAACAGTGGCTGTATCAGTTGAAAAACAACCATATTGACCATAAACATTTACTGTATATAATGTTGTTGACATAGGAGAAACCGAAACAGAAGCTGTTGTTTGACCAGTTGGCAACCATTCATAACTCAAGGTCACCCCTCCTCCACCAACTCCAGACGTAGCTGTGACGGCGAGTGTAGAAGTACCATTTTCACAAATTGTAGGATTTGAATTTGTAAAGTTAAAAATGGTCGGTCTTCTTCCTACCACTATTGTTTGAGAAACAGGTGCAGAAATACAGCCAATTGCATCTGTTCCTACCAAAGTATAGGTTGTTGAATTTGTTGGAGCAACAACTAAACTATCATTTGTACTTAAGTTAGGATTATTTCCAGAACTCCAAAGGTAATTTACAGCACCAGTTGCCATCATCGTTAAGGTGTCATTTCTACAAATCGTATCATTTGCAGCTAAAATTGAAACCACTGGAATTGGATTTGGACTAACAATAATTGCGAAAGTATCACTTGCCGCTGTTAATAATGATGATGTACAAGTTACAATACAATTTACATATTGAGTAGTTGTTAAATTAGCAACTGCGCTTGTTGAATCAGTTCCAAAAGGAACCCATGGCCCTGCTTGTGAATCAGAGCTATACCAGCTATATGTAATTCCAGTTCCAGTTGACGCATTATTTAATGTTAGAGTCGACGTTCCAGAACCGCCACAAATCAATGTATCAGGCGAAGAAATTGTACCTGCAGTTGGTGTACCTGTGCACAAAGGTGGATATTCAGTCCAACTGACATCATCAATACAAATTCTTCTTGCATTTGTTGAAGGGGTTGCACCGTAATTTGTTGATTTAAAAATAATGTAATTTATGGCAGTATTGAATGTGCTAGGAATATTGAATGAATAATAATACCAACCATTCACTGATTGTGTTTCTGGAATAGCAATGCTTCTGCTTCTTGCGACTGAACCCAAAGAAGTAGCGCCAGTTAAACTTAGTGAAGTATTAATTAACACACTTAAACTATCATTATTTGTAGGCAACAATGAATCTCTAAACATCCAAAAGCCAACAGTAGAGGTATTTGTTCCTATTCCTTGTAAAGAAAAAGCTGGAGTGGCATATGATTCTACAACAATTCCTGTTCCATTATTTGGATAACGACAGCGAAAAAAGTTAGGCACACTGTGCGCTAAACCTACAATATTGTTTCCCAAGTTTGTTGAAACTCCCCAATCAGCAGCAGCGCCGACAGCAGTCCAGCCAGTTGGTGTATTACCAGAAACGTCAAAGTTTTCATTGTGAACAATTTGACCAAAAGAGAAGGAGAAATGGATACAACAAAATAACAATGCGAAAATTCGCACTAAGGATAAGTATTTGTTTTTCATAAAGTATAATTTTTACAATTGAACGAAAATAAAGTGCTATTGGTTAATTCTAAAGTTAAATAATTTATTTTTTCAAAATAATTGTAACAAAAAAGGCTGATCAATTAAATGACCAGCCTAAGATATTTTTAGTAAATCTATTGTTTTGAAATCCTTTGAATAACATTTTGATTTGCTGCGTGTAAATCTATCAAATAAATTCCGTTTGGATAATTTGACAAATCAATTTGCGTGTCAAAATTTCCATTGGAAGATTGCAATATTTCTTTTTTCAAAATAACTTCTCCTAATAAATTTGAAATAGTTAAAGTTGATGCACTTTCATTTGAATTGAATTCAACATTAAACAATCCTTTACTTGGATTCGGGTAAACTATTAAATTTAAATCATTTGATTGAACAACCTCATCAAGACCAGCAGTTCCAACATTAATTAATTTTGAAATAGTATCAGAGCAACCTCCAGCAGTTGTTACAATTAGTGTAACAAAATAATTTCCAGCAGCTGCATAAATATGTGACGGATTTGAAGCAAAAGCACTCGTTCCATCACCAAAATTCCAACTAAATGTGGTACCACCTACTGTTGTATTTGTAAAATATGCATCATTTAAACCTCCTGTAGTATGTGTAAAACTTGCAACTGGAGATTGTTCTACAGTAATTGTGATTGCATCTGATGAAGAACAACCATTTGCGTCTGTCACAGAAACAGAATAATTGGTTGTCAAATTTGGTGATACAACTATCGTATCATTGGTAGAAATGATTGTTTGAGGTGTCCAAACGATTGCTGTAGGAATAACACTTGATGAAACATACAAACTTACAGGTGTTAAACTTCCTGAACACAATAATGTATCACTTGCAGTAATATTGACATTTGGACCAACTTGTGAAGTATTCACTGTTATTAAAATTGAATCTGATTTTGAACAACCATATTGACTAGTTACATTGACAACTTGATATCCAGTATTTACGGGATTAACTGTAATCGTAGTTCCGCTTTGTCCTGATGGAGACCAAATTGCTGTATAAGTATTAGTAGGATCACCACCAGTATTACCAATAAATAAATTGATGACAGCTGAGCCAGACAAACATATATTTTGATTTTGTGAAATAATATTTGTTGCAGGAACTGGTCTTATAAAAATTCCTGTACTTGCTGTAGAATTACAACCATTTACAGGGTTTGTTACAACAACAGTATAAGTTATATTTTGTAAAGGTATTGTGATAGGTAAAGAATTACTAACCGAGGAAATTGGTCCTCCACTAGTAGCTGACCATTGAAAAGTAGCACCAGGAGTAGTCGTATTAGCAACCAACACTGTAGAACCAGTAGAACCAGCACAATAATTCAACGTGTTAGTATTCATAACAACATTTGGCCCTTGCAAACTTGGATTAATTAATACACTTATTGTATCGTTGGATGAACATCCATATTGACCATAAACCGTAACAATATAATCAGTTGTCGAAGTAGGGTTTACAACAATTGATGATGTAGTTTGCTGTGTTGGAGCCCACAAATAAGTTAAAGGTGTTCCTTGTCCTCCAGAAGCGTATACCCCTAAAGTTGAACTCCCTCCTACACAAATAGAAGGAGTAGAATTAAATAAACTATCAATTGTAGGTCGTCTTCCAACTTCAATCGTTTTTGTTACTGGATTAGATTTACAGCCATTAATATCTGTACCAACCAAAGTATAATCTGTACTATTTAGGGGAGAAACATCAATTGATGACAATGAACTTAAAGTTGGATTTGCCTGAGAACTCCACTCATATGTACTTGCTCCCGCACTGAAAAGGGTCAAAACATCTCCTCTACAAATTGTATCTTCCCAAGTTAATATCGAAACCACCGGAACTGGATCTGGACTCACATTAATTTGAAAAGGAACACTTGATGCTGATAATTGTGAATAGGAGCATGCAACAGTACAAATAACATATTGTGACGAAGAAATAACAGGAGAAGTCAAAGATGTCACATTGTTTCCAAAATTGGTCCATGGACCGCTTGGTGTCGGTCCAGAAAACCATGCGTAACTATAACCTAAATCTGGTGAAACATTTCCTAGGGTCAATTCTGTTGAACCTGAACCTCCGCAGATTACAGTATCAGCTGAAGTAACACTGCCTACGATAGGGGATCCTGCACATACAACTGGGTATTCATCCCAATTTACATCATCAAGGTAAATTCTTCTGGAGGTTGCTTGTGGACCATAAACAGTACCTTTAAATATCAAATAATTTGTAGCTGAACTGAAGCCAACGGGAACATTGAAAGTATATTGATACCATCCGTTTAATATTTGGACATCAGGTAAATTAACTGTTCTTACTCTAGAAACTACTCCTAATCTGGTTGCTCCAGTTAACGAAATAGTTGTATTGATATAAACGGATAAACTATCCGGATTTGACGTCAACAATGAGTCTCTATAAATCCAAAAACTTACAGTAGGTGTATTAGTACCTCTTCCCTCTAAAGTAAAAGATGGTGTTACCATGGATTCCGACTGAAAAGCAACCGTTTGATTAACAGGATATCTCATCCTTGCCATCCCTGTTCCCGAATGCGCTGTTCCATTTAAAGGAGGCAACAAAGTACTAACACGAGACCAGTTAACAAGATTGCCTATTGAACTCCAACCTGGAGGCAAAAACAAAGTTGAATCAAAGCTTTCAGAATGCACTATTTGTGCAGAAGCGTTAGAAGAAAATTGAAGGAAAAAAAGCAAAATTGCAATTTTCCCAACCATAAATTGGTAGTTTTTTTTCATAAGTAGTATGATAAAAATATTTTTATATCTGTTTAACAAACGTTAGTTTATCAACAAAAGTGAACAAATATAAATTATTTTTTTAATATGGTAAAAAGAAAGTGATTGATTAATAAGACTTAAAATTCAAAGTTGCCTTATTTTGGTTGAAATGCTCCTTTGACTTTCAACTGTCCATATTCGTATTCTCGCTCAGTCAAAACCTTACCACGACTATCATATGTTCTTAAAAAACCGTGTTTCATTCCGTCTTTGTAGTTCACTTCTGAAATAATTTCACCTCGTCTTCCATATTCACGCATCGGGCCGTCAAGCTTGCCGTTTTTGTAAGTTGAAGTCACGGCAGGTATTTTTCCTCCAGGATAAAAATCTTTCCATTCTCCATCTTTTTCTCCTGCTTTGTAATTTCCTTCCTCCGTCTTTTTAAAATCTTTTGAAGAATAGGAAACAGCATAACCATCTTTTACACTTTCATAAGTCACACGGCCTTTCAAAGGACCGTAATCGACTTTGGATTTTATTTTTACAATTTTATAAGTGTACAAGTCTTTTTGTCGGCCATTTTCAAAATATTCGACCCATTCTTTGTTTTTATATCCATTTTTGTAGTAACCGGTCAATTTTAAAGTTCCTTTGAAAGAATAAGATTTCCATTCTCCGTGTAAAACACCAGCTTTGAAAGTTGTTTCATTTTTCAACTTCCCGTTTTCCCAGTTATTGATCCATCTACCCTCTTCTTTGCCTTTTGCATAATTCCCAGACATCAATAAAGTTCCATCTTCATACCAAGTTTGCCACAAACCTTCTTTTTCGTCTTTGGAAAAACTCCCCACTTTAAACTTTGAGCCATCTTTGTAGAAATAATTCCAATTTCCATCTTTCAAACCCATTTTGTATTGAGCTGTATAGGCGATTTCTCCAGTTGGATACCAGTATGTCCAATCTCCATTTTGCTGGTCTTCTTTGAAGTTTCCTGACATATCTCGAACGCCAAATTTGGTGTACCAAGTCCACAAGCCATTTTTCTGTCCAGATTTATAAAATCCTTCTGTTTTCACTTGACCATTATCATAAAAATATTGGTATTTGCCTTCCATGCGATCTTCATCGTAATTGCAAATTTTTTCAATTTTACCTGTATAATAATAGAACTTCCATAAGCCGGTTTTTCTACCATTTTTATAAGAACCGGAAAGAGACGAATCTCCTAAAATGCTTTTTTCTAAAAAAATCCCGTCCAAAACACCTGATTTATAGAAATAAAACTCTTTCAATAAACCATTGTTATGCAACTCTACGATTTTTCCTGTTCCATTAATTAGTGTTTGAGTATGCAGAGAATCGTCTATCCAATATGATTGAACAAATCTTGTAGAATCAATGATTTCCTCCACCATTTTGGGGCTTCCGTCGATGTGAAATGTTTTCCAAATCCCAAATTCTTTGTTGTTTTTGAAATATCCTTCTACTTCCAACACACCACTTTCATTCCAAAGCCTGTAAACACTGTCTTGAAGATCATTGATAAAATATCCTTCTTGACGCATCAAGCCATTTGGGTATTTCAAAATAACTGGACCGTGAAGTTTTCCTTTGTAATAATTTCTTATTTCCGTTAGTTTTCCATCGCGGTCAAAATATTCCCATTTTCCATGTTCTTGCGTAGTTTCACCAAGTGGATCCTTATAATATGAACCAATCGATTGAGACGCAGTATTTTGAAAATCCCAATAAAAAGTTTTCTTCTTGGTTAGATTTTCTTTCAAAACTTTTTGACCAAATGAATTGAAAGATGCGAAAATTAGCAAACAAAAAATGAATCTAAACATGTGAATTTTTGATTTATTAGATAATGAAAAACATTCTTTTTGTTACAACTTAGAAAGAACACCTTGTGCGAATAATACTATTCCAAACAAAAACAAAATAGTACCCGTAATTCTATTCAATGATGTCAAAACCCTATCAGTAATGAATGGTCTCAATCGTTTTGCTCCCAAAATTTTTAGAAAATCGATGGAAAAAAAAACAAAAAGTAAAATTGAAATATAAATAAATGTTGGAGCAACAATGTGTGAATTTGATGTTTGTTTCGTTCCCAGAGCCATCACACTAAACCAATAAACAATCACCAAAGGATTCGCTAAATTAAGTACCAGGCCTTTTACAAAAAGCATTAAGTAATCTCTCGAATTGTGAATTGCATTTCCTAAATCATCTTGTTTATGAGGTTTTGGTTTCTTAAAAAAGGATACGCTGCCGTAAATCAAAAATAAACATCCACCAAAAATCTTCAAAATTCCTTCATTTTCGCCTTTTGTTAACGCAGCTACTTCTGCATAAAAAATATATGCTATAATAATATAAATGAGGTCGCTAATGAAAATACCAGCATCAAAAGCAAGCGCAGGTCTTACTCCTTTTCGAATGCTGATTTCAAGCAAAACAAAAAAAGCAGGTCCGAGCATAATGCTTAAAATGAAACCTGTACCAACCGCACTTAATACTAATTCGAGCAATGGAGAATATTTATAGTTGACACAAAAATAATGAAACGATTGAGTTTTGAATAAAAACCAACAGGTTATTTGAAAGTTTTTGAGCTATAATTCGTTTTTAAACAGCAGAAAAAATTGAATTAAAATAACAATTTAACCAATAACTTTTGGATTTATGCTTTCAACTATGGTAAAAATTGACGGAAGTGATTACATTTGCAAGAAATAATCGGTTGATAGTTGGATTTTTCTCCTACTTGAAGCCACAAGCATGAAATAGACAACATTTTGAATATTTCATCAACCACTTAAAAATTGTGTATTTATGAAAATTGCAGCTGCAAATAAAAAACTAGATTCAATCATTGAAAAAGTTGAAAAAGAAGGAATTCTTGCAAAAGGTCTTGTTGATGATTTAAAAGAATTACGTGAATTTGCTTTGAAAGAACAAGATCCTTTGGTTACCAAAGTTTTGAGATTGACTTATGAGTTTCTTACTGAACGTGAAGCATTTGATGTTCAAGCGCAATATGAAGAAGACGAAGAGGAAAATGAATATCCAATTGAGATTGAAGACAATGAAAACTTGCTTTACTTGTTGAACTTGCTTAAAAACGCAGATCACAAAATCAATCGTGAAGAAATTAAAGATTATAGAACTTCTTTGAAAGAAGAGCTTTATTAATCAATAAAATAGCATTAAAAAAGGCGGTTAAAATAAATTAACCGCCTTTTTCTTTGTTAAATATGACTAGTCCTAAATAAGCGATACAGATTATTAAAGACTAAATTAATAAATTATATCCCAGTAAACACGTGTTTACTGGGATATTTGTTTTTATAGGTTTTTATTTTGATTTTATTTTGGTTGTGCATTTGACAAGGAGTCTTGTAA
>CANFUT010000023.1 GCA_947450325.1 Flavobacteriia bacterium
AGGAGCTTTTTCCTCAGAAAACGCTATTCTTAAACAAGTTTACCTAGCAATACAAAACGCTCATACAAGATGGAATGGACAAATCTTCGCTTGGGCAAGTATTAGAAATGATTTAAATAGCTACTTTAGTGAAAGAATTAAATAGGAACTTGACACAGTTTATTGAACACTCCCTTGTTACTAACTTGTTGTAAACAAAATCACTTTAACCAAACACAAAATAATGTTTAGAAAATTTAACTTACTATTTATTTTTTTAATTGCTTTAAACAAGATTTACTGTCAAAAAGTTGAAAACGAAAATAAATTTGAATTTCAATCAAATAATGATATTTCAATTGTAACCTATGGTTTAGTTGATGAATCAACCGTAGTTTTAATCAAAGAATTATTAATTGATACAAATAATTTAATATTTTACAATAATAACAGCTATTTACATGTTAATTCACTTTTTGAAAGATATATTACTTTTGGGTTTGGAGAATCACCTTTGTGCGAAAAAAGTATTGAGCCAATTTTAAGTTTATCTTTAAAAGAGAAACAGCGATTTAAAGGATTTAATCTAAAAGAAAAATATCTAGATTTTTATTTCAAGTCTAAAAATCAGTTTATATATGACGGGATTATAAAATCATTGTCAATTAAAAATTTAGATAGTTGTCTAGTTCATTTAGATTCAATAACTAAGATGGATATAGTGAATACTATTATTTCTGAGTATTCATTGTCATCATTAGACTCTTTAATTTTAAAAAATGAATTAAATAATATAGACCTAACAAAGGAAGATTTAATCAAAATTGGAATGAACAAGAGAATAATTAATCTGTATTCTTTAAATACTCATGTTAATGGTTACGAGGATTTTATTAAATCTCAAAAAGATAGAAAAAATGTTTTTTTTATTCTTCCAAGGAGTGGGTCAAGACGAAGTAGGTCTTTAAATTATTTAATTTTTAAAAATCGCATTAAAGGACACTATGAAGATTTTTCAATAATTGAATCGAAAGATGTTCCTAAAAAAATTACCTTTTCCAAGTATACTCATTTAAAAAAAACTGATTTGGTTGGATTTAATTTTATTTTTATTTCTGAATTAAAAAATTGTTCTTTTTAAAAGTTCAATCGAATAGAAATAAACAGCCTAAATAGAAAAAGATATGAAATTATTTTTAGCGTTACTTTTTGTATTTATTATTAGACATTACAACTGTCAAACTGTTGATTTAGAATATTCTGAGCTAAAAAAAGCTTATGAAAATTATGATACTGCATTTTTTTCCAAATTACAGGGAAAGCAAGTCAATGTTTTGAAAAATGGAAAATATCTCAGAAGAGATCGACCAGGAATTGGATTTACTCCAATATTAGATTGGTATTTAAACAAGAAAGCAGACTTTACGGAATATGATTTTGAAATAATGGATTCTATTTTTATCCTCAAAATATATCAAAGTGACATAAAGAAAAAGATTGAATATCAGTTTAGGTTTACAGGAAGTAAACCTCAAATCCAGTTTAAGAAAGGCAAAAAGAATTGGTATAAAATTCTAAGACTGCAAGATTGTATATTGGTAAAGCACGATGAAAGTGAATTATAGAAATAAAGTTCTTTTAGTTGCATTAATCCCATAGCCCCGATAGAAGCGGCATCTCCCGGTCCCGATCCCGATAGCTATCGGGACGGGACGGGAATACAGCGGATAGCGGGAAATAGCTCCAAAAACTTCCATTTTCATTAAGTGATTTTATCCGTTAGAATCACTTAGGACCCTGTAAAATTTGACTTATCACCATTTCAAAAACCCCTTTTTCACCCAAAAACTGCGTTCCATTGATTCACCTGCCATTTTGAACGAATCTTTGGCTCAGGTTTATTCAAACGAAAAGTGTAATTTCATTTTCTAAAGCAAGCGTTATGAAACCCAATATTCCCATTCCATGTTCTGAAGATTGGAACAAAATGAAAATCGGCCAAATTGGACGTCATTGTGGCGTTTGTGATAAATCTGTGGTGGATTTTACGCAAAAATCCCGTCATGAGATTTTGAGTTATTTGATTGAACACCGCAATGAGGAAGTTTGTGGTCACGTGAGAGTGTCGCAATTGGATTTTCGCCACGAAGATACGTTGATTGTCATCCGAGATTTGGAAAGGAAGCACCGCAATACGAATTTGTCATATTACTTGCTTTCGATGGCCACCTTGTCGCTAATGGCTTGTGAATCAAATCCGAAATTGCCTCCTACAAAACCGAAAACTGAGCAAACCGAGATGCTTGGAGAAGTAAGAATCGATGAAACTTGTCAAAATTCTGATAAAAAAGAGAAATTCGACGTCACCAGAATCGATCGAAAAATTGGTAGAGAAATCCAAGTATTTGAAGGAACAGTGGAAGGTGGAATGATGATTGAGCCACCTCAATACGGAGGAGCGATGGAAGTGATGTATGAAGTTGCTGAACCAGTTCTCAAAGGTGAATTTGAAGTCGATCCAAATCCCAGAATGATAGTGGAGAAAATGCCTGAATTTCCCGGCGGAACGGAAGCTTTGATGACTTATATTCACAGCAAATTGAAATATCCAAAATGGGAAAAAAGACGAAAAATTCAAGGCACAGTTTACGCTACTTTCGTGGTAAATGAACAAGGAGAAATCACCAATCCAAAAATTTTAAAATCTGTTGAAGGTTCTGAAAATTTTGATCAGGAAGTGATTCAACTATTGAACAGAATGCCACGCTGGAAACCCGGCGAAGATCGTGGCGAAATTGTTCCAGTGCAATTTAATTTGCCGTTTAGGTTTCAATTGTAATAGAATCATTAATGATTTTCTAACGTTTTTTACAAAGTCATTTCGAATCTTCTTTAGAGTTTTTATTACCTTTGATTGAATCACACTTTGTGACCAGATTAAACTAAATATTTGAAATGACTAAAATTTTCATTTTTTCTTGCGCATTAATTTCGATGTTAAGCAGTTGTGGGTTGCAATACGAGCCGCAAACACCGCCGGAAGACAGACAATTACAGCGACAAAGAGTCATCGAATCTAAAATAAAGTCAGAGTTTGAACCTCAAAAAAAGCGATACAGATCCATTGCTTTTGGGAAAACTACAACAATAAAACCAGTAAGTTTTATCAAATTGGATTCGTTGTTCGAGCAAAAATACCAATTGGAACAGACAGGTCGCAGAAGTAAAGAATTGGATGAAAAAATCGGTATTCAACGCTTGGTTTGTCAGACAGATACCAATGAAATTCTGTACATGGAAGAACATGTTTTCAGTTTAGAAACAGACACAAGTGCTGAAGTTTTATCTGGAAATTTTGCTTTGAACATCAAGAATGAAATTCGTCAAGTAGAATTTACAAATGCGTACACCATTCCTGCCAATTTGGTATCTATTTACGGATATTATGTGCTGAACGAATCATTCATGTTTTTCAGCGAGCAACCAGCTCAAGAAGAAGTAGAATTTTATCAATATTACAAAGCCCAGGCGGGAAATTTATTCGGTTACCAAAAAGAACAGTTCATCGTCAATACATTGAAATTGATGAAATTGGCAAGATCGAATAGATCATTAGAGAAACAGTTGTTTTTGAGAGAATTGACCAAAACCGAAGTTCATGGCGTTAGTACCAACTATGAAAGCGCTGTTTTCAATAGATTAGATCAATTTTCCAATGCAAAAAATGAAGTTGATTACTATTTGGTTGACTATCAATTTGTAGAAAGAGTGAGTGATATCAAAACCGAATTGAGAAGATACATTTTGAAATTCGACCCTTATTTGATGCTGATTTCTAAAGAGAAATTGTAAAATTTCAACTATAAATCAAATTGAATTGAGCCAAAAGCCAATTGATTTTCTAGTTTTTTGTTTGCCAACCAAGGTGAATAAATGATTTTAGATTTGGTGGCTGCATGTTCATCGCTTGTAGCTAGAAAATAGGATTTCCCTTTTAATTTGATTTCATAGCCGCCTTTCAAATGTTCAATTTTGATGAATCCTTTCTTCAGTTTGATTTCCGTGTTTCTGTTTGCTGAAATTTCAAAATAATGCAGCATTCCTGGATACATTTTCTGAAAGGCTTCCGCCACGTATTTCGCTTTTTTGGGATTTTTATTTCGATTGGCATAAAAGCAAAAATTTTGACCGCCATGTTGAACAACGAAAGTGGGTTCATTCGCTTGAAAAAAGCAAATTTGCGAGTGATTCATTCTTTGAAAACGGTCTGAGACCAACAATCCGATCCACAAAATGCAAATGACCAAAACGGGTTGTAAAACTTTGATTTTCTGCTTGATTAAACTCCAGTAAAAAACAATAATCACAGCGAAAAGGAAAGCTACTTCCCAGAATTGCAGCACAAATCCATTCGATACGGCTCCTGGCAGTGAATCTACAAAATCGATGATCCACAACATGGCAAACATCGTCCAAAAAAGCAAAAATGCAACGGCTTTCGCTAGCGGATTCCACCAAGCAATTGCAAAAAGCGCGATGCCAAGTGCCAAGACCAAGAAAGAGAAAACCATCAATCCTAAATTGGTTAAAATGAAATAATTTGGGAATTGATGGAAGTAATACAAAGTCAACGGCACCGTCATAATTTGCGCTGCAATACCAACCATTGTTCCTTCCCAAGCGAGTTGAATCCATTTGAATTTGGTGTAAAAAAGCACGCTTAAATGTTTGTTAAACAAGAAAATTCCAACCATCGCCAGGTACGAAAGTTGAAATCCAATGTCAAAAAGAAAGTGCGGATTCCAAACCAAAATCAATACTGCGGAAAGTGCCAATGAATTGAATCCATTGTATTTTCTGCCTGACAATGTGCTTCCAGCCAAAACGGTAAACATCAATGCTGAACGAACTACAGACGAAGACAATCCTGTCAAAGCAGAATAAATCCAAACGATGATTAACGCCAAAATTAGCGCTTGATTTTTGGAAATCCATTTGGAGAAAAGTCCAAAAATCAAAGTGAGAATTTGCACTAAAATCGCCACGTGAAGTCCTGAAACTGCCAATACATGCATCGCGCCAGTGTTTCCAAATTTGCGGGTAATTTCACTGTCGATGGAACTTCTGTCTCCCAAAATCAATCCTTTGGCCACCGCATTTTCATCGCCTTTCAAGAAAGTGTCTAAAATGGATGCGAATTTTTCACGCAAACCGATGAATAAATCCATGATTTCCCAATCGGATTTTCCAACCACAATAAATTGATCCTCTGCAACAAACGCACTGTTTTGAATCGATTTGTGTTTCCAGAATTTTTGGCTGTCAAATTCTCCAGGATTTTGGTTGTTTCCAATTTTCGTCAGTTCTGCGTTTACAATACAAATTTGTTTTCGCTGCAATTTAGAAGTAGAATCTTCCAAAAACATCAAAATTTTCCCTCGTGTTGGCACCGTATCTTTGTAGCGAATAATGAATTTTGCTTCCACTTCGCATTTTTTGTAAGCGCCTGCAGTTTTGGAAATAGCTTCAATTTCAACCATTACTTTGTCGCCAACCAAATATTGATTTTCAACGTGGTAAATGTCATTATTCGGATTTTCAAATAAGTACAAAGTTTGTCCCAATTGAAAGAAAATCAACAAAGGAAAAATGAATTGAATCTTTAAGACGGTTGAATCAATTTTAAACTTCAAGGCTTGAAATCCAGCAAAAATGAGCAGAATGATTATCAGCGCAAAAAATGAAATGTAAAAATCAAAAGGAAATAAATCAGCGACTACAATGCCCAGCGCCATCGAAAAGAAAAACCACAAAAAAGGCATGTACTGGAATCGCATAATAGTTTCATTGCTAGGTTAAAAATATTATTTTTTTTCAATAAATGATCTAAACAATGGTAAAATTGAACATTTGATTATTTATTTTTCTCCCAAAGTTGAATCGTTTGATTGTAAAATTGATTCAAGCGTGCGCTGTCAGCATCAACGTACAATTCAAATGTGGTATTATCGTTTGCATAAATAGTGATGGAAGAAGCCATAGTTACTGCAGTGGTTTTGTCGTTTAATTTCATCGAATCAATTTGCGCATAAAATGCAAAGTTCATTTCTGTTTTGTTGTTTTCAATCCAATAGCTCGCAATCCTTTTATCAGTGACAAAATTGCCACTCTGTTTCAACCCTGAAATTCCGCCATTCGATTCGAACAGCAATATTTTTTCATCGGTATCAAGAATGCCCAAACTGCGGATAAACGATAAATCTTTTGCCGAAAGATTATTTTCATTTTTTTCAGTCCAACTGCATGAAACTGCCAAAAACAAAATCGAAAACAAAAATATTGAAAGTGATTTTTTCATCTAACGAAGTTAAAAACAAGACCAATATAAAAGTTTATTTTCTTCAAAAACATAAAATTTAACGGTTTTTTGAGCTTTCTTTTTTTAATTGAATGTAATTTTGCAATCAAGATGACAAAGCAAAAAAAGCAAATTTCCAAGAAAATTGATTTGAAACAATCAAACAATGTGTTCGAAGATTCGCCTTGGAAATTGTATTTGCAAGTTACGCTTTTTACACTCGGATTAGGATTAGTTGGTTTCGTTACTCATTCATTTTTTCAATCTTTTTCATTTTGGTTACTGAACAAAATTGAAATCACTACAACTCAAATTGGAACCGATTTTGAATTGAAAATGCTCTATATTGCCGCTTACGTTTTGGTTCCGTTGATGGTTTTCGCCATTCAGAAATTTTTGAAATTGTCGAAGATTAGCCAGAAAATTTTTGTAATCTCATCTATTTTTATTTCAGGAATCATCTTTTGGACTATTCAAATTAGCAGTTTAAATGATTTGTATCAAAGTCAATTGAAAATAAATACGCCATTTCCAATGAAATACACTTTTGCTCTAGAAAGTCTTTTTTTGGAGTTTAATCTATTGGTTGGATTTGTTGTCGGTGCCATTCTTGCTGCCGTTTTGCTTTTCAGATTCAACAAAAGGCAAACAGTTTCTGGTAATAAAAAAATCAAAAAGTGAAAAAAATGAGCGAACCCTTGGATTCTGAGCTAGCAGGAAAAAGCCAATCACCACTAAATCAAACGGTTTTTCCGATTCTTTTTGCGATTTGTTTTGCGCACTTAATCAATGATTTATTACAATCGATCATTCCTTCTATGTATCCGTTGATGCAGCAGAAATATGACTTAACGTTTTCGCAAATTGGATTAATTACTTTTACATTTCAAATTACTTCTTCGCTTTTACAGCCTTTCATTGGATTTTATACTGATAAAAAACCGCAACCTTATTCATTTGTTTTTGGGATGTGTTTTACGCTTTCAGGAATCATTTTGTTGTCTTTTTCATGGAGTTATTACACCTTGCTTTTATCCGCGGGATTAGTAGGAATCGGCTCGTCGATTTTTCATCCAGAATCTTCCAAATTGGCATTTTTTGCCTCAGGTGGAAAACGTGGTTTGGCGCAATCGATTTTTCAGTTAGGTGGAAATACAGGAAGTGCAATCGGTCCGTTGCTTGTCGCGTTAATTGTTGCTGTTCATGGTCAAATTCACATTCTTTGGTTTACAATCGCTTCGTTTATCGGTTTGGCAGTTTTGATGAAAGTAGGTATTTGGTATGACAAGCATTTAAAATGGCGAGCGAACAACAAAAACATCAAGAAAGAAGAAAAACACGATTTGTCCAAATCAAAAGTTGTTTTGTCAATTGTGATTTTATTGACTTTGATTTTTTCGAAATTCTTCTATACAGCAAGTATGACGAATTATTTCACTTTCTTTTTAATCGATAAATTTGATGTTTCTGTGCCACAATCTCAGTTTTATCTGTTTATTTTCTTGGGTTCAATCGCTGCGGGAACGTTAATCGGTGGACCAATTGGTGATCGTTTTGGAAGAAAATATGTGATTTGGTTTTCAATTCTTGGAGTAGCCCCTTTCACGTTAATGCTTCCTCATGCCAATTTTACATGGACGATTGTTTTGGCTGTAATGATAGGTTTTATTTTATCATCCGCTTTTTCAGCAATCATCGTTTACGCGCAAGAATTGTTGCCAGGTAGAGTAGGGATGGTTTCTGGACTTTTCTTCGGATTTGCTTTTGGAATGGGCGCGTTAGGCTCCGCTTTATTAGGGAAATTGGCTGACAAAACAAGCATCGAAGAAGTCTTCTTTATTTGCTCCTTTTTGCCTTTGATTGGCGTCATCAATATTTTCTTGCCAACGATAAAGAAGTTGAAAGCTTAATCAAATCAAAATCCTTTCCTTAATTTGATTGAATTAAATTCTTTTAAAATTCATATTAAGCAATATTAAGTAATTTTTTACCACGAATTAATTTGGTTGTTGAGACTTTATATGGTTATTCGCTTAATTACAAATGTTTTAAGTTTAAGAATTTTCATTAAAAACATCAATTTTGTTGCGCTGTTAAGTTGTGGAATAATTAAACCAATATTAAAATAATGTGAATAATTAAATTTTCCTTTTTTGTTTTAAAACTAAACTAACACAAAATATATAATATACTGTTTTGTAGTGTTTTACTCTTTAATGCAAAGATAATACTCCGTTAATTTTGTTGAAGGATTGATGGCGTAATTTTGTTCAAATTTTTAGAAAATATCGTTTTTCAATTAATAAGTATGAACAAATTTTACTTTACGCTTTTTTGTCTATTATCTGTGTTAAATTCCTTCAGTCAACAAGGGCTTGAAGGTATAATCGTAGAAAAGTATTACGAAACAAGTAACAATGAGTTAGAAGTTTTTGGTTTACCGAAAGGAACAGTGACGTATAGAATTTATGCAGATTTAAATCCTGATTTCAGATTTCAAGCCGCTTATGGAAATGCAAATCATCCTTTGACAATTTCAACTTCTACCACTTTTTACAATGATTTAGAACATGGCGATTTTATTCCAAATACCATTGCGAGACGAAATCTAGGAAAAAAAGCATTGATGTTGGATTCATGGCTCTCTGTTGGAGGTGCAGGTGAAAAATATTATGGTGTCTTAAAATCTTCTGATGATACTTTGGAAACGATTAAACACCCAAACGGATTATTTGCGGCTAATTCTAAAGAAATCTCGATTCGCGAAAAAGATGGTTTATTGTCAAGTGAAATTATTCCAAGACCAACCTTTTTTGGAATTGACAGTGCAGTAGCAGTTTTTAAAAATAAGGTAGGCTCTGAATTTAAAACAACCAATGGTGCTTGGGCTTATTTAGGCAAAGGATCTGTTGGTGCTGATTCATTAACCAAAAACACAGTTTTAATTGCACAAATTACAACGAACGGTGATTTCAATTTCGAATTAAATATTCAAGTTGGTTCAACTAAAACAGGAGAAATACAAAAATATGTTGCCAAAAACCCAATCGGCAACGAAATCTTGATGCCTCAATTAATCTACTCGAGTTCATCAAAAAAGTCAAAAAAAAATAAACGAAAAAAATAGAAATTATGAAAAAAACAATGTTTTTTGCTTGTGTATTAGCAAGTTCATTCGCTCACTCACAAGGTCTTGAAGGTGTTGTAGTTGAAAAGTACTATGTATCTGATTTAGCAGATTCTTTAAATGCGGATTTAAATGGTGCTACCTCTCCATTGAAAGTTGGTTCTGTTACGTACCGCGTTTTTGCTGATTTAGCTGATGGATACAACTTTATTCAAATGTTTGGAAATTCAACACATGATTTGAAAATTTCAACAACAACTGATTTTTACAACGATCCAAATAATGGAACTGTTTTCCCTCAAAATACAAGTGTAATTAATACGCGTAAAAATACAACTTTAATTGATTCTTGGCTTTCAGTTGGAGGTGTTGCTAGTGGTCAAATGGGTGTTTTGAAATCTGAAGACACAGATGGTTCAATCGGAAACGCGCATGGAGTTTTAGCAAATGCAGATGCATCAATCGGTTTGCCAATCAATGGAACTGGAGCACAAGATGGATTATTGGCAGGAACTCCTGTAATTCCAAATTCATTGGGCTTAGGATCTTCAACAGATATTTTTGACCAAACTCCAGGAAATTCATTTGTTTCAAATGGTGGAGCAATTGCAGCTTTAGGTGGTGTGCAAGGTGTTACAGCAAGTAATATGGTTTTAATTGGACAATTTACAACGGATGGAGTATTGCATTTTGAGTTGAACATTCAAATTGGTACGCCAACTGCCGGTGGAAGTGAAACTTATGTAGCGTCAAATCCTACGGCATCAGAATTGACAATTCCTAGTTTGATTTATACATCTCCAGTTTCAAATGTTGGTGTAAATGAAAATACTTTAGTCAAAGAAAACATTTCAATTTTCCCAAATCCAACAAAAAACGCTTTCAATGTTGTTGTAATTGGACTTAAAGAGCAATCTAACAATGATTTTTACCAAGTTCAAGATATCAAAGGTGCTGTTTTGAGTAAATCAAATTTGACTGTTGTCAATGGAAAAATTAACCAACAAGTGGATATTTCTTCTTTACCAAGCGGAATCTATTTTGTTACGATTTCTGTAGCAGGTAAAAATTCAACTCATAAAATCATTAAAGAGTAATCTAAAACTAGAAGATTATTTCATTTCTTATTTCATGTTATGGTTCACAATAACTTTCATCTAAAAACAATAGGATTCAACGTTCTTAGAAATTTCAATTTGTTGAAAATCTCACTTTGCTGTCTACTTTTTATTTTATCAAATGAATCTTTAAAAGCACAAGGTTCTCTAACAGGTAAAATTTTTGACGAAAAAGGAGAGCCAGTATACAACGCAAAAGTTTTCAATAAAATTGATAAATTAAAAGTGGTTAGATCTGATTTTGAAGGAAATTTTTCTATTGAAATCACAAGTAATCAACCTCAAAATATTTTGATTGCTTTTATTGGATACGATACAACTAGTTTGATTGTGAACCCTCTTAAAAATGAAGTTATTGAGAAAAATATAGTTCTGAAAATCGAACAATTGAAAGTCACAACAATAACTGAAGTATCTATTGTCGCTCGTCGTTCTAAAGGAAATGATGAATACATGGACAAGAAAAAAGAAAACTCAGCCACTACGATTGATTATATTTCCAGTGAAACAATGAAAAACACCGGAGATCAAAATGTTTCTGCTGCAACCTCCAGAGTCTCTGGTGTTTCTTCTAGTGGTGGAATCATAACTGTAAGAGGAATTGGTGATAGATATGTGAAAACTACTTTAAATGGGTCAAGAATTCCAACGCTTGATCCATTAACAAACAATTTGAAATTAGACATTTTTCCAGCGAGTTTGGTCGACAATGTTATCATTACAAAAACAGCAAGTCCTGACTTACCAGGAGATTGGTCTGGTGCTTATTTATCAGTTGAAACTAAAGATTATCCTAACAAATTAAATGTTAGTTGTGATTTTCAATTTGGATATAATGCCCAAACTTCATTTAAAGATGTTATCAGCTCACAAAGAAGTCAAACTGATTGGCTTGGTTTTGACAATGGATTCAGAAATAGATCTCAGGAAAATATTACAAGTCCCAATCTTAATCCTACATCCTACCAAGAATTGGTTGCATTAGGATTAGGTGATTTTTATTCCAGTTTAGGTGTAAATGGATGGATAGATGGTAGTTCGCAAGGTGATATATACTTTAAATTAGGTTTAGTTCAATTGGGATTATTATCAAAAGGATTAATCAATGATCCAGTTGCATACAACAACGCCAAGACTGTCTATTTAAATACCTATAAGCCTCAAGCGTTTGAAAATATGAATCCAAACGGATCGAATTACAATAACAACTTATCTAATAGTTGGAACACAACCAAACGTAGAGCACCTTTGAATATCTCTCAAAGCTTCAGTGTGGGAGATCAAACCAAGCTTTTTGGTAAGACTTTGGGTTATTTTGTAGGTTTTAGATATGGTAGTTCAGTGAGATATGATCCAAACGGTATTTCGCAAAGAATTGGTGCTGAAGAGTTAGGCTTTCCTGTTGAGTTTGTTGATAATGCTCAGATTAGTAGAGAAACAAATGGTTGGAGTGCATTGGTTAACCTGGCTTATAAGTTGAATACGAGAAACAAATTTTCTTTCTTATTTATGCCCAATTTTACAGGGACAAATGATGTTGCAAATTTTTCAACTGTCTACGATAATAGTCCTTCTCAAGAGGGACGAACACAAATAAATCAATTCTATGAACAAAGAAAGCAAATGATTTATCAAGTGAAATCAGAGCATTTTGTTCCTGGTTCAAAAATGAAAATTGATTTCAATGCTTCTTACACTAAAGGAGCAAGTATTGCGCCTGACTTTAAAGTCACAAGGTTTGACTTTTTGAAGGAAAATGGTGTAATTACTGATTATGTTTTTTCACCGACTGCAGGTGAAGGAATTAGAAGGTACTTCAGATATTTAGATGATAATATTTTGGATTCAAGAATTTCTGCTGAACTTCCTTTTGGCGATACTATCAAGAAACTAGTAAGGAAATTAAAATTTGGAGGGTCATATCAAAGAAATGATAGAAAGTCTGATTTGAATGAGCTTTACTTAGTTGATGGGAATAATTTGAATAAAGCAGAGCTTAATAATGATAATTTGGATGCTTTTTTAAGTGAAGATAAATTTATAATGTCTGATCAAAAAGTAGATTTTTGCTACAATGAAAGAGATTTTTTCAGAAATCATACATTTGGAAATAGCAGTGTAACTGCTGGTTTTGTGATGCTGGATTACGAACTTTTGAAGAAATTGCGTTTTTCGGGAGGTGTGAGAGTTGAGCAAGGTAAAGTCTTTACTGATGTGGTTGAATATTACAACAAAGGTTACAAGAATAATGACCTCAGGAGAGAAAATGTAGGCGGTTTCCCTTTAGTAAACGCTGCCGATAAAAATGAAGTGAATGTTTTACCAAGTGCTAATTTTATCTATAAACTTATTGATAGCGATACTACCAAATTAAATTTGAGATTTAATTACAGTCAAACTGTTGCTCGCCCAAGTATTAGAGAGTTAAATGATGCTGCAGTTTATGACAATGAATATAGAACCCTGATTTATGGTAATTCAGATTTGAAATTTGTTCATATCAAAAATTTTGATTTTAGAGCTGAATCGTATTTTAAAAATGGAGACAATGTTTCTGTTAGTTTATTTTACAAAGATTTTAGAAATCACATAGAATTGGGATTTGGAAGCGCAGGTATTACATGGCAAAATATTGATAAATCGAATGTAAAAGGTATTGAAATCGATGTAAACAAAACTCTTTCAAAATACTTTGATTTGAAAGCGAATGTTACTTTAGTAAAATCAAATTCAATTTTTATCCGCAAAGATTTACAATTGGTAGATGGAGTAAAAGTTTATACGCCAATCGATACAGTTTCGAGACCAATGTTTGGTCAAGCACCCTACATTGTTAATGCGATTGTAGTTTTTAAGCTAGATTCAATTGGATTGACGACGACATTGAGTTACAATATTCAAGGCCCTAGATTGGCAATTACAGGTGTTGTAAAAGGAAGACCTGATGTATACGAAATCCAAAGAAATTCAATTGATTTCAAAATGAGTAAAACAATTGGTAAACATTTTGCGGTGAGTTTAACAATAAGAGATCTATTAAACGCTAAAGTTAGAAGAGCCTACAAATTACCGTCAGGATGGCAAGATTTTGACAGTTTCAGATATGGAACGAATTTCGTAGCCGGAATTTCTTATAAATTATAATTTTTTAAATATAATCCAATGAATTTCAATAGAATAATAGTGTTGTTTTTTTCGATTTTGAGTTTCAATTCAATGTTTGCTCAATTAGAAAAAGTGATTGTTGAGAAATATTACATTTCTGACGACCATGATTCAACTGATACTTTTGGAGGTACTTTAAAATCAGGATCTACAACTTACAGGATTTATGTTGATTTAAAGTCAGGAAGTAAATTAATCAAAATGTATGCAGATGCAAACCATAAAGTTGAATTTGCAAGCACTGAAGTATTTTTTAATCATTTGGCTGATGGTCAATCTTTCGCAAAAGATTTCATTAAAAACAGATATTTAGAAAGTACGATTGCTCTCGATACATGGTTGACTTTGGGTCAAACCGCTAAAAAGCAGAGTAATAAAACTTATTACGGTATTTTAAAAAACCAAGACGTAGATGGTTCATTTATTGGTGGAGTAAACAATGATGGAGGGAGTCAATTAATAGCTGGTGGATTATTGATTAACAATGATCCAATGATTGGTTCTCCCTTAACGTTAGCTGATGGAATGGATACAATGAATTTTACACCTGATTCTTGGTTGGACAATGGTGTGAAGGATTTTTTCTCTGGAAATGATAGTACCATTTTTGGTTCATTGGTTCCAAGTAATGTTTTTTCAAGCAATGATTTCTATCTTCAAAACTCAGGAGTAACAGGTGTTGTTCCGGATAGCAATCAAATTTTAGTCGCTCAACTGACAACGTTTGGAGAGCTTTCGTTTGAATTCAATATAGAAGTGTTGGAGTTAATTGATGGTGTTCCAACGTTAGTTAAATATGTAGCGAATGATTCAATTTTGGCAAATGGTGAAATTTTTAGTCCATTTTTGAAATATCCTTTTGATTGCGGTTGTAACGATGCAAACTATCTCGAATATGACCCTAGTTTCGCTTGTTTAGCTCCTGGTTCTTGTATTACCCCTATTGTGCTTGGGTGCATGGATCCAATGTCTTGTAATTATGACCCTAATGCCAATGTTTCAGTTACTGAACTGTGCTGCTATCCAGGTTCTTGTGGAGATAGAGATATTGCTGTGGTTTGTCCTTCTTTGATGGGAGATAAATTTGATTTTGAAATCGCGCCAAATCCAACCAATGATTTCATTACTTTAAACGTTAACTCCGGCTTAGAAAGTAAAATTACTTACATCGTTTACAATTCATTTGGTGTAATTATAACTCAAAAAGAAACAGCTTCTAATGATTTATTAGTGAACGAGAAAATTGACATGACGAATGCAAATGCAGGTTTATATCTGATCAAAGTAGTCGTAGGAAATCAGTTTCAGACTAAACTATTTATGAAAAATTAATTAATATTTATATTTTGATTTATGAAAAATATGAAATTTAAAATATCATTTTTGATTTTTTCAATAGCTTTTTTAACATTGAATTCTTGTAAGAAAGATGAGGTGAAAGTGAAAGAAAATGAAACCAGTACCATGACTGATTTAGAAGGAAATGTATATAAAACAGTCAAAATTGGCGATCAGTGGTGGATGGCTGAAAATTTAAAAGTGACAAAATACAATGATGGTACTTCGATTAACTATATAGATTCACTGCAAACCGATTCTACTTGGGCAGCTCAGACCGAAGGTGCTTTTTGTAAAACTGATAATCGTTATGGAATGTTGTACAATTGGTTTGCGGTGGTTGATACCAGAAAATTAGCTCCAGCTGGGTGGCATATTCCATCAGATGAAGAGTGGAAAACAATGGAGAAATCGATTGGAATGTCAACTGAATCTGTAAATCAAACTGCTTGGCGGGGAACAAATGAATGTGAGAAAATAATAACAAAATCTTCAGTAGGTTGGCCTTCAGCATCAATCGTTTTTGGCACCAATGAAAGTGGGTTTTCAGCTTTGCCAGGTGGTTGCAGACTGTTTAATGGAGAAATTAACAATCAATCAAATTGCGCTTTTTGGTGGACTTCTTCTCCTGATAATAGTGATGCTTGGTATCGTTATATTGATAGAAATAACAAAAAGATTTTCAGACAACATACCTACCAAAAATATGGCTTGAGTATTAGATGCGTTAAAGATTAATTTTAAAAACATGATAAAAGTATTTTCCTTTTTTATTTTATTGATCGGGCTAACAGCTTTTGGACAGCAAAAAGATACATTGAAGTTTAACAATGTTAAGTTGGGTTTGTCTTTGGCTCCAACTTTTTCGTCCCGATATTTGAAGGCTGAAGCAGACGCGCAAGCAAATGCAGATTATTTTGATTCTATTGAAATACCTCACCTTGGTTACTCAGTGGGAATCAATTTTGGTTATCAAATTTCTAAGAGATTTTCTTTTAACTCTGGACTTTCCTTTTCAAATAAGGCGCAAGGTTCGAAATCTGCATCTTTGGAAACCATTTTAGGTTATACAAACAATATTTACTACTTAGATTTACCTTTGAAGTTCAATTATTATTTTTTTGCAAAAAAGTCGAAAGTTTATTTAACAGGGGGAGCTAATTTTTCGTACTTCCTTTCCAATCAGATTTCATACAGAAAACAAAATAATAACGAAATTTTTACAGCAAAAAGCGACGATTTGAATTCTTTTAATGTTGCTGGTATTATTGGAGTAGGATTTGATATTCCTATCTATAAAAGATGGGCATTTAATTTTGAGGTAAATTATCAACACGCTTTTACTCCTGTTTTAAATACCCCAATTAAAAGATATTTATATAGTATAAGTCCAACATTGGCTCTTTTTTACAGATTTTAGATATACATGTTTGGATTAACCAAGAAGTCTTAGTTAAACTAAATTGGAAGGCATTGCAAATTAATATTTTGTTTATGCCTTTTTTTGTTAAGTGTAATTTATCTTCCAAAAAGCATTGATTTTAAATAGATTTCTAGTTTTGGACATACTTAGTTAACCTTTTGTTCTTTTATTTTTAAAATTCAGCGTAATATATTAACTCTTAATTAATATAATACTTGATAAATATTATCTTTTTAGTAATAAAACCTTTAACTTTTTCTAGTGCAAACTATAGATATTTGTACAACTATTTAATAAAGCATTTAAAAAAGAAAAAAATGAAAAAAAATCAACATTTTAGAAAAGTTATTGCTGCTGCTACATTAGCGTTGACGGCAATTTCACCAAGCTTCGCGCAATCAAATTTAGGTTCAGCTTGCGGATGTCCTCCTGTTGCGTCAAGACCAGATGTTTTGTTGTCAAGCTTAACGGGCTTTACCGCAGTGTCAGGAACGTACGGAGGAGAATTGACTCAAGGTGCAGTTTTGACTTGTGCAAACAATTATATTATTGACCAAAAAATTTACATTCCTTCTGGAAAAACATTAACAATTAATCCAGGTACAGTATTGAAAGGACGTGTTGCTCCTTTTATTAGTGGAACAACAACAGTAGACCCAGCTAAAGCTTCTGCTCTTACTATTGAAAAAGGCGGAAAAATCATGGCTGAAGGTACTGCAGATTGTCAAATTGTTTTCACTGCTGAGGCAGATCCGATGGATGGTTCTTATGCAATTGCTAACAAAGGAATGTGGGGTGGAGTTGTTATTCTAGGAAAAGCCACTAATAACCTTACTTTGTCTCCAAATGGACCTTTCGTTGCTGGTGGAGGTGCGAGTGCAGGGAAATTATGTGTTGCTAATGGTTTAGGAACAATGGAAGGTTTTGCAACATCCAATACCCAAGATCAATTTGGTGTTAATCTTACACTAGGTGAAACTTTTGATGATAATGATAATTCTGGAATTCTTAAATATGTTTCCATTAGACATGCAGGTGCTATTTTATCTGTTGGTTCAGAGTTGAATGGTTTATCGTTAGCTTCTGTTGGTAGAGGTACTACAATTGATCATTTAGAAATTATTTCTAGTGCTGATGACAATATAGAATTTTTCGGAGGTACAGTAAACGTAAGATACGTTGCAGGTCTTTTTGGAAATGACGACATGTTCGATTACGATTTAGGTTGGTCTGGTAAAGCTCAATTTTTATTTGGTATGAAAACTGATAATACTGCAAGTGTAGACTCAGATAATGGTTTTGAAGCAGATTCTGATGATCAAAAATCAAATAATAGCCCAAGATCTATTCCAGTTATTTACAATGCTACAATTGTTGGAAATGACAAAACAGTTTTAACTTCTGATAACTCTTCTATTGCTGCAATCAATGCGAAAGAATTGACAGGTGGTGAAATTTACAATTCAGTTTTTGCTAACTTCAAAAATGGTTTTAATATGGTGAAATCTGTTGGTACAAGAACAGGTGGTTATGAAGCTTACCATAACTGGACTAATACAAGTGGCGTTGGTACACCTATTTTGAAAGTAAAATGTAATACTTTCGTTGGAGTAACAAATCCAATTACAGTTGGAAGTTCTGCAGCTAGTGTGTTAGCTGTTGATACCGTTCAATTTAAGCAAACAGATATGAACACTGTTATCGCTGGAAACACTTTACCTGGTTTTAGCTATGCGTTTACTGTAAATAACAACACAAATACTTTCTCTGTTAAAAATGACTTAGTTCCTAATCCAGCATTGTCTGTTTCAGGTTGTCCAGTTCCTCCAGCTGATGGTTTCTTTAGAGCTGCAAACTACAGAGGTGCTTTCGAATCAAACGGTAACAACTGGTTGTCTGATTGGTCATATACACAAATTTTAGGTGCTACTCAAGGTTTGGTTGCTTGTCCTACAGATATCAACAAAGATGGAATTACAAACATCGATGATTTCTTGATTTTCGCTCCAGCTTTTGGAACATCTTGTAACTAATATTTAATTTAAGGAAAAACAATATTTCGAGGTTATTTAACTTTTGAAATGTTGTTTTTTCTTTTTAAAAAATAAAGCAATGAAATTTAAAAATATATTTTTAGGACTTGGTTTATCTTTATTGATGAATACAACTTTCGCTCAAGGTGGTCTTGAAGGAATTGTTGTTGAAAGATATTACCAAACTGATGCTACAGATGGAGCAAATGCCTCTACAAATGGAGCAATCAATGCATTAGCAACGGGTACTGTAGTTTACAGAGTCTATGTTGATATGGCTGCAGGATATAAATTCTCTCAATTGTATGGTGCTACAACGCACGATTTTAAGTTGAATACAACTACTAATTTTTACAACGATCCAAATAATGGATCTACTACAAATCCAGCTGCAATCAGTTTAACAAATGCAAAGAAAAATACAGTACTTATTGATTCATGGTTTACAACAGGCGGCGTTTGTGCTGGGAAATCTGGTGTTTTAAAATCTGAAGATTTAGACGGAACAATTGGAAATACACAAGGTGTATTAGCAAATAATCCTGGTTCTTGCTATGGTGCTCCAATTAATGGTACTAATGCACAAGACGGATTGGTTTCAAGTACTTCTTTGACTGCAGTAAATCCAAATATTTTGGGAATCACTTCAACTCAATTGAATTTGTTGGATCAAGGAACTGGAAATAGTTTCTTGTCAAACAATGGTGCAATTGCTGCTTTAGGTGGTATCAAAGGATCGAATGCATCTAACATGGTATTAGTTGGTCAGTTCACAACGAATGGTGTTCTTTCTTTTGAATTCAATGTTCAATTGATTTCTGCAAATGGAACGGCTGAAAATTGGGTTGCTAGAAACAGAACTGGAAGTGAATATACTAGCCCTAGTTTGATTTTTAATTCTACGCCAATTGCAGGAACAGTTTCTGCTGCTGCAAGTATTTGTACAGGAACTTCTAAGACATTGACTTTGTCTGGTAATGATGGTGCAATTCAATGGCAAAAATCAACTACTTCTTCAACTCTTGGCTTTACAGATATTTCTGGTGCAAATGCGTCAACCTATACTGCTGCTAACGTAACTGTTTCAACATGGTACAGAGCAAAAGTATCGAAGTCTAGTTGTGCTGAAGTATTTACTCCTACTGTAAAATTGACTGTAACAACAGTTCCCTCTGTTGGTGGAACAGTGACTGCAGACGCTACAACGATTTGTAAAAACTCTGGAGCTAATTTGACGTTAACAGGTAGTTCAGGAACAATTATTTGGCAATATTCTACTACTTGGACTGCTGCAACTCCAACTTGGTATACTGTAACTGGTCAAACTTCAACTACTCTTACTACGGGAGTTTTAACAGCTTCTAAAGCTTACAGAGCAAAATTAACAAGTGGTTCATGTATTTCTTACTCTAATGAAATGCTGATTACTGTAAATCCAACTTCTACGGTATCTACTATTTCAGGAGCTGGAACTTTTTGTATTGGAAGTACCGTTAATTTAACTTTGGCTTCAGCTACAGGAACAATTCAATGGCAAGAAGCTCCAAGTACAACAGGTACATTTACGGACATTGTTGGTGCAAATGGTTTAGCTTATTCAATCTCAAATCTTCAAAGTACGAAGGCTTATAGAGCTGTTGTTACAAGTGGTGTATGTTCTTCAATTACGTCAACTGCTGTTACAGTTACTTGTTCTCCATTAGCAGTTGCTGGTACCATTACATCTAATAAAGGTGCAAGTGTTTGTCCAGGTACAAGTACATTATTTACTTCTATTGGTTCCACTGGAACAAGACAATGGCAGTCTTCAACAAATGGTGTTGATTTTACTGATATTGCTGCTTCAACAGGCTTGACAAAATACATCGTTATTTCTTCACCAACTTATGTAAGAGTTAAGTTAACAAGTGGTTCATGTGCAGTAGCTTATTCAAATGTGATTTTCACTGATGTTTTACCTGCAGCTAATGGCGGATCGATTTCAGGACTAAATTCAGTTGTTGTTAATACTGGAACAACGCTTTCTGTAACTGGTGCTCAAGGAACAATCGCTTGGCAAAAATCTACAGATGGAGTTACTTTTACTTCAATTACAGGGCAAACTGCTGCAAGTTTGGCAACTGGTAATCTTACGGTTTCAACCTACTATAGAGTAAAAGCAACTGTTGGAACTTGTTATGTTTATTCTCCTGTTTTCTTGGTAACTGTTAATGCTGCAAGATCAAGTGAAATTGATTTGAATGCTTTTGGAGCTATTGCTTATCCAAATCCATTTGCTGATAATTTCATGTTAGAAGTAAATGCTTCAACTAATGAGATGATTCAAGTTAATGTATATGATATGTTAGGTAAATTAGTTGAAAATCACCAAGTGAATGTTTCAGATTTATCAACTTTCGTTATTGGTAATAAATTTGTTTCTGGAGTTTACAACATTGAAGTAATTCAAGGTACTCAAATCGAAAGATTAAGAGTTGTTAAGAACTAATAATACTGATTAATATTGAAACCCGCTTTGATTTTTTCTAAGCGGGTTTTTTGTTTCTATAATTTTTAAAAGAGAAAATTGTAAAGTTGAAAATGGTCTCAGTAAATCGAATAGATTGAAAATCAAGTAGAGATTATTTTTTATCTCCCACCAAAAATACTGCTACCAATTCTCACCATCGTACTTCCTTCTTCAATCGCAATGGCATAATCACCACTCATTCCCATGGAAAGTTCTTTGAAGTCAGCGTTGAATTTAAAATGATGGCTTTTGATGACGTGAAAATAGTTGTAAAGTGTTCGAAATTCATCTCTGATTTGTTCTTCATCATCAACAAATGATGCCATTCCCATCAATCCCACGATGCGTACATTTTCCATTTCGATGAATTCTTTGGATTCAAGAATTTCTGTTGCTTCTTCGAATGTCAAACCAAATTTGGTTTCTTCTGATGCGATGAAAAATTGCAATAAACAATCAATCACGCGGTTATTTTTCTTCGCTTCTTTGTCGATTTCTTTCAATAATTTTAAACTGTCAACAGCATGAATCAAAGTGACGAAAGGAGCAATGTATTTTACTTTATTGGTTTGCAAATGTCCAATCAAATGCCATTGAATATCTTTAGGCAATGACTCGTATTTGTCGGCCATTTCTTGGACTTTATTTTCACCAAAAACAAGCTGTCCCGCTTGATAAGCTTGAATAATGTCTTCGTTCGGTTTTGTTTTAGAAACAGCAATCAATTGAACTGAAGCGGGCAAAGTGTGCTTAAGGGCTAATATTTTTTTAGCAATCATTCTTTGATGTTATAAATCGTTAATCCACTACGCATTTTTGGTTCAACCCAGGTAGATTTTGGTGGCATAATCATTTGGTGATCTGCAACTCTTTTAACTTGGGACATATTCAACGGAAATAATACAAATCCTACTTCTGATTTACCTGCCTGAATCGGTTTTGATATCGCGTCCAAACCTAAATTTCCACTGATAAATTCAATGTTTTGGTCTGTTTTCAAATCTTCAATACCCAAAATAGGAGTGAGGATTTCTTGCGTCAAAATTTCTGGGTCTAAACAAGAAACTGGATGTTCTTCATGCACAATATTCGCTTTACAAGTCAATGAATACCAAACATTTTTCAAATTCATGGTGATTTGATGTTCATGAGCTGGTTTCCTTGCGCCTGCTAATTCGTTTATTTCAAATGAATCTGCTAATCGAGCTAAAAATTGCTTTGTAGTTAATCCGTTTAACGTTTTGACAAGTCTATTGAACTCGAGGATATTTAATCTATTTTCGTCTATCAAAAACGCCAAAAAGTAATGGTGATTTTCTCCTTTTGGAGTTTCACCTCTTTTTTCGATGATTTCTGCTAATCTAGCCGATGAAGCCGAACGATGATGACCATCTGCGATGTAACTCGCAGGAATCGCTTCAAATGCTTTTAAAACCGCATCCGTTTGTGATGCCGAAAGCGTCCAAAGTTCATGTTTAATCATATCAGTAGTCGAAAATTCAAATTCTGGTCTTTCTTTTGAAATTTCAGTATATAAATTTTCTAAGGTTTCGTTATGCGGATAGGATAGGAGCACAGGTTCTGCATTGAACCCTACAATGTCCAAATAATCTGTAAACATGGCTTCTCTTGAAGTCAAGGTTGCTTCGTGTTTTTTGATTAAATCTTGGTTGTATTCTGCGACACTTGCACCAGCGATAATCCCCAAATAGGCATGATTATCTTTAGTTTGTTGATAAAGGTAAAGCGTCTCAGTTGGATCTTGTACCAAAATGCCTAAATCGCAAAAATTGTCAAATTCTTTTTTAACGTTCAAAAATCGTTCACGAGAATTTGGTCTTGTTTTCACAATCTCTCCAAATTCTGGATTGATAATGTGAATAAATGAGTAAGGATTTGTTTCAAGTTTGGCTTTCAGGACTGAATTTTTGTATGTATAAACGGGTCTCGTAGCCACCAAATGAACCTTGTCTCGCGTTGGACGAATTGCTTTAAACGGTTTTAATTTTGCCATAAAGAAGAAAACAATGAGTGGTGAAAAATCATTCACCACTCAAAATGCATATTAAAAAGTTCCGAATTGCTTAATAATCAAATTAGCTAATTCTAAACCGATTCTATCTTGTGCTTCCAAAGTTGCAGCTCCAATGTGCGGAGTACAAGCAATCTTTGGATGATTCAATAAATCTTTTCTTGGATTTGGTTCATTTTCATAAACATCCAATGCGATTCCAGCTACAATTCCTGATTCCAATGCAACCAATAAATCATCTTCATTGATTACACCTCCACGAGCTGCATTGGCTATTCGAACACCTTTTTTCATTTTTGCAAATTCCGCTTCAGTGATAACAGCACTTCCGTCCGCTTGTTTAGGAACGTGCAATGAAATGAAATCTGCATTTGCAAGTAAATAGTCAAGATCTGTGATTACTTGGATTTTTACTTTTGGCGTTCCAAATCCTGGGATTTCTGCCAATTCAACTTCACATTCTTCAGTGGTTTTACCAACAGCAATTACTTTCATTCCGATAGCCAATGCATAGGAAGCCAAAGATTGTCCGATTCTTCCAAAGCCAATGATTCCTAGTGTTTTTCCACGTAATTCAATTCCTTTGGCGTAATTTTTTTTCAATGTATTGAAATCACCTGTTTCCATGTTTTTGAATGAATCAGGCAAAAATCTTGATAATGAAAACAATTGACCCATTACCAATTCCGCAACGGATTGAGAGGAAGATGCAGGTGTGTTAATTACCGTTCTTCCATTTTCTCTTGCGTAAGCAACATCAATGTTGTCCATTCCAACGCCACCACGACCAATCAATTTCAATCCTGGACAAGCGTCAATCACTTCCTTGCGAACTGTTGTGGCACTTCTAACCAACACAATTTCGTAGTTTTCTTCATTAACAGCTTTAGCCAAATCAATTTGTTCAACTTTGTCCGTTACAACTGTATACCCAGCATTCTGTAAAGCGATTTTTCCCTCTTCAGAAATACCATCATTTGCTAATATTTTCATACTTAATAAATAAGTTTTCAATTTAAGACCAAAGATTGGAACAATCTAAAGTTTAATGTCTTCAGTCTATTGTCTTTCGTCTAATGTCTAAATTACCCGTTTTTCCTAGTAAATTCCTTCATCACATCAACCAAAACTTGGACGCTAGATAATGGCAATGCATTATACATCGAAGCTCTATATCCTCCAACAGATCTGTGACCAGGAAGACCAACGATTCCTGCACCTTTCCATGCAGCATCAAATTTGTCGGACAAAGTTTCGTCAGTCAATTTGAAAGTAACATTCATATTTGAACGGTCTTCTTTAGCAACATTTCCAACGAATAATGGATTGGTATCAATTTCGTTGTACAATAAGTTTCCTTTGCCAATGTTTTCCAACTCTTTTGCTTTTACACCACCATTTTTCAATAAATCACGCAAGTTTAGCATTGCAACGTAAACTGAAAATACTGGAGGCGTATTCAACATAGATTCTTTTTCAACATGTTGTTTCAAATCCAAATAAGTTGGCATGAAAGGCGAAGTAGATTTTCCTAAAACAGAATCTTTCACAATATACAATGTTGCTCCAGCTGGTCCAAGATTTTTTTGAGCTCCAGCGTAAATCAAGTCAAATTCCCCAACATTGATTTCTTTGGAGAAAATATCAGATGACATATCACAAACCAACGGTAAACTTGTTTTTGGCGTTTCATGAAATTGAGTTCCGTAAATTGTATTGTTAGATGTGTAGTGAAAATAGTCTAATCCTTCAGGAATTGCATAATTTTTTGGAATGTAGCTGAATTGTTTATCTTCAGAAGAAGCCAATACTTGAACATCAATCCCAACTTTTTTTGCTTCTTTGATTGCTCCAGAAGCCCATGTTCCAGTGTTTAAATAGGCTGCTTTTTTATTTTCGCGCATCATGTTTAAAGCAACAATTGTAAAACCAAGACTTGCTCCACCTTGCAAATATGCAACAGAATATCCTTCAGGAACATTCAATGCTTTTTTAACTAAATCTAACGCTTCATCCATAACAGCCACATAATCTTTATGGCGGTGAGATACTTCTAAAATTGAAAGTCCATTGAAATCACGCACTGCTTCTGCAGCTTGTTTAAAGACATCTTGTGGTAAAATACAAGGTCCAGCACCAAAATTATGTTTCATATTTGATCTTTTAAGAATGAGTTTTGTAACTCACTAGTTTACGGTTTACAAATTTGGTTTTTTTTTTCCTCCTGACCAACTTTCTAGTGTTATAAAAATGTATAATCTTTTGGAAGATTTGAAAACCTATTTTTTTTAGCACAAAAAAAAGGACTGATTCAAAATCAGTCCTTTCCATTATTTTTATAAAGCATTATAAAATAACCACTTTTTTCGTCATGTTAAATGCACCTTGACTAACTTTCAAATAGTAACATCCTGAAGCCAATGGACTTGATAATTCAAGTTTATGAGTTACTTCAGAATTCATTGACTTGTTAGTTTCAGTAGTAATAACTTTCCCTTGTAAATCCATCAATTGAAATTCAACTGGATTTTCATTTGCAACATAATTGATTGAAATTCCATTGTTAGAATTTGTTGGGTTTGGATAAACTGTAATGTCCATTGCGTTTAATGGATTTTCAGCGATACTTAAAACTCCAGTTACACGGATATTATCGATGTAAACATTGTTAGAAACATCTGAAGAAACGAATTCAAATTTAAAACGAGTTCTTGTATCACTTGAATTTCCTGGAACAGAAACTGTAGCTGTTTTCCACAAGTTATCAGTTGAAGGTTTAAAATCGATTCCAGTTGAGTTTCCAGCTGATAATAAATCAGTTGTTGCAAGTGTTTGTTTCAATGACCATGTTTTACCACAATTTTTAGAAACATAAATTCTCAATGATTCAGTGATGTCAGCCAAAGTAGCACCATTTGTTGCATAGGCATAGTCAAAAATCAATTCAGAACCCGTTGTTGTAGACAAATCATAAGAAGGAGTGATTAAACCATCTCTGTTACCTCCTAAACGGAAATTATAGAAATATGTATCTGTAAATTGTTGCGCTGCAGAAACATCTCTATAGTTATTCAGTTTCATACATTTAGAATTACCTTTTCCATTTGCTGTTGACAATTGCCATTTTGCATAGTTGTCCTCTGGGTTGTCAATCAACCAAGAATTTACATTTCCAGACTCAAAATCTTCAGTGTAAGGTCCAACTTTATCAGCCCAATTTTGAGAGATATGAATTGTTTCCCATCTAACTGTGCTATCCGTTCCAGTAGCATTTGTAACTACCAATTTAACTTTCTTCCAACCTAAACCAGAAAAAGTCACACTTGGATTAGCTACTGTGGAAGTAGAAGGAGTTCCATCTGTAAAGTACCAAACTCTAGAATCAACTGCTGCATTCCAAGAAGCATCTTTGAAAGTAACTGCATCACCTTCACAAACAAATTTATTACTTACACTGAAATCGGCAACAGGAGTGCAAAGTGGAGCAGGACTGATCAAAGCACCTGTCTCTAAAAGATTAGTATCTTTCCAAAGGTTACTTCTGTTTGCAGTTTCAACAATCAAAGTATTTCTCATAAAATCAACTTGATCATGAGTAAACATGATGGAGCAATAAGAGTAGTCCATGTAATTTTGGAAGTTCTCAACGATAGCAGGATCACAAACAGAACCCTGAGCTAATGTAGTAGGACAAAAATTGAATCCTTTACTTACTGGAGTATCGTCAATCCCATCGTCTCCACATGCAACCATTGGGTTATTTGTGTTACCCCATGTGTGAGCCAAACCTAAATAGTGTCCAATTTCATGTGTTAAAGCGCGAGAAGTGTTTTCAGAACTAGTTCCGATTCTTCCGATATAACCATTTAAAATAATTACACCATCAGCAAAGAAAAAACTTCCTTCAGTTGCACTTGGGTAAAAAGCATATCCTGCAACACCATCTTTCATTGATTTAACAACCCATACATTTAAGTATTTTGATCTATGCCATTGGTTATGTTTTGAATAATCATCGCCATTATTCGTTTCATGAGAATAAATGTGCTCAATTCCATTTGTACAATTTCCATAAGGGTCGATTGTAGCTAAACGAAATTCAATATTTGCATCACCAGCAATGGTATCAAAACCAGCAACAGCTTCAGATAAATCTGCATTTAATTTTCTGTAATCACGGTTTAAAACAGCTACTTCATCATATACTTGAGCGTCAGAAATATTTTCTGTTCCATATTCATGAATAATATGAAAAACCAATGGAATGATGTAAGTGGTTTTTGCCATAACTCCGTTTCCTTTTACTTTACGAGCATTGGCAACAAGTTGATCGTAATCAGCTTTCATTTGTGGGTCTTTTGCCCACATTTCTTGTGTTCTTTGGTTGTGTCCACAGTTAAAGTGATTCTCCTGTGCATTCATAGAAAAAGAACACCCTAAAGCTAACACAAATAAAAATGAGTTGAATTTTAGTTTCATTTTATAATAATTAGTTCATACAAAGTTAGCAAATTATAAAAGACAATTTAGGTTAAAGTTATTAATTTTTATTTTTCAGACAAGTTTTGGAGGTGGTTTGGTAAAATACTTCATTTTTTTTGGAATAAGAAAAACGAAGTTGTAAAATGAATTGATTCTCGTTTGGGCTGTATTTTTTTGTTTGAAAATCAAATCACTAAATTTTGAAATGATCTTTTCACAAAATATAGAATTATCCAATTTGTGAAGGCTACTCACTTTGGATGGAATATTAATATTTTGTGTTTTTTTTCTCATTTCGTCTTCAAACCTAATGAAAAGGTATTAACATTTGTTGGATAAAAATTGCTCATTTATTAAAGTGTCATTTTCGAGTGATTAAGTAGTCTAATTTCGATTTAAAGATTTTGGTCAAAAAAAAAAGACCAATCTTTCGAATGGTCTTTTCAATATGAAGGATGTTAATCGACTATTTTGTCAAAATCAATCTCATGTTTTTTACAGATTTTCCTGTTGTGATAACTGTTGAATACAATCCAGAAGTTAAATCAGTCGTATTTAATTTTACAATGTTTTCACCTGAATTCATAAATCCAGAGAATCCTTCAGAAACCAATTTTCCAGTTACATCATAAATATTAACGGTAACTTCTGTTGATTCATTCAAATACACACCAACGTTTACTTCATTTTGAGCTGGATTTGGATAAAGTATTGCTTGTCCAATAGTTTCCAATTCTTCAATTCCAGCAGATAAAACCACTGTCAAATGAGTTGTATCTGAACAGTTGCCATTTGTAGCTGTAAGAACAACTGTATAGGTTCCGTTTCCTGCAAATGCATGTACAGGATTTGAAGCAGATGAATTTGTTTGATCACCGAAATCCCAAGAATATGTTGTCGCTCCAGAAGAAGTGTTTGTGAATGTAACAACAGTTCCACTAGTTGTAAATGATGCAACTGCTGCAGGTACTGCGCCAAATGTCAATGTAATAGGAGTAGAAGTCCCAACTCCATTACAAGCATTTGTGTTAGTTGTTACAACTGTAAATGTTCCGTCAGCTGTCACATCAATTGTTTGAGTTGTAGCACCATTTGACCACAAGTATGTATCAGCAGTACTAGAAGTTAAAGTGATTGTTTCACCTTGGCAAGCAGATGTTGTTGTTGAAGCAATAGTTGGAACTGGTGAATTGCTAACGCTCACATTTACTGCATTAGAAGTTGATGAACAACCATCATTATTGGTAACAGTTACTGTGTATGTTCCAGTTGTTGTTACGACGATGTCTTGAGAGGTTAATGTATTTGACCAAACGTTTCCTGTTGTTGCGCTTGAGCTTAAAGTTACAGATCCTCCTGTACAGAAAGATGTTGCACCACTTGCAGAAATTGTAGGAATGGCTGGCAAAGCATTTACTACAACTGTGATCAGAGATCTTGGACTTTCGTCACCAACTGTATTGTTTTGAGATACATAATACATATAAGTTCCTGCTGCACTTGTACTTGGTACTGGCGCAGATGTTACAGCCGTTCCGCCAGTTGCTTGTGTGTACCATTTAAAAGTATTTCCAACTTCACCATTTGCAGTTAATGCTGTTGCAGTAGCTCCTTGACAATATGTTACCGAAGCAGTAACAGTTGGTGCATCTAAATTGAAGAATTTTGGATTTGTAAAATCTGCGCCTGATGCTGCAGTTGAACTTGAACTTAATCTTGCATCTGGAGTAGTTCCCAAACTTGGAAATAAATTAACCCAATTGATTTGAGCAATTGTTTTAGTCGAATCATTGTTTTCAGAGCCAAAGAAAGTTGCATAAAAAGCACTAGAAGCAGAACCGACATTTGAACCAACAGGAAGATTTACTAATTCATTGTTTGAAAAGTAAGCAGAATCACCAGTAATATTGTCTTCTGTTGATGTACCTTCAAATGAAGCTCCTTTTTCCCATCCTGTAATCAATGTGTTAAAAACTGAAATTGAAGAATTTCTTCTAATTCTGAATGCTTTTTCAAATTTCTCACCAGTTGGGAGAGAGATAGTTCCATCTCCTTTTGCACCAACAGTTGTGATGTTAGAGAAAATTGCAGCTGTTAATGGCTGTGAGTTTGACCCTGTTGCATCATTGTCAGATTCTAATGAATTTGAATCTCCAGCAGCATCAGAAAGGTCTTTGTCTCTAATAATTAATCCAAACTGAATTTTACCTCTGTAACCAAAATCGGTGTCAAAATCGTCATCTAATCCTCTATAAGCGATTAAGTGTTTGCAATTTACTGTTCCACCAAACCATTCGTAAGAATCATCACCTGAAAAAGATACTTGGCAATAGTCTACAAATGTTCCTGAGCCTACAGAACCAAACGTGATCCCGTTAATTTCTTTGTTTGGTTGTAAAGGAATACCCGCAAATTCAACTCTTACATATTTTAAAGATCCCGAATTGTCATCATCAAAATTCCCTCCAAACTGAGTATCAGTCGTTGGAGCAATTCCTTCGATGTTTGCAACACCTCCAGGTTGGTTGTTTTTTGCTAAACCTAAAAGCACCAATCCACCCCAGTCTCCTTCATTTCTGTTTCCAACGGCTTCACTAGAAGTGAAAATTATTGGATTAGAGCTAGTTCCTTCAGCAATTATTTTAGCGCCTCTTGTAATAATCAATGTTCCTTGAGTCAATTTATCACCTCTGATAATCGTTCCTGGTAAAATTGTCAATGTGGCGTTGTTTTTTACATAAATTTTATTTTGTAATAAAATCACTCCACTCCAAGTTGTACTGCTCGTTATATCTGCAGAAACTGTTGTCGTTGTTGCAGGATAAACTGTGTTTTCAGGGTCAAAATTTGACCATCCACTCGTCCAATCAGTTGCTGGCGTATTATCTGTTACTGGAAACGCACCTTTGTAATTAGTAGGTGTCCAAAATGCTTGTTGCGCACTCAATAATGAGCAAACAAAAAGTGAAGCAAAACTCAAATAAATATTCTTCATAATTTCTTAATATTGTATGATGCAAAGTAAAGCACTCGACCTTGTCTTAAAATTAACGTATTATTACAGATACTTTACAATTATGTTAATCAAATGTTATTGATTTTTTATATTATTTACTTTATGTTAATATTGATATTTAAAATGTATAATTTAAACTCAATGAAATCGTTTGTCCAAATGTGGTTTCTTGCCAGCGATTGTCAACGTTTTTATCGTATTTTTTATTCTTATTTATATCTTGGTAGAAGATCAAATCTTGCGCTAGTAAATCTCTAACGTTCAATTTCACTTCTAATTTTTTGTCCAAGAATAATTTTGAAATTTGTAGATCTATTACATTTCGTTGATTTTCCCAAACATCTGGTTCTTGTACGTTTCCGACGATGTAAATTCTTCTTCCAACTACATTGTATGATGCGCTAAAAGTGAAATTAGATTTTGGCTCAGTATATTGAATTCCCGCATTTACTATATACGGAGATTGTCCTTGAAGTGGTCTTGAAGATCCAGTAGCACCAATAATCTGGCTCACATCTACCTTTGATTTAATTAAAGCTAAATTTGTGTATAACGTTGTGTTTGAAAGGAAAGTATTTTGTTTCGAAGCTCCCTTAGCAAAAGCGTCAAGTTTTATTCTGTATTCCAATTCAACTCCATAGTTCACAACTTTTGATACGTTGGTATAATACAATTCACTTGCACCAGAAACACCTGTTCTATTCACAAGTTCAATTGGGTTTTTGAAATATTTATAGAATCCTGAGACACTAAACACTTGTCCTGCTCCTGGGAACAATTCATACCTAACGTCCATATTGTCAATCAGTGCTCTTTTCAAGTTTGTATTTCCTGAAAGGATATTATCCATGGCGAAATTATAAAATGCAAAAGGAGCTAATTCTCTAAATTCAGGTCTTGAAAGTGTTTTGTAGTAGCTCAATCTGACATTCATTTTTTTGTTAATAGAGTAAATGAAATTCAAAGATGGTAGAACGTCAACTACAGTTGTATCAATTGTTCTGTCAATATTTGAGCCTGCTTCGGTATACGAGAATTTTTGGTTGTAAGATTCTAGTCTTGCTCCTCCAACAAATCTGAATTTTTCTTTGATTTTTGTATCAAACATCAAGAATCCAGCGTGTAACATTGATGAAGCTTGGTAGCTGTCGCTTACTTTAGTGGCTTCTTCTAATTTAAATCCACCCATTCCGTTTGACATTACACCCAAATGATCTGCAGAAAAAATTTGGTCTTCAGGAAGTAATAATAAACTATTGTCAAAAGCAATTCCATTGGCTTTGTATCTTGAGAATCCTAAATTTCTAGCACTGAAATCTCTAGATCTAAATTGTTCCATTCCACCAATTTTAAATTCCGTTTTGACATTTTTAGTATCAAATGGTATGATTAAGTCATATTTCGCACTGTAGATTTGTTCTTTTGTATTTGACCAAAACATATTTCCAGCTGCAGTTGGGATGGTACCATTATTTTGAACAACTGCAATATATTGAGCTGTCGTGTCATCTTCAACTAGAGCAGTTTTCTGATAAACGACCCTTCTCATATTTGGAACAGTTCTATTAACATCGCTGTATCCTAAATTCCAGTTGAATTTTAATTTCTTTTCGGTAAATTCGTGATTACCTTCTAATTGACTAGTATAAAGTACGTTTTGTGTGAACCATCTGTTAGAAGATTTTTCAAATTGATGTGGATCACTGTCCATTTCACGAATACCTTTTCTGATATTTACTTTGTCATCAGAATTGATACTCATCATATTTTTGAATTTCAATTTGTTTTTGGCGTTTATTTCATAAGAAAAATTTAATAAACCACTATTTAAAATCGATTGAGTATACACAGAATCAACTAGTTCTGATTTCAAAACGATACCATCTGATTGTTCTTCAAATTCTCTTCTAATGTTTCTGTTGGTTGCAAAATTATTTTGGTATGTATAGGCAAACACAACTCCAAGGTTGTGATCTTTTACCTTTATGTTTCTACCAAGTCCATATTGTAAGTTTAGATTTGGCAATGCCATTTTTTTATCAATGGCCCATGAAGGTGTTACTTTTTGAGCAAGGCGCCCTTTTTCAGCAGTACTCAAACTTGCAAAATCTTTTGTACTTGGTATTTCGCTAGACAATCCTCTTGCTCCATTATCTAAACCTAACCAATCTAATTTTCCACCTTGGTAAGTACTGAAATTTTTGAAAGTAGTTAATGTATTGTACGATGAACCAATTGAAATAGACTGAAAATTAGTGTCTTTAGGATTCTTCGTATTTATGTTGATTACACCTCCAGCGAATTCTCCCGGCATATCTGGTGTAGCAGTTTTTAAAATGACAATATTATCCAACATCATGGCTGGGAAAATATCAAATGAAAATGCTTTTTTGTCGCTCTCTGAACTAGGAAGTGGAGCGCCATTGATGAATGCGGCATTGTATCTATCATTCAATCCGCGAATTACAACAAATTTATTGTCTTGAATACTAGCGCCACTAATTCTTTTTAATGCATCACTCGCTTTTGTATCTGGACGTTTTTTCATCTCTTCAGATGAGGTTCCGTCGGATACAGTTGCTGCATTTTGTTTGTCTTTTTCAAGACTTGCAGTACCGCCTTTGTCCATTTCTCCTTTAACAGTAAATTCTCCAATTTCCTGAGCAGCAGGTTCCATTTTTATATTAATTACTAATTTATCACCTGATTTGATGGTGATATCTTTCATTTCTTGAGGTTTGTATTCTGGAAATCTAAATAATAAGGTATGTTTTCCTGGTGCTACACTTTTAATTTTATAATTTCCATCCATGTCAGATCTAACTGGAACTGTCGCTCCATCCAAGAAAATCAAAACAGTTGGAAAAGTTGCTCCTGTTTCATCGGTAATTGTTCCAGAGATCTCTGTGGTTTGTGCATTTCCAAAGCCGAAAATCATACAAATAATTAACGTCAAATAGCCATGTAACTTCATTTTATCGCTTATTAAAATTTCGACACAAAGTTCAGGCTATTCCTTTAGTGGTCTGTTAATGCTAAATTAAGAGATTGTTAATTTGAAAAGGTTTGTAAATCTAAAAGAGATAATAAATTAATATTGAATTAACATTAGAATGAATTTATATTTAATATGCTAATGATTTTTAAATATTAGCTGCTAATTACTTAACATTGGTATTAAAAATGGGGGGTGACATAAGTTAAAATAGAATTAATTTACTTCAATTTTACTTTCGTTTTCTAAAGTCAATAAAATTGAAGTAAGCATTTGAATTAAATCTAAGAGGAAATTTAATAGCTCACTAAAGTGTAGAAGAGGATAATTTGTAATTTTGAATATCAAGTAAAAAATCAATGTTTTCTTCAATGTGATTGCCTATCACAATAACATTTACTCCACTTCTTTTAAATGCTTCTATTTCACTTAGAGATTTGATTCCACCTCCAATTATAATTGGAATGTCTGCTGCTTTCTTTAGTTGTTCGACAAATTGAAATGGTACTAATTCTTTTGCGCCACTTCCAGCATCAAAATATACTAATTTTTTCCCTTGAAAAATAGCCGCAAGGGCTGTATTCAAAGCAATACTATTTTGTTCCCTTGGAATTGGTGTTGTTTGGCTTATATAGGCAACAGAACTTTTGGTACCACCATCTACTAAAATATAAGCAGTTGGAATCAATTCAATGTTCATTTTTGCAATTTCTTGAGCGCTATTGACATGATGTGTAATTAGATAATCTGGATTTCTTCCGGAAACTAAACTCAAATAGAGTAGGGCATCAGCCTCATTTGATAATTGGTGAGAACCACCCGGAAAAAGTACAACTGGAATGGTTGTATTTTGCTTTAGCAAATGAACTGTTTTTTCTAAATCGTTTCTTGAAACAGTGCTTCCACCAACGAAAAAATAGTCAATTTTAGCAAAAGCTGCTTTTTTAGTTAATTTTTTAATTTGTTCAAGGGTATTCGTTTTTTCAGGATCGACCAAAATAGCTATTTGACCCAAAGAGGATAAAAACTTATTGTAAATGTTTTCGCTGCGAAATTTCAATTGAACTAGAATTAAACGTTATTACGTAATTTGAATATTTAATTATTTGCAAATTTACAGAAAAGATTTCGGTCGGATTAATAATTTTACCTTCCCATAAATTTTCACTCCTTATATATAGGTGTAAATCTTTCCTGAAATCGATTTCTTTTCTGCCAGCTAATTTATAAAGTGTTTCTTTTGCAGACCAACAAGCAGTCATTATTTCTTTGTTGTCTAAATCAAAATTTGCTTGTTCGACATCATTCAGAAATTTCGGATAAAGTTTTTGTGCTTTTCCTTGGATCAATTCTAAATCTAATCCAATTTGATAATGTGGGTTTAACGCTATGCCAACTAGATTTTCCGCATGACTAATAGAAATAAAACCCTCGTCTTTAATGAATGGTGCGCCGACAGTATTATAATGTATGTGTTTAAATCCAAAAATTGAATGTCTCAGAATTCTTGTTGCAACAAATTCTCGTTTTCTCTTGATATGTGAAAAAGATTCGAATCTTTCAAGTTCATTTGAAGTTAAATGACTTAAATAAGACAATGGATCAAAGTCTGAAAAAGACAAAGTGTATATTATAGTATCCCCATTAGTAATTTGATCGAACTTGAAATCCATTAATGCGAAGTTAATAGAATTTTCAAATCATTATACATTTGACAATATTCATTAAGTTCAATTATTTTGATTTCATTTTTAAACGCATAGAAAATTATTTGATGATGCAAAAAAACAAGAAAAAATCAGCAGAAAAGTGAACTTAAGCATTTTAAATGCCAATCAATACATGTCATCATTTTAACTTAAATTTTAGACATGTATATATTGTGAAAAAATGAAACCATTTATCCTTATTTTATTCCTTTGGTATTCATACTTTTGTTAATGTAAGTTAAAGAAATTTTTAACGAAAAAGATTTTGGCTGGTTCTTTTACGTTTTATTTGTCTATATTTACGGGCTTTGTTGCTAAAAAAAAGTATAATATTTAAACTGTACTTATGTTACGAAAACTCAATTTGTTATTAGTATGTGTCTTCCTGACAACCTTTTATGGTTTTTCTCAGTCGGGTTTGGGAACCGTTAGAGGGTCTGTTATTGACGTAAAATCAAAAGAACCGATCTTTGGATGTCGTGTTGTTTTGAAACAAAATGGAACTATTAAAGCAGGTGCGAATACCGACTTTGATGGAAAGTTCCAAATCAATTCACTTACTCCTGGTGAATATGATGTAGAAGTAAGAAATGAAGGAGAAGATTATCAGCCAAGTATGACAACAGGTGTTGTTGTTTCGGCTGATAAAATTACTTTCCTTGACAATGTTACCCTGGGTAAAAAAGTCAGTGAATTAGAAGTGGTAAATGTTGTTGCTTACCGAGTTCCACTAATCAACAAAGATGGTGGTGCTTCAGGAGCAACTGTTACGCGTGAAGATATCGCTAGACTACCTGTTCGTTCTGCTGCAGGTGTAGCCGGAACTGTTGGTGGGGTAAATGCCCAAGAAGGTACAGGTGAAATCAGTGTAAGAGGTTCACGTTCAGATGGTACTTATTTCTATATAGATGGTATCAAAGTGCGTGGTTCTTCAAATTTACCAAAGTCTGCTATTGAAGAGGTATCAGTAATTACTGGTGGTGTTCCAGCAAACTATGGTGATGTAACAGGAGGTATTATCTCCGTTACCACTCGTGGTCCATCGTCTAAATTCTTTGGAAGTTTTGAAGGGGTATCTTCAGGTTTTTATGTTAAAGGTAAAGATGTGAACGGATACGATGGAAAAGTTTTCGGTTTAGATAAATATGGTTATAACCTAATGGAAGGTATGATTTCTGGTCCGCTTTGGATGCAAAAAGATTCTACTGGAAAGAAAACTAAACCAAGATTAGGTTTCCTTGTTTCGGCTAACTTAACTGATGAGCTGGATAACAGACCATTGGCAAACGGTGGTGGTTATAGAATCAAGAAAGATGTAAGAGATCAGATTTTAGCTAATCCTTTAAGACCTACTTCAACTGGTATTGGTACTTTTTACAATACAAGTTTCTTGACGAAAAATGATTTCGAACAAGTTAAGTGGAGAATGAATGCTAGAAGAACTGTACTTTCAGCATCAGGTAAAATTGATGTTAATACAGGGCCAAGTGTAAACTTGACTTTTGGTGGATCAATGAACTACAGTTATGGAAAAGATTATTCTTATGGTAACTCATTATTGAACTTTTCTAATTTCGGAAATTCAAGATCATTAGACTGGAGAGTATATGGTCGTTTTTCTCAACGTTTTGTGAATAACCAAGAAGGAAACAGCTCGAAAATTAAGAGTGCTTTTTATTCTATCATGGTGGATTACTCCAAATCGAAAGATGAGAATTATGATGATAAACACAAATATGATATTTTCAGCTACGGACATGTGGGTAAATTTACAACAACAAGAAGACCTTCATATGAATTCAATGCAACAACTCAAACGTATGTGCACAATGGTTTTCAGGATGTAGTTGTAGATTTTACTCCTTCTGAAACGAATGCAGCATTAGCCGCAATTACAACTCAGTATTATAATATTTATCAAGGTAATCCTAATGGACACTACGAAAATCTTTTCCAAATTCAACAAGGTAATGCGTTGAGAAATGGTGATCAACCTCAAAGTGTTTATGGTATTTGGAGTAACATCGGTACTCCATATAACTATTTTGGTAAAACTGAAAATGATCAATTTCGTGTGACTGGTTCAGGTTCGGTAAATATTGGTGATCACTCACTTTCATTAGGATTTGAATTCGAACAACGTTTTGACCGTGGTTGGACTGCTGGTTCCACTACAAGTGGAGGAACAAATGGTCCAATCGGTATTTGGACGATTGCTCGTCAATTGGCAAACTTCCATATTACTGAGCTAGATTTATTTGATGCAACTGTTGCTGATTCAGGTAACTTTACACAAATTACTTATTCTCGATTGAATTCAGGTTATGCTGCAACGCACAACGGTGAATTTGGTGGTCAAAAAAACAACGACAATCAATCTTTTTTTGATTATAACTTGAGAAAAAAATTAGGGTTAAGTGGTGCTAATGAGGATTATATCGATATCGATAACTACGATCCTAAAATGTTCTCCTTGGATATGTTCTCAGCAGATGAATTATTTAATAACGGAAACACTTTCGTTTCATATTGGGGATTTGATCAAACAGGTAAAAAAGTTAGAGGTAACACTGATATCAAAAGTTATTTCAATGATTTTGATAAAAACAATAACTATAAACGTTTTATCGGAGCTTTCCAACCAATATATGCTTCAGGTTATTTGATGGACAAATTTGCATTCAACGATATCGTTTTCAACGTTGGGGTTCGTGTCGATGTATTTGATGCAAATCAACCAGTTTTGAAAGATAAGTACTTGTTATATAACGCTAAGAAAGCCAGTGAGGCGCGTGCTTCATACGCGAGTGGTAACTCGTCGTGGGCTATCGTTCCTGAATCAATTGGTGATGATTATGTTGTTTATGTAAATGACGTAAATAATCCAACTGCAATTAATGGTTTCCGAAATGGTGATAAATGGTACAATGCACAAGGTGTCGAGGTAGAAGATCCAAAAACATTAAGAGGTGCAGCAGGTATTGCTCCATGGTTAGTTGATCCTTCTCAAAAAACAGTTAATGCTGATGCATTTGAGAAATATAAACCACAAATCAATGTAATGCCTCGTGTAGCTTTCTCATTCCCAATTTCGGATGAAGCTTCTTTCTTTGCACACTATGATATCTTGACAAAAAGACCAACTTCTGGTTTCCGTTTTGATCCAATCGATTATCAATTCATTCAAACAAGAACTGGTGTAATCAATAATCCTAACTTGAAACCAGAAACAACTATTGATTATGAATTAGGTTTCCAACAAGTTTTATCTAAAACATCTTCATTGAAAATCTCTGCTTTCTATCGTGAGCAAAGAAATAATGTTCAATTGATCAATGTTTTTGAAGCGTATCCTAACACATACAGAACTTACGGAAACCGTGATTTCGGTACGGTAAAAGGGATGACAATTGCTTATGACATGAGAAGGACTGGAAACATTCGAATGACTGCTGCATATACTTTGCAGTTCGCTGAAGGTACAGGTTCTGATGCAACTTCTGCTCAAGGTTTGATTAACGCAGGTTTACCAAACTTGAGAAACATCTTCCCTTATGATTTTGATCAAAGACACGCATTTGCAATAACTTTTGACTATAGATACGGAAGTGGCGCAGACTATAACGGTCCAATGATTGGAAATTTGAAAATATTGGAAAATACTGGTTTAAATATTGTAACTAATATTTATTCAGGGTCTCCATATTCTGCTCAACAGTCGATTACAGACGAGGCTATCGGTAGTTTAACTTCTGGTTTGACTGGAACATTGAACGGTTCTAGGACACCATGGTCTTACAGATTAGATTTGCAATTAGACAGAACATTTGATTTGAAATTAGGAAAAGGTGATAATAAGAAAAAAGCTGCTTTCTTGAATGTTTACATTCGTGCGACAAACTTGTTAAATCAATTTAATGTCTTGAATGTTTACCGAGCTACCGGTAACTGGAATGATGATGGATATTTAGCAGCTGCTCAATTCCAACAAGCGATCCAAAATCAATTAGATGAGCAATCTTTCAGAGATTATTACACGATGAAAGTTCAAAATGCTTTTAACATTAGTGCTCCAAGAACAATTCGTTTGGGAGTTAAATTTGATTTCTAACCTTAAGAATTCGAAATTATGAAAACAACAATGAAATACATTGGATTAGTATTGTCCCTGCTCATAGGAGGGAATACTTTTGCCTACCATGAAGTAGATGGTAAAACCAAAGAGAAAGACAAAGGAAATAATGGTGGCTTTGTGAATAAAGCAAACTGTTCTCCTGCAACTGCAAAATTGATTTTTGAATTTAATGATGTAAGAGCACAATTAAATACAAACGGAGTTTTATTTAGAGATAGAGCAAACAATGTTGCTGCTTATGAAGTACCAAAAAGTACTTCAGGTACAAGATTAACTGCAATATACGCAGCAGCTTTATGGATGGGTGGAACCGATGTAAATGGACAACTTAAGTTAGCAGCTGCTAGATATGGAGATGGTAATGACTTTTGGACTGGACCATTGACAGCTACTCCTGGAACAGGAAATTACGATCCAAAGTATCCAGTAGGTAATGACGCTACGAGGGATTTTGGTGATGCGAATATTGATCCTTCTGTTTGTGCTACTTATGATAAGTTTTTCACTATCAGAAAAGCCGAAGTAATCGCATTCATCACATGGTGGGAATACAATCACGCAGAAACTCCAGTAGGTGACCCTGTGCCTGAGCCAGATGCTGAAATTATGGCAAGAATTCTTGCTTGGCCAGCCCATGGTGATGTTTCTTTAAATCAAGATTATTATTTAGCTCCATTTTATGATAGACCTGCAGAAGTTGGTCAACAAGGTGATGGTTCTTACAATCCAATCGAACAAGGAGATTACCCTTGGTATGATGATATCCTTGGAAGAGATGATATCGAATGTGGAAGTGATAGAAGAATTTCTTTATTTGGTGATGAAACACATTGGTGGATTTTTAATGATAAAGGAAATATCCACACTGAATCTACAGGTGATCCAATTGGCATGGAGATTAGAGCGCAAGCTTTTGCTTTTACTACCAATGATGAAGTGAATAAGATGACTTTCTACAATTATGAGATGATTAATAGAGGTACTCAAACATTGTATAATACTTACTTTGCGCAATATGTGGATGCGGATTTAGGTGGTTACAGTGATGATTATGTTGGTTGTGACGTGTCTCGAGGTTTGGGTTATACTTATAATGGAGATAATTTTGACCAAGAGGTTGCAGGTAAACCAGGTTACGGTGCAAATCCACCTGCTATTGGGGTTGACTTTTTCGAAGGTCCTTACCAGGATGCGGATGGAATTGATAACTATGGCCCTCATTCAGATACAATTGGTGGTGTAATTACTCCAGCAGTTATGAATGTACAAGATGCAATCAATGGAAAAGGTATTGTATACAAAGGTTTAGGTATTGGTTACCAAGATGGAATCATCGATAATGAGCGCTATGGTATGAAACGTTTTACTTACTATACAAGTACAGCTGCTGCGACTCAATCAGATCCAACAACAGCTGCTCAGTACTACTATTATATGAGCGGAAAATGGAGATTTGGTGATGATGTAATTTTCGGTGGAACTGGTTTCGAAGGTTCAGCGGGGTCAACTTCTGGCTTGCATGCTGATTATGTTTTCCCTTCTGATTCTGATCCATTGTATTGGAGTACTGCTGGTACAGCAACTTCTTTTCCATGGGCAGAAAATAACTTTGATGGTGCAGGTACAAGTACACCTCCTGGTGACCGTCGTTTCGTTCAAGCTGCTGGTCCCTTCACATTGAAACCAGGTGCGATCAATAACATTACTGTTGGTATCGTTTACGCAAGAAGTACAGATGGAGATTTATTTGCTTCAGTAAGAGCTTTGAGAAGAGCAGATACAAAAGCACAAGCATTGTTTGATAACTGTTTTGAGATCTTAGACCCACCAAATGCTCCAGTTTTGAAAATTCAAGAATTGGAAAATGAATTGGTTTTGATGTTAGACAATCCAGTTCAGTCAAATAACAAAAGCGAACTTTACGCAAAGGAAGATAAAATAAATATTATCGATCCAGGAAATGGAATTATTTATGATAAATTCTACAGATTTGAAGGTTATCAAATTTTCCAAATGAAAGATGGTACAGCTTCAGTTTCTGACATTGAAGATATTGATAAAGCTCGTTTGGTTGCTCAATGTGACATTGTGAACAATGTTGCAAGAATTATAAATTTTGAATTTGACGAAAACTTAGGTTTATCTATTCCAAATGAAAAAGTAAACGGTGAGAATAAAGGAATTCGTCATACATTCTTAGTGAATGAAGATCAATTTGCTCAAGGAGTGAGAACGCTTGTAAATCACAAAAAATATTACTATATCGCAGTTGCCTATGCATTCAATGAATTTAAGAAATACAATCCTGATGATGGAACTTTGTTAGATGGTCAAAAAATCCCTTACATTGCATCTCGTATCAATGCTGACGGTTCTGCGATTACTGCATCTGAGGCTATCCCTCACAATCCAGCCCCTGAATTAGGTGGAACATACCAAAATATTTCTTACGGTTCTACGCCTCAAATTACAAGATTAGATGGTACTGGAAATGGAAATAGAGCTTTGGAATTCACGCCAAGTTCTTTAACTTCAATCTTAACACAAGGATATGTAACAAATCCTACTTACGATTATGGTGCTGGTCCATTAAATGTTAAAGTTGTTGACCCATTGAATCTAGCTGGTGGTTATTTTGAATGTAAATTCAGAAATTACGCAAATACTGGTGCTGATGAGTTTACAAATTATAAGGGAACGGATACAGCTTCTTGGGTAATTTACAGATATGATTCTGAAAATAAGACAAGTTTGCTTGATTCAGCTGTATCAGAAAGAACAATTGCAAATAAAAATGAGCAAATTATCGCGAAATGGGGTATTTCTGTTGAAATCCAACAAAATTTGTATGGCGGCGCAGTGCAACCACCACAATCTTTGGAGTACGACAGATATACGGCGCCAATTGAATCTTCAATATTTTTCAAAGATTCGTCTAAACGTTGGTTGTCTTTTGTTTCTGATAATGATGCTTATTTCCCTACCAATTGGATTTTATCTGGAATTTATACCGCACAGGGTGCAGATACTGTAACTTCAACGCCTAAGTACCTGAGTCCTTATCTATATAACGATGAAATCGGAAAAGATCCAACTCAAAGCTATGAGAAAATCTTGAACGGTGGAATTGCACCACATAGATTGGTAGGATATAAAGCAGAATTTAGTCCTTTAGCTTATCCTACAGGAACGGGTGCTTTGAATGCAGGTACAATTTCTACTATCAGAACAAGAAGTAGTGTATCTAGAATTCCAAGTATAAATATTGTATTGACTTCTGATAAATCTAAATGGACGCGATGTGCGGTAATTGAACTTGGTTCAGATCCAGCTTTAAATGTTGGTCAAGCAAAACCAGGAACATTAAGAAAAAGTCCAAGTATTGACCAAAACGGAAACACAATTGCTGGAAGTACTGGTATGAGTTGGTTCCCCGGCTATGCTGTAGATATGGAAACAGGTATGCGTTTGCACATGGCTTTTGGAGAAAATTCTTTCTTAGGAAGTGATAATGGAAATGATATGACTTGGAATCCATCTTCAAGAATAGTTGATAATGCTGGTCGTCCAGTATTGGGAGGTCAACATCCGATTTACGTTTATGGTTACAATATCAATGGAGATGGTTGTCCTTACTATGACGGAGTTAATAATTGGGTTTTTGATAGAATGACAGAAGCTACATCTGCTTCTTACAAATCAGCGTTCATGAGTCTTGTTTGGGTTGCTAATCCATTGTTGACGCCTGGTCAAACAAATTTAGCAACTGATGTTACTTTAAGAGTAAGAGTTAACAAGGAATACAATGATTTTGTTGCTACAGGTCAAAATGGTGGAAAACCAATGTATTCTTGGAAAATGGATGACATTAGAACGGTAACTGGAAGTAAAGATCAATTGGCAGAAGTGTTGAATTTGATTAATGTTGTGCCAAATCCATACTATGCATTCTCTACTTATGAAACAACAAGATTGGATGTTAGAGTTAAGATCACAAATTTACCAGATCAATGTGTTGTTAAAATTTACAACATCAATGGTAAATTGATTAGAACATTCAAAAAGGATAGTCCTGTAACTTCTCTTGATTGGGATTTGAAAAACAACAAAGGTATTCCAATTGCCAGTGGTGTTTATTTGATTCACGTGGAAGTGGAAGGTGTTGGTGAGAAAATTGTCAAATTCTTCGGTGGAGTTCGTCAACCTGACCTTGAAAACATTTAATCTTATTCATTTCAATAGTATAGAAGAATGAAAAATTTTAAGAATATATTAAGAAATACGGCATTCATTGGAGCAGCAGTTTTAACCTGCTCCAGTGTATTCGCTGGAAATGAAGATCGTGTTGGTTCTGCTGGTGCGTCTCAATTATTGGTAAATCCTTGGGCGCGAAGCACAGGTTCTGCTGATGCTGGTATCGCGAATGTGAATGGAATCGAAGGTACTTATACAAATATTGCTGGTTTAGCTTTTACGGATAAGACTCAATTGAAGTTCAATTATACAAACTGGTTAGGAAATTCAGGAATTCGCTTTTCTTCAGCTGGTTTCGCTCAAAGATTGTCAGAATCTAGCGTTATTGGTGTAAGCATTCAAGCAATGAGCTTTGGAGACATTGATATCACTACTGTTGAGTTACCAGAAGGCGGAATTGGTGTATTTACGCCAAGAGTAAATGTTTTCAATGTTGGTTATGCTAAATCGTTTACTAAATCAATTTCTGGAGGTATTAACTTTAAGGTTATTTCTGAAAGTATTGCAAACTTGAAAGCTAATGGTATGGCAATTGACGCAGGTATTCGTTATGTTACTGGTGAGCAAGATCAAATCAAATTTGGTATCACATTGAAAAATGTTGGTCCAACAATGAGATATAAAGGTGATGGTTTGGCAACTCAAATCAACTATGTTTCAACTGGTGGTAAAGCAACTTTAGAGCAACGTTCTCAAGCTTTTGAAATGCCATCTTTATTAGCTATTGGAGGATCTTATGATTTCATCTTTAATGAAAAAAGCAAATTAACTACAATGTTAGGTTTTACTGCTAATTCATTTGCAAACGACCAATACCGTTTAGGTTTGGATTATGGGATGACAGCAGGAAAAGCTGCTTTTAATATTAGAGCTGGATATGTTTATGAGAAAAACCTTTTCAGCATGGAAAATAGAACAAATGCCTTGACTGGTCCTACTGCAGGATTCTCTGTTGATGCACTTGTTGGAAAAAACAAATCCGCTCTTGGTGTGGAATACGCAATGCGTATCGCTGGACCTTTTGGAGTAATTCACACACTTGGTGTAGCGATTAGTTTGAAATAATAAAATATTTATATATTTTTGTAAGAACAAGAGGGTCCAAAAGGCTCTCTTGTTTTTTGTTATAAACTCAAAGGATATGTCACAAATTACTTATTATACAGAAGAAGGTTTAAAAAAATTGAAAGATGAATTACACCACATGAAAACGGTGATGCGTCCCTCAATATCAGATCAAATTGCTGAAGCACGCGATAAAGGTGACTTGTCTGAAAACGCAGAATATGATGCTGCAAAAGAGGCCCAAGGTTTATTGGAAATGAAAATTTCTAAGATGGAAGGAATTATTGGAAATGCTCGAATCATCGATGAGACGAATATCGATAATTCTAAAGTTTTCATTTTGTCACGTGTGAAGATCAAAAATGTTGACAATGGAATGGAATTAGAATACACATTGGTTGCTGAAAATGAAGCTGATTTAAAAGCTAAAAAGATTTCAATCGATTCTCCTTTTGGGAAAGGCTTATTAGGTAAAAAGGTTGGTGAAATTGCTGACATTGTTACTCCAAACGGAACAATGAAATTTGAAGTAATCGAAATTAATAGATAATGGCGACCATTTTTTCTAAAATAATTTCTGGTGAAATTCCATGTTACAAAGTTGCTGAAAATGAAGATTTTCTTGCTTTTTTAGATATTCAACCTTTGAGAAAAGGACATGTATTGGTTATCCCAAAGTTGGAGATTGATTACATATTTGACATGGAAGACGATCAACTTGGAAAGATGATGGCATTCTCCAAAACTGTTGCACACAAAATAAAAGCAGTTTTTCCTTGCAGAAAAGTTGGAGTTACAGTAATTGGACTTGAAGTTCCTCACGCACATATTCATTTGATTCCAATTAATGGAATTCAAGATATGAATTTTGCCCAAGATAAGATGGTCTTGAGCAGCGCCGAATTGGACGAAATTTCTAAAGCACTTCAACAAGCTTAAATAGATAGAATCTCTTGTTATTATTAATCTGTTTGATTATCTTTAAAAGAATAATTTTTTGAAATGAAAATTTTTAAGCTTGTTTCTATATTATTGCTTTTATCACTTTTTGCTTGTGATTATTTTGACGATGCTCAATCGGAAGAAGGAAAAAAGATTATAACTAACCAGCAAATTAGAGAATCTCATAGTTACGCTAATATAGACGAAGTTTATACTAAACACTTGCATTTAGATATGGAAGTGGATTTTGATAATAACTCAATCTATGGTGTCGCTCGTCATACAATGATCAACAAAGGTTCGGATACAGCCGTTTTTGACATCAAAGGATTGGAAATTCAAAAAGTCACGCTCGGAGAAAAAAATCATGAAGTAAATACCAATTTCGTGATAGGTATTGAAGATTCCATTTTGGGTGCTCCATTGAGTGTGAAAATTGACAGGAAATCAACGTTAATTAACATCTATTACAAAACGACTGATCGTTCTGAAGCCCTCGATTGGTTGAAGCCTGAAATGACCAAAGGAAAGAAATTTCCTTATTTATACACCCAAGGTCAAGCAATCTTAACTAGAACTTGGATTCCTTCTCAAGATAGACCTTCGAATCGAATTACTTATTCTGCTGACGTTAAAGTGCCAGAAGGAATGATGGCTTTGATGAGTGCAAAAAATCCGACTAAGAAATCAAAAGACGGTTTATATCATTTTGAAATGAACCAACCGATTCCGGTTTATTTGATTGCGTTGGCTGTTGGAAATCTCGAATACCGAAAAATCGGCAAAAATTGCGGTGTTTACTCTGAACCAGAAATGATTCGACAAGTTGCTTGGGAATTCAAAGACCTACGTAAGATGATTGTTGCTGCCGAGGGAATCTATGGCAAATATCAATGGGAACAATATGATGTAATAGTCTTGCCTTATTCTTTTCCTTTTGGAGGAATGGAAAATCCGCGGTTGACGTTCGCAAATCCTACTTTATTAGCTGGAGATCGAAGTTTGATTTCTGTTATTGCGCATGAGTTAGCACATTCGTGGTCAGGAAACCTGGTTACAAACGCCACATGGGATGATTTTTGGCTCAATGAAGGTTTTACCGTCTATTTTGAAAATCGCATCATGGAGTCGCTTTATGGGAAAGATATCGCAGATATTTTGGCGTTGATCGAGTTTCAAGAGTTGAAAGCAGAAGTAAAAGAAATCAGTGATGGAGATCATCCTGAAGATACTTATTTGAAATTATCATTGGACGGACGAAATCCTGATGATGGAATGACTTCTGTGGCTTACGTAAAAGGTGCATTTTTCCTTAAAACGTTAGAAGAAAAGGTCGGAAGAGAAAAATTTGATGTTTTTGTGAAAGGCTACTTCAAGAAATTTCAGTTTAAAACGTTGACAACCGAAATTTTTGAAAAGTATTTAGAAGACAATTTATTGAAGCCAAATAAAATCAAGTTTAACACCAAGGCTTGGTTGTATGGCAAAGGAATTCCTAAAAATTGTATTAAAATTGTTTCTCCGCGATTTGTAGCCATGCAGAAAATAGCAGATGATTTCAATGCAGGAAAAGACATTTTTAAAATTAAAGTCAAAAAGCGTCGTCGCAAAATCGATTTGAAACGCGATATGTATGTTACGCAGGAATGGCTAGCATTTATTCGTCGATTGCCTAGAAATATATCTATCGATAAATTAAAATTACTGGACAAAAAATTAGATTTCAAAGGTTGGGGAAATGCTGAGATTGCTACTGAATGGTACATTTTAGGTGTTGATGCAGGTTATGAAGATATTCGTCCAAATATGGAGAAATTCCTCAAAAAAGTTGGTCGACGCAAATTCTTATTGCCAATTTATAAAACCTTGGCAAAACGACCAGCAGATTTGAAATGGGCGAAAGAAGTATATGCAGATGCACGGTCAAATTATCATGCAGTTTCGCAAAATACGATCGATGAAATTTTGAAATTTAAACCAAAACCTGCAAAAGTTTGATTCAAACTTAAACTTTTGGACAGTTTAATTTGTTAGCGTTACGTGTTTTATTCCGTAAATTTGTAATTCAAAAATCGTTTCATGAAGCAATTCGAAATTCCAGCATATTATCGTTCTCCGATTATTAGCAAGGTCAAGCAACAACGTAAAATGCAAGATCCTCGCAAAAAGGATTTCACTCCAACTCGTTTGGATTTTGGAACAGTAGAATTTTTAATTGCGCGTCATTTTGGATTCTGCTACGGGGTTGAAAACGCCATCGAAATTTCCTACAAAGCCATTCATGAAAATCCTGAAAAAAAGATATATTTATTAAGTCAGATGATTCACAATCCTGGTGTAAATGAAGATTTGCAAAGCTATGGCATTGAATTTATTCAAGATACACACGGAAATCAATTGATTCCTTGGGATAATATCAAATCGGAAGACGTTGTGATTATTCCTGCATTCGGAACAACCCTAGAAACGGAAGAAATTCTGACAAAGATTGGCGTCAATGTTCAAGCATATAACACCACTTGTCCATTCGTAGAAAAAGTTTGGAACCGGTCTGAGAAATTAGGTAGCGACCAACATACGATTATCATTCACGGAAAAGCAGATCACGAAGAAACGAGAGCGACTTTTTCTCATAGTTCGCAAAATGCGCCATCGATTGTAATCAAAGACATTTTGGAAGCGGCCTATTTGTGCCAGATCATTTTAGGACAAAGACCATCAGAAGATTTTTATACTTTGTTTGAAGGTAAATTCACTGAAGGTTTTGATGTCAGCAAAGATTTAGCTAAAATTGGTGTAGTCAATCAAACGACAATGTTGGCTACTGAAACGCAAGAAATCACAGACATGCTTCGAAATGCCATGATAGAAAAATATGGCGAAGAAACAATCAAAGAACACATTGCCGATACGAGAGATACTTTGTGTTATGCAACCAACGATAATCAATCTGCCACTTATGGATTGATGGAAAACGATGCTGATTTGGCTATTGTGGTTGGTGGAAGTAATAGTTCAAATACGACGCATTTGGTTGAATTGCTTGAAAATAAGTTCAAGACTTTTTTCATCACTTCAGCAGAAAATATTTGGGATGTGAATGAAGTTGAATCTTTTGATATTCACGGAAAAACATGGAAACAATATGATTCTTTTTTGCCAGTGGAGAAAGCGAAAATGACCATTGCAATCACTTCTGGCGCTTCTTGTCCTGATGCAATCGTCGATGGAGTAATCCAAAAGATTTTAGAATTATTAGGCGTTGAAAAAGGCATTTCAGAAGTTATTTGATTCATGGAAATAAACCCAATCGAATTACAAGTTTTGCATGAAGACAATCATGTAATCGTAGTCAACAAACGACCATCTGATATCGTGCAAGGCGATAAAACGGGTGACATTACAATGCCTGATCAAATCAAAGAATTTTTGCGTGTCAAATACAACAAACCAGGAAATATTTTTTGTGGTGTGGTGCATCGATTAGATCGACCAACGAGCGGTGCAGTTGTTTTCGCAAAGACGAGCAAAGCATTGACGCGACTCAATGAGCAATTCCGTGAAAAAGACACGCAAAAGGTTTATTGGGCAGTAGTAGAAAAAGCACCGCAATCCAACACTGGACATTTAGAGAATTTCTTGTTGAAAAATGAGAAGCAGAATAAAGCTTATGTGCACGAAAAAGAAGTTTCTGGTTCCAAAAAAGCGATTTTAGATTATCGAGTAGTTTTTCAATCAGACAAATACACTTTGGTTGAAGTAACATTACATACTGGACGACACCATCAAATACGTGCGCAAATGGCGCACATTGGTTGTATTATCAAAGGCGATTTGAAATACGGCGCCAAACGTTCAAATGCAGATGGTTCTATTCATTTGCATGCGCGCTATTTGTCATTCATTCATCCAACAACCAAAGAAACAATTCAAATCACCGCGCCAGTTCCAGAAGATTCGCTTTGGAAGTGGTTTGAAAACAACCAAAAAAAGTAAAGGGAATTTTTACGATTTACATCGCAACCGTTTGTAATTAAAACTTACCGCTTAAAGAATATTAAATACCAGGCAATTTAATTTGCTTAGTTTTAATCAATTCATTTTGCAAAATATGATTACAATTAAAAATCTTTCATTTGGTTATAATTCCAAAGAAGAAATCATTCACGACGTTTCGTTGCATGTTCAACCAGGAACAATTTATGGCTTTTTAGGTCCGAATGGATCTGGAAAAACGACCATTATTCGCTTGATTTTAAATTTATTGAAGCACAAAGCTGGCAAAATTTACATCGATGGAACGGAGGTAAATATCAATTCTGTTGAAATTTTCAGACGCATTGGTTCAATGATTGAATCACCTTCCTTGTACAATCATTTGAGTGGTAGAGCGAATTTGGAGATTTTCGCTTTGTATTATTCGATTGATAAAAAACGAATTGACGAAGTTTTGGAGATTGCTGGTTTAACAGACGCCGCACATAAAATCATGAAACGTTATTCCTTGGGAATGAAACAGCGACTAGGCATTGCGATTTGTTTGTTGCACGATCCTGATTTGTTGATTTTAGACGAACCATTGAACGGATTAGACCCTCACGGAATTGCGGAAATCAGACATTTGCTCATCAAACTTTGCAAAGAAGAAGGCAAAACGATTTTTGTTTCGAGTCATTTATTAAGTGAAATTGAAAGTACGTGTGATTTTATTGGAATCATTTCCAAAGGAAAGTTGCTTTTCCAAGGCAAAATTGACGATTTGAAAAACGCCCAAGCTGGAAAGATGATTTACAGTATAGAACCTTCCAACTTGGATTTAGCGACTGCTCAATTGAATGGATTGACATTTTCTACCTACGACAACAAAATCAGCGTTGAAGTAGAGAACAAGGAAGAGATTGCGCAATTAATTAGAAAAATCGTTTCGAATGGTGTGGATTTATACAGTGTTCAGCGCAAGGAAAACAATTTAGAAGATTTATTTTTAGAACTTACAAAATAGGAGGTATGTTATTGAAATTATTATACATAGAGCACAAAAAAACGAAACGTTCATTTGCTTTTTGGTTGACAATTTTTGGTTCAATGGTCATTCCGATGGTTGTTTGTTTGGTGATGTTGGTGAAACCAGCGCCTTTTGTGCCATTTGGAAATTCAAATCCTTGGAAATCATTGTTGATTAACAATTTTGCTTCGGTCAGTTCTTTTCTTTTTCCGATGTATGTTATTTATTTAATCGGTTTATTGGGAAATATCGAATACAAATCGAGCAATTGGAAAAAGCTTTTTGTGTTGCCGATTCGAAAAGAACTGTTGATTTCATCCAAATTGTTGTATGTCTTGATACATATTTTTGTAGCTATTATATTATTTGGAATCAATTCATTGCTTTTTGGATTGATTGCAGGTGCAGCGCATCCAGAATTGAAATTATTGGACTTTTCCCCGCAATTTGATTTGATGATTTGGTTGGTTTACCACTTGTTTTTATCTGTTTTGGGAATCATTGGTTTGCAATTTATATTGAGTATTTTCTTTGAAAACATTCTCATCACATTGGCCATTGGCTTGTTTTTAATGGTTGGTTCGCTTATCGCCGCAGGATTAAAATGGGAATACATAGAATTTGTGCCCTACGCATCCCCAAATCGTTTTGCTGTTGCCGCTGGAACGGTCAAAGAATGGATCACCAAACCAGAATGGACCAACTTGGTCGTTTTCGGATTGTCTTTTGCGTTCAGTTTGTTCTTCTTTAAGCGGAAGACGGTGAAGTAATTCCTCAAACTTCAGCCCGATCCAAAATAGTCAATGTCAAACGGATTTTTCCGTAATCAATTTCGCCGTTTAGTGCTTCGAAAATTGGTTTCAATGCGACAGTTTCTCCAATTTCAGAGACAATCTGTGTAATGCGATTGATTTCTTCTTGACTCACAAAATTTTCGATTTCAATAGGATAACCTTCTTGGAATAATTTGGCGATATGTGAATAAACCGTGGTGGATTGCATGTTTCTGGCTTGCGCGATTTCGTCAACGGTTTTGTTTTCTTTCAACAAAATTAAGGTTTCCTCATACGTTGTCAGTTTCGGTCGATTGTCGTCCAAATGGGTTTTGATTAAATCCATGAAATCTCGGCCGTAATTTTCCAGTTTTTGGATTCCAACTCCAGAAATCGCCAAAAATTCATCGCTGTTTTTTGGTAATTCCAAGGTCATTTCATGTAAACTCGCATCTGTGAAAATCACATACGGCGGAACATTGTTTTCAACCGCTAATTTTCTTCGCAACAATTTCAATTTATTGAACAAAACTTCTTGCGTTGACAAAGGAGTTGGCTCTTTTTTCGTTTTGGTTTTCGGTTCAGCGACTTTATATTCTCTATTGAAAGCGGTTAATTGAATTTTTTCATTTTCGAAAAGCACTTTATTTCCGTAAGGTGAAATTTTCAAATGCATGTGTTCGTCATACGCAACTTCAATCAAACCAATGTTTTTCATTTCTGTGATGTGATGCGACCAAGTGTTCCAATTCAAATCGCTGCCGATTCCGTAGGTTTTGAGTTGATGAAAATTGCTGTTGTAAATCGCAGCGGTTTTGGCGCCACGAAGAATGTCGATCAACAAATTCGCAGTCACTTTTTCTTCCGTTCTTTTGATGGCAGAAAGTGCTTTTTGCGCTAAAATCGTTCCATCTACATACGCGGGAGGATTTTTGCATACGTCACAATTGCCGCAGTTTTCGGTTAATTCTTCTCCAAAATAGGCCAATAAAATGCGTCTTCGGCAAGTAGAAGCTTCTGCATATTGCAACATGCGATCGAGTTTTTCAAGCAAAATTTCCTGTTGCTCTCCTTGACTTGCAAAATCTTTCAGCATCACCACGTCTTTATAATTGTAGTACAATCGTGTGATAGATGGCATTCCGTCTCTTCCGGCGCGACCAATTTCTTGGTAGTAACCTTCCATGTTTTTTGGTAAATTGGTGTGGATTACCCAACGCACATTTGATTTGTCGATTCCCATTCCAAATGCAATAGTCGCACAAATCACGGGCACATCATCTTTCACAAAATCTTCTTGCACTTTCGCGCGTTCATCAGGATTTAATCCCGCATGATAATGTTCAGCGGCGATTCCATTGTTTCTTAAAATTGTCGCCCAATCTTCGGTTTCCTTGCGACTCAGGCAATACATGATTCCAGAATTGTCTTCTTGCGACTGGATGAAATCTACAATTTGTTTGACTTTGTCTTTCTTTGGAATGTTGCCCATTACTTCCAAGGCCAAATTTGGTCGATCGAAAGAAGAAGAAAATAACGTTGGTTCATTGAGTCCTAAATGGAGCGCAATGTCTTTTTTGGTTAATTTATCCGCTGTAGCTGTCAATGCGACAAAAGGAATCGATGCAAATTGTTTTCTCAGTTCACGAATCATTGTGTATTCAGGTCGGAAATCGTGTCCCCACATGGATACGCAATGTGCTTCGTCGATCGCAACTAATGAAATTGGAATTTCTTGCAACCAAGTTTGCATTCCCGCAACCAATGTTTCAGGAGAAATATAGAGTAATTTTAATTTCCCGTTTTTGGCATTGTACAGTATTTCGTTTTTCTGACTTTCAGATTGTGAACTATTGATGAATACAGCCTTTACACCGTTGGCAATTAAATTTTCGACTTGATCTTTCATCAAGGAAATCAAAGGTGAAATCACCAAAGTGACATCGTCAAAAATCAATGCTGGAATTTGAAAACAGATGGATTTCCCACCGCCAGTTGGCATAAGTACAATGGCGTCTTTATTGTCTAAAATGTGTTGAATGATTTGTTCTTGGTCGGCTCGAAATGAGTCATAACCAAAAACCTGCTTTAATACAGATTTTGCGTTTTTCATAATTGTGTTGTAAAGGTAACTGAAATTGAAGTTACGAATTAAATTTGAAAACACAAAAAAAACGGATTGAAAAAAATCAACCCGTTTTGAAATTAGTAAATGGCTTATTATCGCTTGATGATGAATTTTTTAGAAGTGGAACTTCCGTTTTCGAATTCACAAGAGATGAAATAAATTCCTTCTTTTAGGTCTTTAGTATCTACTGTTAGCAAAGAAGATTTTGAAACTTGTACGTTGTCTGATTTCAATTTCTTTCCTGCTAAATCAATGATTGAATATTTTACTTTTTCGTTTTTTGCTAAATCAAACTGCAATTGAATTTTATCTTGTGCAGGATTTGGAAACAATTCGATTTTCTTATCGTCTGATTCAATTTCCTCCACATCCAGTACATATCCAACTGTAAATCTTTCTTTGATATTGCACCCAAAATCTCCGTTGAAATTTTTTAGCAATCCTAAAGATGTTTCTTTAATAAAACGCGCTTGACCTGCGCCTGGATCTACGTCGTAATATTGATAATACCACCAAGAAATTCCGTCGCAGTTGTCATCAGTCATTTCGAAAGTGTAGCATCCAGTTGGAAGTGACAACGTATCGATGTAAAGTGAATCATTGACATTATTGATTCTACTTGCGACAACCGTTCCCGAAGCATCTTTGATTGTCCAGTTTGTTTCGTTGTAAGGCGAATTGCTTGTTGATGTGGCGTTGTTTGTTTTAAAATACATTCTGAATGTCAACGGATATGATTTCACATGTATAAATGTTGTTTTGTATTCATCATTGAATTGATTTTGATCTTGCGCTTGACCGTTAACATTTGTCAAGTGAACATAAAATTGGTTTGATTCATTGCCGCTGAAAACTGCAGTGTTTGAACCTAAGTCAATTTCTTCTTCTTGCATGAAAGCCAAATTCCCCGTCCAATTGAAAGTTGCCGCTTGACCGCCTACTAATTGATATTCGATGGTCATACTAGTCAAAGGATCAGTTCCAACGTTTTTTACTTTGATTATTGGATTGTTACAAACGCTATTCGAACGCGTATAATTTGGATCGTTCGTTGGTGCAATTACATCTTCAATCGAAGCGTCTAAAGTGTGATTCGGTGCTTTGTATGTTATTAACTGTGACACAACATTGAATCCACCGGTGTTCGTTTGGTCTGGAGAAGTATAAGGTTCAAAATCCATATTGACTTCAAAAGCAGAAGCAGGATTGGTGATGTCGCTGATATCATGAATGATTGGATAAACAATTTCCCCTGGACACCAATTGGCGCGTTCAAACAACCAAGTTCCAGTTTGAGGATAAATATTGTTTACACCACAATTGCTTTTCCAAAGTTGTTTTTGAGCAATTTGCGTTCCGTTGATTTTTTGTTGGTAATATTTACTGCAAAATTCTCCACAACCATTGTTGTCAGAACCATGACCACTGATGATGTTTTTCAAAATAGCATTCGTAACAGGTGCATTGTAAGTGAAATTTTTTGGTACCAAATTGTTTTCAATTGGGTTTGAAGTATTTCCATAAGAGAAATAACCATCGTACACATTTTTCGCAGCAACTGCATCCATTGGTGGAATTCCTTCGATGTATTCAATTTTCAATGTCAAAGTAAAACCCCAAGAATATCCTTCATACTGATATTGCATGTCTAGATTTCCATTCAAAATGGGCGCATAGTCAGTAACGTCAACGATGTAGTCGTGTTTTCTTGCAGTGGTCCAATCAGTCGCATATGGTGTAATGATTCTTGCCAACTCCACTGTATCTGCATTTTGAGGTTTGGCGTAAACCAGAGTAGTATAATCCCAAGAACCGCAATATTGAGAACCTGAAGGACAATTGTATCTACCCAAAATGTAGTGCATTCGAATTTTTCGATATCGAGTTCCAGCTGCTGGCAGAACAGCCGTTGTATCGTAATTCCCGTAGTGATCAATTTTTCTATTTTCAAAAACTGTTACCCAAGTTGTGTCGCCTGGAGCGGCAAAAAGATTGATTGCATTGAAAGCAAAAAGGCAAAAAAGTAATATAGAACGCGTCATTTGTTAAATTTTTGGTGAAGATAATTCATTTCAGCGTTATTTATCACATCCCTGAAGCTCAATTTTCATTTTATTCTTGGATTTTTAGTTTTTTGAATCTGAATTCTTTTTAAAAAGTAAAAAATAATGAATAAGGGGTCTTTTTTTAGGTGAAACTGATTTAAAAAATAGTTTTTTCATGAATTTGATTAAAAAATAGGGGGTGTGTTGAAAAATAAATGCATTTTTTTATTGTTTACCCCTCAAAAACTTCTATTTTTGTAAAAAAAAATATTTTTCATGGCAACAATTAGACAGCAAGCGTATCAAGATGTATTACATCGTACCCCGAAACACATTGAGTTTGACGGGAAAATTTCTGAGATTTTTGGAGAAAATGTTTTTCACCAAGAAGTAATGCGTGAATATCTTCCAGATGGAGCGTACAAAATGATGATGGCTTCCATGCAAAGTGGAGCACGTTTAGATCGTAATATCGCTGATCAAGTTGCTTCAGCCATGAAAGATTGGGCTTTGACAAAAGGCGCAACACATTATACACACTGGTTTCAACCTTTGACAGGTACAACTGCTGAAAAGCACGACGCGTTTTTCAAGCCAGTTGGTCCAGGAAGAGCAATCGAGCGTTTTGATGGAGATTTGTTGGTTCAACAAGAGCCAGATGCTTCGTCTTTTCCAAATGGTGGAATTAGAAATACTTTCGAAGCAAGAGGTTATACTGCTTGGGATCCTTCTTCGCCAGCATTTGTAATCGGTAAAACATTGTGTATACCAACGATTTTCATTTCATATACTGGTGAATCTTTGGATTATAAAATGCCATTAATTAAAGCATTGCACGCAGTTGATCAAGCTGCAGTGGATGTTTGCCAATATTTTGATAAAAACGTAACCAAAGTCATCGCAACGTTGGGTTGGGAACAAGAATATTTCTTGATTGACAAAGCTTTGTACAATGCACGTCCTGATATCATGATGACAGGACGAGCGTTGTTCGGTCAAGCTCCAGCGAAAGGACAACAATTGGAAGACCACTATTTTGGTTCAATTCCAGAAAGAGTTACTGCTTTTATGCGTGATTTTGAAACAGAATCTATTCGTTTGGGAATTCCTGTTACTACGCGTCACAATGAGGTTGCGCCAAATCAATTCGAGTGTGCACCGATTTTTGAAGAATGTAACTTGGCAAACGACCACAACTTATTGTTGATGGATTTGTTGGAGAAAATTGCTATCAAACATGATTTCAGAGTTTTATTGCATGAGAAACCATTCTCAGGAGTAAACGGTTCTGGAAAACACAATAACTGGTCATTGTCGACGAATACTGGCGTGAACTTATTGGCACCTGGAAAAAATCCAAAAACGAATTTACAATTCTTGACTTTTTTCGTGAATACGATCAAAGCGATTCACGATAATGCAGATTTGTTGCGTGCTTGTATCGCATCAGCGAGCAATGATCACCGTTTGGGAGCAAACGAAGCGCCACCAGCAATTATTTCAACTTTCATCGGAACCTATTTATCTTCGGTGTTAGATGATTTAGAGCAAAGTGTGAAAGCTGGCAAAATGAGTCCAGAAGAAAAAACGGAATTGAAATTGAATATCGGTAAAATTCCACAAATCATGTTGGATAATACGGATAGAAATAGAACTTCACCTTTCGCCTTTACAGGAAATAAATTTGAGTTCAGAGCGGTTGGTTCTTCTGCAAACTGTTCAAAATCGATGATTGTTTTGAATACCATTATGGCAAGTCAATTGCGTATTTTCAAAGCGCAAGTAGATGCTAGAATTGAGAAAGGCGATTCAAAAGACGAAGCAATTTTAAAAGAATTGCAACAAATGATCAAAGATTCTAAGAAAATTCGTTTCGAAGGAAATGGATACGGAGACGAATGGGTGAAAGAAGCTGAAAAAAGAGGTTTGAATAACTTCAAAGACACGCCACGTTCATTGGATATTTGGGATGACAAACGTATCATCGGAATTTTTGAAGAATTGAACGTTTTGACTCACAGAGAAATTGAAGCTAGAAAAGAAATCGAATTTGAAAATTATGTTCATAAATTGCAAATTGAAGCACGTTTGATTGGCGATTTAACGCAAAACCATATCATTCCTGCAGTAATCAATTACCAAAATAGATTGATTCAAAATGTACAAGGTTTGATTTCTGTTCTTGGAAAAGATGGTGCAGGTGCAGCCAAAGCACAAACGGAATTGATTACTAAAATTTCTGAGCACTTAAACAAAATGAAATCTTTGTGTGATGTGATGTTGGAAGCACGTAAAAAAGCAAACAAAATCGAATCAATCGAAGAAAAAGCAGTTGCTTATTGCGATGAAGTGAAAGTTTATTTTGACGACATTCGCTACCACGCAGACAAATTAGAATTATTGGTTGACGACGAATTGTGGCCGTTGCCAAAATTCAGAGAGATGTTGTTTACGCGTTAATCAATTGACAATAGATTTTTTGAAACGTGAAATTTCCTAGTGAGATTTCACGTTTTTTTGTTTAAATAATTTATAAAATATTTTTTGCGGGTTATTTCAAATTTTTCAGTAATTTAGTTGAACTGATTTTTAAATTATACCTAATCTTTTACTAATGAAATTACTGAAATTCAACCTGAGAAATCCGCTGATAAACAAAGGAGAAGAAACCATAAGGTTTATAAAAACAGCGCAATGAAAAGTATTTTAGTTTCCCTCATTTTTATTTGCATCGCATTATTTGCGCTTGCGCAAGACAAAGGTGATCTTTCTTTTTCGTTGGGCTACAATAGATGTAACTATAGTATGAAGGATGCGCAAGAATATTTGGCAGATCCAACTTTTTTTGATCCCATGTTTTATTCGAACATTAGTTTTAGTGACATCAAGCAGGGAAAGATGTATGACATGGAATTAACGTATCAATTTTTTAAATATGTTGATTTCGGTTTACACCTAAATTACCAAGGGTCTGAGTTGACTCGCTCTTTTTTTTACCAACATTATCCAGATCCTATTACCTACCCAGATTCCATTCAATTTACATTCGCTGGATTGAATATGATAGAGACAAGGTCAATTTCAACGGGCTTAACTGGCAATGTATTGCTAAATAAAGTTTTTCATTTTGAGGATTATGAATCAAAAATCTTAAAGCGAATAACCTTGGTGTCAGGAATTAAGTTTTTGGTTGGAATGAGCTCAATGCGGAACCAGGAGAGTTTAACTTTTCCAGTAACCTCTGAATTTGTGCGGACTAATTTAAATTCAACTAATTTCAATGGAAGGGCGGAATTAAAAATTGGTTATAGATTTGAAAAAGATTTATTTACAGAAATAGGTATTAAACTCGGCTATCAAGTCCATTTAACTGCTCCGTTGGAAAATCTCAACCGAGATAACCTCAGCTCACCCAGTCACAATGAGTTTCGATTGGATTTTGGAGGTTTTTATTATGGTTTATTTTTAAAATTGGGGAAATGATAAAACTATTAGTTGGCATATTGATTTGTATCAGTCTTTTTTCATGCAAGAAAGAAAAAGTTCAAGTGGAAGAACCTGTTTTGCAATCTGCAACAGAAGATTATTATTGCCAGTCGTTACTCCCTCCGGAGCTGCAGTTTATTAGCCCAACGGAGTTTACGGATTACGATGAAACATACTATAACTATCCCATTATTAATCCGAATAACCCTGCTGAGATTGTGTACCTAAATGGCAATTTTCCTAATGGTAAAATAATGTTTTACAATCTTGATACCAAAGAAAAGCGGGTTCTATTTGATGGTAACAGCGGTAGTAGTTTTTCATGGAGCAAAAAGGATTGGATTTTATTTCAGGATACTGAAAATTTTAGTATTTTTAAGATCAAAAGTAATGGAGACAGTTTGACAAGACTAACCTTTGATGGAAATATTTTTTTTCCAAAATGGAATCACGACGGAACTAAGTTTATTTGTTCAAAAAAATTTGCAACTCAGTATTCCTTCATCATGAATGAAGATGGTCATGTAATTGATTCAATTACTGATTGGCATCATACGAACGGAAACTGGTCGCATCCTCAATACTATGTTGGAGGGTCAACCTTTGAAATTATATTTATGGATTTGAAAACTCATGTGGTGTTTGATCATTTATATTTTAATAATCAAGTAGATTTTGTTGGTTGGGCTTCCATTTCAGAAATATACTATAGAATAGGACGTAAACTTATACTTTATGATATTTATACCAAAAAGAAAACAGTTGTTAAGGATCAATGTTATCGTGGTTTCAATAGTGCTGATGCGACCGCTGATTATTCAAGAATCCTTTTTCAGGTCATTGAATCTACATTGGAGCCAAATAATCGACTGTTTCTAGACTCCAAGTTGGTTTTAATGAAAAAGGATGGTACTGATGAAATTGAAATTTTGCCCTAATGACTTGCTTTATGAATAAAAAGAGTTTTCGGGCCCTGACTTTAAATTTGGTAGGTATATGCCTAACAATGTCGTTTTTTATGGACGCTTTTTCGCAGCAGAAAAAAGATTTCAGTGTTGAGTTTAGCGCCATTATGGTAGGTCAAAAAATGAATTCGGTAAATGACTTCATCAATAGAGATGCAACCTATGATTGGACTAATATTTCCAATGATGATAAATTTTTAAATTCACTCAACGATGGATTTGATTACAGTTTATCGGTTAAATATCAAATTAGTAATTATTTTGATGTAGGTATTTACACAAATTACAATACCTCGTGTTTGCAACGGAGTTTTCGTGTTGAATCTTCAGACCCACCACCTTTCATTCAAGTTTACCATGGAGAAGTGAAAAATATAGCCAATGCGTTTTCAGTAGGTTTGAGCTCAGATATATATCTTAATAAGTTGTTTAATTTTTCGAGGTTCAATTCTTTAGTTTTGCAGAAAGTGATTTGGTCTATCGGTCTAAAAGGCGGTTACGGTAAAAGTTATTTTATTGAAAAAGCACTTGTAAAAGAGTATACTGAAGATTATCGCTATTATAACTTTAGCGCATCCAATTTTAATGGTAAAGTAGAACTCGCATTGAGTTATCCGTTGTATGATAGTCAGTTATTTACTCACCTAGGAATTAAAGGTGGCTATAATTTTTACAAATCATCCGCTTTGCGAACTTATTCAGGTAATAGCTCAGCTTCAGTTCAAAGTAATTTGCCACAAATAAATGTAGATTTTAGCGGTTATTATTTAGGATTCTTTTTAAGAATCGGGAAGCATTGATTCTGGAGATTTCACGTTTTTTTTTAGCCAATTTTTCATTTTCAAATTTCTCGTGTTGATTTAACCTTTATATTTGTTGTTTATAATCATTCTAAATGAAAATCATACTCGCAGATAGCAATGAATTGATTCGAATTGGCTTGCGCGCCGTCTTGAGTTCTGAAAAGAACTTGCAAATTGTGGGCGAAGCAACGGATAACGATGAGCTTTTTTCGCTGATCAAAAATTTTGGGTCTGACATCGTTTTGATTGATTATACTTCAACAGGATTTTCGATTGACATTATACCAAAAGTATTGTCCAAATTTCCGAATGTGAATTTTGTGGCTATTACGCCTGAACAAAGTGCACAAACCTTGGTGAATGCCTTGAGAAGTGGCGTGAAAAGTTATGTCAAAAAGGATTGTGACGTTTCTGAAATCATCAATTCAGTGAAAGAAACGGGGAGAGGCAACAAGTTTTTCTGCGGACAGATTTTAGAAACCATTCAACGTGCAAGCATTGATGTGGATGACATAGATTTTGAATCTTTTTCTTGTGAACCCATTTTATTGTCAGAAAGGGAAAATGAAATCATTGTTTTCATCGCCGAAGGACAAACGAATGCACAAATTGCGGAAATATTGTTTTTGAGTAATCACACAATCAACACGCATCGCAAAAATATCATGGCGAAATTGGGCGTAAAAAACACGGCAGGAATCGTAATGTATGCGGTGAAAACCAACTTGGTAAGTCCGAATAAATTTTTATTTGCGGCTGAATCTTAATTTTCAACCAACTTTTTTCATTTTTTTTGGTCTTACATTTGAACGAATGTTGATTCGAATTGTACAAAGACGCAATTCAATACAGTTTTTATGAAATTTCTGCTGTTATTTATTTCGATTTTTGGACTTACAAATCTTGTATTTGCGCAAGCGAATGTTAATACTACGATTCAAAACAATAATTCGAACGCGACAAATTCAAAGGAAGAGATAATCATTGCGCCATCTTCTGTTCCAGAGGAAAAAGAAAATGATTTGGAAGAAGTGACTTTGAAAAAAACAGTTGCTTCTGAGAAAAGTGCCAATTCGAAACAAATCGAAATGAAAACCAATACTTCTTTTTTGAAAAACAAGAAATTGGCAGCAACACAAATTACTTCCAGAACTCCAACCTTGGAGCAACAAGCTGAGATGAATACAGCGATAGATTACTACAAACTCAACGCCCCAGAATCTTTTGAATACCATTATTTTACTTACATCGCTGGGAATTACAATTTGGATTTTATTATGCATTTGGAAAAAGCCAAAGAATTGAAACCAACCAACAGCGATGTGATTGTTCAAATGGCAGCTTATCATACAATTATTTCAGATACAAGCGCTTCAACCAAAGAACTATCGCAATTGGTTCAAATGGGAAAAATTGAAGCAGATGTGTTGACTTATGACAACGCCTTATTAAATTCTGTTTCGACCAATGGTGTTTTGTTGACGCACGGTTTTGATGATGCTTATGGAAGTTTTTATTTGCAACAAAATAACAACGTCAGAAATGATGTCAAAATCGTTTCTTTGGATTTGATGCAGAGTAAAGTGTATCGAGATTCCTTGAAAAAAGATGGTTTTCAGATACCCAATTCACAAGTGGTGGATGTACAGTTTTTCCAAGATTTCTGTGCGCAAAACCAATCGAAAAATTTGAATTTAAGCTTGACTTTCCCAAAACCATATTTGCAACCACAAATCAATCAATTGGAAGTTCAAGGATTGGTGTATGTTTTCAAAGATCCATCTAAAAATATGGCTTCTGAGAATCAGAAAATTTGGAAAACACTCAGTCTTTCAAAATCATTTGAAAATGTGAACACAGAAAAAGGAAAGCAATTGACAGCGAATTACTTGCCTATGCTTTTTTACTTGAGGGATTTGTATGAAAAGCAAAACAAGAAAAACGAAATTCCACCGATAGATAAGGCGATTGAAAAAATTGGAATTCAGACCAATAAGTTGAAACAGATTCAAACTATTTTGGGTAAATAATTGATGAGAATAGCGAACAAATATACAGAGATGTCGGACGAAAAGCTGATGGCTTTCCTCGAAAAAGGGGACAAGTTGGCTTTCGACGAACTGTATGTGCGCTATGCTAAAATGATGAAAGGTTATTTCAAGCGGATGTTGTGGAACGACGCCGAAAAAGCGGAAGATTTTGTACACGATTTGTTTGCTAAAATCATCAAAAACCCAGCTTCATTTGATGCTTCCCGTTCGTTTAAAACGTGGTTTTTCTCTGTTGCGAATAACATGTGCAAGAACGAATACAAAAAGCAAGAAGTTAGGAAAGGAACTTCTAACGGCTTGGACGAACATTTTGTAATCAAAGATCATCAAACCGATGTGATGAATGAAGTGCAAGATCAGTTTTTTGGAAAGGCATTTGAATACCACATTGAACAATTAGATATCAAACACAGTGAAGTTTTTAAATTGAGACATTTGGAAGGATTGTCGATCAAAGAAATTGCAGATGTTTTGTCGGCAAATGAAGGTACAATCAAATCGCGTTTGTTTTATGCGACCAAATATTTGGCTGAAAGTCTCAAAGAATTTAATCCCATTTTAAATAGATAGTCATGCAAACAGACGACCTAGAATATATTTTAAGCAAAGAATATGGTGAATTAAGTGCTTCGGAAAAAGCGCAAATTCAGGATATTTGTCCATCTGAAGAAGAATTTTTGCAGATGAAACACTTTTTCTTTGCAGTGGAGAATTACGCACAAGAAACTGCCAATTTTGATTCAACATCTGAAAACACCAAAGAAAGTTTGGATGCGCTTTTCTATCAAACTTACCAAAGTAAAGGAGTATTTTGGTACAATTCACTTTGGTTGACGGTTTATGCGCCAGAGAAAAAGTTTCATCAAAAACCGCTTGTTCGAGTTGCTGCATTGTTGATTTTGTCGCTGTCTGTTTTGCCTTTTGTTGGGAAACAAAATGTGACTGAAAATCAATTGGCGAAATTAGAAGAGAAAGCAAAAACAGAAGATTCTAATTCAACTGCGAAAGTTCAAGGAAAGGAAAATGAAACAGTTGAGATCAAAGTTCAAAGTCCGATTTTTACTCAAAAAAATCAACAAAAAGTTGAGCAATTGAACATTCAACTTGCTCAAATGGATGAGGTGAGAATGGAAGATGTGGCTGGAGAAGTTGCTGTATCTGACAAAATTTCTGTTAGCGCGACTTCAGCGACTACAACCCTTTGCGCACCAAGTAGTGCGATTACTTTCACCGCCAGCGCACCAACGCAAAAGTTCACGTGGGCACATTCAGATGGAATTTATGCCGGAGCTGAATTTGAGAAAGACAAAAAAAGTGAAAATGAGAAAAGTTTGGCTGTGTTGGATTTACTGACTCCGACTTTTTAAGTCTTGGTTTTTCAATTCATTTGATTGTCATCATTTTCTTCTTGCAATAAACGATTTCTTTCAGCTTTCAATTCTTGAATTCTAGCTTTTTTGCCGTATTCACGGATGTTTCTTGCCGTTTCGGTGTAATACTCGTGTTCGATTTCTATGTAATTTAATTGAAAATCAATCCATTCTAAATCGGTCATTACCTCACCAATGTTCTCCATTTCAGTTCTCAACTTTTTAGAGACATTTGCATAATCTGCACGACCGAAATAATCATGGTCTGCGTCACACATGATTTTTTCCAACATTGTTTCAGGTTGAACATCGTGTTTTGTAGCTGCAATAATTTTGGTGATGATATTTATTTCAGTTTGTGAATAACCAAATTTCGGTAGATTGTTTTCCGCTAATTTCATCCCGAAAGTCTCATTATTATGGTACGTCACTAAAAACCCCGCATCGTGATAATAAACAGCAGTTCTCAATAACATCAAGTCGTGGTCAGAAAGTCCTTCCAATTTCGCAAATCGAACTGCGGCTTTTTCAACATTTGCTGTATGCTGTAAATCGTGGTAAATCAATTCGTCTGGCAAAGAAGATTTTAATTTATTCAAAATGTCTTTTTGCATGTGCTGAAAATCAACCGTTGGTAAATCACAAATTTGCAAAATGTATTTATTGGGAACTTTTCCTTCTTTGTACAGACAATATTCATCTTTAATTACATCAAGAAAAAACATTTCTTCAGTTCCGCCACGTTTTTTGATTTCGACATTCCCATGAAAAGTTGTCTCGAAATAATCTTGAATCGTTTTGTGAACTTTTTGAGTGATTAATATTTTATCTGGTTCCGATTCTTGTTCTGCGCGAGAAGCTATATTTACCGTATCTCCCCATACATCAAAGCTGAATTTCTTTGTACCGATAATTCCTGCTACCAATGGACCTGCATGGATTCCAATTCGTATTTCCCAGAATTCTTTGTTCATTGCCAATCCAACTTCTCGTTCGTTGATCATGAAATTGCGCATTTCAATGGCCGCCAAACAAGCTCGAATTTCTGGTTGAGGCGCATTTTCAGTTACTCCAGCCAAAGCCATGTATGAATCTCCAATGGTTTTGATTTTTTCTAATTTGTAACGCTCTGTGATTTCGTCAAATTTGGTGAAATAGAATTCTAGTTTTTTCAATAATTTGAGTGGACTAATCGCACGAGATTTTTGCGAGAAGCCAACAAAATCAGTGAAAAGCACCACGCCATTTTCAACCCTTTTTGGAGAAAATTTTCCGTTGGTGTTTAAATCTGAAAGTACATTTTCAGGGAAAATATTTTCAAGTAATTGACCAATTCTTTGGTCTTTGTAGTAAAGCGATTTATAAACTTCAATTTTGGCTTTCACCAAATTTGGATTAAAAGGTTTTTGGATAAAATCAATCGCACCTTCATTCAATCCTTTTACCAAATTGGAACCAGATTGAGAATTTTCAGTGAGTACAATTTTGTAGACGTTTTTAACGGTACTCGCTTCTTTGAGCGATTGTAACAATTCTATTCCGCCGAAAAATGGTGAATCAATGTTGATTAATAAGATTCCGACTTCTTTTTGCTTGAGAATGGCTAGTGCTTGATAGACCGAAGTAGCCATCAAAACATTGTTCCCACTGCCATTTAAGATTTCTTTCAATCCCCTTTGGTTGGTCAAATTGTCGTCAATGATCAGAATATTGATAAAACGCTCCAAAGTCAGATTGAATTAAAAGTTTCGTCAACGAATATAGCAGAATTTCTCCTAAAAAGAAATGAATTTTGTCAATATTTCAAAAAAAGATTTGACTCAAGGATATTGTACTTTTTACTAAAAATACAGTTAATTGAAAATCAAACTAGTACTGTTCACTTTCGTTTGGGAAATCACCTGATTTTACATCTTTTATGTAGTCCTCAAAAGATTGTTTCATCTGGTCATATAGATTGTTGTATTTTCTCAAAAATCTAGGACTGAACTCATTGTTGATTCCAAGCATGTCGTGTACTACTAATACTTGACCGTCAACGCCATTTCCTGCGCCAATACCGATGATTGGAATAGAAACCGTTTTTGCCACTTTTGTAGCCAATGAAGCTGGAATTTTTTCTAAAACGATGGCAAAACAACCCGCTTCTTCCAATGCGATCGCATCTTCAATCAAACGTTGCGCCTCGTCTTCTTCCTTGGCTCTCACAACGTAAGTTCCAAATTTATAAATGGATTGTGGAGTCAAACCTAAATGTCCCATGACAGGAATCCCAGCAGTCAAAATGCGTTTGATGGATTCTAAAATTTCTTGTCCGCCTTCCAATTTCACCGCATGTCCGCCAGATTCTTTCATGATTTTGATAGCATTCGAAAGCGCTTCTTTGGAATTTCCTTGGTAAGAACCGAAGGGCATATCAACCACAACCAAAGCGCGATCCACCGCACGAACAACGGATGAAGCGTGGTAAATCATTTGATCCAAAGTAATTGGCAATGTCGTTTCATGACCAGCCATCACATTTGAAGCTGAATCTCCAACCAAAATCACATCAATTCCAGCAGCATCAATGATTCTAGCCATTGAAAAATCATAACCTGTAAGCATGGAAATCTTATGACCAGCATTTTTCATTTCTTGCAATACATTGGTAGTTACGCGTTTTACATTTTTGTGAACTGACATAATTAAGTTTTTAATTCAACGTGAATTTGCAAAATTAAGGAAAATTGATTGGTTGAGTCTTTAAAATTGGATTATCTGGGATTTTTTGTTTCAGTTTGTGTGCTTTTGAATAATTTAAATCACATTTAAACGTTCTTACTCGCATGAAAATACTTTTGACGATTTGTATTAGTTGCCTATTATTAGATTTGAATGCACAAGATTGGAACCAAATCTCTGATTTTACTGGTGATGCAAGAGATGATGCTTCAGTATTCACCATAAATAACCGAATTTACTGTGGATTAGGGATGAATGCTGGTTTTAGTTGCACTTCAGATTTTAAGATTTTCGATTTAAATACTGAGACTTGGTCGAATGGAATAAGTTTGCCGGTTGGAGAAGAAAGACAATATGCAAATGGATTTTCACACCAAGGTTTTGGATATATTTTTGGAGGAATAAACTCAAATTCTACCTATTTAAATGATTTTTGGAAGTTTGATCCTGTCAATAGCACTTGGATTGCGCTTCCAGATTTGCCATCAGCTGGAAAGGCAGGAGCAGTAAGTTTTTTGATTAATGATACGGTTTATATTGTTGGCGGAAAAACCAATGGAGGAATAATTTCCAACGAAGTTTGGGCTTTCGATTTGATTCAAGAACAATGGATTCAAAAAGCGAATCTTCCAATAGACGGGATTTGGAGAGGTGTTGGTTTTTCGTGGAATAATCAGGGGATTATTGGTCTTGGAAAGTTAAACGGAGGAAATATGAACACTGGATTTTATCAATATTTGCAAGTTTCTGATACTTGGCAGTTGATCAACCAGTTGAATTTAGCGCCAACAACTTATTCCATGTTTGCTCAAATTGGCAAGTATGGATTTATTTACGGTGGAATGTTAGAAGATCAATCTTATTCAAATCAATTTTTAAAAGTTGATTTGGAAACTTGGGAAACATTCAATCTAACCGATTTTCCTGCGGAAGCAAGAAGAGGAGGTGTTTCATTTGTAGGCAACAATGATTTTTATATTTCAACAGGTGTTTCCGCGGTGGCAAGATTGAATGAAACTTGGAAAGCATCTTACATTCTAGGAATTGAGGACGAAAAAGCAATTGAAAATGTGAAAATCTATCCAAATCCTTTGAAAAACTTTTTGGCGATTCAATCAGCTATTGAGATTCAAAACATTGAAATACATGATGTCTCAGGAAAGTTGATCGAGTCGAAAAAAGTAAGCTCCAATCAAATTGAAATTCCAATTGACCTTGAAAACGGGATTTATTTAGTGAAACTAATCGCTTTAAATTCTGAATTTATTGAAAGAATTTGTGTGCAGAATTAGTCTTGTTTTTTTTGCAGATGTTTAATTACTTCAGCAGCTCCGTAAAGTCCAAATAATCCTGGCATGTAACTAACTGTTCCGTAAAACGAGCGTTTGAAATTACTTCCGTCAGTCATTTTTAAAGCAGATTTCAATTGAATTTCGGAAGAAAAAACAGTTTTAATTCTTTTGTAATCAATGTTTTTTCTTTTTAATCTTTTTTTGAGGTGAAGCGCCAATTTGCAATTGTTGGTATTTCCCAATAGTGCTACTTGAACTTTGGAAGGATCTGATTTTCCGCCAGCACCAAGGTGCGAAATGATTTTTATTTTCAATCTTTTACAAGCGATAATCCATTCAAGTTTGGGAGATACAGAGTCGATGCAATCCATCACATAATCAGGTTTTGATTCTTGTAAAATTTCCCAAACACGCGCAGGAATCACAAATTCTTCAATCACAACCAATTCAACTTCGGGATTGATGTCTTTGATTCTTTCAGCTAGCACAACAGCTTTGTTTTTGCCAATCGTTGAATCAAGTGCAGTTAATTGTCTGTTTTTATTTGTTTCATCGAAGCAATCGCCATCGATCAGGGTAATCTTTCCGATTCCCGCTCTTGCGATGAATTCACCAGCAAACGAGCCGATTCCTCCAAGTCCGACAATTAAAACATGCGCATTTTTTAGTTTTTCTTGATTTTCAGTTCCGATCAACAATTCTGTGCGCTCCAGCCAATTACCCATTTTTATTTTTTTTGCAAAAGTACTTCAATTTTGAAATTTACAAAGTTGAATACTACTTTACTTTTCTAAAAACCAATTCAAAGTTTTTTAATAATTGTTTTTGTAGTTCTTCTATTGGAACATTTTTTAATCTAGCAACTGCTTTGTAAACTTCTTGAATGGAGTGTAATGTGTCATCATCAGTTTCTAGAAATAATTTTTCCAACGGAATTTTTTCAATTGATTGCTGCAGTTTTTGGTCGTAAATAATCGCAGTTCCAATGCTTAGAAAACAACCTGAATCCAAAACGCTTTCAACCAAATTTGATTTGCGAAATCCATGATAAATCCATGGTTGATTGGGTTTTAATTCTTTTTTTATCGCTAAAATTTCATTCCAAGCTCTTACACAATGAATGATGAGTGGCAACTGGTGCTTTTCTGAAAATGTAATTTGTTGTTTAAAAAGTGATATTTGTGTTTCAATTGGAACAGATATGTTTTTATCTAAACCACATTCACCGATAGCAAGACAGTTTTTCTGAGTTATTTCTTTTTTGAATATGTCTTCATTGAAATCAATTATCAGCGAGTCATACGGATGAATTCCAAAAGAATACAAAGCACATAAATCATTTTTTGGTTTTCCATTCAAAATGAAAATTCCATCAGATTGTTCAAAATGGGTGTGTATGTTGACGAACATTTGCGAAAGAAAAAGTATCAAAAAGGCAATATTGGGATTTTTTTTTTACTTTCACGGCTTAAACTATTAAATAAATTATGGAATCATCTGTACAAAAAGGTCATCCAAAAGGATTATATCTGTTGTTCTTTACAGAAATGTGGGAAAGGTTCAGCTACTACGGTATGCGTGCAATTTTCACTTTATTTATGGTCAATGCATTGATGTTTGATAAATCATTGTCATCAACTGTTTATGGAAATTATACTGGGTTAGTTTATTTGACACCATTGATCGGAGGCTATGTAGCTGATAGATATTGGGGAAATAGAAGGTCTATTTTCATTGGAGGTGTAATGATGGCTATAGGACAATTTTTCATGTTCTTGGCAGGAAGTTTTTACACCGAAGTAGGATTTGCTACTACAATGATGTTTACAGGACTAGGATTTTTGATTTTCGGAAATGGATTTTTCAAACCAAATATCTCTACGATGGTTGGTCAGTTATATCCTGAAGGAGATAAAAGAGTCGATTCAGCTTTCACCATTTTCTACATGGGAATCAATTTAGGAGCATTTATTGCGCCATTGGTTTGTGGAACGTTGGGTGAAGTTTATGACCAAGATGGTTTGGTTGTTCCAGCCGCATTCAAATGGGGATTCTTGGCTGCTTGTATTGGTATGATTATCAGTATTATTTCTTTTGAATTGTTGAAAAATAAATACGTTGTTTCTCCTACAGGTGAAGCAATTGGTACAACTCCGAAGAAAGTAGTGAAACCAGTTGGTGAAAAGAAAAAATTGAATGTGAAACAAATGTTGACTTGGGCAGTAATCTCATTGTTGTTGTTTGTTGTTTTCAAAGGTTTGTTAGGATTTGATTTGATTGGAGCCTTTATATATACTGCTTGTATCATTGCGCCAGCATCCATTATTACTGATAAAAGTTTGACTTCTGTTGAAAAACAAAAAATCTGGGTAATTTTTATCATTGCATTTTTCGTGATTTTCTTCTGGTCTGCTTTCGAGCAAGCGGGGGCTTCTCTAACTTATTTTGCGCAAGAGCAAACAGATAGAAGTTTGTTTGGAACTGAAGTACCATCTTCTTATTTCCAAAGTATCAATGCAGTAGCAATCGTAATTTTCGCTCCGATTTTTGCAATTATTTGGACTCGTTTAGGGAAAAAAGACAGAGAACCTTCTTCTCCAGTAAAACAAGCTTTGGGTTTATTCTTATTGGCTGTTGGATATTTGATTATCGCAATGGGTGTAAAAGATTTGGATCCAGCTTTGAAAGTAAGCATGTTCTGGTTGGTAACACTTTATACTGTTCATACGTTTGGTGAATTGTGTTTATCACCAATTGGTTTGTCAATGGTTGTGAAATTGGCGCCAGTTCGTTTTGCTTCTTTATTAATGGGAGTTTGGTTCTTGTCAACGGCAACTGCGAATAAGTTTGCTGGAGATTTGAGTTCATTGTATCCAGAAGAAGTTCACATGGAAACAAGTGTTCCAGCGACTAAATTCATGTTTAATTCAGCCGATACTACATTAACTAAAAATGTTACGTTGGATAGCAATTATGTAGTAGCTGTAGCGAAAGCATTTCCAAACTCTATGGCAGATATTAAATTAGTGTCTGATGGATTTGAAAAACCAAAAGAATTAGGTTTTGTAGATCAAGTGATGGTAAATCTTTTTGGGTCTAACGAGAAAGAGAAAGCCGATTCTCTATTAGAAATTAAACCAACTTCTGTTTCTAAAAATGAAGTTTCTAAGTTTCATTTAAAACAAATTGTTGGTTCTGAACCTAAATTTGCATTTGCGCACTTTTTGAGTAAAGATGGAAATACGCTTTATGTATTGAAAAATATTGTTGGTAAAAAAGGTAAACCAGATACAAATACGATTGAAGTTTGGAATTTGAAACCGAAAAAACCAATGTTCTTGGGTATGAAAATTGAAAACTTATACAACTTCTTCATGATCTTTGTTTTCATGGCAGGTGGGGCGTCTGTTGTATTATTCTTACTTTCTAAAAGATTATTGAAAATGATGCACGGTGTGCGTTAATTTATAATTCATATTTTTGAAGCAGTCCAATGAAAAGCGGGCTGCTTTTTTTTTATCAAACAACTATTTAAATTTTTTCAGAATTATGGCTAAAGATCGCAAACATCCACAGGCATTGCCTTATTTGTTTTTCACTGAAATGTGGGAAAGATTTGGTTATTATTTGATGATAGGAATTTTCACTTTGTATTTAAAAGATGCCAATCAAGGATTTGAATTATCAGAAGCTGAGTCGGCGAGTTTATACGGAACTTTTATCGCTTTGGTGTTTTTTACGCCATTTATTGGAGGTTTATTGGCCGATCGAGTGCTTGGATACCGACTTCCAATTGTTGTTGGAGGAATAATGATGGGAATTGGATATTGCATGATGGGAATTCACTCTTTTGGAATGCTTTATTCAGGAATGTTAATGGTCGTTTTAGGAAATGGATTGTTTAAGCCCAATATTTCTACCTTATTAGGGAATTTATACAATACAGATGAACTCAGAGGTCAAAAAGATGAGGGCTACAATATTTTTTACATGGGAATCAATATTGGTGCTTTCATTTGTAACATTGTTTCTGCCTTTTTGATCAACAAATATGGATATTCGATTGCTTTTGTCGGCGCTGGAATAGGTATGTTTGTAGGAGTGGTTGTTTTTATGCTGGGAAATAAGCATTATTTGACTGGTGATGTCAAAAAAGTAGCAGCTCCTGGTGAAAAACCTTGGTGGATAGACTTATTAATCGTAATCGTACCAGCCTTAATTTTTGCTGTGGTTGGATATTTCATCAATGGTGTTCCTTCAGAAACAAATACACATTCTTTTTTAGTAAAGGATGATGTAACCGATGCATTCCTTTTTGCATGTATTCCAGTGATTTTCTTTTTTGGATATATTCTGTTTACAGCACCAAAAAACGAGAGAAGAGTGGTGAGCGCGATTTTAGTTGTTTGTTTGGCTGTAATTCCTTTTTGGGCGATTTTCAAACAGAATGGAACCGTTTTGAATACTTGGGCCAATAATTACACGAATAGAGATGTTCCCAAAAGTATAAGTTCAGGTTTAAAGAACATGAGTTTAGCGGATGTTGTGAAATATGAAAAATCGAAAGAGCCAGAGCAAGTTTTAGACAAACACTTTCGAAAAATTGAAGGAGAAAAGAGTATTCAATATCCAAGTTATTTTAAGAATTACCAAGGAGCGGATAAATTAAAAGACGGAGATCAAGTTGCCGTTTTTAACACTAATATTTTTCAATCCGTAAATCCTTTTTGGGTAATTATACTTACGCCATTAGTGGTAGGGATTTTTCGATTTTTGCGTTTTAGAAAATTGGAGCCGTCTATTCCTATCAAGTTTGTTCTTGGATTATTTATTACTGGTCTATCTTGTTTAGTGATGGTCGCCGCCGTTAATTCTTCTGTGAACGGGGAAATCAAATCTAGTTACTGGTGGTTTTTTGCTGCATATGGTGTAATTACAGTAGGGGAGTTGTGTTTATCGCCAATCGGATTGTCTATGGTTTCAAAATTGTCACCAGCGAGATTGACAGCCTTAATGATGGGTGCATGGTTCATCTCAACTTCCATCGGTAACAAATTGAGTGGTGTGATTGCATCGTTGTGGGATCAATATGAAGACAAAGCATCTTTTTTTATGTTGAATTTTTATTTAATGATGGGTGCCACTTTATTATTGATAGTTCTAACTCCTTGGTTGCTGAAAATATTCCGCGAGCAAAATAAGTAATTAATCATTTTTATAAATGTCAGCAAACAATTCAAATTTCAAATTTAACTTCTCGTACTGGATTATAGTATTCATTCTTTTATTGGCTAGTATTCCAATTTTAACAATGAATGATCAGAAAAATCTAGCCAAGGTTATAGGGATTTTTACAGTTGTATTGACTGCATTTGCGATTCGTCGTTGGTTGTATTTTGCAAATAAATCGAAAGGAAGACCAAGTAAAATTAATTTGAATATCAATGACAGGTATTGGCTGATCGAAAACATTGACTTTTATAAGAAGCTGAGTAAATCTGATAGAAAGATTTTTGAAGATAGAATAGCACTTTTTGTAACAGATGTTATTATTACTGAAATTGGTAAAGATGTACCTGACAGAGAAGTCTGTTTGTATGTTGCATCATCTGCTGTAGTCACTTTTTGGGGATTGCCCTATTGGAACTATGGTCGATTGAGTGAAGTTTTGGTATATCCGAATAATTTTACGCATGAAAATGAAATCGATCCGAAAGGTCAAGTTTTAGGGAAAGTGCATCACGGCGGATTAATGGATACAACAATGATACTTTCATTACCAGCATTAGTAGCAGGTTTTAAAAACCCAAATGACAAGCAAAATGTTGGTATTCATGAATTCGCGCATCTAATTGACAAAGCAGATGGCTTTATTGACGGATTACCTGTTGAATTGACATTAGATTTAAGAAGCAAATGGATTGAACTATTTTCAAAGGAGTTTAAAGCGCTGCAGGAAAATTCGAATGACATTAATGCATATGGTGCCGTTAGCTTACCAGAATTTTTTGCTGTCATAATAGAGTACTATAAAGAATCGCCGTTAGTGTTAGAACGAAACCACAAAGAATTATTCTATTTAATAAAAGAATATTTCAATGACAATAAGTCCGAAAACACTTAATTTCACTTCTGGATTCTACTTTTACAATACCAAACTTTCATTTTTTATTAATCTTTTGGTAAGATTAAATCACATATTTACAAGTATTTACCTGCATTATTAAAATTTAATTAAAAAAAGATTGTTGAAAACGCTTGTTGAATTAAAAAGAGTGTGTACCTTTGACCCCGCTAACGAGCGAAAATAAAGTTAAACTGACATAGGTTTA
>CANFUT010000024.1 GCA_947450325.1 Flavobacteriia bacterium
CAAACGCTTCGGCGGAATCATTTAATGCAAAAATAAAAGCTTTCAGAGCTCAATTTAGAGGAGTCAGAAATGTTGGATTCTTTTTATTTAGATTAACCCAAATTTATGCTTGATTTTCTGTGAAGTCCACAGAATTTTGACATGATCCGAAATCTTCATTTTTTATCAAATTACAAATCGCCTAATACGCAAAAAAGTGCTGATCCAAATAGACCAACACTTTTCTGTTTTTGAATAAAGGATTCTTAATTATTGCCTTTGGCGTGGTCAGCTAAAAATTGTTTCAAACCTGAATCTGTCAAAGGATGTTTGGCGAGTGCCAGGATCGCACTCAATGGGCCGGTCATTACATCGGCACCAATTTCTGCACAGTTGATAATGTGCATTGGATGTCTCACAGAAGCTGCAAGTATTTCAGTGTCAAAAACGTAATTGTCGTAAATTTGACGAATTTGTGCTACTAAATCTAAACCATTCACTGAAATATCATCCAATCTACCTATGAATGGAGAGATATATGTAGCTCCAGCTTTGGCTGCCAACAAGGCTTGACCAGCAGAGAAAATCAATGTACAATTGGTTCTTATTCCTTTATTTGAAAAATATTTGATCGCTTTGATACCTTCGGGAATCATCGGGATTTTAACTACAATATTTTTGTGAAGTGCGGCTAAGATTTCACCCTCGCGAATCATTCCTTCTAAATCAGTCGCAATAACTTCCGCACTCACGTCACCATCAACGATTTCGCAAATTGCTACGTAATGATTTAATATGTTTTGTTGTCCGGTTATACCTTCTTTCGCCATCAACGAAGGATTGGTTGTAACGCCATCTAACACTCCAAGATCGTTTGCTTCTTTGATTTCTTGTAAATTAGCAGTATCAATGAAAAATTTCATGTTTTAATATTTTTAAAGTGAAAAATCAAGTTTAATATTACAAATGAAAAAAATACTTTCATTTAATTGCTTAAAAAACGTAAAAATATTTAAGCAATTTTGATTGGATTACCTTTTAAGAATTTAGATCAAAAAAAGTGGGGCAAGCTACTCGCATCGCACCGCTCAACTTCTTACCTTTGCTGCATTCCTGCCCTGGAGGAGTTAGAAGGAGCTGGTCGTACAAGACTTACCCCACCGCAAAAGTACTCATTTTTTTGTGGTTTGCAAGGAATTTTATTTTTTTGAAATAAAATTTTCAAATCCAAACTTTTTTTTGAATCCATTGTTTCTTCTAAAACACAAGTCTTAATGTAAATAAGACACTAAGGTAAATTGGATTAATGGAAATTGAGTAATTGAAAAATTATTTTGTTTCGATTCTTCTTGTTATATTTGCCTTTCGTTAAAAAAAATAGCAAAATTATGGCTACAAAAGCAGTTGCAAAACCAAGCAAAACAACCAAAAAAAGTTCAGTTGCTTCCAAATCAAAGTTTTCAAAAGAAACTTATGTGAAGTGGTACAAAGACATGCTATTAATGCGTCGTTTTGAAGAAAAAGCAGGACAATTATATATCCAACAAAAATTTGGTGGATTTTGTCACTTATATATAGGACAAGAAGCAATCGTTGCCGGTACTGTGAGTGGTAGCCGTCCAACAGATAGTCACATGACTGCATACAGAGATCACGCGCATCCATTAGGATTGGGCACAGATCCTCGTGTTTTGATGGCAGAACTTTACGGAAGAACGACAGGTTGTTCTAAAGGAAAAGGTGGTTCAATGCACTTTTTTGATAAGGATAAAAATTTCATGGGTGGACACGGAATCGTTGGAGCGCAAATTCCAATGGGTACTGGTGTTGCTTTTGCAGAGAAATACAACGAAACAGACAATGTAGTTTTTGTTTCTATGGGAGATGGAGCTGTAAGACAAGGTGCTTTACACGAAACTTTCAATATGGCTGTGAATTGGAAATTGCCAGTGATTTACATCATTGAAAATAACAATTATGCCATGGGAACTTCTGTTGAAAGAACAACGAACGTAACTGATTTATCTAAAATTGGTTTGTCTTATGATATTCCTTCAAAATCTGTAAACGGAATGTCGCCTGAAGCAGTTCACGAAGCAATTGAAGAAGCTTGTGATAGAGCTAGAAGAGGTGATGGACCAACTTTGTTAGATATCAGAACTTACAGATACAAAGGACATTCAATGTCAGATCCTCAAAAATACAGAACGAAAGAGGAGGTTGCTGAATGGCAAGCTAAAGATCCAATTGACCATTGTTTAGATGTAATCAAAGAAAACAAATGGTTGACTGATGCTGAGATCGAGGAAATAAATAATTGGGTGAAAAAAGAAGTAGAAGAATCAGTTGAATTTGCTGAAAATTCTCCATATCCAGAAGCACATGAATTATATGAGGATGTTTACAAGCAAACTGATTATCCTTACATCAAAGAATACTAAAATTTAACTGTTTACAGTAAAAAATAAAAATTATGGCAGAAATAATTTATATGCCCAAATTGAGCGACACCATGACAGAAGGTGTTGTTGCAGAATGGCATAAAAAAGTTGGAGACAAAGTTGCATCAGGTGAATTATTGGCGGAAATTGAAACCGACAAAGCAACCATGGAATTTGAATCTTTTTACGACGGTGTTTTGTTGCATATTGGTGTCGAAAAAGGAAAATCAGTTCCAGTAAATGTGGTGCTTGCAATTATTGGAAAAGAAGGGGAAGATATCTCTGCTTTGCTTGCCAATGCAGAAGCTCCTGCTACTGAAGTGAAAGTAGAAGAAAAAGCAGTGGAAGCACCAAAAGCAAATCCTGCGCCCGTTCAAGCCGCTGCTACTCCAGCTCCAAAAGCTGCGCCAGTTGCATCACCAGCACCATCAAACGGACGTGTTTTTGCTTCACCTTTGGCTAAGAAAGTGGCTGAAGAAAAAGGAATTGATATCAATCAAGTTGCTGGGACTGGCGATCACGGACGAATTGTAAAAAGAGATGTAGATCATTTCACACCTTATGTTCCTGCGGTAAATGCAGTTCAATATGCTGCTCCTACAGGACAAGAATCATTTACAGATGAAACTGTTTCTCAAATGCGTAAAACCATTGCGAGACGTTTGGCTGAAAGTAAATTTACAGCGCCACACTTTTATTTGACTTTGGACATTGACATGGACAATGCAATTGCAGCGAGAAATGCGATGAATGCAGATAAAAATGTAAAAATTTCGTTCAATGACATGGTTGTGAAAGCTTCAGCGATGGCATTGAGAAAACACCAAGCAATCAACAGTTCTTGGTTGGGTGATGTGATTCGCAGAAACCACCATGTACACATCGGAATTGCAGTGGCAGTTGACGAAGGTTTATTGGTTCCAGTGGTGAGATTTACTGACACAAAAGGACTTGCACAAATTGGCGCTGAAGTAAAAGATTTTGCGCAAAAAGCAAAAGATAAAAAATTACAACCATCAGATTGGGAAGGAAACACATTTACCATTTCTAATTTAGGAATGTTCGGAATCGAATCTTTCACAGCTATTGTTAACCCACCAGATAGCTGTATTTTGGCTGTTGGAGGAATCAAACAAATACCAGTGGTGAAAAATGGACAAGTTGTTCCAGGAAATGTAATGAAATTAACGCTTTCTTGCGATCATAGAGTGGTTGACGGAGCCTCAGGAGCTGCTTTCTTGCAGACTTTGAAAGGTTATCTAGAAAATCCAGTAACAATGCTCGTTTAAGGAGAATATATCTAAAAAAAAACGCTCATCTTATCGGATGGGCGTTTTTTTTTTTTTTTTGGATAATTGGATTCACTTCGTGGCTGACTCCGTCGGTGTTGGATTTTTGTATAGTTGGACAGGATTTTTATGTGCTTGTCAACAATAATAAATTAAATCAAAATTTTTAAATTGGGAGTCGATTTCTATGATTAAACTTCTAACAAGCGAATAATCTAGTAGACAAAGGAATCGGCCTCAGCAATAAAAGCGTTAAAAAAAAATACCAATTCATGACAGATAAACAAAAGTACTGTTTGAGCGATGATGATCTTACTGCTCAGAAAATTCCAATGGCGAGTTTACTTTTGTTGAGTCATGGATTTTATTTTTTTAGCTTTGATTGCGTAGCCTAGCGTTTTTTGGTTACTTTTTTTGGCAATGAAAAAAAATAACGAAATCATTTCAGGAAAGAGTCACGTTCAACTTAAAAAAGCATTATAGTTGCAAAATTCTCATATTTTGAGAATTTTGCAGGTTTTAAACAATCCACTATGGAATACCTTTTCCAAACCATGTCAAAGTAGCTTTATATTTTTCGAAATTTGTTGAAAGCAAATATACACGCGCTGAAAGATGAACAAAACACTGACTATTTCATACCAAGAATTTGAAAATTGGACTTCATTGGACTCGAAAGAGCAAGAATTGGTTCAAAAAGCATATTCAATTGCTGAAAAAGCGTATGCGCCATACAGTAATTTTAGAGTAGGGGCAATGTTATTGTTGGAAGATGGGACAGAGGTGGCTGGAAACAATCAAGAGAATATTGCTTATCCATCTGGATTGTGTGCTGAGCGTGTCGCGCTGTTTTATGCAGGTGCCAACTTTCCAGAAACTGCCATTCAGACTTTAGTGATTGTTGCCAAAGGAGACTTGATCAAGCAAAATGATTGCGTTTCTCCTTGCGGTTCGTGCAGACAAGTAATTGCCGAAAGTGAGCAGCGACAAAAGACAAATATTCGGGTGATTTTAGTTTCGGAATCAGGTAGGACCTTCATTTTTGAGAAAGGAACTGATTTATTGGTTTTTGCTTTCGGAATTTCTGAATAGTAAAGCAATCTTTTTTGTGTATTGTATTTTTTGATTTTTTTTTTTTTTTTGATATAAGTATTTGTAAATCAAAATTTTACAATATTAGTTATTAACATTTACCTGTTGATATATTATAAGCTTTACCTGTTGATTGTTAGTAAATAGGTTGTAAATTTGAATATTACTTACAGTGTTACGTGGACCCAAATTTAAATACATTGATTTGTGTATAACAAATGCAAATTGTTAATTTAAATTTAATTTGTTAAAATAAAACTATTGATCAGAAATGATTAAGTTTTATTCATTTCTATATTTTTATTGATCGTAAATATTTACGACAAATAATTTTAATTTATTTAATTTTCTTGTTTTAGTAATTCACACAGAATTGTTTAAAGAAAAATTTGAATTCTAAATTCACCTAAATTCACAACTCATTAGTTTATGATTTATCAATTTTTGACGTTGGACGGAAATTTCAAATCCAACATTTTGCTAACTTTTGAACGAATGGATAATTAAAATGTAAATTAAAAATATAGTAAAACCGCTTAAAATGGAGTAGATAGTAATATCATATGGTTTGAATTTGATTTTCGCACACTTTAAAAATAATCAGCAAGCGTTGGAAGTAAAAAAAGAAGCGAATAGAATAGTATTTTCAAACACCAAAAAACGAATTTTTCCGCCTAAAAAAGTGGTAAATTATCTGATGATTTTTTAAGGTTTTTGAATGAATTGATACATTTTATGTATGAATTTACAGGTTTATTCAAGTTATATTACAGTTATTTTGTGAAGTACTCGTAGATTAATTTTTGGATTGAAAAGCTTTTATTTTGACTAATAAAAAGAGAATAGAATATTTAGAATGATTTTTTCTAAAAAAAAAAACAGTTTAAATTTCAATTTTTGTCAATACTAACAAAAAGCATCAAATCATAACTGAAATGCGCAGAAATGCAAAACCAAATTCCCATAGGTGCAAGCCAAAATCCGAGGGAAAGTATGAATGGAAGTAATAAAATTCCATACAGCGAAAGTCGCCATTTTTTTGGATTCAAATATCCGTGAATCGCTATAAATAGGATGGAAGTAATCCAAATTCCTGCCCATTGTTGCACTCCAGCGCGGAATAAAATTTCTTCACCAAATCCTGCGCAAAACGACAAGAAGATTTTGTCCACCAAATTCAAATTCATGGATTGAATCAATTTTTCTTGTCTGTCGAGTTCGTTGCCGAAAATTTTAAGTTGAAAAACACTCATACTGAAAACCGCATAAATCATTCCCCAAGAAATTCCTAACAAGGTTTTTGGATTGATTAAGTTGTTAAAATCGAAAATTTTCCAAGGATTTATTTCTTCAAAATACCACAAGGCCCAAATTGCAGGAACAGGAAAAACTAGTAATGTAATTAGTCCAAGTAAATGGATTCGGGTTTTGATTTGCATTTTATCAACTCAATCTTTGAATGATTTCCAATTCATTTGGGAACAATTCAAGCAAACTTTCGGTTGTGAAAAGTTCAAAATCGCGGAAATCAAAACCTGGTGCTACCACGCATGAAACGAGTGAGAAACTATTTTCTTCCATTACAGTTGATCCGAAAATAGTATTTTTAGGAACCATGAATTGCGGTTGCATGTTGTTTTCCAAATCTGCTCCGACCAAATGTTCGTGGTGACCGTTTTCATCTAAAGTATGAACAATCAGTGGACTTCCTGCATGGTAAAACCACAATTCATCGCTTTTGATTCGGTGAAATTTGGAGACATTTTCTGAAGTTAATAAAAAATAAATCGAAGTCATCAAATTTCTTTCTCCACCTACAACGGTTTCTTCTGAGCGGTAAACTTCTTTGTAAAATCCTCCTTCAGGATGTGGTTGTAAACCAAGTGCATCGATGTATTTTTGCATGAAATTCTAATTGAAATCTAAATTAACTTGTTGATTTATTGTTCAATCGGTCCTGGAATAAATTGAACGCCTTTGTTTTTGATATTCGGTAAATAATACCTAAAATCGAATGAAATATAGGTTCCTATTAAATTGCCGACGGCTACTTTTGAGTAAGATTGTCTTTCATAAACTGCTGCAATTTGGTAAATCGGTTTTACTGGAATTCTACCCGAAATACCAAAGTAGAAAATCCCACTTTTTTCTGTTCGATATTCCGCACCAAAGTTGGCATTCATCTCAAATCCTACTTTGGAAAATCTTCTTCCTTCTTGAATAAAAACATTTCCTCCTTGTAAAGCTAACTTAGTCGCGACGTCTGATGGATTGTAAACCATTGAACCGCCAAGAGAAGCATTCATGAAAATTTTATCACTTAATTGAATATATATTAATGCATTGAGTGGAATGTCGTAATTTACAAAACTTATATCATTGCGTACATACAAATTTGAATCTGGAATTGAAAAATCGATATTGTAGTTTCTTTGCACTTGATTGATTCCTGTTTCTAAACTGATTAGTTTAGTCAAACCGATTCTTACATTAGCGCCAAATGAATAGCCAAATTTCTGGTTTACAACGGCAAAGAATTGTTCGTTGTTCAATTTCAATTGCGATGAACCTAAAAAATTTCCTGCAATCAATGGTTTAAATTGCAAACCAAAATAGGAGGGGAACTTCTCTTTTTTTTCTTTTTTCTCTGAACTTTGTGCAAATTCTATTTCAACTTGACTCAAAATGAGAAAAGTCAACAAAAATTTAAAAATGTGATTGCTGTTCATAATAATCACAAAGAAAACGATTTTAATCCGAAAATATTTGAATTGATTCCGATTAAATCAATCGATTGATTCAAACGTAATTTATTTGGTATAAATGGATGCTTTTATAAATTTACCTCCATTCAGTTAAATATTCAATTGGTCTTCTTTGACCTTTTGGCCATTGTTCAGCAGGATAGCCCAAGTAAAAAATTCCAAGGCATTTATCTGCTTCGCCTAATTTTAGAAATTCATTCATTTTTGGACTTGAAATTACTTTTGGTGTGGCCCAAAATCCGCCAATTCCATAAGCTGTGCAAGTTAAATGCATATTTTGTACAGCACAAGCGATTGCTTCAATTTCTTCAATTTCAGCAATTCTACCTGTTTCATCCCGTTTCATGTTGATGGCAATGGCTACTGAAGATTTCATTGGACGTGTTATCATTTTCGCCAATTTCATGTCGTTTTGTTTGTCCGCTGGTGTTTCTTCCAAATATAATTTACCTAAAATATCGGCTAAATCTTGACGACTTTCATCCATGAAAACGGTAAAACGCCAAGGTTGTGTGTTACCATGAGTTGGCGCCCAAATCGCATTATTAAGAATATGCTCAACTTGTTCTTTGTGAATTTTTCGATCACTGAATTGTTCAGGATAAATCGTGCGTCTGTCTTTGATTAAATCTGTGATTTCTGAAAGATTGTACTTCATGTGAATTTGAAAAGAGATTTAGAAAATATAGTTTTCAGGTGATCCGTTATTCCAACGTTTTAATGTCAAATTTTCACCATCGAAAACAGCAAAAGTGTTGTATTTCAACCAATCACCGATATTCATGTAGCTCGCGTTTTCGCCGATTGGAATGGAAAGTGGAAGATGTCTGTGCCCAAATAGATAAAAATCTACTGGATTAATTTTATTTTGTTCTTCGCAATAAATGGCTAACCATTCGTGTTCTTTTCCAAGGAATTTTTCATCTATTTTCCCCGTTTTAGCTCGGCTACTTCTCGAAGAATAATTTGCCAAACCAATTCCAAAATTTGGGTGAAAACGTGCAAAAAGCCATTGGCAAATCTTGCTGTCGAAGAAATTCTTTAACATCTTGTATTTCAGATCTCCAGGACCTAAACCATCTCCATGTCCGATGAAAAATTTCTTGTTTCCAAAAGTTCTAACGATTGGTTTTCTATACAATTGAACCCCCAATTCTTTCGGAATGTAATCAAAAATCCACATGTCATGGTTTCCTGTGAAAAAATGTACAGGAATTCCGCTGTCTGTAAATTCAGCGATTTTTCCTTGCAATCTGACAAATCCTTTTGGAATGGCATTTTTGTATTCGAACCAAAAATCAAAAATATCTCCAACTAAAAAAAGTTCTTCACAGGTTGGTTTGATTGAATCTAGCCAAGCGCAAATGGCTTTTTCGCGTTCCAAACTTTTCTCATAATTCGGCGCGCCCAAATGAAAATCTGATGCGAAGTAAATATTTTTTGCTGATTTTTCAGTCATATATAATTTTGGAAATCAATAGGATTAATGTCCGAAAATGCTTTTTAAGGTGTTTTCTAAATCTGGACCTCTCAATTTGGTATTGATTATTTTTCCTTCTTTGTCAATCAACACTGTGAAAGGAATCCCGGTTACTTTGTATAATAAAGCTGCTTCATTTGACCAAAATTTAAGATCACTTACATGATTTGGCCAAACCAATCCATCTTTTTCGATCGCCGCCAACCAAGGTTCTTTCTTTTGATCTAGAGAAACACTCAAAACAGTAAATCCGTCTTTTTCGTATTTTTTATACAAATTCACCACATTTGGATTTTCTTTTCTACATGGTCCGCACCAAGAAGCCCAAAAGTCAAGTAGAACAACTTTTCCTTTTAAATCAGACAATTTCAACATTTTTCCGTCAGCCATTGCTTGACTAAAATCTGGAGCGTCTTTTCCGGGAGCTAAAAATTCATTGGCTTGATTTTGTGCTTTCAATTGCGCAAAATTTGCTTTCACTTGTTCAATTGTTGGCGAACCATCAAAACCTGCAACCAATTGATTGACCACTGATTCGTAAATAGGAAATTCTTTTTGAATGTCTATTGTTTGCAAAGTTGGAATCAACGCTGGAGAATTTGGATTGTCTGAGATGTAACGTTGTCTTACAGCATTAAATTCATAGTAAATTTGGCTGAATGATTGATTTACAGCATCTAATTGATCAGGAAATTTTTGCAAATAAGCATTGGCTGAATCTTTTTTACTGTTAAAAACCCTTAAATCATTGATGAACGCATTCATGTGGGAAGATTCATCTGAACCAATGATGTTGTTAAAATAATTGATGTTCTTTCCATCTCCGTAAACTTTGATGTCTGCACCATCTTTTAGGATTAAGTTCAAATGTTCATTTGGTGAAATTCTTAAAACGTAATAATCTTTAGCTGGCAACTTTCCTGTCAATTTAAAATCTCCTTTTTTTGAAACTGTTGCTTTAATATAGTCCACATAACCTTGTTGGGTATATTGCGCTAGGACAATTGTGTCTGTTTTGAGATTGAAAATATTTCCACTTACTGTGACTTGAATTTGAGCAAAGCTAAGAAGCGAGCAAAGTAATAATGAAACTGTCAATAATTTTTTCATTTGTTTGATTTTTTAGAAATGCATTTTTCTTGAATAATAAGACGTTTAAAATTCAAATTAGTTTATTTCAGTATTTCATTCAATTTTTGTTCCAAAGCTGGACCACGTAAATTTGTTCCTATAATTTTCCCTTGTTTATCGATCAAAACGGTGTATGGAATTCCGTCAAAACCGTATAATGCTGGCAATGGAGATTTCCATTGTTTTAGGTCACTGACATGGTTTGGCCAAATTAATCCATCAGATTTAATTGCTCTTTTCCAAGCATTTGCATCGCTATCTAAAGAAACGCTGAAAACAGTAAAACCTCTGTCTTTGAATTTATTATACGCCCTGACAACATTTGGATTTTCCTGACGGCAAGGTCCGCACCATGAAGCCCAGAAGTCGATCAATACCACTTTTCCTCTTAATGACGAAAGTTTCAATGTTTTTCCTTCAGGATTTTTCAATTCAATTTCAGGTGCAGTAATTCCTGCGCCGTTTCTAGGACTAGTTTTTGAAGTTTTAAATTCAGCCATTCCTGCTGAAATTTGTTCAACTTGCATGCGCATTGAATTTGCGATTGGCGATCCAGGATATTTTTCTTCAAATGCATTTGCAACTTTTTCCAAGACATTTAAGTTATCTGTATCCCAATTATCGAATCCCATGGCTGGAGTCATAGAAGTTGAAAGCACAATATTCGCTGGATTTGCTGGGTTATTCAACATTTCAGCTTTGGCAAAAGCGTCTAATGGTTTTCTCATTTCTAAGAATTCCTTGATCTGTTGTTCCTGCGACAATCCTTTCTTAGTCATCAAAAGGGCTTGTTTTTCCGCAAATTGATTGAAGTTTGCCATGTATTTTGTCAATGTTTCTGCCCAAACAGCGCCTGAAATTTTCGGCAATCTTTCGTAGGTTGCAAAATCTGCGATTACTTTAATAGAATCTTTCGGTTCCAAGGTCAGTGGAATGATTTTGTTGGTATTTCCAATTTTGAGTTGATACAATCCCATTCCTTGGATATTTCCTTTCAACAAAAAATTTCCATTGGCTGCGGTTTTGGTTTCCGCCAATTTGATGGAACCTTTGTTACTCAAAGCTTCCAACGTTAATATTTGATTTCCACCGCCAGTAATTTGACCAGAAATTGAAAAGTTGACTTCTAAATTTGAATAATCTGTCAGTTGTTCTTCTTCATTGATTGCGCCGTCGATAGGTGCGTTTTGCTCAGGTTCACCACAAGCAAAAAGGATAAATAAAGTACTGATTAATAAAAACTTATTCATATTTAAAAAATATTTATGCAGATAATTCATCTAACATTTTGCGCATCAATTGATTTGCTTGTTTTGGGTCTGCTTTTCCGCCAGAAACTTTCATCAATTTTCCCATGAGGAAACCTGTCAATTGCTTTTCTCCAGCAACGTAACGCGCAATTTCAACTGGATTTTCGTCGATAACTTGTTGTATGTATGCAATCAAACTACCTTCATCAGATTCTTGAATTAAGTTCAATTCTGTGGCGATATCCAAAGGATTTTTCTCTGGATTTTTAGTCAATTCAGGGAAAATATTTTGGGAAGCGACCGTTGACGAGATTTTTCCTTCTTCAATCAATTGAATTAATTGCGCTAAAGTTCCCGCTTCCACAGGAAATTCTTCCATTTCTAAACCGTTGTGATTAAGGTAAGATTTCACATCACCCATCACTAAATTCGCTGCAGCTTTGAAATTGTTTGTATTCTTTATAATTTCCTCAAAATACAAAGCAACAGGTTTGCTATCAGTCAAAATTCCAGCGTCATAAGCTGTCAAACCTAGTTTTGATGTATATTTTTGAAACAATTCTCTTGGTAACGCAGGCATTTCACCTTTTATTAAATCAATTTGTTTTTGATTGATGAAAAGCGGTTGCAAATCTGGTTCAGGAAAATACCTGTAATCATTCGCAGCTTCTTTTGAACGCATAGAAATGGTAATTCCTTTCAAAGCATCAAATCCACGTGTTTCCTGAGAAATCGTTTCACCTTTTTCTAACATTTCAATTTGACGTGTCACTTCAAATTCAATAGCACGTTGAACATTTCTGATTGAGTTCATGTTTTTGACTTCCACTTTAGTACCGAATTCTGGTGCATTGTGCAATCTGACAGAAACGTTTGCATCACAACGCATAGAACCTTCTTCCATGTTTCCGTCGCAAATATCCAAGTAGCGAACCAATTTTCGAACTTCTGTCAAATAATCATAAGCTTCTTGTGAAGAGCGAATATCTGGCTCAGAAACAATTTCCAATAAAGGAACGCCAGCACGATTTAAATCGACCAAAGTATCAAAAACATCTACGTCGTGAATACTTTTTCCTGCATCTTCTTCCATGTGAATCCTTGTGATTCCAATAGATTTTTCAGCACCGTCTTTTCCTTTGATAATGATTTGACCTCCAGTACAAATTGGCGTTTTATCTTGCGTGATTTGATATCCTTTTGGAAGGTCAGGATAAAAATAATTTTTACGAGCAAAATATTGATCTCTCGCAATATCACTTCCGCAAGCTAGACCCAATTTGATGGCAAATTCGATCGTTTTTTTGTTCATTTTAGGTAAAGTACCTGGATGACCCAAAGAAATAACGCTTACATTGGTGTTTGGATTTGATCCATATTCGTTGACATCGTTAGAATAAGCCTTGGATTTAGTCAGCATTTGAGCGTGAACTTCCAAACCTATTACAACTTCGTATTTATCTCTAATTTCCATATTTTTTGATTGATTGCGAATTCAAAATTTTAAATCAATGTGATTTTATTTTCGCAATGCATTGTTTTACAATCTTGTAATCAATTCTTTCATGATTAACGTCATTTTTGGCTCTTGGCGACTTGCAACTTCAATTACATCGTCAAGGCTCACTTTTTGGATTTTTCCTTTAACCCCTAAATCAGTGATAATTGAGATTGCGAAGCACGGAATTTCCATGTGACGCGCCACGATAACTTCTGGAACAGTTGACATTCCAACAGCATCTGCACCAATTGCGCGAACATATGCGTATTCAGCAGGCGTTTCCAACGTTGGACCAGTCAAACCAGCATAAGTTCCAACGGCAACGCGGATATTATTTTCAGCTGCGATTGTTTTTGCTAATGCGATCATTGCAGGATCATACGGCTCGCTCATATCAGGAAAACGTGGTCCTAATTCGTCGAAATTTTTTCCAATTAATGGATGTGCTGGAAATAAATTGATGTGGTCATCTTGAATCATGATTTCACCTACTTCAAAGTCAGGATTTACCCCGCCTGATGCGTTGCTAACAAACAATCTTTCAATCCCCATTAATTTCATAACACGAACAGGATAAGTTACTTGTTTCATGTCATAACCTTCATAAAAGTGAAAACGACCTTGCATCGCGATTACTTTTTTGCCACCTAAATTTCCAAAAATCAATTTTCCAGAATGACTTTCTACTGTAGAAACTGGGAAATGCGGGATATCTCTGTATGGAATTTCATTGATGATTTCAATTTCCTTCACTAATCCGCCTAAACCAGTGCCTAAAATGATACCTATTGTTGGGTCTACTGTAGTTTTGCTTTTTATATAAGCTACTGATTCTTTAAATTGCTCTAACATAATTGTTTATTTCTGTTTTAAACTCTAATTCTCTGTCTAGTTTCACTGTGATTTGTTGATAAAACCAAGGTTTTTGATCAATTACAGCGTTGAAACTTTCGCTTTGTAAACGCATGAAATCTTTTTCAGTGGTTACAATCGCATTATTTTCACTTGCAAAAGTATCAAATTTTTTATGAATTTTATGAATATCGTCCATACTGAAAGCATGATGATCGGGAAATTGCATTAATTCAACTTCAAAATTTTCTTGCAAATGATTGAGTAGTGGGATTGGATTTGCAATTCCTGTTACAAGTAATACTTTCTTAACTTCTGAAAGCGTTGAATTTGAATTGAATGACTTTAATTCTCCATATTGAATTTCGGAAAAGTAAATTGAATCTGGAACGAATTTCAATTTTTGCTTATAAAGTGCTTTTGTTGCTGAATTCAAATTAGAATGACATTTACTGACAATGACAATATCAGCTCTTTTTCTACCTGAAATCCATTCGCGTAAATTGCCTGCAGGCATCATCCAATCGCTGAAATACGGTTGATTGAAGTCGGTGATTAGAATATTTACCCCAGCTTTTACTGCGCGATGTTGGAAAGCATCATCTAGTATAATTACTTGATTTTCTTTTAGTTTTAATAAGTTTTCGATTCCTGTTTTACGTGATTCACACACAGCAACATCTGTATTTTTAAACTGTTTGTGGTAAAAAAGTGGTTCATCGCCTACATTTTCAGCAGTTGAATTTTCGTCGAGCAAAAAGTAGCCTTTGGTTTTTCGGCCATATCCACGACTTAAAATTTGAATTTGATTGTCATGACTCAATAATTCGGCAATGTAGGCAACATGTGGTGTTTTTCCAGTTCCACCAACAGACAGATTTCCGACGCAAATGGATTTAACTGGAATCTGATATACTTCTTTGATTTTTAGACTGAAAAGCAAGTTTCGAACAGCAGTAATTACTCCATATAAAAAGCCAAATGGAAGAAGAAGCAATCGAAAATTTTTCATTGAATCAAAAGTAAAGAAATTATCAGAAATTTCTCACATTTTTGGTCTAAAAGGAAACATTTGTTTGTAAACTATTTCTTTTTTAATTTGATTAGAATATCGGGTGAAAAAGAACTTGATTCCATCGAAAGAATGTCAAATGAATAGTTAATTTCCTTACGATCATTGCTTATCGTAGCAGTATTTTTAGTTTCGATACTTGCAATTTTTCTTGGGAATTTGAGACTTAATTCATAATTAAAACCTTCCATTCCTGTCGGTTCATCCGTTGTCTCAACCTCAGGCGAACCGTCACCGTTTTTAGGTATCGTAAAAAATAGGGTATTTTTATCTTTTAGATTGAAATATACAAACTCATTTACACTTCCTGAATCTGAGAACATAATATTTGCAGATTTATTAAGTGAATTTAAATCATCGAATTCAAAAGAGAATGCATACAATCCTTTTTCAACTTCTTTGACATCTACTTTTGAAACACCTTTTGTTGATTTCAATAATTTGATTTTTTCCAATGTTTCTGGCTCTTCAATCATTGAAACCGCTTTTTCACTACCTTCAACTTCCATCATTGGTAGCATTTGTCGCATATCTAATTCACAGTTCATAGCGCCTGACCAGTTTTTATTGAATGCAACATTTTGTTTGAAACTACATGAAGCTAAAAAAGTTATTATCGTTGAAAGTAAAATCCAATTTTTCATATCCTAAGTATTTAAAGCCAAATGTATATAAATATTACTGATTTTCAATTTTTTATGTAAAAAAAAAACAGCAATGATTTTTCAAAAAAATGAAATTTCACTGCTGTTAAAGCTTGAAAATAAACTATTGCTATTTCGTTTTTACAATTCTAACTCTAGAAATTGATTCATTGCTTGAAATTTCAACAGAATAGATACCATCTGCGCAATGTTGAATATTTATATCAACTTGATTTTGATTGTTTTCAATTTTTATTTCTCTCACCAATTTTCCTGACATGTCGAATACTTTTACAGATTGAATCGGATTTTTAATTCCTGAAATAGTGAAAGTACCATCATTTGGATTTGGATATATGGTGAAGTTATTTTTATTCAAATCTTCAACGCTCGCGCATCCAACAGTGATACTTTGCTGTGCTTGAGCGCTGCAGCCATTCACGTCAGTAAATGTATATGTAATTGTGAATGTACCTAATCCAGCTAACGCAGGGTCAAATTGATTTGAAACAACTCCAGGACCAGAATAAGTGCCGCCTACAGGAGAACCACCGCTTAGATTGAATTTTGGAGAATTAACACAAACTGACGATAAAGCATTTAAAGATACACTTGGCACAGTTAATGGGGCAGAAGTAACAGTTGTTGTAGAACTTAAACATCCATTTACCGTTTGATACACATCATAATTTCCAGCATTTGTAACTGAAATACTATTTGTTGTTGCGTTATTTGACCAATGTAAAGTTCCACTTGTGGTTGAACTCAAAGTTGTTGAACCGCATAAATTAGTAACTGTTACAACTGGTGCACTAGGAATGGTTTTAGGTGCTGCTTGAATCGAAGCAATTGGTGAATTACAACCGTTCAATGATTGTGTAGCTGTAATTGTTCCTGCAGTAGCAACTGTAATTTGAGATGTCGTTTCAGTTGTTGACCAAACTAGATTGACATTTGAAGCAGAAGAAACAACTGAATTACCGCAATTATTAATAACACTTAATGTTGGTGAAGCTGGAGTTGGATTTAAAGTGATTGGTTGATTACTCGCTGCTGAAGCACCACAAGTATTATTCGCTACCACTGATACATTTCCTGCAGTTGAGCCGAAAGTAATCGTTGCAGATGTTGTTCCTTGTCCAGCTGTTATTGTTGAACCAGCAGGAGCAGACCAAGTGTAACTTGTAGCACCTGAAACAGTAGGAATTGAATAAACATTTCCAGTAGTTCCTGAGCAAAGTGTATTTGTGCCTGAAATTGCTCCTGGAGTAGCAGTTGTTCCGTTAATTGTGATTGAATTGGTTTGTGTACTGGTGTTTGTCCCAAAAGCATTTGTTGCAACCAATGAAACTGTATAAACTCCCGGAGTTGAATACGTAACTGTTGGATTTGTTGCAGTTGAAGTTGCTGGTGTTCCACCTGTAAAGGTCCAATTGTAAGCAGTTGGTGTACCTGTTGAAGTATTTGTAAAAGTAATTACTTCACCTGTACAAGCTGTGCTAGTTGAACTTGTATAACTTGCAACAGGAGGAGTTGAAGCAACAACACCAGTTAAATTGATATTATCGACAAACAAGCGATTACCATTTCCTGACAAGTTTTTAAAAGCAACAATCACTGAAGGATTTCCAACATAAGCAGTCAAATCAACCGTTTCAGTTCTCCATTGAGATGATGTCGGTGTGAAATTAGTAGTTGTATTCGGTGCAGTTGCTAAAACTGCACCAGATTTGCTGTAAACAGAAGTAAAAGTTTGTCCACAATCAGTTGAAACAGATACATCTAAACCGTCAAAATAAGTTGCACTGTATTGCGCGTAAGCCACATCGAATTGAAGTTGAGCAGAAGCCAAGCCGGTAAAAATTGCACTTGGCATTCTTACTTGATCGTCATCAGCATCATTGTAATTGTTGTTATCAAACATCATTGAATTTCCAGTAGTTGGAGCATTTCCAATGGTTGCAGACCTTGCCCAAGTAGTTGGGGAATTATTTGCATTCACTAAAGACCAGTTTGTAGGAACAAAAGTAGTTGCAGTGAATCCTTCAATGATTGGAAGTGCTACAGCTGTTGAACCAAGAGCAGTTATGTAGTTTGTTTTTACTTCTGGATCAGAACCACTCGCATTTGTTGCTGTTAAAGTGATTGTGTAAACTCCAGCAGTATTGAATGTTACTGTTGGATTTTGTAAAGTTGATGTTGATGGAGTAGCACCGGCGCCAAAATTCCATAACCAACTTGTAGTATTTGTTGACAAATCTGTAAATGTAACAGGCGTGCCAGCGCATGAAGATAATGGTGTTGCTGAAAAGTTCGCAACTGGAGGTGCAGCAGCTGAAACTCCATTTAAGGTAAAATTGTAAGTTGACTCATCACAATCGTTTGTGGCAAATGAAACATTTCCTGTGTATGTTCCTGCTACAGTTGGATTGAAAGTTACTGTGAAAGTAGTTGTTGCACCAGCAGCTACCGTAGTAGTTCCAAAAGTTGAACCAAGTACAAAACCAGTGCCAGTAACTGTTATTGGTGCAGTTAATACCAAATTAGAAGTTCCTGAATTGGTAATAGTAAAAGTTGCTGTAGATGTTCCTCCAGGACTTACTGAACCATAGTTATATGAACCTCCATCCAAAATGTCACTTGTATTTTGAGTAACATTTATTTCACCTGGAGTTGTGGCATTAAATTTAATATTGTCAATGAATAAATTATTTCCATTTGCAGCAATAGCTCTAAATCTAAATTGAATATTAGATGAAGTTCCAGAAACGAATGATAATAAACTGATTGTTTCATTTCTCCAATCTGTTGAAGCTGTTGGATACCAGTCTGCAGTTGCTAGAGTTGTACTAGTAGCAAGCGTAGCACCACTTTTATTGTAAATAGGAGTAGAATTCCAAGTAGCTCCACAATCTGCTGAGATGTCTACAAAAAGTTGTTCATTGGTTGAAGTTGTTCTTCTTCTATAAGCAACATCAAATTGGATATTTGCAGCAGAAGCGTTGCATGGTAATATAAAAATAGGTGTGATCAATGATTCCGTTTGAGCAGTTGAATTTCCAAACATTGGAACTTCGGCAATATTATTGGCAAATACACCCGCACTTGATACGCCTGATGCACCAACCCAATAAAAACAATCAGTACCTCCATTTGTTACTTGCCATCTTACATCAGGTGGAAAAACAGAACCGTCAAAATTTTCAGTAAATGGGGCCATTACTCCATTTGAAACAACAAATGAAATCCCAGAAGTATCATAAGTAACAGCTTGGTCAGCTGAACCATTTGGAAGTGTAGACCATGCTTTAAATGAATGTGTTCCTAAAGTAGTCGTAAATGAATTTAAGTTAACATTTGCCGTTGAGTTTGGTGTTAAAGTTCCTGTCCAGTTGAAAGTTGAAATGGTACCATTATCAATTGAATACGAAATTGTTGCAGAGGTTAAGTTACTTGAACCTCTATTTTTCAAAACTACTGAAGGTGATAAAGAGCCCGCACAATTGTCTCCCTTTGGGTTTAATACATCTATCACAGAAGCGTCATTTGCAATTGGAGGAGTACAAGCATCAGAATTAATTAAACTTACTCTTAATGGACTGTTTTCTAGTACAGTCCTCATTCTCATTTTTTGATCTTGCGTGAAAATATTCATACACAAATCGTCTGTATAATCCATGTAATTTTCAATCATGTCGACTCCAGCATCAGGTGCAGTGGTACAAGAGTTGGTTCCAGTTGGACAACCGTAATTGGCTGCTGCAGATTCAGGAGTATCATTACAATAGTCATCGACAGTACAACCGCCATCACCCCAAATATGGCGTAAACCTAACCAGTGACCAATTTCATGAGTTGCAGTTCTTCCTTCATTATAAGGAGCAGCAAAACCAGTAACTGAACTTTTTCCAATAGAACTGTAAAGAAAAACAACTCCATCTGTTGAAGCTACAGGTGAAGCACATCCCATTCCACCTAAAGGAGATTGAGGAAATTGAGCATAACCCAAAATTCCACCAGAAATATCACACAACCAAATGTTCATGTATTTGGCAGGATCCCAACCTCTTGTTGCAGTTGGAGTATTGTTGTTGTATGTCCAAGGTTTTATTGTTGCATCAATAAAAGTAGTTGAATATGGAGGAGCTGTAGTTGTAATTGAAGAATATAAAATACGATTCACTCCAGGTTGACCAGCTGCAAAAGCTGAGCCATCAGGTCTTCTTTGTGCCAAGCAAAATTCAATTTTTGTATCCGCACCAACGGCATTTGTATTCCAGCCATTCGAGCCCAACATTCTTCTGAAATCTTCATTTAGCACATCAATTTGTGATTGAATAGCAGCAAAAGAAACGTTTGTACCAACACCAACTGCTTCACCACTGTGAATTACATGCACCACTACAGGAATATAGTAAACGCCACCGATAATTTTAGATGCGGTATTTGTTTGCATTTCATTACTGAGCCAGTTTTCAAATTCAGCTTTTGAATTAATTCCTGGATTATTCATTTTCAAAATAGAATCCATTTCATCTGTAAAACAACGGACAACATTTTGAGAAAAAGCAGCATTTATCGAAATAGAGAAAAATGATAAAAGCGCTATTAATTTAAAAGAAATAAGTTTTTTAAAATTCATGATTTTTGTTTTTAGCGAAACGAAATTAAGGAAAAAAATATAACGAAATCAATCTATTTTGTTCAATTTAATTAAAGTTTTTAACCAATTTTCTGATTAAAATGTTTTTTTAGTTAATAAGTTTTTATGTATTTGTAAAACAGTACTTTATTACCGTATAAATAATCTTTAAGTTAAGGTTTATTTTAGCTCAAAATGATTATTTTTGCTAATTAAATTAAAGTAAAATTCATGAAAATTATATCTGCAATATTTTTGATCATTTCATTAAATTCTTTCAGTCAAAATGAACCTTTTTATTTTGAAGGAAATGCTCAAGGAACTACTTTCCACATTACCTATTTTGACTCACTAGAGAGGGATTTTCAAATAGAGGTTTTAACTATTTTAGATGATTTTGATCAATCACTTTCGACCTATCTTCCCAATTCAATTATTTCTAGAATTAATCGAGGTGAGGAAAATGTAAAGGTGGATAAGTATTTTATTACTTGTTTTAATCAAGCAAAGGAAATTTGGAAAAGTACGAAGGGAAATTTTGACCCAACTGTATATCCATTAGTAAATGCGTGGGGATTTGGACCTGGAAAAAAGCAAAAAATTGAGCAAAAATTGATAGATAGTTTATTGCAATTTGTTGGATTTGAATTGATCGAATTAAAAGGAGAATATATATTCAAAAAAGACGCAAGAGTTGCATTAGATTTCAATGCTTTTGCACAAGGATATTCTGTTGACGTTGTTTCTGATTTCTTTAAAAGTAAAGGGGTTACATCATTTATTGTTGAAATTGGGGGTGAAGTTTATGCAAACGGCAAACAGGCAGATGGGAAAGATTGGTTAATAGGCATTGAACAACCCTATGACAACAAAGAAACAGGGAATCCTTTGAAAGAAATTATCAAGTTGAATAATTTGGCAGTTGCAACTTCAGGTAATAATCGAAGATTTTTTGTTGAAAATGGAGTGAAATACGCACATCACATTGATCCGAAAACTGGTTATCCAGCAAAAAACACACTTTTGAGTGCTTCAATTTTTGCAGAAAAATGCATTGTTTCGGATGCCACTGCAACTGGTTTGTTGGTGATGGGATTGGAAAAAGCTAAAAAATATTTTAAGAAACATAAAGAAATCCAAGCATATTTAATATATTCTGATGACAAAGGAAATTTTCAAATTTATGAAACTTCAGGTTTTAGAAAATTGGTTTATCAGGAATAAAAAAAGGCAACCCGAAAGCTGCCTTTTTAAATTAAATTATTGTGATTTATTTATTCAATGTCACTTTAATTTTTGAAGACTTAACTCCATCAGTTACTTGAATGAAGTAAATTCCATTACTCATTTCTGACAAATTAACTGATTTTGTTCCGCTTTCAACATCTAAATCCTCATTTGAAATAACAACACCTTGTAAATTAATTACTTTGATATTGTTAGCTTTCAAATAATCAACATTGAAAATACCATTTGTACTAGGATTTGGATAAACGTTTACACCTGTAAGCTCAGTTTGATTTTCTTCAATTCCAGCTGCTGACGCCTTCCAATTTAATGATATTCCAGTAAAATTTCCATCGGCAGTTGGTGTTTGATTGTCATCAACTGCACCTTTGTTGAAAGTGAAAGATCTAGTTACAGTTCCTGAAGAACCGTGATTCCAAGTTTCTTGAATTGTTACTTTATAAATACCGTCTGGTAAAAGTGTACCAGCTGTGTTTTTTCCATCCCAAGTGATTGTTTTTGTTGTTGCTCCTGAAAGCGTTGAACCTGTCACAGCACTAACAACATTGCATGAGCTAGATAAGCAATTTGATGAAGAACCACCAGAGTTAGAAGCCCAAGTTGGTAAATGATCACTTGTACCTCCACCTGCATAACGTAATTTTGTTTTAACGAACGCACCAGAATTGTCCTGAATCCAAACTGTTAAAACATTTCTTGTTCCTGAATATCCACTGTGAGCAACAGTAGTAAAGGTGAAAGATAAGTTTCCAGTAGCTTGCGCATTTACTGAGTTTGTTGCCAATAAAAGCAATAAAACAGCAGTTGATTTAATTAAATTTTTTTTCATTGTTATTAATTTTTACTTTCAAATGTAATGTTTTGATAACGATTATTAAAGGGAATTGGTTAATTAGAATGATTATAAATATTCAGTTTCAACGTTTATTTTTCCTAATAAATAGCGTATAATATTGCTTTTAAGCGAATTAATCTTTTAACTTTTTTTCAATTTTCTCCTTAAAATTCTCATAATTTTCTTCACCAGGAATAAATTCTAATGCCAAGTTTATATTTGCCAGTGCATCGCTGTACTTTTTGTTTTGAAAATTGATGAGTGCTAAACCATAAAATGCAACATGATTGGTCTTGTTTTTTTGAATAACAGTTTCAAAATATTTTTTGGAAGTTTGACAATCGTTCAAATAAAAATTGGTAAAACCATGTATAATTAAATCTTTGGTGGTTTGATTTTCTGTATTCAAGTTCGAGTTGAATTGTGTCAACAATGGTTTGAAATTTTTGGTTTTGTGCTTAGCATTGTGACTTTTCAAATATTGAATACCAAAAGTAGGGTTGATGTTAATTGCTTTAAGAATGGTTTGAAAAGATCGTTCAAAATTTTGTAATTCAGCGTATATAAAAGCTTGAAAATACAATGTTTGGACATCTGACGAATCAATTTTTAATGCTAAGTCTAGTTCTTTTTGAGCTTCAACATAACTGTTCAATTGAATTTTTGCCCAAGCATCGTGAGCTAATGCAGGTGCATTTTCTGGATTGATTTCTATTGCATCTTTAAAATCTTGTTGAGATTCCTTAATTCGACCAATTCTTAATTTATCTCTTCCAAGAAAAAAGTGTGCGTCTGAATTGCCAAAATCAAATTTGATCGCAGCTTCATAATCGATAATTGCACCTTCAAAATCTTCAAGATGGTCTTTAACGATTCCTCGGAGGAAATAACTATCTGCGTTGGTAGTATCAAATTTGATTTGTGCTGTAAAGTCGGCAATTGCTCCATCGTAATCTCGCATCATTTTTTTGACCAAACCTCTGTCGAAATATGCTAATGAATCTTGTTTGAAATTTTCAATTACATAAGTGAAATAGCTTATCGCAGCCTCATAATTCTTCTTTTGAACATTTTCAACTGCTATTGCAATGTATTCTTCTTTGGTTTTTTGAGCTTGTAAATTAATTTGAAAAATAATTGACAATAGTAGCGTTATAACTAATCTTTTCATTAATATTTCTTTTGGTTAATCTTTTCCAAAATTGTGGATATCATTGTGGCGTTCTTCAATTTTATCTTTCACTTTTTTGATACTCTGCGCAAGAATGAATAAATCTTGGGTTGCATTGTGTTTCAGCCACGCCCAAGATTTTTGATTGTCTTCAACCGCCATCGAAATGTGAAACAAGATATCCATTTTGTTAATTTCGAGCCATTTTGCAGCTTTGCCATTTCCTTCTGCAGCGTTAATCATCGCCATCAAATGCGGATATCCATTTTGCATCAACCAAGTTCTTGCTTCGTCTTTTAAGTGAATTGCTGAACTTGCAATTGTCAACTCGGGGAAACCATTGTCAGTGAGCCAACTAGCAATTTCAACATTTCCTTCTATCGCTTTTGCCCAAGCCAAAATGATTTTTGGATGATAATTCATTGGTTTCATTGGAATTACCTCAACAGCTTCAGTTACTGTTTCCTTTGATTTCTTCTTACTTTTGAACCAACTCAACATTGTGTCTATAGAATAAATATGCAACAAAAATGGCTGTCAATGCGCCCACAATATCAGCAATAATTCCGCCCATTGCGGCGTATCTTGTGTTTTTCACTTTTACTGAACCAAAGTAAACCGCTAGTACATAAAAAGTTGTTTCAGTACTTCCTTGAAAAGTTGCAGATAATTTTCCAACAAATGAATCCACACCATAGGTTGACCAAGATTCGACCATCAATGCACGTGCGCCACTGCCAGAAAATGGTTTCATGAAGGCAACGGGTAACGCGTCAACAAAAGTTGTTGTAGTAACACCAATAGCAACCAATCCCATTTTGATTAAATCAATCAATCCATCTAAAGCTCCGCTGGCTCTAAAAACTGCAATTGCTGCAAGCATTCCCACCAAGTATGGAATGATGCTAATAGCAACTTCAAAACCGCCTTTTGCGCCTTCAATAAATGTTTCGTAAACGTTGACTTTGGATCTAATTCCAAGTACAATAAAAAGTGTGATAATTCCAAATAAAATTAAATTACTTCCAACTGCAGAAACAGGTTCTATCCAAGATGGATTAGAATATAAAAAAATCATTAATCCGACGATAAACGCTGTCAACGATCCAATGTAGGCTAAAATAACTTTATCAAAAAGGTTGATTTTTTGTTTTATAGAAACATAAATTAAGCCCGCCAAAGTGGCGAAAAATGTTGCAATTAATATTGGCAAAAAAACTTCTGCAGGTGATGAAGAACCATTGGTGGCGCGCAAAGCAAGAATGCTAACTGGAATAATCGTTAATCCAGAAGCATTTAAAACCAAAAACATGATTTGTGCATTCGTAGCGACTTCTGGCTCAGGATTTAAAGTTTGCATTTCTTTCATTGCTTTCAGTCCCATTGGCGTGGCGGCATTGTCTAAGCCCAACATATTTGCAGAAATATTCATCATCATTGAACCAATAGCTGGATGATCTTTCGGAATTTCTGGAAAAATTCGGCTGAAAAGGGGAGAAACGATTTTCGACATTTTTCTGATTGCGCCGGCTTCTTCTCCTACTTTCATGAATCCCATCCATAAACAAAGCGCACCTGTTAATCCTAATGAAAGTTCAAAACCAGATTTTGCAGCATCAAACAAACTGTTTATCATCGTTTGAAAAATGTGTAAATCTTGCCAAAATAATAGTTTTCCTAAAGCCATCAACATGGCAATCAAAAACATTCCAATCCAAATTCTATTTAAAAGCATGTGCGAATATCTCGTTTTATTTTTGACTTTCAGCGTTTGTTTTTCTGCAAATATTAACAAAGTTTTCAATAATTATTGAACCTTGATTTCCAGAAACTTCTGGGTGAAATTGAACGCCAAATAATGGTTTACTCTTGTGATACATCGCTTCGTTTACACAAGCGTCAGAAACAGCCAATAAATTGAAGTCTCTGGGAACTGAAATGGATTCGCAATGGTCTTCCATCATCTCAAATTCTGTCGGTAATTTGTCCAATAATGGATGATTTTCAAGTGATTCGATTAATTGCCAATCACGGTCTTCTTTTTGTCTCGCGGCATTTGCATCGTATAACAATCCTAATATCTGATGTCCAAAACAAATACCAAAAACTGGAATAGTAACATCTTTTAACCAAGACAGCTGATCTAAATATGGTTGATTGTCAACTTCTGTGATCAAAATTGGCGCACCAGAAATGATAATTCCTAGACAATCATTCGCTGCGTCTTTATCCGCATCAAAAAGTCCAATGGTTTTATAATCCATCTCTAAATCAACAGCTTGTTCGATGAATGGTGTTTTTTGACTTCCGCAATCTATGATGAGCATCATACTTTTTAAATTTGAAAGTGATGTTTACAAACTGAAAAGTAAGAAAAAATATTAAATATCGAGTTTTCCGATTCCTTGACGGATAATCACAGGTGCGCCTGACGTGCAATCAATAATGGTTGATGCATGCAACTTTCCGTAGCCTCCGTCGACAACTAAATCCACATCGTCATCAAATCTTTGGTAAATTTCATATGGATCGTTGAAATAATCTAAAAATGTATCTTCATCATCGTGTAACGAAGTTGTGGCAATTGGTTTTCCCAATAATTCCGTGATTTTTAAGATAATTTGATTGTCAGGGATTCTAATTCCTATTTCTTTTCTGTTAGAGTCGAATAATTTTGGAATTTCGTTTGTCGCCGTCAAAACGAATGTAAACGGGCCAGGTAAATGTTGCTTTAATAATTTGAAGGTAGGTCGGTCTATTTGCTTGACATAATTTGATAAATCGCTCAAATTGTGACAAATGATTGAAAATCTGGCTTTATTTAATTTAACGCCTTTCAATTTAGCCAATTTAGCCAACGCATTTTTATTGTATAAATCGCAACCCATAGCATACACTGAATCGGTTGGAAAAATAATAATTCCACCTTTTTTGAGTACATCGGCTGCTTGCTGAATTAATCTTTCGTCAATGTTCTGCGGATTTATTTCAATAATCATGATTTGCTGACTTTCTGCAAAGATACGAAGAATAGCAGGAGTTTTTATGTAAATTTCCTTAGAATTTATGAATCAAAGCGATCAGTTTTTTGAGAAAATTGGTCTTTTTTTCAGTGTAAGGTCTGTATCGGAAATTAGGATCAATCCAATTAACTTGTTTCATTACACTTTTCGTGTGCGTAAACGTTTGAAAACTAGCTTCACCATGGTAATTTCCAAAACCACTAAATCCTCGTCCTCCAAAAGGTAAATTGGCGTGTGCCAAATGCATGATTACATCGTTGATCAGCACTCCGCCACTTGGAAAATTTTCAATGATTTTTTCAGTAAAAGCTTTACTATCAGAGAAAATATACAACGAAAGGGGATTAGGATTTTTGTTGTAGAATCGTGCTATGTCCGACTCTGAATCATAAAAGTAAACTGGTAAAATTGGCCCAAAAATCTCTTCACTCATGAGTAAATCTTCAGTATCAAAAATTTCAACGATGGTAGGGGAAATGTACCTAGTTTCTCTATTAAAATCACCACCAAAATGAACTTCATGGTTTCCATTAAGCAATGCCGTTATTCTATCAAAATGTTTTTGATTTACGATGACACTATTTTCATTTTCGGTGAGATAAAATTTGATTTCATCTTTGCAAATCGATAAAAAGGAAGATTTTAGGGATTTTGGTATCAAAGCATAATCAGGCGCCACACAGGTTTGTCCACCATTCAGGAATTTCCCCCAAAGCAATCTTTTCACGCATCGTTTTAATTTCGCTGAATCGTGAAAAATCGCTGGAGATTTCCCTCCTAATTCCAACGTCACTGGTGTTAATTTTTCTGCTGCTTTTTGGTAGATGATTTTACCTACCTGAGTACTCCCTGTATAGAAAATATGATCAAATTCATTTTGAAGAATCTCAGTAGTAATAACTCCATCTCCTTCAATAATTTGAACTACATCACTTGGAAATATACTTGAAATAATATCATTGACAATTTTAGAACTATTGACAGCAATTTCGCTTGGTTTTAGAAGTACTGTATTTCCACCTGCGATTGCTCCAACTAAAGGAATTAAAGTAAGATTTATTGGATAATTCCATGCGCCAATAATCAAAACAGTTCCTTTTGGTTCAGCGTATTTCTTACCAGATGCAGGAAGTAAAAACAAAGGCGTTTTCACTCGCTCTGGTTGCATATAAAATCTCAAATTTTTCTTGAAATGCTTGATTTCATCCAAAACGGGAAAAATTTCAGACAAAAAAGTTTCAAAGTGTGGCTTGTTGAAGTCGTTTTGGAGCGCTTCTTGAATTTCCTTTTCGCGAGAAATAATTGCTTTTTCGAGCAAATCAAGGTGAAATAATCTTTGTTTAAGTGTAAAGTTTTTCTTGTCTTGAAATCCTTTTTTTAGAAATTTTACTTTCTCACTAATTGTTAGATTTTCCATGAATTCTTCTGCTTTTTTCAGTTACACAAACTAAATTCCACAGGACACGCGCTCCAACATTGGCATCCCAATCATCGGCATTTCCTGGTGCAACTTCATTGAGGTCGAATCCAACGATTTTCTTACCTGCCTTTACAAGCTCGAAAAACAAATAATTGATTTCATCTAACTCAAATCCACCAACAACTGGCGTTCCTGTGTTAGGACAAAGAAAAGGTTTTAATCCATCAATGTCAAATGATATGTAAACATTTTCAGGAAGTTGTTCAATAATTTGATTTACTTGTTGTTTCCAAGTTGTTCCATTGAATTGAGCTTCTTTCAATTCCCAATCAAAAAAAGTTTTGATTTTTGAAGGGTTGGAGTTGATTAAATCTACTTCACTTTGAGCAATGTCGCGGATTCCAACTTGCACAAGTTTTTCTAAATTCTTGCAATTTTTGACCACATTGAACATGATACTTGCATGTGATTGATCAAATCCTTCGTAAGCATCGCGTAAGTCAGCATGTGCATCAATTTGCAATACTCCAAACGGAAATCCTTGTTCATCAATTGCTTCAATTAATCCAAGTGGCGTACTGTGTTCACCTCCTAAAACCGCAGGAATTTTTCCTTCGCTGATTATTTTGAGGGATTTCTCCTTCAAATTTTCTTTCAAAGCATTTTGTGCTTCGGCAACTTCAGCAAGCAAAATTTGATATTCTGGCGCATTTTCAATCTTTCCTCCATCTTCTAGAAACGCAATGTATTCAATCGCCCTAAAACAAAGGTCTGCATTGATTTTTTTCCATTCTTCAGAGATTGGCGACATGAAAATTTTCGTTTTCCATGCATCTTCCAATTTAGGATGGTAAAAATCCAATTGCGTCGACGCGTCTAAAATTGCTTTCGGGCCATCGCTAGCTCCCTTTCCGTAAGAAGCTGTTGCGTCCCAAGGAATAGGTGTGATGATGATTTGTGCTTCGTCAGCAGTTACTGGAAAACCGAAAATATTCCCGTTGGCAATTCCAACGCCGTTTGGATCGAATGTCATATGTGTTTATTGGCAAATAGGCAAATTGCAGATTGCAAATTAGAAAACCTCAATTTGCAATCTGCAATTTGTCAATCTGAAATTTACTTTAAAAGTGCTTTAACAAAATTTGGTGTTGCGAAACTTCCTGTGTGAACATCAGAATTATAGTAGCGCAGACCTTTAGCTTCAACAAAAGCATCAATTTCTTCTACGTTTTTGATTTTTTTCGGATGATCCGAATCTTTCAAACCATATTGGAAACTCCACATTCCAGTTGGATATGTAGGAACGAAGAATAAACTTACTGGTGCATTTTCTTGACCGAAAATTCCTCTTAAAGTGAAATTTAATTCAGAGAAAGCTTTTTCATTGAATTTTGGTGATTCACCTTGAGCGATTAAAATTCCACCTGGTTTCAAAGCGTTGTAGCAATTTTGGTAAAATGAAACTGAGAACAATCCTTCCGCAGGACCAACAGGATCAGAACCATCTACAATAATAATATCGTAAGTTTCAGGAGCAGCATTTTTCGCAAAAGCGATTCCATCGTCCACCAATAATTCCAATTTAGGATTGTCGAAAGCAGCAGCGATGTTTGGTAAAAATTCTTTGCAAGACTTAATAACTTCGTCATCAATTTCAACCATCGTCACTTTCTCAACACCTTCATGGCGAAGAATTTCACGTACTGTACCACCGTCACCACCACCGATTACCAAAATGTTTTTTGCATTTCCATGTGTAAACATAGCAGGATGAGAAATCATTTCGTGGTAATGAAATTCGTCTTTTTCAGTTGTCATGACCATATCGTCTAATGCCAACATTTTACCATACTTGTATGATTCCATGATGCGAACACGTTGGAATGGAGATTGAACGTCGTAGAAAACTTCTCCTGTAAAACGCAAAGAAAGTGCTTGATCTTCATCTTTATCTGTGAACCAAACGTTTCTAGTGTACATTTCAGGATTTCTCCATTCAGTCGCTTTTTCACGCATAGAAGACAAATCGAAATCAGTGCGAGTCAATAATTGAATAGCGCCACGTTTCATTTCCAATGCAGAATATTGTTTTGCCCCGAAACATTCTTTTAAATAATCAAAAGAAATCCAAGCATCCATTTCACCACAAGTGAATAAATCGACAGCAGCGTAGCCATATTCTGGCCAAGTATGAATAGCTAAATGACTTTCTTGGATAACCACAACGCCAGAAACTCCATATGGAGAAAAATGGTGAAATGTAGAATTTATCACTGTTGCACCGGCTTTTTGCGCAGCGCCAACCATGTCGCGTTCGATCGAAGAAACATCATTCATGATGTGTGGATCGCAACCCATAAACTCAACGAGAATATGATTTCCTAAAGCATTACTCATTTCTTTATTTTATTTTAAAAATTGAAGGTGCAAAAATACATGTTTCTCTGATATTTCTGACTAAAAAATTGGATTAAAACATTGTTAATTTTTATTTTCAATCATTGGAATTGACGCAAGTAGCAATAGATTTTTTAAAATTTATATCTTTATTTTTTTTTATTTGTCAATTTTTTAAATTTATCTTTGGTAAATAGAAAGATAAGATATTGAATTTTAGTTTATTTGTAAGTTTTCAATATTTATTGTTAATAAACAGGTATTATTTTATTAATAATCTTTGTAATAATTAGCTTAAATTTGTCTCTCGAAAGAATAACGATTATTTATAATTAGAATAAATTAATTTTTCAGTTGAAAAAAATTTGGAAGTTATAATTAAAAATATTAAAATTGTAGTGTTGACATAAGGTAAGAAAAAAAACAACATTATATAAAGAAGTTCATCATCAGTAGTAGTATGAATTGTTAGGTAAGAAAAACCCGGGGCCACCCGGGTTTTTGATTTTTAAATCATTTTAGAATTTCGTATTTTACTTTAGCTGTGGCCCTGGAACAAGCGTTAAAATGCCACCATTCTGTTTGAATATTTGTAAAATTTTCACTTCTCATCACTTTTCGAAGTAGTTTCCGATTTTCAACTTGTTCGTTCGTTAATTCTCCTATTTCAAGAAACTTTGATTCAAATTTCGGATAAGCAATTTCACGAATATCGTCGTAACCAGCGCCCATATCAAGTGCCACTCCTTGTTCATTGCAAATCGTTAAATCAACTGCCGCTCCATAATTGTGTAAACTTCCATTTGCTGGGTTAGACACGAATTTGGTTCTTTCATTGAAAGGAATTGTATCTAATGCATCCCACATCGCTTGTTGAACAGACAGCGGACGAACACCATCATAAATCAAAAGACTGTAAGAAGGATTGATTTTTTTTAAATATTGTTGACATTTTGAGAGTCTTAAAGCAACATCTTTTTGGACATATAAATGTTGAATGTCTTTGTAAAGAATTTGGTGCATGAAATTGTCGGTTGTTGCGTATTTCAAATCAACTTGGATTGTTTTGTCAATGGTTTGAATATCTTTCAATTGATCTAGGCTTGCTCTTGGTTGTACGAATTTAGTAACAAGTTGAACTGTATCAACATCTTTTGTTTCTACCTTTAAAAATTTTGAATTATTTTGTTCAAATTTTGATTCATTTGAACTACAAGAAACCAATACAACGGTTATGATCCAAATACAGGATTTTTTCAGCTTAAAATTCATACTACAAATTTAAGAATTTCTAAGGCCATAATTATAGGGAAAGAATTTAATTAGTAGCTTTGAACTCAATTTGCAAATCGAAAATAATAGTTATGCCAAAAATATCTCAAAAAGCGGTTGAAATGCCAGCTTCTCCAATCAGAAAATTGATGCCTTACGCTGAAAAAGCCAAAAAACAAGGTAAAATTGTTTATCATTTAAATATTGGTCAACCTGATATTGAAACTCCTGAAGTTGCATTGAACGCAATTAGAAATTTTGATCATAAAGTGCTTGAGTATAGTCATTCAGCTGGATTTGAGTCTTACAGAAATAATTTAGCATTATATTATCAAAAAACAGGAATTCCTGTTAATGCAGAAGATATTATTATCACAACTGGTGGTTCAGAAGCATTGATTTTTGGTTTTATGACTACTTGTGATCCGGGAGATGAAGTGATTATCCCAGAACCATTTTACGCTAATTATAACGGTTTTGCAACAACTGCAGGTTTGAAAGTGGTACCTGTTGGTTCTAGCATTGAAAGTGGATTCGCATTGCCTCCAGTGGAAGAATTTGAGAAAAAGATTACTTCTAAAACTCGTGCAATTGTAATCTGTAATCCAGGAAATCCAACAGGATATTTATATACGAAAGAAGAATTAGAGCAATTGAGCGAAATCGTTAAAAAACACGATTTGTTCTTGTTTGCCGACGAAGTTTATAGAGAATTTTGTTACGACGGTGCAGTCCCTTTTTCAGTGATGAACTTGAAAGGAATTGAAGAAAATGTAATCATGATTGATTCAGTTTCAAAACGTTATTCAATGTGTGGAGCTAGAATTGGAGCTATGATTTCTAAGAATAAAGAAGTGATGTCTGCAGCCTTGAAATTCGGTCAAGCGCGTTTATCTCCGCCTACAATTGATCAAATAGCTTCAGAAGCTGCTTTGCAAACACCTCAAAAGTATTTCGATGATGTTGTTTCAGAATACGTTACAAGAAGAAACATTATGGTTGACGGATTGAATGCTATTCCAGGTGTTTTTTGTCCAAAACCAAGTGGTGCTTTCTATTGCGTCGCAAAATTTCCAGTAGATAATGCTGAAAAATTCTGTCAATGGTTGTTAGAGGATTTTGAATATGAAGGTCAAACTGTGATGATGGCGCCCGCAAATGGATTTTATGCCACAGAAGGTGCTGGACTTCAGGAAGCTAGAATTGCTTATGTGTTGAATCAAGATTCTTTACACAAAGCTGTAAAATGTTTAGAGGAAGCATTGAAAGTTTATCCTGGAAGAGTTTAAAATAATATTCTTACATATCTTAAAAGCCACTTTTTAGTGGCTTTTTTTGTTTCAAAATATTACATCGAATACTTTTATTAATTTAGTGAAAAATAAATAGATCATGCTTTTTTTCTTTTTCGTTTTTGCTCGAATTGCGCTGTTAGTAGCTTTTGTGCTTTCTATTTTGACAGTTTACAAAACCCTAAAGTCTTGTTCAAAACACAATCAATTGATTGATCCAGCATTGGTTTGGTTGAGTTTAGTTCCGATTTTAAATTTCATTTGGCCTTTTTATTTCAATCCAAAAATAAGTGCAACAATCAAAAAGGAACTGGAGGAAAGACAAGGCGAATCTGGTTATGATTCATATGGTTTTGCGATTGGCTTGATTTATCCTTCGTTTGCATTGTTGTATCTCATTTACGAAATGCTCCCGTTTTTTATTCCATACTTGAGTTTGCTCTTGTTTTTTGCATTTATCATTTCATGGATTATTTTCTGGTACAAAATCGCAGAATACAAAAAGCAAATTGAATCAATGGTAGACAATGTTCATTTTAAGAACGATTTATTGGATGGTTTCTGATTTTTACCCTTTCTTTTTATTACAAGTAACCTCATTCCAATTAATTCCATACCTTTGTATTAGATTTTTGGTACCATCTTTTTGGATTAAAAGGGAATCTCGTGTAAATCGAGAACTGTATCTGCAGCTGTAAGTTCTGTAAAATCTATTTCAAAATGTCACTGTCCGAAGGCCAAGGATGGGAAGGCGAAATAGAGTTGGAGCAAGTCAGAATATCTGCCAATAATCTTTGAATGAAGACTTCAGAATAAAGTCGGATTTACTTAACGGTTCATCTGTTTTTAAAAGGGCAATTTCTGTCCCTGATTTCTTCTTAGTATAATTTTTTATTTAATAATTAATGTATGAAGAAGATTGTATTTACTGCTTGTTTCGCATCAATTTCGATGTTCTCAAGCGCACAATTCATAACTTTTGAGAGTTTAACTTTGCCACAGGCAGAATCGTATTACAACGGTTCAGATGGAGCTGGTGGTTTTGATGCAATGGGAATTTATTTTTCCAACGAGTACACCCAAGCTGGTGACTATTGGAGTGGTTTTGTTTATTCAAATTTGACTGATGTCACAACTCCTGGCTATGCCAATCAATACAGTGCTTTTTCTGGTTCTGGAGCAGATGCTAGTGAAAAATATGCCATTTGCTATCCAGCAGGTAAAATAACCTTTCCTCAACTTGGAATGCCTCAAACAATAAAAATCACCAACACTACTTACGCAGGCATTTCCATGCGAGACGGAGATTCTTACGCCAAAAAATTTGGTTCACTAAATAATGCACAAGGTTTACCTGACGGAACCAATGGAGAAGATTTTTTTAAGCTGACTATCAATGGATTGAATTTTTCTAATGAAATAGTAGGTTCAATTGATGTTTATTTAGCGGATTTTCGATTTGCTGACAATAGCCAAGATTTTATTTTAAATACTTGGAAATCTGTTGATTTGACTTCATTGGGAAATGTCTACGGTTTGAGTTTTGATTTGCAATCAACTGATATTGGAGATTTTGGTATGAATACACCTGCCTATTTTGCGTTAGATGATTTGTATTTTATTCCACTAGAAAGTATTGCGGAACAAGCAAAACAAGATTTTAAAGTTTTCCCGAATCCAATCAACGATTGGTTGACGATTCAAGGTGGAAATGGCAAAGTTCAAATTGTTGATCTAACTGGAAAAGTAATTCAATCGTTTGAGCACCAAGAATTTTCTAAAATAAACGTTTCCAATTTAGAATCAGGAACTTATTTTGTTCAAATGACAGAAGATGGAATTATTTCTTCTCAGAAATTGGTCAAATAACATTTGCTGTAGATTTTGATTATGTGTAAATCATTCGTTTTTATGTTTTTGATACTTGCTTCTTCGGCTTCCTTTGCCCAGAGATTGGACCATCAATTGGATACACTCGAGGTGATCGATTTGCGCATGGAAAACGAAAATTTACAAGTTCAAAAATTGAACAAAGCACAAATTACAGCGTTGCAACCAGAAGACGTAGGCCAGTTGTTGCAACGCTTCGTAGGTGTTTCCTTGAAAAGTTACGGCGGTTTGGGCGGGATGAAAACCATTTCTGTCCGAGGAATCAATGGAAATCAAACAGGAATTGTTGTGGACGGTTTTTCGTTGCAAAATGCGCAAACAGGACAACTTGATTTCAGTAATATCCAGACTGAAAGCATTGAGAAAATTACACTTTCTATTGGTGGTTCACAAGGATTTTTAAATCCGATTTCTGCATTAATCGGAGGCAGTTGTTTGAGCATCGAAACGTTTGAAAGTACTTTTGGAATGCCAACATATCAAGTTCGATCAGCCTTAAAGGGCGGTTCTTTCGGACAAATTGATTCCTATTTGGCGGTGAAAATGAACAATCAACGCAGTTTTTTCTCCTTGATGGGTAAATATCGCGAAGCCAATGGTAAATATAATTTTGAAATTGAAAATGGAAATCAATTGTATCAAGGAAAACGAATCAACAATGATTTTAAAGAAGGATTTGGCGGTTTTTCATCAGGATTTAGAATAGGGAAGAAAAGTATTTTTAGAATCAACGATCAATTCAATCAATCTGATAAAGGACTTCCGGGCGCAGTGATTTTATACAATACGATTTCTAATCAGCGATTGAAAAATGTAACAAATCAAGTTAACGTTGATTTTACAAGATTTGATCAAATTTTTCCTTTCAGAGTTTATGCTTCCATGCGCAATGAACAATTGATTTACATTGATTCAACTTATTTAAATACTGCGGGTTATTTGGATAATAGATATTACAACACTCACTTTGTTAATGGATTTTCATTCAGAAAATTGCCAATCAAAAGAAGAGATCTGGATTCCATGCAATATGATCTAGAAATTGTAAAAACTAAGAAGTTGAAATTGATTTATTTTGGTGGAATTGAACAAAGTTACAGTTTGTTAAACAGTAATTTACCTGCAATTCTAGCTCCTCAACGATATCAATTGAAAGCATTGCTGGGAACAGAAAAGAAATGGAGTAGATCGAATATAATTCTTCAAGTAGGAGAACAATATTTTTCAGATAAACAGTCGATCTCAGGAAATAATCTCAAACGATTTGTTTTTACACCTTATGCTTCTTTTCAAACTGAAAAGTGGAGATCTTTTATTGGTGGATTGAATTTTTGGGCGAAGCGATCTTTCAGAATTCCAACTTTCAATGAATTGTATTACAATGCTTTGGGGAATTTAAGTTTGAAGCCAGAAATCGCTAATCAATTCAATATCGGCAACTTTCATACTTTTTATATCCACAGAAACCAATTGAAGTTTAGATTAGACGCCTATTACAATTTAGTGGAAAATAAAATTGTCGCCATTCCAACAAAAAATTTATTTGTTTGGTCAATTCAAAATGTGGGCAAAGCGCAGGTTTTTGGTGTTGATTTTCAGTTCAATCACACCAGAAATTTTTCTGATTTGAAATTAGAAACCAATGTAAATTACTCGTTTCAAAAGGTTGAAGATTTATCCGATAAAAATTCACCAACCTATAAACATCAACTGCCTTATTTGCCTCAACACACTTTGAATGCAGATTTCACTGTTGTCTACAAATCGAAAAGTGGAATTACGATTTCTGGACTGGCAACTTCTTCTCGCTACGCATTGAATGAAAACATCGATGCCAACAAAATCAACGGTTTTTATGTATTTGATGCATCAATTTACCACACTTTTACATTTCCGAAAGCACAAAGTTTAAGATTGAGTTTGAATGTCAAAAATTTATTGAATCAATCGTATGCATTCGTCCGATATTATGTGATGCCGGGCACTAATTTTTTAATTTCCTTGAATTATGCAATTCATTAAATATATATTATTAATCAGTTTGTTCGCTGTCTTTTTTTCGTGTAAAAAAGAAAATGAAGAAACGATTGAATCACCTGCAATTTTGAAAAATGGCATGTTGGTCCTCAATGAAGGATTGTTTCAATTGAATAACGCTAGCTTAACTTGGGTAGATTTTGGTTCAGGAACAACAAATGATCAATTTTTTACCCAAAAAGCAGGAAGATTGCTCGGTGATACAGGAAATGAAATGCTCCGATACGGAAACAAAATTTACATAGTAGTCAACGTTTCAAGTACAATTGAAGTTTTGGATGCAATAACAGGAAATTCAATCAAGCAAATTTCTATGCAAGCGAATGGAAATTCAAAACAACCGAGAAGCATTCGTTTTTTTGGTTCAAAAGCATTTATTTCTTGTTTTGATGGTTTTGTAGATGTAATGGACACAGCCACTTTTCAAATTGAATCTAGAATTCCAGTTGGATTAAATCCTGATCAAATGACAATTTCAGGTCAATATTTATTTGTTTCCAATTCAGGAGGTTTGAACGCGCCAGTAATGGATTCAACGATTTCCGTGATTGATATGATTGCAAAATCGGAGTTGACCAAAATTGTGGTCGGAAAAAATCCAGGTTCGATTGTCACTGACTATGAAGGTGATGTGTATGTTGTCACTAGAGGAAATTATTCTACCATTCCGTCTCGCTTAAATAAAATCGATCAAGACGAATTTATTGTGCTCGACAGCTACGATTTTGACGCATCAAAAATTACACTGATGAACAACAGATTATTGATTTTGAACAACAATAAAGTGATGCTTTTTAATACTGATACAGATCAATTATTGGATGATAATTTTATCAATAACCCTACAATCAACACGCTTTCAAATATGTATTTCAGAAGTTCAAGTCAGCAGATTTATTTATTTGATTCAAAAGGATATACAAATACTGGAAATATTTTGAAATACAATGTGAATGGAGATTTTATGAGTCAGTACCATGTTGGATTAAATCCAAATTCAATCTTGATTTATGATTAGATTAATTATTTTTTTAGTTGGTTTGATTTCATTCAAAAGTTACAGCCAATCATACGCTCCAGCAGCCAATCAAATTGGTACAACTGCCATTTCAAAAGACAGCAATATTTTCGTTTCTTGGGCAACGGGAATTGAGTTAAAACGTGGTTTTTTGAATATCTCTGATACTAATTTTCAGCTCAATGGAACCAATAAAGTAACTTATGGACTTCCAGAAGCCGCATTGTTTCAAGCGGAAGGCACGAGCGCTGACATCGTCAGTTTAGGTGATGGAGGAATCGCGACATTGACATTCGAAGCACCGATAAAAAACGACATTGGTCCTGATTTTGCCGTTTTTGAAAATAGTTTTTTATCCAACTATTTGGAATTGGCCTTTGTAGAAGTAAGTTCAGATGGAATTCATTTCGTTAGATTCCCTGCGCATACCGAGGTTTCATTTGTCACTCAAATTGGTGGTTTTGAATTTATTGATTGTCGATATTTGAATAATTTTGCAGGAAAATATGAACAAGGCTATGGAACGCCATTTGATTTGTCAGATTTGCCACAAGATTCCTTTTTGAACTTGGATTACATCACTCATGTGAGAATCATTGATGTTGTCGGTTCGATTGATTCACATTTTGCAACATACGATAGTTTTGGAAACGTTGTCAACGATCCTTTTCCAACACCTTTTGAATCAGGTGGTTTTGATTTAGATGGAGTGGGAGTTATTCATCAAGGAATATTGGGAATAGAAGAAAATTTTCAAAATTTCAGTTTTTATCCAAATCCTGCCAAATCTGAAATTTCAATCGCCACATCGGAATATTTCGATATTCAGTTGATTGATCTTTCTGGGAAAATTATTGATTCATTTTCGGTTCAAAGTTTCAAGAAAGTTGATTTACAACATCTCGAAAGAGGCGTTTATCTGTTGAATATCAGTTCGAAATCGGGGAGAAGTAGCAGGAAATTAATTCTGGAATAGTTCTATTGAATTTCCTTGAGGGTAATTTCTGTCACAGTTCCGAGTGGAAATTGATTGATTTTTAGTTTTTGAATTCCCACACGAATTAATCTCAAGGTTGGAAAACCAACAGCCGCAGTCATTTTTCGAATTTGTCGATTTTTTCCTTCGCGCAATTGAATTTCTATCCACGTCGTTGGAATCTTTGCCCGAAATCGAATCGGTGGATTTCGTTCTTCTATTTCAACATGTTGCAATTTTAAAGCTTGAGCAGGCAAACAAATATGTGATTTTCCATTGTGTTTGATTTCAATACCACCAGACTTTAATTTGAATATCGCATCTTCAGAAATATTTCCTTCAACTTGCACCCAATACGTTTTGAAATGTTCGTTTTTTGGATCTAATAAATTTGTTTTAAGTCGATTGTCATTCGTCAAGAGAAGCAAACCTTCACTGTCTTTATCTAGCCTCCCAACTGGATAAATATCTTTAGGAAAGTTTTTTAGCTGATTTTCTGCAATCAAGTTTTGCAAAGTCAAATCATTTTGTTCTCCAGAAAATTGGGAAACATAACCAAAAGGTTTGTGCACGACAAAATATCTGAAGTTAGTCAAAATGAAAATTTATGCTTTTTCTTTGATGCAAGTGTAAACGAACGCTGGCGGAAAATTAAGTGGTGTGAAAGCCAAATGCACCGCATCAAATCTGTCTTCCAAAAGTCTTTTTGAATTGAGAGAATATTGAAATTGAATGTATTTCCCCTGATTTTTCAAGGTTTCATAGGATACATTGATGATATTCGTTTTTAATTTGTTTGGAAAAACAGCCAATGGAAGGGAAGAAACGATGTAGTCAACGTGAATAAATCCCGCTTCGTTCAGGTATTTTTGAATGAATTCAGCACTATCGTGAATCAAAATCATACGATTGTCGATTATTTCTTCCTTCAAATGCTCGTAAAAAGTATCATTTAATTCAAAAACCAACAATTTCGCATCTGGTTGCATGAATTCTAAAATCTTCTTGGTGAAAACACCTGTGCCAGGTCCTAGTTCAATGATTACTTTTGCTTTTTTGAAATCAATGTTTCTTAGCATTTTGTGCGCCAAATACTTAGAGCTCGGGCTCATCGCGCCAACCATTTTCTTTTCCTGCCAAAATTGTTTTAAAAAAGCTGTCTTCTTAGCCATTGAACCTTATTCTTTGATTGCTAATTTACCGTTATTTATAATTCCGAGAACATTTCCGGTCAAAACTTTTCCAACAAACGGGGAATTATATGTTGAGGAAACCACATTTTCTTTCTCAAAAGTCCATTTTTGATTGGGAGAAAATAAAGTCAAATCAGCTTTTTGTCCAATTTCAATTGATTTATTTTCAATGCCTAAGACATTTCTATTTTTAATTGAAAGAATGTCAACTACAGTTCTCAAATCGAATTCAGAAACTGTTTGCAAAGATCCAAACAAAGATTGCAATGAGATATTTCCAAACGAAGCGTGATCAAATTCTACATCTTTCTCTTCCTTGTCAAATGGACGATGATTGGAAACAATATTGTCAATCGTTCCGTCTTTGATACCTTCCCAAAGCGCAATTCTGTCAGATTCCCTGCGTAAAACAGGCATTAATTTGAAGTTTACATCAAAATCTAAAACCGCAGTTTCGTTGAAAATCAATTGTTCTGCATGAACATCTGCAGTTAAATTCAAACCTTTTGCTTTTGCTTTTCTAATTAAATCAACTGATTCAGCGCAGGAAATTCCAGTTAAATGTAAATTTCCCCCAGTGTATTCTGCCAAGCGAATATTTCTTTCTACTTCAATCATTTCAGACATCGTAGCTTCTGCTTTCAATCCTGTTTTCAAGGAAGCTTCTCCTTCATTAACTTGTCCGTTTCCAGCCAAAGAATGATCTCTCGAAAAGCCAATTATTTTTGCATCGAAATTGCTGCTGTATAGCAAAGCTCGATACATAATTCCAGAATTTACTGGAACTAAATCATCTGTAAAAAAAGACACACCTGATTGAGACATGTCATACATTTCAGCCAAGTTCTCACCTTTCATTTTTTCGGTGATTGCACCAATTGGATGTAAAGTGGTTACTTGATTTTCTGCACGTTTCAAGACATATTCAACTTGCGTTTTCCCATCAATTACTGGATGTGTCGATGGTAAAATTGCTACATGAGTGAATCCACCAAAAGATGCAGCTTGTAAACCTGATTCAATCGTTTCTTTGTGTTCCTCTCCTGGATCGCAAAAATGGGCTTTCAAGTCAACCCAACCCTGAGAAATATGCAAATCTTCACCTTCAATCAATTTTGCGTCATTGTCGTCAATATTTGATTCAATTGATTGAATAATTCCATCTACAATTAAAATATCAACTTTTTTTCCAAAATGGGAAGAACTTGAGTCAGCAATTTTCCCTGATTTTATTAAAAACTTCATGCTTATTTTTTCAAAAATTTAATCAATGCCATTTCTGTCAACACGAAAAGTAGTGCCAACAAAACAAAAATTCTCCAATATTCTTTCGGTTTTTCCAATTCAATTCTAGCGATGCTTTGACCTTCATCAATGGTTGTAAACTTTACATTTTCAATTCCTTGCAATGAAAATCCAGCACTAATTTCATTTTCTGTCAAAGTTGAAATATCAGATTCTGAACGGTTATAATTCAAAGCCAAATTTCCAAGCGTTACTTCATTTTCAATGTTATATAAACCTGATTTCAATACATTTGCTTCAATTCCTGCAATCGAAATATAGGTGATTTGATTGATTTTTTCAGTTTGAGGAATGAAATCTATTTCGGTATTTTTTAGGTGTAACGGTGTTTCCTTTTGGGGTGCGTTGTATACTGGGAATTTACTGTCACTGCCAATGGTTAGTGCGATAGGAATTCTTCGCTGACTCATTTCTGCAGATCTCAACAGAATGGTACTAAAGATAGCATTTGAGGTAAAATTCCCAAAACTAGGCGCTAGACTGCTTCCAAAAAGAAATATTGAATAGTTTGAATTAGATCTAACAAACAGTGGTAATCCATTTTGTAATTGAATTAAATTCATTGCATTAGCTGAACTACCTGTCGTGATTTTGTAGATTTTCGTTTGTAATGGAAGATTTAAATTTTCAGGCTTTTTCTCAAAAACACCGTTGAAAAATACATCGTTGTAATTAATAGATTTTACTTTAACTCCTTCCGTTTGCAACGCTCCAAGCAAAGGCATTTTTAATTTTTGCAACAACGCATTCCAAGAGGAAGTTTCCACATTTTCACCTGGAAATAACGCTAAAGATCCACCTTCCTGTACAAATGATAAAAGTAAACTGGCTGTTCCTGAGGTAATTTCATTCATTCCGTTGACGACAATGAAATCTTTTTGGTTAATCATATCAGCCGTGAATGATGATTCATCAACACTTTTAACTTGGTAATAATTATCCAAATTGTACACACGTTGTACGTTCGGAACAGCACTTTTACCATTGATAATCAAAACTTGCGAATTGGCTTTTACATCATATGAAAAGAAATATTCGTCATCAAAGTAAACTTGTTTGTCATTCACTTTCACTTTTCCTTGTTTCAATCCAGGCTTAATGTCTGTATAATTGATAGTTGTGGTCAACGTCTGATTAGCTTCCAAATCAACAAAAACATCGCGTTTTGTTCCGTTTACATCCAATTGAAGTTCTACGTTTGTCAGCGATTTTTCTCCAGCATTTTTTATTCGAACATTCAATTCGTTGTTGATTCCAACTTTAAAGTTAGGATCGTTGAACCAAATCGTGTCGATGTAAACATTTGAAAGATTTTGCGGAACCAATTGAACCGGAAAATAATAGGCTGTTGAATCAGCTTTTAAGTTTTTGAATGAAGCTGAACTTTTCTGAAAATCTGAAAGAATCACGAATTGTCGCGCTCCCAATTTTTGATTGGTTGCTTCTTCTTTATCGATAATGTCTCTCATCCAACTGATTACAACGTCGGTGTTCTTTACCAACGGCGAAGTTTCAATTTTATCCAATCGATTTAATGCTTCAACTTTGGTGACCAATCTTTGTTCAATGCCGCTCATTTCGTTTGTCGCCAAAATGATTCTTGTTTCAACACTTGCTTTTTGAATCAATTTTCTTGCTTGCTCGCGGGCTTCAGATAATAATTCTCCTTCAGTTCCTTTTAAGGTCATGGAAAAAGAATTGTCTAAATAAATCGCCAAAACGGGATTTCCACCGGATTTTGCGTTATCAGCAACCGGCAAATAAGGTTGTGCAAAAGCCAAAATCAATGCAGAAAACGCTAACAAACGTGCGATTAAAACGAGTAAATGTTTGAGTTTTTGCGTAGATTTTGTTTGTTCGTCGACTTGCTTTAAAAACTGTAAACTGGAGAAATACAATACTTTATATCGACGAAAATTGAAAAGGTGAATGATTATTGGAATGGCCAATAACAGAAATGCAAAAAGAAAACCTGGGTATTCAAATTTCATGATTTCAAAGATAGGGATTTATTTTCATAAATTAATTCCATGTTTTAAACAGATTCAGCGCGAACTAAACGCAACTCAGAAGTGTAAAACACGATTCCACGCACTTGCTGATAGCCCATTTCCCGCAAGGTATCTGCATAAAGTTGCACTTGTTTTAAATGTTGCGCTTTCGGAATACCTGTTTTATAATCAATTACAATTGTCTCGTTTTCTTTACAAATGATTTTATCGGGTCTTTTTGTTTCGTTTACACTGATAATAATTCCCTGTTCATTCAGGATTTTCGTTGCATCGATTAATAATTCTTGGTAATCTTTCATGCCAAAAATTTGATGCAGTGTGTCTCGTAATTTAGTTTCAAAATCCTTTTCAAGCAATCCATTTTCTAAATTAGATTTTAAGTTGAATTCAATTTCAGAACTGTCGCTAGTTATCGAAAGTAAAAAATGAAGTTGATTTCCAAAACGTTGTTTTTCAGTTAATCCTGTGTCTTCATCTAAAGCATTTTCTTTGAGAGAAATGTCGGGGAACCACAATTTATTTTTCAATGAAATAGGAGAGAAGTTGCCTTCTAGAAAAGTTGTGTCACCTTCGTCTTTTTCAACAGAAGTCAAAATTTCGCCACATTCAAATTCAATTTTTTCAGCGTCGAAAGTTTTTGTAATTACATTTTCAAAATCATTATTTCCAAGATTTAAAAACACTTCGTGCAATATTTTTCCAAATCTCGGATCTCTTGGTTTTTCTTGATAAAAATTGGCAATATAAAGTCTCTCAACTGGTCTGGTAAACATTACATAACAAAGGTTGATTTTGTCGAGTAAACTTTGATTGTATTCTTTTTCGTGTTCAACTCGAATTCGATCAACTTTGCTGTTTTTAGACAAACCAGCATAAACAAACTTTTCTGATTCTTTCATCAAAAACATGCTACTTTTTCCTGTAATTGACCAATCCATGTTGGGCAATAAGACTACCTTGAACTCCAAACCTTTGGATTTATGCCCTGTCATTACTTTTATAGCGTCTTTATTTTCAGGGATTTGAATGGCAGAATCTTTTCCTTTGCCATTGTAGAAATCTAAAAACAATTCTAGTTCTGGTCCACGCTGATTGTCGAATTCATGCACCATATCTGATAAATGATGCAAATACGGATTGTGAATTTCCTCAAGACCTACTAAGTTGTAAAAACCTTGTAATAAGTTGTATAGATTTTCGAAAGGAAAGAAAAATTGATCTTCAGAACCAAAATTTTCTGCGAAAAATTTCTTGGTATCAAAAAACTGATATATTTTTCCGTTGGCACCTTCCTCATTTTTCCAATATGACTGGATTTTTGAGATTGAATTTTGAGATTTAAGAGAGAAATACAACTCAGAAAATCTTCTTGCTTCCAATTCTCCTGCAGGATTTTTCCTCCATTTCAAGTAAGCGATTGCCATTTTCACTCCATGATCAGAATTGACCAACAAACTGTCAGCAGAAACAACTTTGTGACCTTGATTGGTCAATTCTATTGCCCAAGAATTACAGTCTTTCTTGGTATTTCCTAAGATGCAAATGTCTCCCTTTTCAAATCCATCTTCGATACATTGATTGATCCAAGAAAGCATCATCGTTATCGATCTTTTGTCTTCAATTTGGTCACTTTTTTTACCTTCACTTTTAACAGCTTCGGAATGAATGTAAACGTAGCCGCCATCTTTTCCCATCGGATTTTGAGCGACATCATCGTAAAATGAAACCAGAGAACTTGGGATAGAGGTCTTAAAAGTTTCAAAAAATACGTTGTTAAATTTTACTATTTCCTTGAATGAGCGATAATTATCCTTTAGTGGTTGCTTATTTCCTCGACTTTCAAAATAATTTGATTTTATTTGGATATCAACATCTCCATCGGGATTGTAAATCGCAGGTAATGCAACGAATTGCTCTGCCAAACCATTTTTGAACCTGTAAATTGATTGTTTTGGATCTCCAACAATTAAATTTTCATTTCCTTGAGATAGAGATTCATGCACCAATGGAACGATGTTCATCCATTGCAAACGAGAAGTATCTTGAAATTCGTCGAGTAGAAAATGTTGAAAACGAATACCTAATCTTTCGTAAATAAATGGCGCTTCTTCTTTCTCAATTAATTCTGAAATGAGTTTGTTGAATTCCGAAATCCGAATTAATTTTTCTGTTTGTTTGACCGTTTCTAGTTCATCTGCAATGAATTGAAGTAAAGCCATGTTGTAGAAATTCTTCTTTACTAATACAAGTAAATTCAATTCTTTGTTTTTGGACTCGAATTCTTCTTGAAATCTGTAACACAAATTTCTTAATTCATCACTAAAAACAGTATTTTCCAATTTGCTCAAAACTGAATCGGTAAAAAAGCCAAGATTTTTATCGTTTCCTTTTATAAATTCATCGGTATTCAACTTCTTAAAGGCGTTTGCAGTTACAGATTTTCCTGGCAAATTTGGATGATCTGCAATAGGAAGAAAAAGTGAATAAATTTCTTGCGCTTGTTCTTTTAATAGATTTTTAATTAATTCAATTTCAGTTTTCAAACTTTGAAAAGCTACTTCCGAAAAATCAGCTTCTTTCATTTCTTTAAGCAGCGTGAAGTACTTTTCATTGGTTAAAATGTTAGCGAATTTTTTCAAATCGCGCTGAAAATTCCAACTTTCTTGATCGGTGATTTTTTCACGGGAATAATTCAGAACCAATTGCGTGAATTTAGCTCTTAAAATTGGGTCCAAACCATCCATCAATTGGTCGATTACTTGATCGAGCACTTCGTCTTCGTTCAATATAATTTGAAAATCACTGTCTAAATCTAAATCCCTTGAAAATGAGCGAATCAAACGCAAATTAAACTTGTCAATTGTCATCACATTGAAGTCTTCGTATTGATGTAAAATCTGTTTCAAAGCATTTTTTGCGCGGAATTGTAATTCAGGTTTGCTTATTTTTAATTCTTGGGTAATATCCTCGATAAGACTCAGTGCTTTTTTAGTTTCTGCTGTCGTTTTTCTTTTTGGATTACTTGATAAATCTAAGGCAGAAATAATCCTCGTTTTCATTTCCAAAGCAGCTTTATTGGTGAAAGTCATCGCCATGATGTGCGCAAAAGTGCTTGGACTTCGTTCATTTCCCAAAATCAATCTCAAATATGTCTTAACCAAGTTGTAGGTTTTTCCACTGCCTGCGGAAGCATTAAATATTTGCAATGGTTTTTCTGTATGATCTTTCATGGTAAAGAAATTGAGGTTACTAAGATAAGCTGAACAAATCGTAATCTATGTACGTTTTTAGAATAAATTTTGTATTTTTATAAACTGACTGAAATATTCAACTTTTCAGTGTTTTATTCGTCTTTAAGTAAGATTATGATTTTTAAAACGAAAAATATTGTTTCATTCGTTGTCCTTATAATTTCTGCTGTGTCAATCAGTAGTTGTAAGAAAGACAAAATTGAAATTATTCCGCCTGTTGTAGTGAGCGATCAGCTTTCAATTCAAGTTTTACCTTTTTATGGAAGTCAAATCTTATATCTCGATTCAACCTATTTGACAGATGAAGGATACGAAATCCAGTTTACAGACTTGAAATTCTTTGGTGGAAATTGGAAAAATGGAAATGATATTTTATTTGAATCTGCGATGTTTGATTATCGAAATAATGGTAACAAGTTTTTGACGGTTAGTAAAAAACCAGATTTATTTGGTTCTTTACAAGGACTTTTGGGGATTGATTCAAGTTTAAATCACGATGATCCAACTGCTTTTGCGAATGAAAACCCTTTGAATATTGTCAATGCTGGTGATATGCATTGGGGTTGGAATCCGGGATATATTTTCATTAAAGTTGAGGCACGTGTGGATACAATTCAAGATGGAATTCCACTTTTTGATCATTACGCTGTATTTCATGTTGGAACTGATAATTTTGTTCAAAATTTAGATTTTCCTGATGTAAATTGGACTGCGATAGGTGAGAAGTCTTTTCAAGCGAACATGAAATTAGACATGCATCAATTTTTATCGAATGCTGGTCAAACGATTAATGTCAAAAATGAATTTATTTCTCATACCGCTTCTGGACAAGACGTTTTGACATTGAAAGCGATCCAAAACTTCAAATCAGCCTTAAGTTTTATTCCGTGATGAGACCAGAATTCCACCGTTTTATCCAACCTATTTCCAAGTTCAAATTCGTTTTGATTTTTGGATTAGCGATTGGCATTCTTTGGGCTTGCAAGAAAGATAAAGTGGCTTATGTTCCAACGCCTTATCAATTGAAAATTCCTTCACACTTTCCTCAAATGCCTATTCCTGTTGATAATCCAATGACTGTGGAGGGCGTTGCATTGGGAAGAATGCTTTTTTACGAAACAAAATTGAGTTTAGACAATACGATTTCTTGCGGAAGTTGTCATTCGCCTGAAACTGCTTTTAGTGATTCAAGCCGATATTCCAAAGGTGTAAACGGAACATTAGGAAATCGTCAGTCGATGGCTTTGGTCAATTTAGGTTGGCAACAATTTTTCTTTTGGGATGGAAGAGCGATTACGCTTGAAGAACAAATTTTACAACCAGTACCAAATCCTGTTGAAATGCATCAAAGTTGGGATGCAGCAATAGCTAAATTAAATGCAGAAGTTACTTATAAAAATGCGTTCTACAAGGCTTTTGGCGAAGAAGGATTCGATAAAAATAAAGCAGCTAAAGCAATCGCGCAGTTTTTAAGAACCATGATTTCCGGCAATTCAAAATTTGATGTGATGTATAAAATTGAAAATGGACTGCCACTTTCAAATTCAGATCAATCTGTCACAATTTCGCCTGAAGAGTGGGGTGGATACGATCTTTTCAAAAGTTTGAATGGCGCTGATTGTTTTCATTGTCACAACGGACCGTTGATGCAAGTTAAGAAGTTTAGCAACAATGGTTTGGATGCCATTTTTACTGATGAAGGACGAAGAGGAATTACAGGAAATATCAACGATTTAGGCAAGTTCAAGGTTCCAACATTGAGAAACATTGAACTTTCAGGTCCTTACATGCACGACGGAAGATTCAAAACATTAGATGAAGTAATTGAACATTATTCGAGCGGTGTCATTCAATCTCCAACTATTGATCCGCTGATTGAGTTTGCAAGTCAAGGCGGTGTGCAACTTGATGCGGGACAAAAAGATTTATTGAAGAAATTTTTGCAGACGCTCACTGATTATCAGTTTGTCAATAATCCAGATTTCAGAAAACCATAAAACGATTTATTTGAATTAGATAAGATTGTTACAAATTGTAACGATCGATAATTTCTTTGTTATTATTTTCAAAAGTTTTAGATACAATTAAGTCAATAAATACTGCATCAAACTCAATGAAAGAAACCTTTTTGAGCAAAAAGTCGTAAATTTGTATATTCGATCTAGAAAAATGAAAAACGAAACAAGATTAACAACAGAGGAGAAGGCTTTAAAAATCAATTTAACACCTGATATTTATGGCTGTTTTGCGGAGATTGGGGCAGGACAAGAAGTAGCTGCAAATTTTTTCCAAGCTGGAGGAAGTTCAGGTACAATTGCATACACGCAATCTGCCTACGACATGAAAGTTTCTGATTCAATGTACGGACCTGCAACAAGATACGTATGTGAGGAACGATTAATGACCATGTTACATACTGAATTCGAAACAATGAACTACCGTTTGCCAGAAAAGGCTAAAAGTGCTCGTTTTTTCGCGTTTTGTAACACAGTTGAATCATTAAACTATCACAAAACAAATCAAGGTCAAGGTTGGGTTGGATTGCGTTTTCAATTAACGCAAGGAAGTGCACCAAACGATATTATTTTGCATGTCAAAATGCATGACAATAGCAATAAAGCACAACAAGAAGCATTGGGGATTTTAGGTGTAAATTTGTTACATGCTGCTTATTTTCACCATGATGATTTGGATGTTTTCCTTTCTGCATTGGTAAATCGATTGCCGCGTGAACGCATGGAGTTAGATATGATGCGTGTTTCAGGACCTGATTTTGAAAATTTTGACAATAGAATTATTGCGTTAAACCTTGTAAAAAGAGGTTTGACTGATGCAACAATGTTTGATTTATGTGGAAGTGTATTGCAACCAACAGCGGCATTGTATAAGAAAAACATTCTTTTGATGCGTGGTCGTTTTCGCCCAGTTACAAAAGTTCACTTAGACATGATCGAAAGTGGAACCAAACAGTTTTTGAAAGAAGAAGGAGTCAAAGAAGAAAATTTGTTGGTTATTTTTGAATTGACGTTGAAAGATTTGACTGCTGATGGAAAAATTTCAGACAAAGATTTTGTTGATCGTGCTGAACTTTTAGGATCTTTGGGTTATACAGTAATGATTTCTAATTATTTGAAACATTACAAAATGGTTGACTATTTGGCAACTATCGCCCGCGGACAAATGATGGGAGTAATCGTTGGCGTTTATAATTTACATACGATTTTCGATGAAAGATATTATGACAATTTGCCTGGCGGGTTGCTAGAAGCTTTCGGAAGAGGATTTGGACACAAAATGAAAATGTTTGTTTATCCGGCGAATGATGTGGACACTGGTGATCTTTATGGTTTGGATGATATTGTGATTCCAAAACATTTAAATGGCTTGATGCAATACATGAAAGACAATAATAAAATGGAAGCAATTCACGATTACAATAGTCAATTGTTACACATTATGTCTGACGATGTACTTTCTAAAATCAAAGCAGGTGTTTCAAGCTGGGAGGATGATGTTCCGGAAGAAGTAGTGAAAGCCATTAAGTTTTTTGAATTGTTCGGTTTTGTGAATAGAGAAAAGGAAATTCACGCTTAAATTAAAATAAATTCTTATTATTCAAGTGATTACTTAGGTAGTCACTTTTTTTTGCAAAAAAAAATGGTGCTCCGAGTTAGAAGCACCAATATTTTAGAAATTTTTTTGATTTAATTATTCAATCACCAATCGCTTAATACTTGATTTCCCGTTTGAATTGAGTTTAACCATATAAATCCCTTTTTTCCAGTTGCTTGTTTCAATTTTTGTAACGTTTTGAGCACTGCAAATTAATTTTCCTTCAATAGAAAATATGGTAATTTCATATTGTGAAATACTGCTTGATTTAATTTCAAAATATTTGCTCGCTGGATTTGGTTGAATTGAAAATTGAATATTTCCAAGTTCATCAATTCCAGAAGTTCCATTTTGATAATTGTAAGGAGCAGAAGTTGCATCGCAAGTTGGACTAGAAGTGTTGACAACAGTGTAATTACCATTTCCATAAGTTAATGGACAAGTTGCACTAGATTCACCAGTCAAAATATTTCCATTCAAATACCATTGAATATTGCTAGTAATCGATGAAACCAAAACATTGGATCCCAAAGTGATTACAGGAATCGGAGGTACTGAATTTGAACAAACATTGTTCACTTGAATTCGAGAATCAGCAGTTTGAGGTGAAATAAAATTAGTCCATCCGCTACAATCTTCCTTTAAATAAAAATCAAACCATGGTAAAAGATAATCAGTGAGAACTTGTTGCTGAATGGCTCTTTGAATTGAAATTCCAGGAGAAGAAGTTGATTCGCCAAAATCGCAGTTAAAATTGGTGTTTGCAAAGTAACAATGCGCTCCGCCTAAAATACTAATGAAGTATTTACAACTTCCTGTAACTGCATCATACATTGGAATGTGGTTGTCTACAGGAGGAGTAACACCGTCTTCAGAACCAGAAAAAATCAAGGTTGGAACCAAGACATTGGCTGCAGCTGCAATTGCTGAAGGAGTTGTCTCTGCTGGTGCTAATCCAACAATTGTTTTAATGCTTGAATTATTCGCCGCTGCTAGAAATGTTGCGCCACCGCCCATGGAATGTCCCATAATTGCTGCATTTCCATTGATTTTATTTTCAAAAATTGAACCGGCAGTTGAATTTAGCGCTAGCATTTTGTTTGAAACTTGTGCTAAATCTAATCCAAAGTCAGCGTGAACTGGAGAAGGAAATAAACTGCTTTCAGTTCTTGGAAAAGCCAAAATATAACCTTTTGCAACCAATGCTTCCCATACATTTTGATAAGCGTCCCAAGTCATGGCAAAACCATGTCCAAAAGTAATTACAGGAAAATTCCCATTTGAAACAGGTACATCAATTCCAGCTGTAGCAGATGGATAATAAATTTCTGTTTGAATTTGTCGACCTGCGCCACCACCTGAACCTGTTCCGCCAGTTCTAGCGGGATCATTAAAAATGATTGTGGTATGTCCAATTGAAAATTGACAGAATACAAGATTAGGAAATGCAACGATAATAAGAAGTAGCTTTTTCATTTTTTTTAATTAGTTTGTTAGTTATAACCATAAATATAAAAAATATGTTTTACATATAGTTCAGAGCAAAATTATTTTCAAATCATAGATTTATTCTGTGAAATTTTTAAAATTTTAGATCACATTAATAATCGTTATATTTGAATTCATGATTTAAAAAACAATATTATTGTTACAAACAAATAAATACATAAAAGGTTTAGATGCACTTCGAGCGCTTTCGATAGGTTTTGTCTTACTTAATCATTTAGGTATTGATGTTTTATTTTTTGAAAATCAATTCCTTAAAAATAATTTTTATAGTTTATTTTCAGGTGAAACTGGGGTTAGATTCTTTTTTGTTTTAAGTGGTTTTTTGATAACAAGGATATTGTGGATTCAATTTAAAGACACAGCCACTATCAATTTAAAGAACTTTTTTATCCGAAGAATTTTAAGATTAATGCCTCCATTGGTGTTGTTTTATGTACTCGTTATTTCGCTCATGCTCGCAAAAATTATCACCTATGACATTGAAGGATTGATGTTTGCATTCTTTTATTTGTATAATTATGTTCCATTGTTGCACTACAGAAATGAATTGGCGCACATTTGGTCGCTATCAGTGGAAGAACAATTTTATTTGATTTGGCCATTTTTTATTTTGGTTGTCAAAAAATACAAGATATTATTAATCTTGGTGTTGATTTTTATAGTTCTTTCTATAGTTGGAACGATTTTTCTACCTGAGTTTGCTTTCGAAGCACATTTGCGGCCACATCGTTGGTTTTTACCTGCTGGAGGATTTATTGCGATCGGTGCTACTGTAGCATTAGTTCAATTCAAATATGAGAAGTTCTTGATTCAAATATTTCATAAAAAGACATTTATGCTGCTTTTCGTTGCGTTCTTATATTTGATTCCACTTTTTATTCCAATATTTTTGATTGAAGCTTTCTCGTTTTTACAAGTAATTGGTTTTGGAATTTTTGTTTGTTGGATTTTTTACAATCAAAATTCGAGATTCGTTGCATTTCTAGAATTTAGTCCATTTGTCTACGTTGGAAAAATATCCTACGGACTTTATGTTTTTCAAGGATTGTTTTTGTTGACAGGTCCAGGAAGTGAACTATCTTTTCAGCAATTTCCAATTAATGTATTGCTAACGTTTGGCTTGGCAATTTTGTCCTATCATTTTATAGAAAAGCCAATATTGAAATACAAAAATCGATTTTAGTTTTTTTGTTCCTCCTTTTGTATAGGCAATTCTTTAGATTTCAATGTTTCAATAGGTTTTTGAATTGGTTTACTAACGATTGGTTGATCGTTTGAATCTTGATCTAATGGTTTTGCGTCCAATGTTTCAGGATGAATAGGCGCTTCAAATTTTCTCGGCGGCTCAAACGCAATGGATGCATTCATTTCTCTTGTTTGTTCTTGGAAAGGTCTTTCGAAATCTTCAACAGTCTCTTCAATCATTCTATTTAGATTCAAGTCGTTTTTGATATCAACACCAGATTTCTTTATTTCATTTTGCAAATCTTGTGACGCATCCTTGATTTGACGCATTGTTCTTCCCATAGTTTTGGCAATCCCAGGAATACTTTTGGAACCGAAAAACATCAAAATGAAGAGTAGAATTAAAACTACTTCAGAACCGGCGACATCACTTAAAAATAAAATCATTGTGCTATGTTATACCACAAAATTAAGAAATACTGTGGATATAAATCTATTTTATAAAATTGAAATGTGCATTTAACAGAAAAATACATTTTCCCGTTTTTTGAAGAAAATGTCAATCTGATTTTTGAAAAATTAAATGGTTGAATTTTTGTTTTAGAAAAGAAATAGGATGGAAGGAACTGTCGCTTTTACTAAGGTTGGTGCTGTTTGTGAATTTGGAATTGTCAAAACGAAGTATAAATGTAATTTAATTAAATTGTAAAATAATTAATTTAAAATAGTTTATTAGTGCTATTTGTTTAAAGCTTAAATTAAGATAAAATATAATAGTGTAATTTATTTTTTACTTTATTTTGAAACAAAAACATTTGTACTGCCGTAAAGGTGAAAAGTTAGTCAACAAAGTAAGAAATTTTAAAAAAGAAAAAGATGATTAATAATGCAGTTAGTTTAGCTCAATACAAATTGAAACTTCATCAAGATCAAGGTCAAAATAGTGAATTGAGTATTATAGAAGTGGCGAAATTAATGGATATTATCTATTTTGGTCCTTGTAATATTGAGGACAAAAAAGAATCAATCTTTTTTCAGTTTTCGTATAATTAAGAATTTTCATCATAGTTTTTTGTTCTGAAAGTCGTCCCAATTGGGGCGACTTTTTTCGTGTTACAAATGTATATTATTTTGTAATTGAATTATTATTACATTTGTATATAAATCAATGTTACAAATGGAAATTCTAGATAGAATCAAAATGGTGATGAAAATGAATCAGCTAAATGCAGCTTCTTTTGCTGATAGGATTGGTGTTCAGCGCTCAAATGTTAGTCATGTATTGACAGGTCGAAATAAGCCAAGCTTAGATTTTATTGAGAAAATGCTCATTCAATTCCCAAAAGTAAATGCTTCTTGGTTAATTTCAGGGCAGATTCAACAAACAGATGTAATCACTCCTGTGAAAGAAAATGAAAATTTGATTACAAATGTAAATCAAGATAAAAATACAAATGTAAATAGAGAAATTGGCTCCAAAGTATCGGAAAAAAGAATTGTTAAAATGATTACATTTTATGATGATTTTACTTTTGACGAATTTCGTCCCGCAAATGATTAGTATAAATTATTGAATAACTCCTGATCCAACCAATTCATCACCTTCATACCAAGCCGCAAATTGTCCTGGAGTTATTCCTCGTTGTAATTTTTCAAATAGAATATAGATTCCATCTGATTTTCTTACCAAAGTAGCTTTCTGTAATTTTTGTCTATAACGAATTCTTACTGCGAATTCTTTGACGTCTCCAATCTGTAAATCAAAGTTTGGATTTACGGAGTGAATTTCTTTATTATCAATAAATAAAGCCCATCTATTTAAAGCTAAATGTGAATCAGCTTGTCCTGAAAAAACAATGTTATTTACTGTATCAATTTGTACTACAAAAGATGGTAATGGTCTTCCACCGATGTGCAAACCTTTTCGTTGCCCAACGGTATAATAATGCGCACCTTGGTGTGTGGCAACCTTGATTCCTTCTTCTTTTTTGAAGTGAAAAGGAATAGCCAGTTTCTCTACGTTTTCAACAATTGGATTGATTCTGTGGTATTCGATCAATGCGGGAAGATTGTCGGGGATTTCAATTACTTCTCCTTCAATTGGTTTTAATTGCTGTTGCAAGAAAATGGGTAAGCTGATTTTACCAACAAAACACAATCCTTGCGAATCTTTCTTTTCAGCTGTAATCAGTCCTGCTTTTTTTGCGATTTCTCTTACTTCAGACTTTTGATATTCTCCGATAGGGAAAAGTGATTTACTCAATTGTTCCTGATTCAATTGGCATAGAAAATAAGATTGATCTTTACCATCATCTTTTCCTGATAAAAGTCCAAAAGTGCCGTCGGCGTGTTCAATTTTTCTACAATAATGTCCTGTTGCGACAAAATCAGCACCTAAGTTTTCAGCTGCTTTTAAGAAAACGTCGAATTTGATTTCACGATTACAGAGCACATCTGGATTCGGAGTTCTTCCTCGTTCGTATTCCGAAAACATGTAATCAACGATTTTTTCTTTGTACTCTTTGCTTAAATCTATTACTTGAAATGGAATTCCTAATTGATTGGCAATCAAAAGTGCATCATTGGAATCATCTATCCATGGACAATCATTTGAAATCGTGACAGTTTCGTCATGCCAATTGCGCATAAACATTCCGATAACTTCATATCCAGCTTCTTTTAGCAAATATGCAGTTACACTTGAATCAACTCCACCTGAAAGTCCAACGACAACTCTTTTCATATTGCAAAATTAAGTATAAAGTTCTAGATTTTTTGATTCTATTCATGAAACGAAAAGATAAAGTAGATCAAATCTTTGGTAAAAAATGCTAAAAATGTCTGGTTTTTATTTTGATTCATCCAATTGATTATTTTAATCCGTGCAAAATCACTATTTTCGTTCTGTATGAAGGTGTTTTTATTAATATTATTGTCAGTTTTCTTTCTAGGATTGAATAATTTGTCTGCTCAAAAATGTGATCGTGTTTTTTTAAGTGGACGAGTTGTTGATACGATTCAAAATCAGGGGTTTTACAATTTAATGGTTGTGAATAGTACTACTGGAAGGGCGGTTTTCGGTCAGCCTGATGGTTCTTTTAATGTTTACACTTCTAATAATGATTCTATTACACTTTCAATAAAAGGATATTCAATGTATGGCTTCAGAATCAAATCAGATTCCAATTGTCAAATGAAAATTGTTGGAGTTTTGGATCACAAGGCAGTGCAGTTTGATGAAGTTGTTGTGCGTCCATTGAAAACTTTGCAACAAATAAAGGAAGAAAGGGCAGCTTTATCTTTACGTGAAACAAGACAAGTAACAGGAATAGAGGTTCTGCAAAGTCCAATTACTGCGTTATATCAAGCTTTTTCAAAACGTGAGAAAAATAAAGTTTGGATTTCACAAATGGAATACAAAGACGATCAACGCAGAGTGTTAAAAGAATTGTTGCGCGTATATGTAGCCTACGAAATTGTGAAATTGGACGAAGAAGAATTTGATAGTTTTGTAGAGTTTTTAAATATCGACGAAGACTTTTTGAAGACTGCTTCAGAAATGGAATTGATTACTTTTATCAAAGATAAATTCGAGCACTTTTCAAGAGTAAATAATCACTATTATGTTGAACCAGAAAGAAAAAGGTAGTTTTTATTAAACTGATAATTTAGATAGTTCCTTTTTGTCCTTCAATGATTGCTTCTCTTACATTTCCGAATTTTAGTAACAGCGCGTTTGCTTCATCGTAAGAAATATTCAGTTTTTCTTGCACCATCAAAGTTCCTCTGTCAACCAATTTAGAATTGCTCAATTGCATATCAACCATTCGGTTTCCTTGAACTCGTCCCATCTTAATCATCAGCGAAGTTGAAATCATATTCAAAACCAACTTTTGAGCAGTTCCAGATTTCATTCGTGTACTTCCTGTCACAAATTCAGGTCCAACTTCTGGCGTGATATGATGTTGTGCCAAATGTGTCAATGGACTTTCTGGATTACAAGAAATACTGCAAGTTAAAATTCCATTTTCATTGGCTTTTTGAATTGCTCCGATTACATAAGGAGTCGTTCCTGATGCAGCAATTCCAACCAAAACGTCTTTAGAATCAATTAAATAGTCTTTCAAATCATGCCATCCTTGTTCTTTATCGTCTTCAGCAAATTCTACAGCTTTACGGATTGCAGAATCTCCACCAGCGATCAAACCGATTACCAAACCTTGCGGAACACCAAAAGTAGGAGGACATTCGCTAGCATCTAAAATTCCTAATCTTCCACTGGTTCCGGCACCGATGTAAAATAATCTTCCTCCAATAGAAAGTCTTTCAGATGCAGCATCTACAAAAGCTTCGATATTTGGAATTACTTTTTGCACAGCAACAGCTACTTTCTGATCTTCTTGATTCATATTATTCAACAAATCAAAAGTTGACATCGATTCTAGCGAATTGTAATTGCTTTCGGATTCAGTTATTTTTTTCATGAATGGATTGATTAAACTAGGTATGCATTATAGTCTATCTCGTCAAAATTAATTTCAACTCGATCTTTTAAAGTTGTTGATAATGTGATTCCTACATAGTCGCATTTGATTGGATATCTGCGGTGTCTTCTATCTACCAAAGCGACTGTTTTTATTGCCTTCACTGGTTTTTCTAGCAATTTTATTAGCGCATATTGCATGGTTTTACCTGAATTCAAAACGTCGTCAATCAACACAATGAAACCATTTTTGAGTAATTCACCATCAATATTCATCGTTACAGTTGAATCTAAAGGATGATCTTTGTCTAAAGTAATTTCAAAAACTTCGATATTTTGTTCTGTGTTTTCCTTCAAAATTGCTGAAATTTCGTTGGCAATTCTCATTCCATTTCCGCAAATTCCAGCTAAGTAGATGGTTTTTTCTTCACTTGTATTTTCTAAAATTTGGTGGGCAAGTCGCATGATTTTTTGATCGATTTGCTTTTTAGTAAGAACAATTTGCATGAGCTTTAAATTTTAATCAAAGATAAGGATTTCAGGACTTAATCAATAGATTTCTCGCCATAGGGCCCAAATTAAAAATGGCATCCAACATACTCAAATCATTTTCTGAGACATTTTCAGAATTGAAGACTTTGATGTAGTTTGTGTTTTCTGTTGTCGGCCAATTCAAATTTCTAAAATCTTGAGAAGTATTTGAATCAAATTCATAGGATTCAGTGAATTTATAGTCAATTGGTAATGATAACCATTCGATAATTTTTAGATGAATTTGTAAATTGAAATCAACTAAATTTGAAGTTTGGCTGAAAATCAATTCTTTAACCTCAGATTCATAATGTTCAAAATAGGGTGAAGGCGCATAAGCGCTTTCGATGGCTTTCCAATGATTTTTTTGCCAATTTTCAGCGTATGAAATTTGAATGTCTTTGGTTAGCGTTTTATTTCCATTGGGTTTTTCAACTGGAATACTGAGATTCAATAGACCATTTGCACCCAAAATACTCATCCGATTTCTGATGGTTTGTTTCACATAATGTTCGTAAAGTTCAAATGAAATTGCTTCCATTTGAACTAAACTTTTGTAATATGAAATACTTCCGAAATATGCGGTCGGAAAAATAGAAATCATTATTTGATGAATTTAAACACCCTGTTCCAACGGATTCCAATTTCTTCAATTCCGCTGTTAGAGAACCAAACGATTGACGCTTTTCCAACAATGTGATCTTCTGGAACAAATCCCCAAACTCTAGAATCTGCTGAATTGTAGCGATTGTCTCCCATCATCCAGTAGTAATTCATCGCGAATTTGTATGAAGTGACCTTTTTCCCATCGATAAAGAAACCATCTGCTTTTTCAACCAATTTATGACCTTCATACGAAGTGATTATTCTTCGGTAAATCGCAATGTTTTCTTTCGTCAATTTCACCGTTGTTCCCTTTTTAGGAATGGTAATTTTCTCAAAGTTGGTCATTGTGTTTCCGTGATAAATATCTTTCGGGAAAGTATTTAAGTTGTTCATCATTTCAGCAGGTGTATAGCCATATTTTGCAAACGAATCTTTGCCAATTCTTTGTTCATAGCGTTCTTCCAATTCTAAAATAAATTTCACTTTTGGGAAATCACGTTTCAGTTTTTTCAGTTCACTTGCCGTTAAATTCATTTTAAATTCTGAACCACCGCCGTAAATGCCATAATCTCTGTCCTTTTCTAAACCGTAAGTTTGGTACATCTGATTGTAAAAAGTTTTATCAGGCAAGTTGTTATTCAAGTCTGTTGGATTTGGAACAATGTATCTTAAGTTTTGGTTTTCAGCAATTCTAGCTGGTTTTCCATTGATGTATAATTTTGCATTCTTGATTTCAAGCACATCTCCTGGTACACCAACACAACGCTTGATATAATTTTCTCTCTTATCAACTGGACGATAAATTACTCCATAATGATTGATCAATACGCCTTCATTGTCTTGTGCAACTTTATCGATTGCTAATTTTCTTCTAGCAAATGATTTCCATTTTTCTAGATTATCGATGAATTCTTTTGCATCATCATTGAAAACTGTTCCTCTCGCTTGAAAATAAGCTTCTTCAGTAATTGGATTTGCAATTTTTAAAGCCAATTCTCTAATTTTAGAATCTTTGCTTTCCATCCAATATCTGATTGCTTCGTTGTTTACGATTCCATGGTAATCATGTCCCATCAATCCATTAGGCATTCTTGGGTCGTACACAGCTGTATCACCAGAAGGATAATTGAAAACGACTACATCGTATCTTTCCACTTTGCCCATTCCTGGCAATCTTGTGTACGTACAAGTTTCTAAATCTGAATAAGATTTGATATTAATCCAAGGAATGAAATTATGAACCAATGGAAAAGATAGGGGAGTTACAGGCACTTTCGGTCCATAAGCCAATTTGTTTACAAACAAGAAATCACCAACTAACAAAGTTTTTTCCATCGAACCAGTTGGGATTTTGAATGGTTCAAAAACATACGTTCGGATGATACTTGCAGCAACCAATGCAAAAACAATCGAATCACCCCATTCTTTGATTTTGGTTTTTTTACCTGCCTTATCAGAACTAAAAAATCCAAAAAGCGTTGCAATTAAATGTCCGACAACCGGAAAACAAAGAAAAAGAACGATATGATCGCCGATACTTCTTTCATTCACTTCTTTCGGATTTGCCCAATTAGTAACAGTTCTAGCTTCACCATTTTTCAATTTTGCCATCAAAATATATGGAAAGAAAATACCTTGTAAAGTGTCTTGCCATGAAAAATGACCAAATTTTCGAATGTAACTTAAATTCACCACTGCCCACATCACAATATGAACACCAGGAAATAACATTAAAAGTGCCCACCATGGTTTGTTGCAGCTAATTTTGAATGCAACATAATAGTTATATCCGGGAATCAAAGCTTCCCATGATTTTCTTCCCGCTTTTTCAAAGCTTGTGAACCAAAGCGCTAAGTATGGATGAACTAAAAGAAATAAGTAAAAGTATAAAGCATTCATAATGTTTTGATTTTTAGGACATCTTTCATAGTAAAAACTCCTTGTTTATTAAAAATCCATTCTGCAGCAACAACAGCTCCCAAGGCAAAACCTTTTCTGCTGTGTGCTTCGTGACTAATGGTAATCGTATCAATTTCAGAGACATACTTTATAGTATGTGTTCCAGGTACATCTGGAAGTCGATGCGCAGTAACTCCCAATTGGTCAGAAGTGACATGAGGTTCCTCACCAACGCCACAAATCCATGATGTATAACTATTATTGTTTTCTAAAATTCCATCTGCCAATGTTATTGCTGTACCGCTTGGTGCGTCCAATTTTTGAAGGTGATGAATTTCTTCAATACTTGCTTGGTATTCTGGGTAGTCGGAAATAAGGTTTGCTAAACGAGCATTGATTTCGAACAGAATATTTACACCAATACTGAAATTGCTCGCGTGTAAAAGCGTTCCATTATTTCTATTAACTAATTCTGTGACTTCAGTTAATTTTGAGTTCCATCCTGTTGTACCAACGACAATAGGAGTGTTTGCGTTTAGTGCTTTTTCAATATGCTCAACCGCTAACGATGGTTTTGTAAATTCTATAGCGACATCAGCAAGAGCTAACATTTCAGAATCAATTGGTAGAGAACTATTTGAACGAAAAACAATTTCGTGACCACGGCTCATTGCAATTTCTTCAATTGCTTTTCCCATTTTCCCGTAACCAATCAATCCTATTTTCATCTATAATCTATTATATTTAAAGCTTAGCAAAATTATAAAACTCAGCGAACTGGGCAATAATTTTAGCGAAAATTAAGAGTTAACTTCAATCCTGGATTGGTTAAACTCATCATTGTTGGATGTAAATTCAAAGATAAATCTTCACTTACATCAAAATGCACAAAATGTGCTTCAACGGCTGCATCAACAATTTGAATGATATAAACCGCTCCGAAAGCCAAAATAAAAAGGTCTCTTTGGTTTAAATGTTGATTGTACAATGTCAAAACGCCTTGAGAATCATATTGTTCCCATTGAGTATCGAATGTCTGAGTAAAATTAGTAGCTTCTCTCAAGTTGTATTCTCTTTTCAATGAATGTTGTAATGAATTGTTTTTCAACATTAAATATCCAGTGGCTCCTAATCCGGCATAAATCAATGGAACTTTCCAAAAAGCTTTTTTCTTTTTCGGAGGCATTGCAATGTGATTGTAAATTTGACCAGCTCCTGGAATAACAGCTGAAAAAATGACTGCCTTTTTTACCGAGTGAGTTGAATCAATGGCTGTTGAAGTATTTGCAACCTTACTTTGCGCTTCAATAGAAATGAAAAGCACAGAGAAAAAGAGAAGCAACAACCATTTCATTATTTATTCAATATTTCGATGATTCTGTTTAAGTCAACTTCAGAATTGAAACTAATCATGATTTTACCACTGCCTAAATTGTTCTTTTTGATATCAATTTTAGCAGAAACTCGGTCTCCTAAAAACGACCTAAAAGTCTCTTGTGCTTTATTCAATGCTGGAGATGGTGCTTTTTCTTTCGGAGAATCATTAATTTCTTCCGCTTTATAACCTTCGCGGATTAAAACTTCTAAATCACGAACCGATAAATTGTGATCGATAATTCTTTGGTATAAGAAAACTTGAAATTGCTCTTCACCTGCGGACACCAATGCTCTCGCATGTCCCATAGAAATCAAACCATCGCGAACACCTAATTGAATAATAGCAGGTAATTTCAATAATCTGATGTGATTGGTGATGCTAGATCTGCTTTTTGAGATTTTTTGACTCAATTGTTCTTGTGTCAAATTACATTCTGTGATCAATCTTTGGTAAGAAAGCGCCACTTCAATGGAATTTAAATCTTCACGTTGGATATTTTCTACCAAAGCCATTTCAAGCATTGCTTGATCATTCGCTACACGGATATAAGCAGGGACTTCTTCTAAACCATTCAATTGAGAAGCTCTAAATCTTCTTTCACCAGAAATTAATTGGTATTTATCTCTACCTAATTTCCTTACAGTCAAAGGTTGAATGATTCCGTGAGTGGCAATAGATTCTCTCAATTCCTCTAAAGCTTCTTTCTCGAAATTTGTTCTCGGATTAAATGGATTCGCTTCAATGTCACCAATTGGAATCATAGAAATAGAACCAACAACTCCACTTTCCTGAGATTTTGAAGTGATGTCAGTAGCCGCATTTTCAAGTAATGCACTCAATCCTTTACCAAGGGCTCCACGTTTTTTTGTATTAGAGGTCATCTCCTAAATTAATTTTTTTATCGTCGTTTGCTATTTTTGTCACGTTGTTTTTTTGCAAAATTTCTCTCGCAAAATTCAAGTAATTGATTGATCCTTTGCTTGACGCATCATGCATGACAATGGTTTCTCCAAAACTAGGTGCTTCACCTAATTTGGTGTTTCTGTGGATTACAGTATCAAAAACCAATTCTTGAAAGTGTGTTTTCACTTCGTCAACTACTTGGTTGGCTAAACGTAATCTTGTGTCATACATTGTCAAAACAATTCCTTCAATCTCCAAATCTGGATTCAATCTACCTTGAACAATTTTGATGGTATTCAGTAATTTACCTAAACCTTCCAGTGCAAAATATTCACATTGAACAGGAATCAAAACTGAATCAGCAGCAGTCAATGAATTTACAGTGATTAATCCCAATGAAGGCGAACAATCGATGATGATGAAATCGTACTGGTCTTTTATTTTTTCAAGCGCTTGTTTTAATCGATGCTCACGATGTTCCATGTTAATCATCTCTAATTCAGCACCAACCAAATCGATGTGAGATGGAAGAATATCTAAATTAGGATTATCCGTTTTGATAATTAATTCTGATGGATGAACGTCGTTGATTAAACAATCGTAAATATTTCTCGTGTTTTTTGGATCCAATCCAACACCTGATGTTGCATTCGCTTGAGGGTCAGCATCTACAAGCAAAGTCTTGTATTCTAATACACCAAAACAACCACCCAAATTAATGGCTGTTGTTGTTTTTCCAACTCCTCCTTTTTGATTTGCTATGGCGATTATCTTGCCCATTCATTTATTTTTAGACCATAAAGATACGTTAAGTAATTGGCTTTTTGCCAACCCAAGTATGCTTATTTATTAACTTTTGGTTTGTTAAAATTTTTTCAATGACTTGAAATCATAGAAATTAATGTAAAACAGTACTTTCTGAAATAATTAATATTCCATTTCTGAATATTCTCCAGTTTTTTTCAATTCAGCCACTTTATTGATGACATCGTCTAAACCTTCTTGAAATTTTTCAAAATCTTCTTTGTAGAGAAAAATTTTGTGCTTTTGAAATGATTCGGTTCCGTTTTCGGTTGACTTTTTACTTTCTGTAACGGTAATAAATAAGTCGTTTCCTCTGGTCGATTTGATGTCAAAAAAATAGGTGCGTTTTCCTGCTTTGATCACTTTCGAATATACTTCATCATTGCGATCGTTTCTCTTTTCATAGTCCATAGTTAGTTTATTGTATGTGTAAAACAAGAAACAAATATGTAAAATTATTTATTAAAAACCTATGAAATATCTATTTAAAAGAAGATTGTTGCGAATTCAACGATTACTTACCTGTAATTGCTGATTTCTGCTTTTTGTTTCTTTTTCTGACAGGTGGAAATTCAGATTCCTCTTTTTTATTTTTCTTTTTACTTGGAGTTTCTGCGATTTCTCCTTCAGGAAGGGCAGGAGTATGGATATTTTCTCCCGCTGGAACATTTGGATTTGAAGGATCTATCCAATTTCCATTTTCTTTGTGTCTCACTAGTTGACCTTCTTTGTCGATATCCAATCTAACAACAGGTTTGCTTTTAGTAGATGATTTTTTATTTATTCCAATCACATCTTCTTCCAAAACCCATTTATTGTTTACGAATTTCAATGCATCATAAGACATATCTGGAACGTAAAATTCTCTAAATCCTTCCATGCTTTGAGATTCAGGAGAAAGATGGTCAAAGATGATTCTGTTTCGAGCCTCGTCATAATTCAAACTCATGACACATTTCTTAGAATGCTCGAAGAAAACGCGTTTCAAAACTTGATCCTTGATTTTGAAAATAGGACTGCCCAATTTGACGTGATTACCTGAAAATGACAGAACATCAATGAGTTTTGTGTGACTCATGTTGTTATTAGCGTCATATCCAAGCAAAGTGTAATATGTCTTGTTAGATTTTTCTACAGGAATAATTTTGTAGTACAAAGCGCCATACCACATCGTTTCATCTAACACATCTTCTGGTTGAGGAGCTAACATCGTTGAATTATCAATGAGTTCTATGGTTTTCCATTCTTTTTTCTTGTCGTCAAATTTTAGAATGAAACAGAAATATTTGTGTGTTTCATCTTCTTGCTCGACATTCCAATTGAAAAAACGAAATTGATTGTCAGGACTTTTGATTGTTCCGACAGATTTTAACATTGCAAAAGGATATTCGAATGCGCCCTTTAAAGAAATTGTTTCTTGAAGATATGCTTTGAAAGTTTGATTAGCAGTTTCTTTATCTAAATCTGATTTAGCGTTTCTTAGATTATCTAAATAGGCAGACAATTGTTTCTCACGATTCAATAATAGACTATCCACTTGAGCATTTAAGCTCAACGAAAAAATTGATAAAAAAAGTACAACAAATCCTTTCATATTCACAAGAACGCTAAATCAATTGATTTGTTACTAAATATAATTCAATAAATTAATTTGAATTATAAGTGCATGAAATCTTTCTTTGCAAGTAATTCATCTTCAGATTCTTCGTGCGCTGGATCATCTACGCAACAATCTACAGGACAAACAGCCGCACATTGTGGTTCGTCGTGAAATCCAACACATTCAGTACATTTATCTGAAACAATGTAATAAACATCCATGTCTTTTGGTTCAAATCCATCAGTCGCATCGATTTCGTCTCCATCTAAAGTTGTAATCATACCAACTAAAGAAGTTCCATCAGAATAATGCCATTCAGCACCACCTTCATATATAGCGTTATTTGGACATTCAGGCTCACATGCACCGCAATTAATGCATTCATCCGTAATCATAATTGCCATAATCTCTTTGTTTAATGAAATTTTTTGCAAATATACGTCAATCTTGAATGTTTTAATTGAATTTTTAAAAAAGAATTCAGTTTCGAATTGTTGAAATTAAATTCTTTCAATAAAAAAAGCGGAAACCAAATGATTTCCGCTTAAATATTAATTTTGATAACTATAATTAGGAATTCGATTAATAGTAAATCGCTCTTCTAACTTTAGAAATGTATTTAGCTAAACGAATTACTTGTTTTGTGTAACCAAACTCATTGTCATACCAAGCATACAAAATCACGTTTTCACCATCGTTTGAAACGATCGTTGCGTGAGAATCGTACACTGAACAACAAGTGTTTCCAATGATATCGCTAGAAACTAATTCAGGATCAAAAGAATAATAAATTTGATTTACTAAATCACCATTCAAAGCTGCGTCTTTGATAGCTGCATTTACTTCAGCAACATTTGTTCCTTTGCGTAAGTTCAAGCTCAAAATTGCCAATGAACCGTTTGGAGTTGGTACACGAACAGCATTTGCAGTCAATTTATCTTTCAAATCTGGAATTACTTTAGTAACAGCTGATCCAGCACCAGTTGAAGTAATTACCATATTGATAGCTGCAGAACGACCTCTACGTGGTTTTTTGTGCATGTTATCCAACAAGTTTTGGTCATTGGTGTAAGCGTGCACAGTTTCAATGTGCCCTTTAACAACGCCAAATTTATCGTTGATTACTTTCAAGATTGGAGAAATCGCATTCGTTGTACAAGAAGCTGCAGAGAAAATATTTTCATTTTCCAAATCCAATTCTCCTTGGTTGATTCCGTAAACCACATTTGGAATTTCTTTTCCTGGAGCAGTCAATAATACTTTAGAAACTCCTTTTGATTTCAAGTGACGGCTTAATGCTTCGCGGTTTTCAAAAACTCCTGTATTGTCGATGATCAACGCATTGTTGATTCCATAAGCTGTGTAATCAATATCTTCAGGATTTGAAGCGTCAATCATTTGAACGATTTGACCGTTGATAACGATTGCTTTTCTTTCCAAATCTTCTTGAACAGTTCCTTTGAAAGCACCGTGAACAGAGTCATTTCTCAACAAAGAAGCTCTTTTGATAATGTCTTTGTCAGAATTTCCACGAGTAACGATTGCTCTTAAACGCAATTGTTGACCTTTTCCAGCTTGTTTGATTAATTCGCGTGCAGCCAAACGACCGATACGACCAAAACCGTACAATACAACATCGCGAGGTTCAATTTCTTCTTTGTTTTGAGAACCTAAATTTCCTAATTTAGAAGCTAAGAATTCAGCTTTGTTTGCAAAATTAGTTTGTTCAGCCAACCATTCGCTTGCTAATTTACCGATGTCGATTTTTGCAGGAGCGATATTCATTTTTAGCATTTCTTCAGCCAATTCTGAAGTTGTAAAAATGTCGATTGGTTTGTTTACAACTTTGATTGCATATTCATGCAAGTTTAAAATCTCAGAAATTGTTACATCAGATAAGTGATTTCTGAAAAGTACTAATTCGATTCCTTTGTCGTAAAGTAATTCTCCTGTTTTGCTTGCTAATACTACAGCAGCACGCTCACGTTTGATGTGTGCGTTTAGTTCATTTTCGTAACCTTGAGCAGTTCCCATTTGCTTGTTTTGATTTTGAATTAAAGTGAAAATATATAAAGCCAAAACGGCTGCCCATTTTGAATGAACAGCCGTTTTTAATTTTATCCTAAATAAGATTTAAGCAATTTGTTTCTCGAAGTGTGACGCAGCCTTCGAATTGCTTTTTCCTTTATCTGTCGAACGCGTTCTCTTGTTAAATTGAATTTCGCTCCAATTTCTTCAAGAGTTAATCCGTGATTCATTCCGATTCCAAAGAAAAGACGAATAATTTCTCTTTCTTTATCTGTCAAAGTGCTCAATGAACGCTCGATTTCTCTTTGCAAAGATTCAGCCATCAACGCGTGATCTGCTTTTGGAGAATCAGTATTTGCCATTACATCCATCAATGTTCCACCATCTTCTGAAGAAGATAAAGGTGCATCCATAGAGACGTGACGACCAGAAACGTTTAAACTTTCCTTGATTTTATCTTCTGGAACTTCCAAAGCTTCTGCTAATTCTTCAGCTGAAGGCGGACGTTCGAATTCTTGTTCTAATTTTGAAAATGCTTTGTTGATTTTATTCAACGAACCAACTTGATTCAATGGTAAACGAACGATTCTCGCTTGTTCAGCCAATGCTTGCAAGATTGATTGACGAATCCACCATACTGCGTAAGAGATGAATTTGAAACCACGTGTTTCGTCGAATTTTTGTGCAGCTTTAATCAAACCTAAATTACCTTCATTGATTAAGTCGGGTAGGGTAAGACCTTGATTTTGATATTGTTTTGCAACAGAAACTACGAAACGTAAATTTGCACGAGTCAATTTCTCTAAAGCTCTTTGATCGCCTTGTTTTATTTTGCGTGCTAACTCTACTTCTTCTTCTGCTGTAATCAGTTCTTCTTTTCCAATGTCTTGCAAGTATTTGTCAAGCGATTGGCTTTCTCGATTGGTAATCGATTTTGTAATCTTAAGTTGTCTCATGTTAACTAACCCTTCTTTTTAGATTTAAAATCTGGAAATTGACTGCGAAGATACGACGGAAAAAAGTGATTTTCAAATATATTTTTGATTATTTTCGAAGTTTCTGCCTTTACAATAATTATGCCTTTTTGATTTTGTTACATAAAAAAATAGGAACTTGAAGTGGAGACTTTTTACTTTCTCAAAATCAAATTCCTATTTAATTTGCTGAGTATTTTGAACTACAGCTTTATAGACCAAATCCTACATAATCTCTTTTTCCAGTTTTGGAAACAACTTCAAGTAAAACTCCTTTGTTGCTTTTATTCAATTCCGCTGTCAAAAATTCTACTGAAATCACAGGTTTATCGTTGATTTTGGTAATCATCATTCCTTCTTCCAGGCCTAGAGACATAAGTTTTCCTGCATTGATGGATTTAATTTTAACTCCATTGGTGATGTTCAGTTCTTTTTTCTCCTTTTCGGTTAACGCAACAAAAGTCGCGCCTAAGGCTGTGTTTTTGGAAATCGTTTCTTTGTCTAGCAAAGCCGTTTCACCATTGC
>CANFUT010000025.1 GCA_947450325.1 Flavobacteriia bacterium
ACGCTTCGGCGGAATCATTTAATGCAAAAATAAAAGCTTTCAGAGCTCAATTTAGAGGAGTCAGAAATGTTGGATTCTTTTTATTTAGATTAACCCAAATTTATGCTTGATTTTCTGTGAAGTCCACAGAATTTTGACATGATCCGTTAATTTTTGAATTTAAGAGGTAGGAAAACTTCCAGAAACCAAAAAGAGGAGTAAACCTATGAAATTCTACTCCTCTTTTCGCTAAACTATGCTAAAACTATAAAACCCAAAAACAACTCCTATGAAAAATTGCTATTGTGGCACAAAGGTAAGCCTTTTGTTTTGTTCTTGAAAAGGATAATGTTTAAAAAAATGTTAAATTATTTTTGAACTTGCAAAAGGCTGAAAATCTGCAATCAATTTTCGAAATCTAGCAGGCCAAATTTTTCCTTTCGATTGATGATTAAATAAATGAGCATTTGTTTGTTTTTATAATCTGTCTCAAATAATTTCGGAACTGCCAAAGCACTTGTTTCTAGTCTGTCAAAAAATGTATTTCTTTCAATTGAACCATCATTTAGTTTGACTTCAACTTTCGCAACGGTATTGGTTTTTTTTCGAAAACTAGCTGTATAAACATTGTTGTTCCAAACGCCTTTTTCATCATAGTTATTCAGATTATCATTGAAGAAAATCACTAGTTTTTCTTTGGTTATAAATCGAGCAATTGAGCTGTAATAACCGTAGTCATTTATAGAAACTTGATTTTTTGGAATGTTTTTCACCCATTCAAAAGTCCCATTTGGTTGAATTTTATAGACAATCAAGTTGTTGTAATAGTAATAGAAAGTTGAAGAAGTGATATTTGAACGGTAATCGTTGCTTGTGATTTGTCTCACGTAATATTGCTCCAACATGCCAATGATACTTCCGTCTTCTAAAGTAATTGTTTCACGGATATCATAGTTGAAAAGTTGTGGGGATGATTTTCCATTTTCTTCTCGTTTATTGGCGCGTTCAATCTCTTTTTCGGACCAATCTTGCATGATAAAATCTTTACTGAATTTTTCAAATCCTTCATCAATGATTTCTTTTTTGTCAAAATTCAATCTAAAATAAAAAATCCCTTTTATTCCAGTATTTCCACGTTCTGCATCTCCATACAAACCAGTAAAAGTCATGATTCGATTGTTGTCTGATGAAAAACTCATGTCAAAAATACGTTTACTGTCTAAGTCCAATTCAAACTCATCCAATCCGTCAGGAGTTACTTGAATTACAATCGCTTTTTCTAAAGTTGATCGATCTTTTACGCGTCCTTTTTCATTGGTATTGTAAATCTTACAAGCAAAGAAATAATCTCCAGTATTGGATAAATATCGATTTGAAATGTCGGAAATATTTGGATCATAGGGCGATTCATATTCCCCTTCAGAAATAACTTCCAAGCTGTCTGTCAAAACTTTATAACCAAACTTCTGTTTTTCAGTTTTGGAACCTGGAATGTCGTATTCTAAACACAAAAATTCTTTATTTTGAGAATTAATGATATTGAAATATCCTCTTTTATTCCAGCTATTTGGGATTTCGTACGAGGTCAGTTCAATCGCTGTACCATCTGGTTTACAATCTGAACCATACTTTTGCATGTACAGAATGTTTTTGCCGTCGAATTTATCTGATAGAAAAACTACAATTTTGCCATTGATGGTTGAAACGCCTTCATAAGTTGCCAAACTTTTTCCAACAACATATTGGACTTTTCCAGATGAGGCAACAACAAAACGGCTATGATTTGCTAAATACATGGAACCTAACATTCCTCCTTGCCAACGAAGTGTAAAGAAATTGGCTCCAGAAACAGGAAGTATTTTGGATGTATTGCCCTTGGTTTTAATTAATTCACTCCACTCAATATTATATTGAGCTTTTGCCAACAAAGCCAAAAGTAAAGCGCAACTTGTTAACCAAAGTTTCATCATTTTTCTCTTTTTCTTAAAAGTAATGAAAACATTCTATTTTACCAACTGAACTCCTGTATAGTTTTGAGGCGTAATTTGTTTTAATTCTGCTCTAACTACTTCTGAAATCTCCAAAGTATCAATGAAATCATGCACAGTTGCTTGCGTCACTGCTTCATTTTTACGAGTCAATCCTTTCAAAGCTTCATAAGGTTTTGGATAACCTTCACGGCGCAAAATGGTTTGAATTGCTTCAGCAACTACAGCCCAATTTGCTTCTAAATCTTTAGCAAAAGCAGCTTCGTTCAACAACAATTTCTCTAAACCGTTGAGTGTAGATTTAAATGCGATTAAAGCGTGTGCCAATGGAACACCAATCATTCTCAATACTGTGGAATCTGTTAAATCTCTTTGCAACCTAGAAACAGGTAATTTCGCTGATAAATGTTCAAGTAACGCATTTGCTATTCCTATATTTCCTTCAGAATTTTCAAAATCAATTGGATTAACCTTGTGTGGCATTGCTGACGATCCAACTTCTCCTTCTTTCAATTTTTGTTTGAAATAATCCATGGAAACATACAACCACATATCACGGTTTAAATCCAAGATGATTGTATTGATTCTCTTCAAAGCATCAAACAAAGCAGCTAAATTATCGTAATGTTCAATTTGTGTGGTAGTTTGAGATCGATCTAATCCCAAAACATCATTCACAAAATGATTGGCAAAATCAACCCAATTATGCGTTGGAAATGACACGAAATGTGCATTCATATTTCCTGTTGCGCCACCAAATTTTGCAGAAAAAGGAACAGCCAACGCTTGCGTAAACTGTTTTTCTAAACGTTCTGAAAAAACTTGAATTTCTTTTCCTAAGCGCGTTGGCGAAGCTGGTTGTCCATGCGTTTTCGCCAACATTGGAATGTCTTTCCAAGTGGATTTCAAATCATTCAATTTATCAATCACTTGTTGCAACATTGGATAATATTCTTTTTCCAACGCTTCTTTCAATGAAAGAGGAATACTGGTATTATTGATATCTTGAGAAGTCAAACCGAAATGCACAAATTCCAAATATTTCTCCAATCCAAGTGCAATCATTTGCTCTTTTAGGAAATATTCAACCGCTTTCACATCATGATTGGTTACTTTTTCTGAATTTTTAATCCAAAGTGCATCGTTTTCTGAAAAGTTCAGGTAGCAATTTCTTAAATTATCGAACTTTTCTCTCGGAAAATCTTTGAGAGGTTCTATTTCGGATTCAACAAGCGTAATCAAATATTCTATTTCCACTCTCACGCGGTATTTGATCAATCCAAATTCAGAAAAATAAGGTGCCAATTCATTGGTTTTTCCTCTGTATCGTCCATCAACAGGGGAAATTGCGGTCAACGCATTTAATTCCATAACGTTTATTAAAGTGCAAAGGTAGTGATTCAATTAGAAATTTCGAATCATTTCAATGAATCAATTCTTTCAAATTTTGAATATTAAAAGATGAAAAGGCTACTCTAGTTTTTTTCTGATAAATATTCCTAATAATTGGTTAACAAAATAGACTCTATGCTTTTAATCATTAAATTTCGGAAAATTTACACACAGCATGAAAGCGAAAATTTTATTAGCAGAAGACGACACTAGTTTAGGATTTGTTATCGCAGATCAATTGCGTTCTGAAGGTTATCACGTAACACTTTGTACCAATGGAATGGATGCTTATCAGCGTTTCAATGATGAAAAATACCACTTGTGTATTTTGGATGTAATGATGCCTAAAAAAGATGGTTTCACTTTGGCTGCCGATATTCGCAAAATTGACAAGGAGACACCGATTATTTTCTTGACCGCAAAGTCTATGACTGAAGATAAAATTGCTGGTTTCGATGCTGGTGGAGATGATTATTTGACTAAACCATTTAGTTTTGAAGAACTTCAGGTTAGAATCAAAGCTTTGCTAAAACGAATCAATATCTTGGTTACTGAGCCAGAAGAAGTAATTATTCCATTGGGAAGTTACCAATTTGATACAGAAAACTACAAATTGATCCATGCTGATTTTGAAAAAACTTTGACCAAGAAAGAAGCGCAAATTTTGAAAATCTTGTGCAAATTCAAAAACCAAGTAGTTGCAAGAGAAATTGTTCTCAATGCAGTTTGGGGACAAGATGATTATTTTGTTGGTAGAAGTTTAGATGTATTCATCACGAAATTGAGAAAATACTTGAAAGAAGATCCAAAAGTAAGCATCGCCAATATTCATGGAATTGGATTTAAATTGGAGTTAGCTGATTAATGAGTACATACATTTTACATTTAGAAACTGCAACGAAAGTTTGTTCAGTTGCGCTGTCTTTGAATGGACAAATCAAGCAATTAAAAGAAATCCAAGAAGCAGGTTTTTCTCACGGTGAAAATCTCACTTTATTGATTGAAGATGCTCTGAAATCCGAGGGAATTACAGCCAAACAACTTTCTGCGGTTTCGATTGCTTCTGGACCGGGTTCTTATACAGGTTTACGGATCGGTGTTTCAACCGCCAAAGGATTGTGTTATGCACTTTCAATTCCATTAATTGCAGTAGATGCCTTGGTTTCAATTCAACAAAATGCACTTGAAAAATATCCAAATCAAAACATCATTCCGATGATTGATGCAAGAAGAATGGAAGTTTTCGCAGCTGCTTTTAATCAAAATAGTGAAGTGATTAAATCCATTTCTGCAGATATATTGGATGAAAATTCTTACACTGAATTTGAACCATTCGTTGCTTGTGGCGATGGCGCTGAAAAATTGAAAGATTTATGGAAAGATAGAAATGTGATTTTCGCTACAGAAATACTTTCAAGTGCCAAAGGTCAAGTTAAATTGGCGTATCAAAAATTTGAACAAAAAGCTTTTGAAGATGTTGCTTACTTTGAGCCTTTCTACTTGAAAGATTTTGTGATGAATGTTAAATCCAAAGCGCAATAAAATGAATCTTCAAAAACTCATTCAAGATACAAACAGACCATTTTTAGTTACTGGTCCATGCAGTGCTGAAACGGAAGAACAAGTCATTTCCGTCTGCAAAGAAATTGCAGAAAATGGCAATGCACAACTTTTACGCGCTGGAATTTGGAAACCCAGAACTCGTCCTGATTCATTTGAAGGAGTTGGTGAAATTGGACTTCCTTGGTTGGTTGAGGCTGGAAAACAAACAAATCTTCCAACAACAACAGAAGTTGCCAATCCAAAACACGTGGAAAGTGCGCTGAAAGCTGGAGTTGATGTACTTTGGATTGGCGCTAGAACTACTGTAAATCCATTTGCAATTCAAGATTTGGCGGATGCATTGAAAGGAACGAACACGCCTGTGATGATCAAAAATCCAGTCAATCCTGACTTGAGTTTGTGGATGGGTGCTTTTGAGAGATTTCAAAAAGTTGGATTAACAGATTTGACAGCCATTCATCGTGGTTTTTCAGTTTACAAACATCCAAAGTACCGCAATGTTCCCAATTGGGAATTGCCGATTGGATTGAAAGAAAATATGCCACACATTCCATTGATTTGCGACCCGAGTCACATTTCAGGACGTAGAGATTTGTTGCATGAAATTTCTCAAAAAGCGATGGATTTAAATTTCGATGGATTGATGATAGAAACGCATCCTAATCCTGATGAAGCTTGGTCTGACGCGGCGCAACAAATTACTCCGGCAGTTTTAAAGAATTTAATTGATAAATTGATTCTTCGCTCTAACCAAATTGGTGATTCTTTGTGGTCTGAAATGGAAGATTTTAGAACAAAAATCAATATTTTAGACGATCGTTTATTCGAAATTCTATCTGCAAGAATGAAAGTGAGCGAAGAATTAGGGATTTTCAAAAGACAAAATAACATCACAATTTTGCAGGAAAATCATTGGAAGAAAATCATTGCTTCAAGACTTGAAAAAGTTGAGGAAATGTATTTGACGCCAAAGTTTGTGCGCAGCATCATGGATGATATTCACCAAGAATCGATTCGCCACCAAACCCGTGTGATGAATCCAGATTTACTGAAATGAAAAAAACTGTTTCTCCTGGAGAATACGCTGGAATAATTCAAATTCCAAGTTCTAAAAGCGATACACAACGTGCCATTTTGAGCGCGGCGCTTTGCAAAGGAACAAGTATTTTATGCAACATCGGAAACAGCAATGATGAATTAGCGATGCTTCAAGCTGTTCAAAAATTGGGTGCGCAAGTAATTAATCTTGAATCAAATAAAACTGAAATTACGGGAATTCAAAAATTTCCTGCCGATGCAAAGTTAGACATGCACGAAAGTGGTTTGGGATTTCGATTAATCACCAATGTCTGCGCTGCACATTCTGGTAAATTTGAAATCAGCGGATCTGGTTCATTAGCCAACAGACCAATGCATTTTTTTGAGGAAATTTTACCTCAATTTGGCTCTAAAGTTAATTCGCAAAATGGCTATATTCCGATCGAAGTCGAAGGTTCAATGCACGGAAGTGAAATTTCGTTAGACGGCAGTTTGAGTTCGCAGTATTTATCTGGATTGTTGATGGCGCTTCCGCTATTGGAAAATGAAAGTAGATTGAACGTTCAAAATCTTAAAAGCATTCCATACGTTCAGATGACTATCAATACTTTGTCTCAATTTGGCATTGAAATTCAACACCAAAACTTTGAACAATTCGTTATCGCTGGAAAACAAAAGTATTTGCCAACGCAATATGAAATTGAAGGAGATTGGAGTGCCGCAAGTTATTGGTTGGTTGCCTCAGCACTAGGACAAGAAATACAAGTCTCTGGACTTTCTTTGACAAGTTTGCAAGCCGACAAAGCCATTTTAAAAGCTTTTGAAGCAGCAAATTGTAAAGTTCTTTTTACGGATAAAAACATTTCAATTGACGGAATAGAATGCAAGTCGTTTCAGTTTGACGCTACACATTGTCCAGACTTATTTCCAGCCTTGGCAACTTTCGCAGCTCTTTGCGATGGACGTTCTGATATCAAAGGGATTTCCCGATTGAAACACAAAGAAAGTGATCGAGGGGAAGTTTTGAAATCAGAATTTGAAAAATTAGGCGTCAATATTGTGTTGAACGAATTGGAAGATACCATGCATATTTATGGTAAAGATTCAATTGAAGGTGGGAATGTTAATTCTCACAACGATCATAGAATCGCCATGTGTTTGGCAATCGCTGGTATGTTTTCAGAGTCCGACATGGTAGTTGACGATGCTCAGTCAGTTGCGAAAAGTTATTCCAATTTCTGGGAATCTTTAGAACAATCACAAATCATTTAATCTTTTTTAGATCATACAAAATCATAAAAATTCAAAATAATTTCTGCTTCCAAAATCTTTATCGTAATATTGCAATATTAAAATAAACATATAAAGATGGGCGCTACAAAGTCGGAACATTTTACTGAAAAGCAAAATCAAATTGCAACTTTGGCAAAGGCACTTGGTCATCCTGCGCGAGTAGCTATTATTCAATATTTATTGAAAGTAGATACTTGTATTTGTGGAGATATTGTGAATGAATTGCCTTTGGCGCAGCCTACGGTTTCTCAGCATTTGCGAGAATTAAAATCCGCTGGTTTAATCAAAGGAAATATAGAAGGAAATTCAATTTGTTATTGTATCGACGAAACTGCGTTAGAAATTTTTAAACAGTTTTTTGCCCATGTAGAAGTTGGTTTAGATGAGAAGAAAAAAAGATGTTGTTAAACATAAAAATTTAGAAATCATGAAATTATCAGAAGTTAAAGAATCCTTGAGCAAATTAGACTCAGTGGTTTTTCAATTGCCAAATCACAGTTTTGTTCCAGCGCATTTTCACATCACTGAAGTGGGTCTGCTTACTAAAAACTTTATCGATTGTGGAGGTACTGTTAGACAGGAAAAAGTAATTAATTTCCAATTGTGGGAAGCAAATGATTTTGATCATCGTTTGGCTCCAAGCAAATTATTAGGAATTATCGAAAAATCAGAAGCGATTTTCAATTTTGACGATTTGGATATTGAAGTAGAATACCAAACAGATACAATTGGTAAATTTGGATTGGATTTCGATGGAATTTCGTTTCAGTTGACCAACAAACAAACCGCTTGTTTGGCAGAAGATGCTTGTGGAATCCCTGCTTCCAAACAAAAATTAAAATTAGTTGATTTGGGTTCAAATGTAGCAGGTTGTTGCACTCCAGGCAGTGGATGCTGTTAATCTTTTCACATGGAAAGCACAAGCAAAAATCATTGGGAAACGGTTTATCAGACTAAAAGTCCGAGCGAAGTAAGTTGGTCACAAGATGTTCCAAAGACTTCGCTTGACTTTATCGAATCATTTGGCGTTTCAAAATCAGCTGCAATTATCGATATTGGAGGAGGAGATAGTAAATTGGTTGATCACCTTTTGGCATTAGGGTATGAAAATATTACTGTATTGGATATTTCTGCAAAAGCCATTGAACGTGCGCGATTGAGATTAGGGTCTAAGGCTGAAAAAGTTACTTGGATTGTAAGCGACATAATAGATTTTCAACCCATAATGAATTATTCCGTTTGGCATGATCGCGCTGCATTTCACTTTTTGACGCTAGATTCTCAAAAGGAAAAGTATGTTGAATTGTTAAATCAATTCGTTGATGATTATTTAGTAATTGGAACATTCTCAGAAAATGGACCTGTGAAATGCAGTGGATTGGAAATTCAACAATATTCAATTGAATCGCTAGAGGAACAGTTTGCTCCAAAGTTTGAAATGATTGAATCGAAGTATGAAGATCATCAAACACCTTTTGAAACCATTCAAAATTTTGTGTTTGGTGCATTTAAAAAGAAATAATATGTTTCCTAAAATTCAACAGATTTGCAGTGATTTGATTCAGCAATTTGATTCAGTTTCACCAGAAAGAAAAGCTACTTTAGCTAAAATTTCCGATTATATGCAAATTAAATTGGACGAAAAACTTCCGATTCAATTGATTTATGTTTGCACGCATAATTCACGCAGGAGTCATTTTGGACAAATCTGGTCGGCGGTTGCGGCCGAGTATTTTTCGATTCCTCATGTCAAAACTTTTTCTGGCGGAACGGAAGCTACTTCCTTTAATCCAAATGCGATTCAAGCTTTGAAAGATTCAGGTTTTGAGATTTTCTCAGCTGAATCAACAAACGATAATCCGAGATATACAGTTCAATTTGGCGAGAATCAAGAGACAGTTTGTTTTTCAAAAGTTTACGATGATTCTGCGAATCCGTCCACTGAATTTGCGGCAATCATGACATGTTCAGACGCGGAAGAAAATTGTCCATTTATTCCAGGAGTTGAGTTGCGTGTTGCGACCACTTACGAAGATCCGAAAAAATTTGACGGCACAGCTTTGCAAAGTGAAAAGTACTCGGAACGTTCTAATCAAATCGCGATGGAAACATTGTATGTATTTTCATTATTAAAAAAAAGTCATGACTACAGATAATTTGATACCACATTCTGAAAGAAAAAAATTGAGTTTTTTAGATCGATTTTTAACCGTTTGGATTTTTCTGGCGATGGGAGTCGGAGTTGCCATCGGTTATTTTTTTCCAACAGCAGATGATTTTATTAATTCTTTTTCAACTGGCACAACCAATATTCCGCTTGCCATTGGCTTGATATTAATGATGTATCCGCCTTTGACTAAAGTGCAATTTTCGAAAATTCCGAAGGTAATGGCAAAACCAAAATTATTGGGAATTTCCTTTTTTATCACTTGGATTGTTGGACCATTTTTGATGTTTTCGTTGGCCGTTTTATTTTTGAAAGATTATCCTGAATACATGACAGGATTGATTGTGATCGGTTTGGCTCCATGTATTGCGATGGTGATTGTTTGGAATGAATTGGCTGAAGGAAACCGCGAATTGGTTGCAGGTTTGGTTGGCATCAATAGTTTGTTACAAGTATTCTTTTTCAGTTTGTATGCCTATTTCTATCTCGAAATCATGCTGCCACTTTTTGGAATTAAAGCATTGAGTATCGATATTACAGTAATAGAAATTGCAAAAACCGTTGGGATTTATTTAGGAATTCCATTTGCATTGGCGGTGCTAAGTCGCTTTATTTTAATTAAAACAAAAGGAGAAAATTGGTTTGAAAATAAATATTTGCCCTTCATTTCTCCAATTACATTGATTGCTTTATTGTTTACCATCATTGTAATGTTTAGTTTAAAAGGGGCGATGATTGTTTCTATTCCTATGGATGTGTTGAAAATCGCATTGCCCTTGGTCATCTTTTTTGCAATTATGTTTTTGTTAATGTTTTTTGTCGCTAAATTCTCTGGCGCTAGTTACGCTGATAATGCTGCACTTTCATTTACTGCATCTGGCAATAATTTTGAGTTAGCGATTGCGGTTTCAATTGGCGTTTTTGGAATCAATTCTGGTCAAGCTTTTGCAGGAGTAATTGGTCCGTTGGTTGAAGTTCCGGCGTTGATTTTAATGGTTAATTTGGCTTTTTGGCTGAAGAAGAAATTGTATTAATTGACATTTATTTTTGAAATGGATTATTTTTCTCAACATTCAAAACGATTGCAGTTTAGAGCTTTATCTGAAAATGACATTGAATCATGGTTGGAATTCTTCAATGGAAACGAACGTTTAGCATTTTTAGGAATTGATGTCACCAAAGATTACTTGAAATTAGCAACAGAATGGATTTCAAAACAACTGGAGCGATACCAAACAGACGGTTTCGGACATTTGGCCGTGATTGAAAAATCTTCTGGCGCTTTTATTGGAATGGGTGGAATTTTAGTTCGCGAATTGGACGGTGAGAAAGTCTTTGAAATTGCTTATTCACTCAAACCTGCTTATTGGAATCAAGGATTTGGAACTGAAATTGCTTCACAAATCAAAAAGTTTGGAAAGCAAAATCAAATTGCCGATTCTTTTATTTCAATCATTCACAAGGAAAATAGTGCATCAATGTATGTTGCGCGAAAGAATGGGATGAGAATTTTGCGTGAAACTAACTTCATGGGAATGGACGTTTTTGTTTTTGGTGAATAATTTTACATTCATGATTTTATTCTTGTGGTTTCCTTTTTTGATTTTCTTTATTATTTGGTTGGTAAAAAGAAAGCCGTATCAACGTTTGCAAACTTATAATCTTTTGTATTTAAAGTCTGTTTTGAAAATCAAAAGATGGTAATTATTTTTTAGTTTAAATTTCATTGTTTTCTAATGTTCGTCACTTCAATCGGAGTGACTTTTTTATTTCTCAAACATTTTATTTAAAAACTATTACTTTTTTTTGAATGTTATTTTCAGACTTAAAATATTTATTTTCAATAATAAAAACGTTTTAATTCATTTATAAACGAATAACAATCGAATACAAATGATTAATAACCGAAAGAAATTTTGGAGTCACCGCAACTTTGCACTGTCGAAACAATCAACGACGTTTAGTTCAATTTTTATTTACAAATTTTTTAAAACACACAATTATGAACTCAATGAGAAACAAAGTAACATTAATCGGTCGCTTAGGTGCAAAACCAGAAATTCAAACAGTAAAAGGTGGATTCATGATTACACGCTTTTCTATTGCAACGAAAGAATCGTTCAAAGAAAAAAATGGAGAGTGGAAAGACAGCACTCAATGGCACAATGCCCACATGTGGGGTAAAAGTGCTGAGAACTTTGTGAAATTGGCTGATAAAGGTTTTGAGGTTGCGATCGAAGGTCGTTTGGCAAATAGCAGTTATGAAACAAAAACAGGTGAGAAAAGATACCAAACAGAAGTTGAAGTACATGATTTCGTGTTGCTCACACCAAAAACAGCAAAAGTTTAAAAGTCCCATAAGGTGGTTAGTTAGGTAAGGTGTAAAATGTGAACGTTGCGATCAGTTGTTTTTGCAACGTTCATACCACCTAAAATCACTCACAATTTGCATTCAAAATTATTTCAATAAAACTTAAAAATAGCACACCATGAATCACGTAAATTTAATCGGTAAAATCACCTCAGAGCCAAAAGTTGTAATGCTTAACAACGGCAGAAAAATTGCTCAGTTTTCAATGTCCACACAGGAATCCTATTTGGATGCCGAAGGAAATGTGAAAAACAGAAAACAATGGCACCGCATCAGTGCTTGGGGAAATTGGGTGCAAGTACTTGAAGAACTTGGACAAAAGGGAATAAGTTTGGCCATTGAAGGGAAATTGGTTTCTCGATTTTATCAGACTCAAGCCGGCGGAAAAAAATTGATCACGGAAGTGGAAGTAAACGATTTAGTAGTCCTATAATTTAATATTTAAAATCATGAGAAATCAAATTACATTGATCGGAAATATGGGCGAAAATGCCAAAGTAACAAATTTTGAAAATGGCGGAAAAGTTGCCCGCTTCAATTTGGCAACACCTTCACCAATCAAAGGAAAAGACACTACAGAATGGCATCGATTGTTCGCTTTTGGAAATATCGCTCAATTCATTGAAAACTTCGGGGGAAAAGGGAAACGAATTGCCGTCACTGGAAAAATCGTGAATCGTACTTACTTGAGCAAAGATGGAAAACCGAGAAAAGTCACCGAAGTTGAAGTTCGAAATGTTATTGGATTGTAGCACTCTCTTCTACACTTTACACTAAAATACTTTTTACAAACCGTTAACGATATGCGGTAAACTTGAATCCTGTGGTTGAACCTGCCACAGGATTTTTTTATTTACTGGAATATTTTAATTGTATTAATTCTTGGAAAGAAATATTTTTCATTTTTGCTTCCGCCCAAAGCATAAAGTCAAAATATTCGAGCGCCAAAGCTTGTAAATGATCTTCTTTCAAATGGGCGAGTTCAACGTATAATTCCTCAAAAAGCGTTTCTTGCTTGAAAATGTCTTTGGTTTTATTCACACGATTCAAGAATTTCAAAAAGATCGTTTCAAATTCGTACAAACGATTTCTAGATTTTAAAAATCGCTGTGTGCTTTTCAATGCATACGGGATGAGGTTTTCATTCTTCATCTCAAAGTGAATAAGCAAACTCATAATTTGTGCAAACGAAACAATATCTTCCTGTTTGTCAAGCATGGAATCGTTCAAAATTCGATTGATCCATTGCAACGCAGCATGCATATCGCCAGAAATAAAATAAACAGTGGCAATTTTGAAATTCAAAAAGGCTTTTCTGTTTGGTGTTATTTTTTCATCATACAATCTCAGTCCTTCTTCAATCAGCGGAACCAATTTAAGTGCACTTTTGAAATCTCCTTTCAGAGTTAAGATGCTGATTTCAATGCTATTTGTACTCGAAAAAAGTTTGATGTTTAAATCCTCGTTCGTGTCGAAACTATAATTTTGCGGCAATTCCTTCAATTTTTTCAGCAGCTCTTGAGATTTTTGATTCATTTTCAATCTCGAGGCTACAAAAATCGCGTTCGTCAAAATAGAAAAGTAACGATTTGGTTGCTCTGCAATTACTTCTTTCTTGGATTCAAATAGTTCAATATTTTGAATTAGATATTGGTAGCAATCTTTAAAATCACCGATGGCAAAAAAGTATGCACTATAAATGTGATTGTACAAATATTGTGTATCAAAATAAAGTTCTTTTTGCTGCTTGGTTTTTAGCAAGTCATCGATAATTGATTTAAATTGAATCAAATCATCTTGAGTACGGGAAATTCCCTTCGATGCGAGAATAGCAAACAATCTGCTTTTCAAGTTCCAAAATTTATCGTAGGTCAAACTTTTTTCATGAAAATCAAGGTCATTTTTTAAAATTTCGTCGATTTCAACTTGGTCAACATTTCCAGAACTTTCGATTAACCTTTTCTTATGTAAACTAATTTCTGCGAGTAGATTGAATTTGTCGTGTTTTAAAGCCAATTTTTCAGCACTTCGCAGTTGTCGTTTACATTGTTCGTACAATGACTTATTGTACAATATTTCTGCACTGTGAATCAATTTATAGATTTGCGCGTCTGTGGACGAGGAAGCATGAAACGAATCGAGCGCATTCAGAATGTGGTCATACAGCCTTTTTTTTGTAACAGAAAATTTATTCAAAAAAGCTTCACCTTTGAAGTGCTCGAAAAGTTTTTCTTCATCATAAATTTCTTGTTGTTCCAAATAATCGAACAAAAGGATATAGTTGTTTTCATCACCAATTGTGTGTCTTGACGAAATGACTTTGAAATATCTTTTTTCAGATTTAGACAAGTATTTTATCAGCTCATGTAGAGATTCATTTACCTTGGTTGACATCGTTTTATGCAAATATTTATTATACTGCAAGATATTTAAAACACTTGAGAAGGATAAAATTTAAATCTTAAATGTGTATAAAATTGAGTTAAATGTAAGATTTTAGACTTGTATAAAAATGTCAATTTAAAAAAAGATAAGACCTGTGATTTTTTAAATTTTAGGACAAAAAAAATCCTGCATTAAGCAGGATTCAATATTTACAAGAAATCTAAAATTATTTTCCTTTTTTAGAATTCATATCAGGATCATTATTTGGATCAGTAATACCAGTACCTGTAGAAGTAGAACCTGGATTAGTTTCAGGAGCTGGAGTAACAGCTTTTTTCCAAGTTGGAGCAGTAGCAACTGTACCACATTCCATTCTTGTTTTATTCAAATCTTCTTTTTGACAAGAAACTGCCAAAAGAGCGATTGAAAACAAAGAAATACCGACTAACTTTTTCATAACATTGTGTATTACATAACAAAGCTATGAAATTAATTCTGTTAATCCAAATTTTCGCACGGTATTTTTAGTAAAACACGCGTTCCATTGATTGAATGGTTTTCATCTTCGATTTGAAACGGTCCTTCCATCTCGAAATTGCGGTGTGAAAGCTTTCTTAAAAGTTCAATTCTTTTGCTTGTAATTTCCATTCCTTGTGAACGATGATCGCCTTCAGATTGGCGTTTTTTGTTCAAACTGAAATCAATACCAATTCCATTGTCTTCTAAAATGACTTCCAAATGATCGCCTTTCGCCTCGATTTTAATTGAAATTAGGCCTTTTCGATTTTCGACGGGTAAAATTCCATGGATAATACTATTTTCTACAAAGGGTTGAAAAAGCATGGCAGGAACCATAATGTTTTCTGTGTCAATATCAGAAACTTCAATTTTGTATTCAAATCGATCTCGAAATCGCATCGATTCTAAAGATAAATATAGTTCTAAGCGCTCAATTTCTTGACTCAATGAAACCATATTATTGTCTTCAGACGAAGAGTCGAGATTTTTGCGGATTAATTTTGCAAAATTCGTCAAATATCTATTGGCTGAAATTTTATCCTGAGTATTGATAAAATATTGAATTGAGTTGAGTGAGTTGAAAATAAAATGCCTATTCATACTTGCATTCAGAGATTGTTGTTCAAGCATTGATAGACGTGCTTTATATTCCAAAGTTTCACGGTAGCTGCGCGCACGTTCTCGTCGAACCCTCAATTGAATGATTAATATGACCAATCCGATAAGGAATAAAAATACCAATAAAAAGAACCACCAAGTTGCATAAAATGCAGGCGTAATTTTGATAAATAGCACGTATTCTTCTGAATATTCGCCAGTTCCATTTTTTACTCTAACGTGTAAATTGTAATTTCCAGAAGGTAAATTTGACAGGGTAACTTGCGGATTGGAGAATTCAGGCGACCAACCTTCATCTAATCCTTCCAGCCAATATTGATAACGTAAATCTTTGGAGTTTTTAAGCGTAACTCCATCTAATTCAATTAATAAATTGTTTTTTGATCTCGGCAAAACAAGATTTAGTGGAATTCCTTCTTTGGTGAATCGAGTAGCATATTCAACATAATTAAAATTTTGAAAATTTAATTTGATTGATTTGATATTAAGATAGGGGAGAATGTTTTCAAAGTCGAAAATTTCAGCATCAGCATCAAATGCCGTTAGACCTTGTGCTGTGCCAAACCAAAGTCTTCCTTTTTTATCTACAAAACTCGAATTGATATTTGATTCAAGATTTACTAAACCTTCTTCTAAACCGTAATGTTTTTGTTGAATATTGTATTTTAATTTCAAATTTGAAAGTACGTATAGTCCGTTATTTGTACCAACAAAGACTTGATTTTCATTGGTATTAATAAAATTGATAAAGTTTGAAGCTGGTTGGTCTGATAAATAGATTTGCTTCAAATTTGTACCATCACTCCAAAAGAAACCTTCGTCAGTTCCGATCCAAAGATTTTCATATTGGTCTATTTTAAGCGAAAAAGTTTTTTTGCGAATATTTTTAAAGCGCGAATATTTTCCATTTTTGAAGATAAAAATACCGCCGTCAGCAGCGCAAAAAAGTTGGTTTTTATATTTTATTATGTTTCGAATTGTACCTATGTCGTTGTTGGTTTCCGAATGAAGTATTCGGTTGATTTTTCCGTTTGAAATTTTGGAAATTCCATTCGATCCGCCAACCCAAATATCACCAGAAACATCTTTGTAAAAAGAAGTAATTTTTCCTCCTGGTGCGCCTGTCGATTCATCAAATGTTTCAATTTTCCCGCTCAATTGATACTTAAATAATCCAGCTTCAGAACCCATCCAAATGTTTCCAGCACGATCTGTTTCAATCGCCCAAATTGTATTGTTTGGTAATTCTTTTAAATTGAAATTTTCATTTTTTTTGTATTGAATCAGCCCTTTGTCATACGTTCCAAAAAGAAAATAATTTGGATAAATCTCTATCCCAGCAGTAATTAATTCACTTTGTATTCCACTTTTGAAATTGAAATAGACAAATTGTTCACCAGGAAATCGAAACAAACCCTTTCCTTCTGAGCCAATCCAAATGGTTCCATTGCGATCTTCAAAAATGTTGCTAATAGCATCTAGAGGAAGTCCTTTTGTTTGATCAATAATTCTACTTTTATCGTTTTTATCAATGATAATTATACCCTGACGGCTAGGAATCCAAATATTTCCTTTGCTATCAAAAATACAATTTCTAATTCCTGTTTGCACAGGAATTTCACCAACTGATTTGACAGTGTTTTTGTTTAAATCAAGTTTAAAAATTCCAGTATCAAAGGTTGTCAAAATAATGTCGTTACCATTTCTTGCAATACCTGAGATATTTAATGTATCGGCTCCTTTTATCGGTTTGAAATTGTATAAATCGTTGGTTTTTAATAAGCCACCACGAGTAGCAATCAATAAATCATTTTCAATTATTAGCAATCCACGTACCCTATTTTGATCTTCACTTTTGAGCTCAATATTGCGTATCTGAAATTTTTCATTGATAAAATACAAACCACCACCATTTGTGGCAATTACATATCCATTTTGAAATTTTTGAATGGATAATACATTGACATTTTTGTTTTTTTCAGGGAAAGTCCATTTTTTGATTTTCCCATGTTGCAATAAACTAACGCCACCTTCATGCCCAATCCAAAGTTTTTGCTCGAAACAATTTAAACTGGTAATTCTATTATTTAACAGTCCATCCTTTGTGGAATAATTCACAAAAGTTGAACCATTGAATTTCCCTAACCCACCTAAAGTTCCTACCCACAAATATCCTTTTTCATCTTCAGCGATTGACGAAACTTGGGATTGAGGTAACCCTTCAGCAATTGAGTATGTGAGAAATGAATAACTCTGTGCTTTGGATGAAAGCACAAAGAGCGTACAAAAAATTAAAAATATCCAGCGAAAAATCATTTTATTCTTTCAGCATTTTAACAAAATCTGTCACTCTATTTCTGGCAACAGGAATTCGCAATCCACCTTTTAAAACTGCAAAATGACCGTCTTCGTTAATGTACTCAACCAATCTGTTTAAGTTAATAATGTGGGATTTATGAATTCTAAAAAATTTGGAAGGATCCAAAATATGTTCGTATATTTTCAATGTTCTTGTATCTAAATACCTTGTGCCATCTTCGAAGTAAATTGTTGTACAATTGCCGCTCGCTTCTAAGTGAGTGATTGTGTCATCTTCAATGATTTTTAAACCACGCGTATGGCTAATCGCAATTCGATTATTTGGTCGATTCGACAATAAACTTTGAGACAAGTTTTTCAATGATTTGAAATAAGTAACAAAGTTTTGCGGATCGTCTGAAAATATTTTTTTCGCTTCAACCAATTTGTCTACCGCAGACCTTAAGTCATCAATATCAATTGGCTTTAGAACGTAATATACTGCGCTGGCATTGAATGCTCTGAGCGCATAATCTTTGAAAGCAGTGACAAAAACCACCAAGAAATCTTTGTTTTCAACTTCTTCTAGCAATTCAAATCCTTCAGCGCCGCTAGGCATTCTGATATCTAAAAAAATCACATCTGGTTTAGAAGATTCAATGATTGCTTTGGCTTGTTCTTTGCCTGATGCTTCGCCAATTACCTCTATTTCTGGACAAAATTCTTCCAGCATAATTTGCAAATTTTTTCTTGCAAACTCTTCGTCGTCAATAATTAAAGCCCTCATTTTCATAGTTTAGATTTTTAATTTCATTTTCATAGTTGATGAACAAAGAAAAGCATTTTAAATTTAATTAGTGCTTTTAGATGTGCATTTGACCGAATTTAACGATTAATTTCAATTTGTTTTTAAATGAACAACCAGTTAAATTTTCACGACTACACTTAACAGAAAATTAACAACCATTAAATCAATGATCGAAACAGTTCAGGTTTTATTTATTTTCTCTTTCTGCAAACCAACTATTTTCGTAAGTATAAAACTCAACTTATGGAAAAATTATTACGCAATTCGGTTCAACTTATTTGGATTTTTAATGATAACGGGAATTAACAGTTTCCGTTTTTTTTTTGCACTTAAAATACAGAAAACAAAGCAACTTATACTTGGTTTTTGCGTCTTTTTTGTTACTGAACTACCAGTAGAATTGTTGTTTCAAAAATTTGTTGTAATTTCGATATGATGCGAATACTAATATTGGCTTGCTTACTCTTGTTTTCTTTTGTTGGGTTTTCTCAGCAAGAGCAAATTTGGTTGCATCCAAATCGGGGTCAATGGCATTCAAATATTCGATACAAAGTTGAGTTGAATGGCGGTGAAATGTACCTAGAAAATCAAGGTTTTACTTACGCATTTAACAACGCATCTGAAATCTACCATGCCAACCATGAAGGTAAAAATGAAAATCTTTCAATTGATAAATTAGTTGGTCATGCTATAAAATCGAGCTTTTTGGGTTCCAACAGCGAGGCGCAAAAAGTTGAAAGTGAAAATTCTACTGCCTACCGCAATTATTTTCTTGGGAATGATCAGTCTAAATGGAAATCAATGGTTTACAGCTTGAAGAAAGTTGTTTACAAGGATTTTTATCCATCTATTGATATGCAAGTCGAAGGCAATTCTTCAAATTTAGAATACAGTTTTATCGTTGCTCCGGGACAAGATATCGCCCAAATTCAAATGAAAATTGATGGGGCAAACTCAGTCTTCATTGATGAGAATGGGAATTTGCATACAGTACATCCATTTGGAGAAATCATTGAAAGTGCACCGAAAGCTTGGAATTTAGATGAAAATGGGAAAAAGACCAAAGTCAAGATTGCTTTTCAATTGATTGACAATGTTGTATCTTATGTTTTGAAAAGTAACTGCAACAAAAATCAAACTTTGATTATTGATCCGGAGTTGACATTTTCAACATTTACAGGTTCAACGGCGGACAATTGGGGTTTTACGGCAGCTCCTGATCAAGCAGCAAGAGTTTTTGCGGCTGGCATTGTTTTTGGCGCTGGCTATCCAATTGTTGCTGGCTCTTTTGATCCAACCTTCAATGGAGGAGGCATTGATATCGGAGTTTCAAAATTTAATGCGATAGGTACCCAATTGATTTACTCCTCCTACCTTGGTGGTTTGGGTTCAGAAACGCCTCATAGTATCGTTTGCAATGCCAACAACGAATTGTATATCATGGGGGCAACTTCATCAGCGGATTTTCCGATGCCAGGAACGCCTTTTGACGCGAGTTTTAATGGCGGCTCCTCCTTTGTAGAAGACGGGTTGACATTCAATGGGTCAGATATCTATATTGCTAGACTAAGCGCAAACGGTGCAAATCTTTTATCCGCTACATTTATGGGTGGAAGTAGCAATGATGGTATAAATTCTGGTGTTCTGAAATATAACTATGGCGACCAATTTAGGGGTTCAATAGAGATTGACGGTACCGGAAACGTTTTTGTTGCTTCGTCAACTGCGTCATCTAATTTTCCTACAGCAAACGGTTTTCAGACCTTTTTAAATGGCCCCCAAGATGCTGTGGTTTTTAAACTTTCGCCAAATTTGAATACCTTGATCTGGTCTTCCTTGTTTGGAGGGGGAGGTGTTGAAACTGGTAATTCATTAGAGGTTGCTCCAAATGGAGATGTTTATTTGGTTGGAGGAACCACTTCGTCAAGTTTAGGTTTTTCCATCGGTCATACTCTAAATAGTTTGGGTGGTATTGCGGACGGTTATATAGTTAAAATTAACGGATCAACTCCTTTTATTCAGTCTGGAACTTACATGGGAACCAACGAATATGATCAGACTTATTTTGTGCAACTCGATTTAAACAATCAGGTTTACGTTTTTGGTCAAACTGAAGGAAATTTGCCAATGAGTTCAGGTGTTTATGGAACGCCAAATTCAGGACAATTTGTGAGAAAATATTCAAGTAATTTGGCAACATTAAGTTGGTCAACTTGCATAGGGGCTGGGACAGGACATGTAGAAATTTCACCAACAGCATTTTTGGTTTCTGATTGTTTTGAAATTTATATTTCAGGATGGGGAGGATCTGTAAACAGTGGAAATAGTTCCGCCATTTTTAGTTCTAGTAACGGTTTTCAGGTCACTCCCGATGCGTATCAAGCGTCAACTAACGGGAACAATTTTTATATTGCTGTGCTGCGTCAGGATGCAATCAGTTTGAAGTATGCGACTTTCATGGGAAGCTTAACGGCAAGTTCTAATCACGTTGACGGTGGAACAAGTAGGTTTGATAAATCGGGTAGAATTTACCATGCTGTTTGCGGAGCTTGTGGAGGGAATAATTTTGGATTCACAACAACTCCAGGAGTTTGGTCACCAAGTAATCCGAGTCCAAATTGTAATTTAGCAGTATTTAAATTTGAATTAAATCACATCGATGCAATTATCAGCCAACCTGCGCCATTGATTTGTATGCCTGCACCAGTGTCCTTTACAAATAATAGTTCAAATGGAAATACCTTTTTCTGGAATTTTGGTGACAATACTACGTCAACGCAAGTAAATCCTACACATTCTTATCAAGGCGCTGGTAATTATGATGTTACATTAATTGTTTCTGATTCAAGTGGTTGTTATTCATCAGACACCTCTCATTTTCAAATAAATATCGGGGATTTTAACGGGCAAGTCACTGCTCCAAATGCTGCGATTTGTCCTGGTGCAAGCTATCAATTCGATGCTTCTGGTGGTTCAACTTATCAATGGTCACCTGCTCAATTTTTAAACAATGCTAATATTTCAAATCCTATTGCTACAATTACACAGACGACTGTTTTTACAGTAATTATTGCTGATAGTTGTGGTTCTGATACACTAAATGTTACTTTACAAGTTTTAACCGGTGGTTCAAATGCCTCGTCAGATTCGACCATTTGTCTGGGAAATAGCGTTCCAATATTTGCCAGTGGCGGATCGACGTATTTATGGACGCCCGCAACAGGTTTGGATAATCCAAATATTTCAAATCCAATTGCAACGCCTACTCAAACAACCATTTATAATTGTTTGATAACGTCAGCATCTGGCTGTACTTTTAATGAGAGTGTTGAAATTGAGGTTGTTTTGACTCCGCCAAATCCACAATTAATTGATTCGGTCAATATTTGTTCAGGAGGATCAAAAACTTTAAACGTGTCAGGTGCAGACATTTTTGTTTGGTCTCCCAATATTAATATCTCGACCACGAATGGACCAACAGTTTCTGTAAATCCTTCTAGTGATATGTATTATTATTGCGATTTCATCAATGCTTGTGGTTCTTTAAGAGATAGCGTTTTCGTAGATATTGTTTCTCCAAACATCACTGCAGGATTTGATACCATAATTTGTCCTGGACGAAGCGTGAATTTATTTGCTTTTGGGGGAATATCTTATTCTTGGAGCCCTTCAAACTCGCTGAGTGATGCTTCTGGAAATATTGTAACTGCCACGCCTTTTCAAAACACAAATTATATTGTAACAGGTTTGGATGCAAATGGATGTAGCGATACTGCTTCGGTTCAAGTAAATTTATTTCCACAAGCGTTCATCCAAACTTCACCTGATGTATATGCTTTTATGGGTGATGTGATTCAATTGAGCGCAACTAGTACTACAACAGGTTCGTATGTTTGGTCGCCTTCAGAATTTTTGAGTTGCACTGTTTGTTTGAATCCAGTTGCAAACCCAGATAAAAACTTCCAATATGTAGTGACTTACACGGATCAAAATGGATGCAGAGCTTCAGACAGTGTGCAGATTTTTTACGATGCGATTATCTACGTTCCAAATACTTTTACGCCACAAGGAAATAATTTCAATGAAGTTTTCAAAGCCGTTGGAGGAAACGTAAGAACTTTTGAAATGAATATTTACGATCGATGGGGTGAATTGATTTTTACCATGAACAGCATGGACGAATCTTGGGACGGAACTTACAAAGGTTTTGCCTGTCAAGATGGAACGTATGTTTGGAAAATTGTTTACACCGATTTTAATAGCAATAAAGAAAAAAAGATGTCGGGGCACATCAATTTACTCAGGTAAATTATTTTCTAAAAGTAGAAATCCTAATCTCTTGAATTAAATTTCTTTGCGCGTCAGCAAGTTTGAAAATAGGAACGTATCTGCCATTGCCTATTTTTGCTGCTTCTTTCATTTTTGCTTCATCTTGTAGTAAATTTTTAATTCCTACCACGGACAAATTGATTCCAAGATTTTTGTGTTTTTCAATTGATTTTTGATAGTCGTCAGAATTTTTGTTGAAAGCGCCGTCGGTAATTATAACCACTAAATTAGCGCCATCTTTGATATATCCTATGACTGCTTGTTCAAATCCAAGTTTGATTCCATCGCCTCCAGCTGTTCCGCCACCAGGTCTTATTTTTTCGATCGGTTTTTTGATAAAATCTTTTTCATTTCCCGAAGTTGGTGGAACTAAAACTTTTGCAGTAGACGAGTAAGTAACAATCGACATTTTATCCTCAGGTCGAAGATAATTCGTCAATTGATACAAAGAATATTTCATCAATTCTAGTTTGTCTCCTTGCAACATAGAAGATGATTTATCCAAAACAAAAACAACATTGATTGGTTTAAAATACTTGGAATCAAAATTGTCAAACGGAATTTGACTGAATTCAAGTGATGCAATTTCTTTTGTTTCTGTGGTTGGTTCCTTTGCCACCAAAGTTTCAATTGTAAGTGGAGTTTCTTCTTGCACAACAATTTGAGTATCGATTTTTTCTGCAGGTTTTTCAGAAACAATTGGATCATTTATTTTTGTTCCATTCTGGAATTCAACAGGAACTGGTAGGTGATAATTTGAATCTTTACTTAATTCTAGCACCACATAATTGCGTTGAAAATTAACGTAAGTCCCTTGTTCTGTTGGAAGATATCCAACATGTGTACTATAAAAATAGGTGTATCCAAGTGGGATTTTTTCGATAACTTGACCGTTTTTATTTGTTTTCCAATTACCAATAGGTAATCCATTTTGAATCATGGAGACAGTTGAATTTGACAAAATTTCTTTGGTTTCTTTGTCGACTGTAACTACGGTGATTTTAAAATTTGTTGCATAAATTGAAGGTTTTGAACCAAAATCAGGACAAGCTTGCATGGCACTCAAACTGTTTTCTTCAAATTCTTTAATGTTACCCCTGATTTTTAGAATTGTAGGTGTAAGTTTATCACTTGTATAAACTTCAATTTCGTAATTGAATTTCCCTAATTTTTTGCCATTAGGCTTTAATCTGATAATGAGAGAACTGTCCGAATCTAAATATTGACCATTAACTAAATAGAATACTTCATTGGGTTTTCGCACGCTCAACAAATATTCTTTCTTTTTTCCAGTATTGGTGATTTTAAAATCAATAAATCGCTCTGAAGTCGCGTAGATTTCATCAAAGTCAAATTCTGTTTTGTCAAATTTAATTTGAGAATTTCCTTGAGAAAAGAAACCAAGGATAAAAATAATAGAGAAGATGTATCGAAAATTCATGAAACCAAATTAGCAATTATTTTGCCAAAATATGTAATTGAGTAATAATGAAAACGCCTTGAAGAAATTTACTCCAAGGCGCTGAATCAACATTCATCAGTAGTTTTGATTCGTATTTTTAATATTATTTAGGAATTGACACAGCATCTGTTACATGAATCACACCATTACTTTGATAAACATCTGCGTTTGTTACAGTTGCCATACCACCTTTTTCGTCTTTGAGCATTAACTTTTTTCCGTTCATTGTCGCTTCCAACGTACCACCAGAAACTGTTTTCAAAGTAGCTTTTCCGTTTCCTTTTTTGATTAACTCAGCAATCATTTTAGAATCAAATTTTCCAGCAATAACATGGTAAGTTAAAATTCCAGCAAGCATTGCCTTATTTTCTGGTTTAAGTAAAGTTTCAACTGTTCCCATAGGTAGTTTTTCAAATGCTGCATTTGTTGGAGCAAAAACTGTAAAAGGCCCTGCACTCGCTAAGGTTTCAACTAAATCTGCCGCTTTAACAGCTGCAACCAATGTGGTATGGTCTTTTGAATTTACTGCATTTTCAACAATGTTTTTACTTGGATACATTGGTGCGCCCCCAACAGTTACTGTTTTTTCCATTTGTGCTGTTGCGCTAAAAGTTAAGATTGATGCAAAAGCGATTCCTGTAATTTGTTTTAAAATTTTCATAATTGTTTTTTTTTGAATTGTTGTTTTTTTTTGAATTCTAACTAGTATGAAACAATTACGTTTGCTGAATGCATTTTGGTTTTAAAAATTTTAAAATTATTTTTAATTATTGATTATCATTCATTTAAGGATTACAAAATGAGCAATACATTGGGTCTTCAAATTTTATTTTTCGAGGGAAATATTCTTTCTCTTCGTGCGAACAATGTTTACAACTGTACAAATAATACAAAGTTGAATTGGTAGGCAAATTACAATATTTACAAGGTAAACCCTTTTCTGCCGCGACAATTGAAAATCCAGGCGTCATACATTTTGGGCATGCGCTTAGGATTTTTGACATCAATTTTTCTGCTGTTTTTTCAATGATTTTCATTCGTGTTGGATTATGCATCGCGCGCATGTCTGTTTCAACATAAATTTTATCGAATTGTTTTTTAAATACTTTGTATTCTGAAAGTAGTTTTTCCCACGTATCAATCCCTTTCGATATTTTAATGCTGGAATTTTGTTCATTTCGGATGATTAATCCATGGGATGGGAAATGCATTTCTCTAGCGAATATTTTTAAATCGCTCATTGAATCAATGTATTTCCCATTAAAATTTGTTTCAGTTGTTAATTCTCGAGCTATGATCTCAAGGTTGTTTTTTTTATCAATGAAAATTAATATTTCTTCATTGGCTTGGGCAAAAAAGATGGATGGATGTGGGCCAAACGAACCTTCACTTGCAATGCCTAATTCACAATTATTTTTTTCCATCGCAATCAGACATTTTTTTCTAACAGTCGAAATTGGATCTAATTCTCTTTCAATTTCTCCAGAAAATGTGCCTAAAAGGTCAGTATCAAAGGATTTATCCACAAAACATTTTACGCCTAATTTTTTTTTTAAAATGGGTGCAATTACATTTTCTTTGCCATGCTTCGTAGCGATGATTAAGTTTCTATTTTGAAATAAATTCATATTCAATCTTGGATTTCCAAATTCTAATCATTTAAAAAAATGTTATTTCCTTTGTTGATCGACTGAGATTTTTTTTACTAATCCAGTTTAATCTCGCAATTTAAGTTAAAATTTTCTTTCCTCTTATCGATTAGCTTTCTCGCATCAAAAAGTTCTTGTTGGAGTTTTTTGATTCTGTTTTCACGCATTTTGATTTCTTCTTCTCCACTAATTTCACTGATTTTATTTTCATGAAATTGGATTTTTACTTGAATCAGTTTTGATAAAATTTCAATGGTTTCAGCAGCACTAAAATTTCCGTTTAAAAGTTGAATTTTCATATTTTAAGAATTTGATTTTTTTATTTACAATCAAGAATTTTGAACAATTAAAAAGTACAAAGGCATTCCAATAGTGATATTGATTGGAAAACTAACAGCGAGCGCCATTGGCAAGTAAAGTCCAGGGTTTGCTTTGGGAACTGTAATTTTCATCGCTGCGGGAACAGCAATGTATGAAGCGCTGGCTGCAAGAATTGCGAATACGAAACGATTGGCAACATCATGAGTTACTATTGAACTTAATATTGCGAAAATTGAACCATTGATTAATGGAATTAACAAAGCAAAAAGAAACGGAAACCATCCAAAAGAGAAAAAGGATTTCAATTTACGACCACTGGTAATTCCCATATCTAGTAAGAAGATAGCTAAAAATCCTTTGAATAAGTCATTTGTAAAAGGTTTAATTCCTTCAGCTTGTTTGGCGCTTGCTAGTAAGCCAATAATCAAACTACCCAGTATTAATAAAACGCTACCGTTTGTAAATGAGTGTTTTAAAACTTCCCTCTTTTTTATTTGATTCGTCTCTTCTTTGTTATACAATGAAATTAATATCAAACCAACAATGATTGCTGGAGACTCCATCAGTGCCATGATGGCAACCATGTGACCATGAAGTGCCATTTGTTGTGACTCTAAATAAGAAACAGCTGTAACAAAAGTAACGGCACTAACAGATCCATAAGCGGCAGCGATTGCTCCTGAATCAAAAACACTCAATTTTCTGCGTAGAATGAAAAAGGTGTATAGAGGAATTAGGATGGAAATACTGATTCCAAATAGCATGGACCAAGCAATTTCCAATGTAAATTTTTCATTTGATAATTCCTGACCTCCTTTGAAACCGATTGCAAAAAGCAAATAGAGCGAAATGAATTTGGAAGAATTTGCAGGAATTTCAAGATCACTTTTAAGCACGACAGCAATAATTCCCAGTACAAAAAACAATAGAGCTGGATTGGTAATATTTTCGATTAATAAGTTAAAATTCATGATTTTTTTTGTTAGTTATTTGATTATCTAAATTTTGAGAATTTGAGTCTCATTCCCATTGCGATTTCATTAAAATTTCCATTGTCGTAAACCAAATTACCGTTTACAAAAGTTTGAGTAATTTGGCTTTTGAATTTGTAACCCTCAAAAGGGGACCATTTACATTTATAAAGTATATTGCTCGATGTTACTTGCCAAGGTTGATTGAGGTTTACTAAAACCAAATCGGCGAGGTAACCTTCACGAATGTATCCTCGGTTACTTATTTTGTAAATTTCAGAGACATTATGACTCGTTTTTTCCACTATTTTTTCCAAGCTAATTTTTCCTTGGTGAAAAAGTTCTAGCAATGTTGGTAGTGCATGTTGTACGAGTGGACCACCAGATAAGCTTTCCAAATAATCACCAGTTTTTTCTGTCAAAGTATGAGGTGCATGATCAGTGGAAATAATGTCTAGTTTATTATTAATCAGTGCTTTTATTAATCCTTCTTTGTCTTTCTCAGATTTAACTGCAGGATTCCATTTGATTTTACTCCCCAAATTTTCATAGTCTTCATCTGTAAACCATAAATGATGTACACAAGCCTCAGCGGTAATCCTTTTTTGTTTAATTGGTGTAATGTTGTCGAACATCTCTGCTTCAGATCGAGTTGAAATATGCAAGAAATGCATTCGTGTATTGTGTTTTTTAGCAATTTCCAAAACTCTTTTTGTAGCAATAGTGCAAGCTTCCTCACTCCGGATTAAAGGATGATATTGTGTCGGAATTTTATTTCCAAAGATTTTGTAGTATTTATTAAAATTCCTCTTGATAATATCATCATCCTCACAGTGGAGCGCAATTAATGTCTCTGACCTTGAAAATAGTTGTTCCAAAAAATCTGGATAATTTGCTAGAATGCCATCATTGCTATTGAAATAAAGTCCATCGTCGCTGATTCCACAAACATTTTCTGTATCTGTTTTTAATGCTTCTTCCAAATTATCTTTGTTTATTCCCATGAAAAAAGAGTAGTTTGCCAAAGAACTATTTTTCGCAATCATAAACTTTTCCTCCAATAATTCTTGCGTCAGAGTGTTTGGAAAAGTATTGGGCATTTCCATGAATGAGGTAATTCCACCGGCAACTGCTGCTCTAGACTCAGTAAAAATTGTTCCTTTATTGACAAATCCTGGTTCGCGGAAATGCACTTGATCATCAATCATTCCAGGTATTAAGTGCAAACCTTCTGCATTTATTTTTTTGCACAACAACTGTTTTGGGAGTGAGATTTGCTTCTCGATTTTTTCAATTTGATCACCACTCAATAATACATCGGAAATATAAATTTTTCCTTCATTTACAATTGTTGCATTCCTTATTATAGTCTTCATCATTTATTTGTAAATTGCTCTAATTAATCTGTCATTCAATGTTTTTCCGAGTCCTTCGTTAGGCAATTTCTCCGCGATGATCAAATCCAAATCACTTGAATCTAGTGAATGTAGCGCATGGTAAAAATTACTGGCCGCTTCTTTTAAATTTCCAGTTTTACTAAGCGTTTCGATTTTAATTACCTGATTTTTTTGATTTTCAGATTTAAATGAAAGTACGCCGATTTTCTTATTTTTAAATTTTGCTATTTCTGACTGCATGTCTGTAGTCAGGATCATTTTGGTTCTTGGTGAATAGTGTTGAGACAACATTCCTGGTGCCTCAGGAGCATGGTTTTGAGCTGCAGCAATTTTTATTTTGCCAGTAATTGATTCAATTTCTTCTATTGTAATCGCACCTAATCTGTATAAAATTGGAATATCTTCTTCAAATCCAATGATTGTAGATTCTAAACCAATTTTACATTCATCACCGTCTAAAATTAAAATTTCATTACCGAAAGCCCCAAAAACATGTTTTGCACTAGTTGGACTAAGTGTTTTGAAAATATTTGCACTTGGAGCAGCTATGGGAAATTCAATTTCATTTAGCAGTTCGAGTGTTAGTTTGTGATTTGGAACTCTTACTGCTACTGTTCTTTTGCCGGCAGTTATCAAATCTGAAATATGATCTTGTTTATTTAACACCATGGTCAAAGGTCCAGGCCAAAAAGAAGCAGCTAGTTTCCATGCGATTTCAGGAATATTATGAGCAATTTTCTCTAGATATTCTGCTGATTTTATGTGCACGATGAGAGGATTAAATAAAGGTCTTTTTTTTGCATTAAATATCTTTTTTATTGCAATTTCACTATAGATATTTCCCGCTAAACCATAAACAGTTTCCGTAGGAATTGCAACAATTTCGTCATTTATCAATGCATTTTTTACCTTTGCTATGTCTATCGTAATCATTTTATATCTATTTTTTAGATGACTTCTTTTTGGCCCTTTGATCGAGATTAAAATTTTGAAACTTTCTTACATCGACATTAATTGCAATAGATAATTCCATTCTTTTTTCTCAGATTGAACTTTCTCTGATTTTTCAAAGATTTTTTTAATTAATTTTTTCATGTTTTTTAGTTTTTATGATTATTTATACTTTGTGATTATTGCCCTTGACCTAAAGAAAATGCTGGTTTACCATCAAATGCATATAAGTTTTCTGTTTTAATAACATCAATTTTATGATTATTTGCGTTTTGGAGTAGATCGATTATATCTTGATTAGAAATATTAATTCCACTGCTTGATTTGAATCTACAACGCCAGTGGTCAGTGCAAAAAGTTTCTTCAAATCCAGCAGGCCACACTTTGATTCCGCGGTTTGTAATCATTGTTAAATCTAATTTCTTGCTATTTGCTTGATTGATAATTCCTGCCAATTCATCCGGATTACTTCCTGACCAATGCACAAATAAATCAACCCCTAAAAGTGTTTTCTCGGCTGCAGCTTTTCTTACATACTTAGGCAGATTTAATGCGGCGCCGTTCGAATAATTAACAGCGTTCAGTTTTGCTGGTTTATTACCCAAATTGGCTATTACTGCATGCGCAAATTCTTTGGTTCCTACTTTTTGAGTACTTATGTCATCTTTGAAAATATCATACGTATGGATTCCATCTTCAATTGTTTTGAGCCACGCATTTTGAATTTTTTCTGCAACTACGTTTTGTCCAATGTGGTTCAACATTAATATTGCACCTTGAATTAAACCTGATGGGTTTGCCAAGTTTTGTCCTGCTCTTCTTGGTGCTGAACCATGAATTGCTTCAAACATCGCGCAACTTTCACCGATATTGGCTGAACCTGCTAAACCAACGGAACCTGCAATTTGAGCTGCGATATCAGAAAGTACGTCGCCATATAAGTTTAACGTAACAATTACATCAAAAACTTCTGGTGTATCTGCCATTTTTGCTGCACCTATATCAATAATCCAATGTTCATTTTCGATTTCAGGATATTCTTTGGCAATTTCATCAAAAACTTGATGGAACAGCCCATCGGATTGTTTCATGATATTGTCCTTGGTGAAACAAGTCACCTTTTTTCTTCCATATTGTTTAGCGTATTCGAATGCGTAGCGAATAATTTTCTCACATCCTGGACGACTGATAATTTTCAAACATTGAACAACTTCGTCTGTTTGTTGATGTTCGATTCCTGCATATAAATCTTCTTCGTTTTCTCTGATAATTACAATATCCATTTTAGGATGTTTGGTAGAAACAAACGGGTCATAACTCACGCAGGGTCGGACGTTTGAATATAATCCCAAAAATTTTCTGGTTGTTACATTCAAACTTTTGTAGCCTCCTCCTTGAGGTGTAGTAATTGGTGCTTTTAAGAAAACTTTGTTATTTCTAATTGTGTCCCAAGATTTATCTGCTATTCCTGAAGTATTTCCAGATAAATACACTTTTTCACCTACTTCAATTTCATCAATTTCGATTTCTGCTCCTGCAGCTTTTAAAATTTCTAAAGTCACATCCATAATTTCTGGACCAATTCCATCTCCTTTTGCTACTGTAATTCTTGTCATAATTTATGCTTTTGAATTTATTTATCACAAAATTAATGATGCTATTTCATATATTTTTATTTATATTTGTTATAAAATACATTAAAAGATTTTATGAATTATACTTTGCATCAACTTCATGTTTTCCTGAAAGTCTCACAAACAAAGAGTATAACTAAAGCTGCGGAAGAATTGCATTTAACTCAACCTGCAGTTTCAATCCAAATCAAAAATTTTCAGGATCAATTTCCAATAGCATTGACGGAGGTAATTGGTCGCAAAATTTACATTACCGATTTTGGAAAAGAAATTGCACTGGCTGCAGAAAATATTTTAAATGAAGTAAATGCAATCAATTACAAGGCACTGATTCACCAAGGTGAACTTTCAGGGAAATTGCGAATTTCGTCTGTTTCAACTGGAAAGTATATCATGCCTTATTTTTTGACAGATTTTTTGCAAATCAATGGTGGAGTGGAATTGAATTTAGATGTGACAAATAAGTCTAAAGTGATGGAAAGTTTGATTAATAATGAAGTTGACTTTGCCTTGGTTTCAGTAATTCCAGAAAATTTGATCATTGAAAAGATTGAACTTTTGTCAAATAAGCTTTTTTTGGTCGCTGATTCTAAATGGAAGTTTTCGAAAAAGCAATATGATCATTCCATTTTTGAGGATACGCCATTAATTTACCGCGAGCCAGGTTCAGGAACTAGAATGACCATGGAAAATTACCTTAAACAAAATGCTATTTCAGCGAATAAAAAAATGGAATTAACTTCCAATGAAGCTGTAAAACAAGCTATTCTTGCTGGTTTAGGAATGTCAATTATGCCGTTGATTGGTATCAAAAATGAACTAAAAAATGGCGATTTGCAAATAGTTCCAGTGAAAGGATTTCCCATTACAAGTAATTGGAATTTAATTTGGTTGAAGAATAAGAACTTTTCTCCAGCGGCAAAAGCATTTGTCAAATTTATTCAGGAAGCAAAATATCAAATTGTAAGAGAGAAATTTGATTGGTATGAAAAGTACTAGGAGGATTAAAAATTATTCTCCCAAAATCCCCAATGTAAATTTCTCTGCAAGCGCTGATTTTTTCGTTTTTGCTGCGTATTCTAAATATTTTGACTGAGCTGTTAAATAACTTATTTCCCTTGCATTAATCAAAAACAGTGAACTTTCTCCTAGATCAAATAAACTGCGTTCAGCGACTGACAAAAGCTTGTAATTTTCCGCAACAGTCAAGCTTGTTTGTGCTTGGTTGACATGTGTTGTCCATTCGTTGCGATTTTGAATTTGTTTGGTTCTCAAATCCCTCTGTTTTTGTTGTATTTCGATCTGTGTATTTTCAATTTTGAAATTCGAAATTTGTAATGCTGAACGTTCTTTTCTCAACAAAATTGGCATATACAGCGTTGCTCCCCATTTGTAATTGGAAAATGAAAGTTGCGTGGAGACTAAATTTGCAACTGGTTTTAGTAAATTGTAATTGACTGTCAACTGCGGTTTTAACATTTCAACTTTAAGTTTTCTTTCTATTACTAAATCTTTCATCTTTAAATCATACCAAGTCAACATTGGATGCTGGTTTTCTGAATTATTCAATAATGAAATTGGAGATTCAATTTCTAGTTTTTCAGACTTTACATTATTTTCCAAAATTAATGGAAGCATTCCTTTTTCCCACAAATAATTTTCAACGGAAAGCTTGGCGTTTTTAGCATTTAATTGTCTTTGTTCAACTTCCAAAATTCGGTTGAAATATTGCGCAGACGCCTCAATTGTGTCAACTGCAGCCCTTTCTCCAAGTTCGAAATTAGTTCTCATTTGTTGCAGTCTAATCTCAGCTAAATTTAATCCTTCTTTGGCCAATATTAATTGCGCTTCTTGCTCTTGCCAATAGATAAAAATCTGTCCAGCTTCATAGAGTAAGTTGTTTAAAGTAAGAGATTTTTCAACTTTCGTTTGATTGTAAATTACATGGGCTCTTTTGAGTTGAGTTCTTCTATCATCAGTAAAAAGTCCACGGCCAATAGGAACTTCAAAACCGGCATAAGTCAATCCTCCTGAGGGAGTTCTGTGTTCGGGATTCAAATAATCTCCTTTATTGAAATCACCAGCAACTTTCAAATCGACTCCTATTCGAGTTGGAATTTTTATTCCAGTGCTAATTGTACTGTAATAGGTTTTTCCATCAAAATATTTTTGGTCAATTCCGCCAAAAAGCACTGGATCGAAAGCGCCTTTAGACATTCTAATCGTTTGCTCAGCCAATTCAATATTATTGGATGCTACCAATGCAATCGGATGATTTTCTTTTACATGTTGTAAGAAGTCCTTCTGCGTCAAAATACTGATTGTATCTTGTGCGTAGTTTAGACCCGTGCTCATACACAAAATTGAAAATAGTAGATTTTTCATTTTTTGACAGCTTTTGTTTTGGGAGTATAATAGTTTGGTGGAAATCCATTGATTTTTCGCCACAATTCATACCAAATTGGAACGTCATTCAACAATGTCATACTTTGTACAGCAACGCCCAAACGTAGACCTTTCGGCCATTTATGCACGGAAGTATCAGGTTCAACTAGCACACGGTATTTTCCATTTGGACCAATGTAATTGTCAATGGCAAAGACTTTTCCTCCATATGTTCCATAGCTTACATTCGGCCAACCTGAAAATACGATAGCTGGCCAACCATCAAATTGAATCCGTACTTTGTTCCCGACGTGCAAAAGTGGCAAGTCAATTGGCTCAACGAAAATCTCTACTGCCAAATCTGTCAAAGTAGGCACAATGCTTACCATGGGACTACCTTCCTTTACCGTTTCGCCGACTCCATTTTTTAAAGCTTGTGAAACAAAACCATCTTGCGGAGCTGTAACATAATAAAATCCTGATCTAATCGCATAATTTGAAACTTGATTCTGCATTTTTGTAACCGTTGCTTCAGTATCGAATAGACCTGAAAGTGCACTAGATTTTTCAGATTCACTCTTCCCAATTTTGTCACGATATTCTGCATCAATTGAAATCAATTCTGTTTTAGCATTTAGAAGTTCATTTTTTGCAGTCAGCAATTTGTTTTCTAAGCTTACTACTTTCGCTTCCATTTCTTGAACTTTCAAGCGTTTATTTTCTAAATCAGTAAGAGATTTTAATCCTTGTTTTGCTAATTCTTCCGTTCTATTGTACTGTTTGACTGCGATTTCTAATTGTTTTGCATTGGCTTGGTAATCCATGCTGTCAGAAATCACTTTCAATTTTCCTTGTTTGATTTTATTGTTGGCTTGCGCTAATTTTGCAATTCGGCTGTCAATTAATGCATCAATCTGACTGTCAAGTGCTTTTACTTTTACCATATAAGAATCAGCGCTACTTTCTTTTGCCCTCATTTGAGATTCTGTTCGTTGAATCAAATTCGGATCCATGTATTCAGATTTAACTTCTGCCAAGTGAACAATGGTATCACCTTTTTTTACAAATTGACCTTCTTGTACATACCATTTGACAATTCTACCTCCGATAACCGCTTGAATTGTTTGTGGTCTATTATTTTGATTTAAGGAAGTTACATTGCCCTTTGAAGTAATTGTTTGCGTCCAAGGTAGAAATAAGATTATTGTAAGAATTGCAAAAAACCAAAGCAGTAATTTGAGCATTCTTTTAGGTGTTTTTTTTCTGTTTAACATCTGAACAGAAGCAAATTGTTGAAACATTTTCATCGTTTAAAAATTTAATTGTTCAAATTGTATCGTTTTCCAGTTTGACATAATGTTTTCATTGCTAGCACATAAGATCGTGATGGACGGATAATTTTTTTCAATATTTTCAATAATTTCATTTTGTTCATCCGCGTTGAATGTAGAACCGTGAAATGAAATTAAAAGTAATTTGGGATTGTTTACAATGGCTTTGGCAATCAATAAACGTTCACGTTCAGCTTCAGATATAATCTTGTTTGCCTTCGACAGATTGAAATTATAACCCTCCGCTTTTTGAGCAACAAAATAATCCATATGCAATGTTTGAATAGCTTTTTCTAAATCAGCCAAGTTCAAGTTTTCTCTTGACATTAGAATATTGTCAATCAATGTTCCGTCGAATAATTGCGTATTGTGAGAAAACCAACTAAATTGTTCCAAATTTGCAGCAAGTCTATCAGCATCTGGAATTGTTTTATTCCAGCGAGGTTTGGTTTTCATGGAAATCGAAGGATCTATTAATTCCTGAAAAAGTTTTACGATTTCTTGTTGATGACCTCCTTTTACAAAAATTGACTCATGTTCTTGGATCGAAAAGATTTGAGTTAGATTTTCTTGTTCCACGTTTATGAGTTCAATTGGAAATAATGAATCGGTATCTGGATTTCTTTGTTTTTCTTCAAATGTGATAGGAACGTCAGTGATTTGACCTAATTTTTCCAAAGATGTAAATACATCATATAGCGTTTCCAATGATTGGATGATTTTTTCAATAGCGCTTAAAATCAAAATAATCAAAACTTCAGCTGCCACAAATTGACCCAAATTCATTTGTTGGTCAATTACCAAATACCCGCCTAAGCCAAGTAGGGAAGCAACGATCAACGCCTTGATGGCAATCATCCAAATGTATTGTTTCCAAAGAATTTTGAAATGACTTTCTCTACTCGAAAGATAATCTTGCACATGTTCATCAATACGATTCAATGCATGTGGACTATTTGGCGCTAGCCTGAAACTCCAATTTGTTTTTGCAATTTCTTGCAACCAGTAGGCAGTTTTATACTTGTATTTAGATTCTTCTAAGCTTGTTTCAAAACCTTTTTTGATGATTGGTTTAAAAACGATATAAATCAAGATGATTAAAGAAATTCCAAAGGCAATGTAGAAAGGATGGTAAAAAGCCAGTACCAAAAGACTAAAGAATATTTGTAAAAATGCAGCTGAAAATTCTAGTAGCACTTTAGAAATTCCTTTTTGGAGGTTAATTACATCAAAAAATCGGTTCATTAATTCCGCTGGGATTTTACCTTTCAAAAATTCTCTGTCAAATCTTGGAAATTTGTAAGCTAAATTGAAGGAATAGCGCGTGAAAATCCTTTGTTGAATATTTTCAGTAATTCTCAACTGCATAATTTGCAGAACGCCTGTTAAAATTACACCACAGATTACTAAGAACACTAATATAATCCAAGAAGTAGTTATTTCTCCACCTTGTATAAAGTGAATGACAGATTGAATCCCGAGTGGTAAACTTAAACTAACGATTCCGCTAAAAATGGCATAAATATAGAGTTGAGATACTTCTCTTTTATCAAGTTTGAGAAGCTCACCCAATCGTTTCCAAGGTGATTCAGTTGCTTTGCCCATAGTTTATGTTTTGAGAAATTAATAGTTTAAGAAAATCTATGAAAAAACTTTCTACATTGTCTTTGTCTTGTTGTTTGTCAGTTAGTCTTGGAAGATGATCAGCAAAAAAATGTTGGATATGAGCACCTTCGATAATCGTAGTGATTAACATCTTTGAAAAAGCATAATTTGGAATGATTTCTTGTAACCAGCCACTTAATTTTGCAACTAAATTTTTGTAATTATCAAAAGCTCCATTTTTGTTTACATCGTCTACTTTTTTATTAAGAATCGATTTGATTCCTTCACTTTCGATAATTCTTTTGAGTTTAAGTTCATCCACAAAAGCATAAATATCGTTGGAATTTTTTTTCTCAATCAACATTTTGATGGCTTTGAAAAGTTTCTCTTCAGTGTCTTCGATATGCAAGGTTTCGACATGAATTTGATATTCAATTTTTCCCCAATACCATGCGTAAAGAAACATCAATAATTGATGCTTGTTCTCAAAATAGCGATAAACTGATGCTTCCGTTGAATTGATTTTTTGCGCTAATTTTTTAAAAGTAAAAGCTTCAAAACCGATTTCATCTATCAATTCAATGCTATTTTGCATGATTAAAACGCCCAGTTTGGTTTCCTGAGGATCTTTCAAGCAAGTACAATTTGGTATTGTCAACTTAATTTGCAAAAACATAAAATGATAGTTTTACTATTGTATACAAATGTAAAACATTTATGTTTGATTTGGTTGCTATTTTTTATAGAAGTTGATTAAAGAATGTTAAAATTTGATGTGATTTTTATTTCTATTCACCATTCAAATACTTCTTATAAGTCTCCACGGCCAAAACACGGGCAATTTTATGATCAACAATTGGTTTTGGATAGGCATCCGTACCCAATTCTGGAACCCATTTTTTGGTATATTTCAGTTGTTTGTCGAATTTTTCAAGTTGTAAATCTGGACTAAATACACGGAAATACGGTGCAGCATCGCATCCGCATCCTGCGGCCCATTGCCAACCACCGGCATTGCTTGCCAATTCAAAATCCAATAATTTTTCAGCAAAATAACTCGCGCCCCATCGCCAATCGATAAGTAAATGTTTGGTCAAGAAACTCGCTACGAGCATGCGTACTCGGTTGTGCATAAATCCAGTTGCATTTAGTTCTCGCATTCCAGCGTCCACAAGCGGATAACCTGTTTTACCTTCGCACCAACTTTTGAATTGAGTTTCATCGTTGCGCCAAACTATTTGGTCGTAGTTTTTTTTGAAAGAATCGTTTCCAGAATAGGGAAAATGAAAAATGATCATTTGGTAAAAATCCCTCCAAATCAATTCATTGAAAAATTTTTCATTGGTTTCTGAAGCAACATGCGCTAGTTTACGGATGCTGATTGTTCCGAAACGCAAATGTAAACTCAAACGGGTTGTGCCCAAAATCGAAGGAATATCTCTCGTTTCGTGGTAATTCTGAATGATATTTTGTGCAATTTTTATAGCAGGAAATTCGACTGTTTGAATGCCGTCAAATCCCATTGATTGTAAACTTGGAATTTCATTTTCAGCTTGAATATCAGACAGATTTTGAGAATATTTTTCTACTGGATAAGAACTGATGTAAAAAGCATTTAATTTTTCTTTCCATTTTCGCATGTATGGTGTGAAAATAGTATAAGGTTTATCATCAGGTTTGAGCACTTCATTTTTTTCAAATATCACATGGTCTTTCGAACCTTTAAAATCAATGTTCAATTTAGTCAGTTGCTCAAAAATGGCTTTATCACGTTCTAATGCCAGTGGTTCGTAATCACGGTTGGTGAAAATCGTTTTGACCTTAAACTTGGCCGCAATTGATGGAATAATGTCTATTGGATTTCCAAAATAAACATGTAAATCAGAACCTAAATTTTTATATTCAGCTTTTAGACTTTCAATTGTTTGATGAATGAAAATTACGCGCTGATCAGTGCTCTGAAGTTTACTGATAATAGTTTCATCAAAGATAAAAACGGGAATCACTTTTCCTCCGCTTTTCAATGCACGAAATAAACCTGCATTGTCGTCAATTCTTAAATCTCTGCGGTGCCAAAAAAGTACATTTTCCATGATCCAATTTCTAAATTGAAATTATTTTCCGTCGTAGTAAACACTGTTTCGTTCAGTTTCCCAAAGTCTAACTTCCAATTTGTATTTTGAATCTAATTTAGCTCTCAATTTATTCCAAATCACCACGGCAATGTTTTCTGCTGTAGGTATTAAATCCTTAAATTCAGGTCGATCTAAATTGAGATTTGTATGGTCAAAAGCTTCTAAAACTTCTTCGTTGATGAGGTCGCTTAAAATTTTTAAATCAATCAGATATCCAGTTTCTGGATCTACTTCACCTTCAATCCATGTTTCTAACACATAATTGTGTCCATGGAAATTAGGGTTGTTGCATTTACCGAAGATCAATTCGTTTTTAGCATCGTCAAATGTTGGATTGTAAAGTCGGTGAGCGGCATTAAATGTTTCTCTTCTGCAAACTTTCATGTGGAGTTTTTAAGGTGAAAGTGAATTTACTGTTCAAAAATAGAACTTATAGTTTGATTTTGTCTTCAAAATTGTGAATGATTTCCTTGAACCAAAAAGTGAAGGCTGCGGGGTTTTCTGCAATTTCTTTTTTCAGTTCGGGCAATGTAATCCATCTAAAATCTTTGACTTCTTCAGGATTTGGAGTTGGATTTTCGTTGAATTTCCCAATCAATACATGGTCTAATTCGTGTTCAATCAATTGATTTTCCAATTCAACTTGATAAATAAAATGAAATCTTTGTTGAAGTACACAGTCAAATCCCATTTCTTCTTGTAATCTTCTGTGACCTGCTTCCAACAAGGTTTCACCAACTTTTGGGTGTGAGCAACAAGTGTTTGTCCAAAGTCCTTCGGAATGATATTTTCCAAAAGCTCTTTGGTGAATCAAAATTTCGTTTTGGTCGTTCCAAACAATGATAGAAAATGCACGGTGTAAAAGCCCTTTTTGATGTGCTTCTAATTTTCCGATACTACCAATGTTTTCATCTTTTTCGTTGACAAGAACGATTAAATCTTCTATCATTTTTCAAATCATGTTGAAATTATGTCTCAAATAGGAAAATACAAATAAGCTGTATTTTTTGTTATTTGGGATACGAATTCGTTCATTTAAAATTGTTTCAGCAGAGGTTGATTTGATTTTAGTAAACAGTTTATAGTAGTAAATATAAGCCATGTAAACTCCAAAACGTGCATCTTTTGGAAGTTGAATAATCCCTTGATATCCTTCATGGAAATCTTTGGCGATGTCTTCTTCAATTTCTTTTTTTACTTCTGACGAAAAATCTTCCATGTTGATGCCTGGAAAGTAAGTCCTTCCAAGGTCTTGATAATCTGCTTTTAAATCTCTTAAGAAATTAATTTTTTGAAAAGCAGAACCCAATTTCATAGCAGAATCTTTCAATTTTTGATAAGCTGTTTCATCTCCACGAACAAAAATTTTGAGGCACATTAGACCGACAACCTCGGCTGAGCCTAAAATATATTGTTCATATTTACTTTGGTCAAATGAGGCGGTCTCAGACTCCAAATCCATTTCCATACTTGCCAGAAATGTTTCTATTAAATTTAAAGGAATATTGTATTTGTTTACAGCCCATTGAAAACTATTTAATATCGGATTCAAAGAGATTCCCTTTTCAATAGCTTCATATGTTTGTTTTTTGAAATCAGCCAATAAATCAGCTTTGTCGAAATTGTGAAAAGAATCAACAATTTCATCAGCGAAACGAACGAATCCATAAACCGCATAAATTGGTTTTTGCAAATCCTTTTTCAGAAAACTGATTCCTAGAGAAAATGAAGTACTGTACTTTTTGGTAGTCAACGTACTCATTTCATGGGAAAGATTATCAAATATGTTTTTCATTCGTATGCAGTTTGTTCAGCTAATCTATTGTAACAATTGATTTCAAAAATTGTTTTAAAGTTTGATTAACTTCTTAATTATTTTTTTCTATTTCACGTAAAACTTCTTTTGCAACCACTTCTCCAGAAATAATCGAAGGCGGTACACCTGGACCTGGAACTGTAAGTTGACCGGTATAAAATAAGTTTTTTAAATTTTTATTTTTCAAGCTAGGCTTCAAAATGGCGGTTTGCATAAGTGTATTTGCTAATCCGTATGCGTTTCCTTTGAATGCATGATAATCTTTCTTAAAATCATCGATGCAATAGCTTCTTTTATAAACAATGTGTTCTTTGATGGATGTTTTGGTGTGTTTTTCCAATCTTTCCAACAATATATCTAAATATTCTTTGCGTTTTTCTTCCGAGTCTTTCAAATTCGGAGCAAGCGGAACAAGCAGAAACAAATTTTCATGTCCTTCAGGCGCTACAGATGGATCGGTTTTTGAAGGACAGCACGCGTAAAATAAAGGCGCTTTTGGCCAATCTGGCTTTTCGTAAATCTCCACAGCATGCGCTTCGAAAGGTTCATCAAAAAATAAATTGTGGTGAAGCAAATTTTCTATTTTTTTGTTCACTCCAAGATAGAAAAGGAGTGAAGAAGGTGCCATCGATCTTGACTCCCAGTACTTTTCAGAATAATTCGCAAATCCGTTTATTAATTTTTTGTCTGTGTGGTGATAATCTGCACCCGAAACAACATAATCACTTTCTAATGATTGTGTCGCTGTTTTGGTATGAGTTATTTTTTCGTTTGAATAATCAAAACCTGTCACTTCTTGTGAGCGTTCGATTTTTACACCTTGCTCCAAAGCTATTTTTTCAAATGCTTCAATGATGTTATACATTCCTCCTTGCGGATACCAGGTTCCCAACTCGATGTCCGCATAATTCATCAAAGAGTATAAAGCTGGCGTTTTTTGCGGCATTGCTCCTAAAAACAAAATAGGAAATTCGAGCAATGAATGAATTTTAGGGTTTTTGAAATATTTTCTGATATAGCCGGAGAATGAGGAGGTCAAATGCATTTTAAACAATCCTTTCAGGATGCGCATGTCTGCAAATTCTCCCCATTTTAAACTTGGTTTGTAAACCAAATCATTGATTCCGACATCATATTTGTAGGCTGCTTCTGCTAAGAATTTTTTCAATTTTACAGCACTACCTTTTTCTAAACTCTCAAAAAGCGCATAAAATTCATTCAAGTTTGCTGGAATATCAGTCGTTGTGTCGTCTTGCCAAAAAACACGGTAAGAAGGATCAAGCCTAATTAGTTCATAAAAATCAGTACTGGTGTGACCAAATTTCTGATAAAATTTTTCGAATACTTCAGGCATCCAATACCAACTTGGACCCATGTCGAAAACGAAACCATCGGCTTCAAATTTTCTAGCGCGTCCACCGATGCTATCGTTTTTTTCAAGAATGGTAACATCATGTCCGGCTTGTGCAAGAAAACTTGCAGTGGATAAGCTAGAAATTCCGGCACCTAATATTGTTATTTTTTTGCTCATTAATTAGCCATGTATTGATATTCTGGAAGCGACTCCATTAATTTTTGTCGTGCAATGAAAATTCTACTTTTAACTGTTCCAATCGGAATTTCTAATTTATCAGCAATTTCTTTGTACTTGAAACCCTCAAAGTGCATGTTAAAAGGAACTTTGTATTCTTCCCCTAAATTACTGATTTTTGAGTTGATTTCTTTGTTTGTGATTAAATTTACTGCATCCTCTTGATGAACTGCTGTATTAGCAAGCATATCAAACTCTTTATTAGCATCGAAAATGGTTCCAGATTTTTTCTTTCTGCGGTATTGATTAATAAAAATGTTGCGCATGATAGTGAAAACCCAAGCTTTGAAATTTGTTTGTGCAGCATAATAATCTCTGTAAACAATCGCCTTCAACATGGTTTCTTGAGTTAAATCTTTTGCATCTTCTTCATTTCTTGTAAATCCCATAGCAAAAGATGTTAGATGAGATTGCATGTGGATCAATGATTCGTTAAATTCAAGTGTTGACATAATATTCGATTTTGTTTAACAATTTTATCAAAACATTAAACAGTTTTGTTCAACAAAATAAATCAAACATTAAACAAAACACAAACTTTTTATGATTTATTTTTAATTTATTTTCTTTCAACTGTATTATTAATTGGTTATTATTGGTCTTAAACAATTGTATTTTAGTAATTTGTGTTTTTAAATAAATTTTTGATTATCCAGTTTATTTTTTTTGAGTAATTTCAAAAAACCATTCTAGTAATTTTTTGTTTAACTTTTATGATAAAAGATCAAATATTTAGGTTTTCTGCAAAGTTCAAAGCAGAAATGTTGATTTCAATTCTTGTTATTTTTTACACAGTGGGAATTATTGGATTGATAAATGAAAGCACTAGAGATTCATTTTTGCCTTTAAGTTTTATGAACTTATTGTTGTCATTTGCGATTATGATTCTCAGTCGAAAAACCAATAGAAAATATTTTATTCTATTTTTAGTATTGACCTTTTTAGTAGGAATGGTAGCAGAATGGATCGGGATTCATACCGGATATCTTTTTGGAGATTATTATTACGGAGAAAATTTGGGGACCAAAATTGATGGAGTTCCTTTAATCATTGGCATTAATTGGGGTGTTTTGACAATTTGTACTTGCAATTTCACCTCCTTATTCATTAAAAAATCCACTTGGATTTCAAGTTTCGTTTCAGCTTTTTTGATGATGTTGCTAGATGTTTTGATTGAACCAGTTGCTATTACAAGTGATTATTGGCATTGGGATTCATTGAATATTCCTTTGTACAACTATTTTTGCTGGTTTGCGGTGGCTTTTCCGTTGCATTTTTTGTATTTTAAATGGAAATTAAGTGAACAAAATAAAGTTACGATTGCTTTATTTGGTATATTGGTAATGTTTTTTTCAATTTTTAATTTTTTGTAATATGTATTGGTGGGGACCGCTAGTAATGTTGAGCGCTTTTTTCGGGATGGAATTCATGGCTTGGGCAACACACAAATTTTTAATGCATGGAGGAATGTGGCATTTTCATGAGGATCATCATGTTGCAGAACCAGGATTTTTTGAACGAAATGATGTTTTTTTCTTGATTTATGCAATACCATCGTGGTTGTGTATCATGTTAGGAATGATGTATGATTTTTATGTACCTGTTTGGATTGGTTACGGCATTGCAATGTATGGTTTTACCTATTTTATGATACACGATGTTTATATTCATAGAAGATTTAAATGGTTGAGAGACATTGATCATCCTTATTTTATGGCGATTCGAAAAGCACATAAAGTACACCACAAGCACCAAGGTAAATTGCATGGTGAATGTTTTGGTATGTTGGTCGTACCGAAAAAATATTACATTGAAGCCAAAGAGACTTTCAAAAGAAAGTACCAATCATGAGTTTGTATTTTTGGATATTGATAGGAACTATTACAGGACCTTTTTTCTTGAGTTTCGATAAAAAAGTCCATTTTTATAAATTTTGGAAATTTCTTTTACCAGCAACGTTTGTTATCGCAACTTTTTTCTTGATTTGGGATGAGTATTTCACGCAACTTGAAATCTGGGGATTTACTCCGCGCTATTTGCAAGGAATTTATTTAGGACATCTACCATTGGAAGAATGTTTGTTCTTCATCTTGGTTCCTTATGCTTGTTTGTTTATCTACGAAGTTTTAAAGGCTTATTTTCCTAAAATTACATTCATAAAATTTGGTCATTTCTTCGCTTTTGGATTCACCTTGTTGGGATTGATTTTAGGTTTGATGTATTTCAAACAAGCCTACACAGCTTCCGCTTGCATCATTTCAGCATTGTTGACCATTGGAATTTATTACATCAAAAAAGTGGAATGGTATGGGAATTTTGTTTTCACTTTCTTGGTTGCCATTATTCCTTTTTTGGTTGTTAATGGAATTTTAACGGGAAGTTTTACCGATGAGCCAGTAGTTTGGTACAACGAAAATCACATCATTGGCATTCGAATTTTTACGATTCCAATGGAGGATGTTTTTTACAATTATTGCATGCTTTTTCCTATTACAGCGATTTATGAATGGTTAAAAAACAGAAAATCTAACTGAAAATTTCTAGTTGATTGAGTTTTTAATTTGATTTCAATCTAAATTCAAGGAAAAGATTATATTTCTCGGTGCAGCAACATGTCTGCCAAGTCTTTTAAAGGCTTTTTGTTTGATTCTGAAACATTGATTTGTTCTAAAGCTTGTAGCGCGATTACATAGTGCTCATCCATCATTGCTCTAGCAGCTTCTCTGATTCCTAATTTGTCAAACAAATTCCTAGTAGAATCGATTTTCAAAGACTGATTTGATTGAATTTTTAATTGATTCAATTCTTCAATCTCTGCGGGATTTGCCAATTCATAAGCTTTTAGCAAAAGAAGTGTTTTCTTGTTTGCCAAAACATCACCCCCAACTTGTTTTCCAAATTTTTCTGGGTCAGCATATAAATCTAAAATATCATCTTGGATTTGGAAAGCAACGCCAATGTTTTCTCCAAACGTGTATATCAATTCTTGATCTTCTTTTTTTGCTTCTGCCACAACTGCGCCCATTTCCAAAGCGCAACCTAGTAAAACTGAAGTTTTCAAACGAATCATTTCAATGTATTCTGCAATGGAAACATTGTTTCTAGTTTCAAAATCCATATCTAGTTGCTGTCCTTCACAAACTTCAATGGCTGTTCGGTTGAAAATCTCCAAAAGTCTTGGTAATACTTTGGCCTCTTGCTTGCAAATTTCTTGATATGCCTTTACAAGTAGAACATCACCAGATAAAATGGCAATGTTTGTGTTCCATTTGGTGTGCACAGTTGGCTGTTTTCTGCGAAGGGGCGCTTCATCCATGATATCATCATGAATCAAAGAAAAGTTATGAAAAATCTCAATGGCAATTGCCGCATGAACAGCATTTTTTCCCGAAACATCGAAAAGTTCTGCTCCCAACATGGTTAAAATTGGGCGCATTCTTTTTCCTCCCAAAGTCAGAAAATAGCGAAGTGGATCATATAAGTTCGCAGGTTGAGATGGGAAATCAAACGTTGAAATTTCGTTTTCTAAAAAAGCTGAAAGTTTTGAGATATCTTGCATTAAAATAATTCCAATTCGAGATTAATAATTCTTTATCAAATACAAACAAGCTTCTAGTTCTTTTGTTTGTGAATTCAATTTTTTTGCGTTGATCTTGAATTATACATCTGTTTCTTCAATATCATCTTTTTGAACTTGTAATGAATCTAATTCGATATCTTCTTCTTCATCATAGATTTCAAAGTATGGTTCTTCGAAAGATTTAGTTGTTACCCATTTTTCGAGCGTAAGCAGTAACGCTGGTAAAATTAACAGGTTGGTTACCATTCCAATAAGAATAGTTAATGACACCAATAATCCCAGAGCTTTTGTTCCTCCAAATTGTGAGAAAACGAACATAATAAATCCAAAGAATAAAATAACAGAGGTATAAAAAATTCCTAATCCAGTTTCTCGCAAAGATTTGATTATACTGTATTTTAAATCCCATTTTTTAGTTTTGAGTTCTTGCCTATACTTGGCCAGAAATAAGATTGCATTATCGACCGTAATTCCTAAAGCGATTCCAAAAACTAAAAGTGTAGAAGGCTTCAAAGGGATATCAAACCAACCCATAATTCCACCGGTGAACAAAAGCGGAATCACGTTTGGAATCATTGAAATAGCAACCATTCTCCAAGATCTAAAAAGTACTGCCATCAAAGCTGAAATTGACAATATGGCAAAAATTAAACTTTCAACTAAACTCACGAATAAATACTGTGTTCCTTCTGATGCGACAACTGAGGTTCCAGTTAACGTCAAATCATAATATTCATCGTCAATCGCTTTTCGTAATTTTTGATTGAAATCTTTTTTCCCGAAATAGGATTTTATTTTTTCAGGGTTTGAATCAAATTCTAATTGTTTGTCTTGATTTCCGTTACTTAAAAGTGCTGTCAAACCATTATAAATAGCTGGATAACCATAAATGATTGAATCCACATAAGGTTTTTTTCCTTTTATTACTTTGCGATACAATTTTTCGATGTGTTTTTTGTCAGGATTCAATATTTCATCAATCCTAACGCGCATTGTATCTACTTTGTCAGCAACTTCATAAGAGCCAATATCTTTCATCTGCGTTCTGATTCGCAAAGTAGTTGAAGCGGTATCAACCAATTCTTTCAAAGATAAATTTCCACCGTTTGCATTTGACATGTCAAATTTATCGATGTATTTTTTCAAGCGTAATTTGTCTCGAGTAGAAATGATTTTGTATTCTGCAGGGTCATTTCCATAATAGGCCATATTGACAACTTTAATGAAGTCAACAATTGATAAACTTTTAGAAAATAAAGAATCTCCAGTATATTTATTCTGGATTTCTTCGATTTTTTCCAAGGTTTCTTGTTTAAATAGTCTTCCTTTTTGCTTGTAGTTGATGGTCATTTCAAAAGGAATTGCTCCTCCAAAATTCGCTTCAATAAACTTCATGTCATTTAAAATCGGATCACCTTTTGGTAAATCACCAGTTAAATTTCCAGTAGCTCGAATTTTTGTCATTCCATATACACTGACAACAATCAATGCCACAGAACCGATGTATATCCATTTTCTATGTTGCGTAACTAAAGTCACAACAACTTCAATAAATCCTTGAGAATAAACTCGATCTAAATGTTTTAAATGTCTTGGTTTTGGAGCTTTCGAAAGTGATGTAATTATTGGGATGATACACAAGGAAAGCGCAAATACAACCATGATATTCAAGGCTGCAATGATTCCAAATTCTGCTAATTTTTCTGAACTAGTGAAAGTACAAAATCCGATTGCTGTAGTTAAATTTGTTAAGAACGTTGCTCCTCCAACTTTGTGAATCATCGTACTTAGTGCGCGAATTTTATTTCCATGATATCGAACTTCTTGGTGATATCTTGTCACTAGAAATACACAGTTTGGAATACCAATCACAATAATCAATGGAGGAATCAATGCCATCATGATCGAAATTCTAAATCCTAATAATCCGATACTTCCCATCGACCAAATTACAGAAATGAAAACCACGATGTTGCAAATCATTACAACTCTTAGAGATCTGAAGAAGATATAAAGTAAAAGGGAAGAGGCAAAAATCGAAAGCGCAATGAAAATATACATTTCATTGATAATTCTTTTTCCGATGATAATTCTGATGTGAGGAAGTCCAGCGAAATGAACTTTTCCAAAGTGTTTTTCGTAGGTAGAAGCAAGATTTTCAATGTCTAAGACAAATCCAGATTTCTTTTGATCGGCCAAAAATCTTTCATCCAATCCAATCATCATCAACGAAACTTTTGCCGAATCGTTGTAAAGTAATTTATCGTAAATGGGATTGTTTTTTATTTCTCTTTCAATAGAGTCAATGCTTTTTTCTTTGAACGTTAAATCAGAGAAAATACGCTTCGCTTCAAATCTACTTTCGGCAACGACATTTCTAATTGTAAATAGTGTCGCTTCAGAAATGACACTTTCTACACCTTCAAATTGAAGAATTGAATCGCCTAGCTCTTTCCATTTTCTAAAATTTCTTTCAGTGTAAAGTGAATCGCTATTTATTGCTAAAACCAGTGTTGAACCATCTTCGCCAAATTCTTGCTTAAATTTTAAGTAATCTAATTGAGGCTGAGATTCTTTGGGTAAAGTATTCCCGTATTTGTTGTCTATTTTAAGTCCTGTAACAGCAAAGTAACCAAAGAAAACAGTTAAAATGAGTATAATCGCCATGATGAATAAGCGATTTCTTAAAATTACATTACCAATTTTTTGCCACATAATGTTCTAAAGTAAAAAAACAACAAAATTAATTAAATATGCTTAAAAACGCTTAAAAAATTAGTGTTTTAAGTCTGTATCTAGCCATTCAAAGAATTCTCTGTACCATAAAATTCCATTTTGAGGAGATGAAATCCAATGCCCTTCTTTTGGGAAAAGTAAATACTTACTTCTTAATCCTTGAATTTTTGCAGCTTGAAATGCTTGCATCCCCTCACTTTCAGGAACTCTAAAATCCATACCTCCATGAATAACTAAAATAGGCGTATCCCAATTTTGCACGAAATTGTGCGGACTATTTTTTGCATAATATTCTTTGTTTTGCTGGTACCAATAGGGTCCTTTATTGTCCCAGTTTGCAAAAAACAGTTCTTCAGTTGTGCCGTACCAACTTTCTAAGTTGAACAATCCACAATGTGAGACGAATGTTTTAAATCTTCCTTCGTGTTTTCCAGCTAAATAATATACTGAGTAGCCGCCATATGAAGCCCCAACTGCACCTAATTTTGTTGCGTCCACATAAGGTTCTTTGGCTGCATAATCAATCGCTGAAAGGTAATCTTTGATTGATTGTCCGCCCCAGTCTTTTGAAATATCATTATTCCATTTTTGACCAAAACCTGGCAATCCTCTTCTGTTTGGCGCAACAATCACGTAACCATTTGAAGCCATTAAAGCTAAATTCCATCGGTATGAGAAAAATTGACTTACCATGCTTTGAGGTCCACCCTGACAATAAAGCAATGCTGGATATTTTTTTGTAGCATCAAAATTTGGAGGAAGCACCATCCAAACCAACATTTTTTGCCCATCAGTCGTTTCGACCCATTTTTCTTCCACTTTCGGTAAAATGATGTCTTTTAAAATTTCTTTATTCACGAACGTTAATTGTCTGATTTGTTTGCTTTTGATGGAAATAGCAAATAAATCTGTAGGTTCAATCATCGATTGTCGGCAGGCAATTAAGTCTTTGGAAGTCAAATCCAAACTGATAAAATCAAATTGACCGAATGTTAATTGAGTGATCTCTTCAGTTTTCAAATCGATTGCAAAAATTTGCTTTGTACCTTTGATTGGCACTAAAAAATAAATGGTTTTATCGTCGAGACTGAAGCAAAATTCATCTACTGTAATATCTGTTTTTTCAGTTAAGTTGATGTCTTTGCCAGTTTCCAGATTTTTTAGAATTAAATCATTTTTATCAGATTCAAAACCGTCGTGAGCCATGCTCGTCCAAACTAAGAATTTACCGTTGTTTGAATATTTTGCATTTGCATCATATCCAAGGTGATTTTCAGTTAAGTTAATTGTCTTTTTACTTTCAATGTCAAATTGATATAATTCGCTGTTTGTGCTGATTGCAAATGCTTTTCCGATTTTTTTCTTGCAACTGTAAATGATTTTTTTAGAGTCTAAAGAAAAAACAATTTGATCACTTCCTCCAAAAGGTGGTAAAATTCCATCGTAAGGCTCATTATCAAGTAGATCGATACTACTCATTACAACTTTATCGTTGGCTATTTCGTGCAAGAATAGGTGTTTTTTATTTTCGTCTGACCATTGATTCCAGTGTCTATACATTAAATCATCTTCAAGTCTTGCATTTGCCATTGGCAAATCTGGATGTTTTTCCTTCAGTGTTTCTTTGGTTTTGATTGCACCGATTAATACAATTTTGGTTTCGTCTGGAGAAAGTTTAAATCCTTCAATTTCTGGTAAACCGATGGATGAAATTTGTTTTTTGTCACCACCAGTTTGATTCATTCGCCAAATTTGAACGCCGTCTTTTTCGTTTGACAAAAACCAAATCATATTATTTTTTCCCCAAACGGCTTCCATCTCGGAAAATTTCGTTTCGGTTATTTGCGAATATTGATTTGTAGCGATATCAAAAACAAAAAGATCTGTATTTCCACTGTTCGCTGCAACGTTGAATTCACGAAGTTCAAAAAGTATTTTTTTTCCATCAGGAGATACTTTTCCTCCAGATAGTCTTTTTAATTTCCAAAGTAATTCAGGAGTTAATGTATTTTGCGCAGTGCTTTGATTATAAATCAATAGTGACACAAAAAAGAGTAGAATGAAATTCTTTAATCGTAACATACATCTAGTTTTAGAGCAATGAAGTTACGAAACTAAATCAAACTAAGAAGTTATTTTGTTTTTTTAGCAACTGAAATTTTTGCTTGAATTCTTTTTCTACTTTGGGTATATATTAAAATACAGCAACTTGAAATTAACATAGCAGCTAATGTGTAAGTGATTGTTGTACTACCAGACATATCTTTTTTAACGCAATAAAATAGTACATTAACGGATACTAAAGCCACAATCATTATCCGTTGAAACCATTTGATTTTATTCATTTCAAAATCTTAAAGTTGATTTGAAGTTAGAAATTTTTTTTAAAACGGAATACTTTTTAACAAAAAAAAACTGCCCGATTGGGGCAGTTTCTTGAAATAATGTATTAAAAAATTACTCTACAGTAACTGATTTTGCTAGATTTCTTGGTTGATCAACATTACATCCACGCATCACAGAAATATGGTAGGATAATAATTGTAATGGAATCGTAGCCAAAAGTGGAACTAAGTGTTCATCTGTATCTGGAATTTCAATAACGTGGTCAGCTAAATCTCTCACTTGCACATCACCTTCGGTAACAATCGCAATGATTTTCCCTTTTCGAGCTTTAACCTCTTGAATGTTACTTACCACTTTTTCGTATGACGTACCTTTTGTTGCGATAACGAAAACAGGCATTTCTTCATCAATTAAAGCAATTGGACCATGTTTCATTTCAGCAGCAGGATAACCTTCCGCGTGGATGTAAGAAATTTCTTTCAATTTCAAAGCACCTTCTAAAGCAACAGGGAATGAACTTCCACGACCTAAATACAAAGCATTTGAAGCATCTTTATACACTTTTGCGATTTCCTCGATTAAGTCATTTTTATCTAAAATTCTTTGAACTTTATCTGGAATAGCTTCTAATTCAGACAACATCGTGTGAAATTTAGAACTGCTTAACGTTCCTTTTCTATTCGCCAATGAAAGCGCCATTAAAGTCAAAACTGTAACTTGAGCAGTAAATGCTTTCGTAGATGCAACTCCAATTTCTGGTCCTGCGTGAGTATATGATCCCGCGTCTGTGATTCTTGAAATTGATGAACCAACAACGTTACAAATTCCTAAGATAGTTGCACCTTTTGATTTTGCAAGTTCAAGTGCCGCCATTGTGTCAGCAGTTTCACCTGATTGAGATACTGCAATAACGATATCATCTTCGTTGATAATTGGGTTTCTATATCTAAATTCAGAAGCGTATTCAACTTCAACGTTGATTCTCGCTAAATCTTCAATTAAATATTCTCCCACTTGACAAGCATGCCAAGAAGTTCCACAAGCCACCATGACCAATCTTTTGGAATTCATGATTTTTTGCTGGTAATCTTTCAATCCACCCAAAGAAACCCAGCCTTTTTCAGCGTTCAAACGACCTCGAAAACAATCTTTGATTGAACGAGGTTGTTCGTGGATTTCTTTCAACATGAAATGCTCATAACCACCTTTCTCAAGTGCTTCTAAGTGCATTTCAAGTTCTTGAATGTATGGAGCTTTTACTTGATTTTTAATATTGATGATTTTCAATCCTTCTTTCAAATCAACAACAGCAATTTCTTCGTCATCTAAATACACAACTTGTTTGGTGTATTCGATTATTGGTGTTGCATCAGAAGCTAAGTAGAAGTCACCTTCTGCACCAATTCCAACGACTAACGGACTACTTTTTCTAGCAGCAACCAATTGATTTGGGAACTCTTTTGAAAGTACGACAATTGCATAAGCACCAATTACACTTTGAAGTGCTAAACGAACAGCTTCAACCAAGTCTACTTTTTCATGTTTTTGAATATCATCAATCAAGTGAACTAATACTTCAGTATCAGTTTCACTTTTGAAAATATAACCTCTTGAAATTAGTTCTTCTTTAATCGAATCATAATTTTCTATAATTCCATTGTGAATCAACGCAATTTTGCCATCCATTGAAGTATGAGGATGAGAATTGATATCATTTGGAAGTCCGTGTGTCGCCCATCTTGTATGACCAATTCCTGAATGACCACTAATATCTTTTCCAGTTGCAAATTCTTCTAAGTTTGCAACTTTTCCTTGCTTTTTATATAAATTGACGTTTCCTCCGCTCAACAATGCAATTCCTGCACTGTCATATCCTCTATATTCTAATCTTTTTAATCCTTTAATCAATATAGGATAAGCTTCTTTTTTACCAATGTAAGCTACAATTCCACACATATAATTCCTTTTAATAATTGGTGTAAGTGACGACTAATTTAGGTTTTTTCTTATTAACTGATTCAGAACCATTGAAAATAATTCTTTCTGTGGTTGAATTAAAGTAAGTTGGTCTTAAGAAAACACCTCTATTAGCGATGATTTGACTAACAACTTGTTGAACATGTAATCGTAGATCAATTATATAGGCTTTTTGATTATCATCATAAACCCAATTTCCTCTTGAAAAAATGGTGTCATTGTCAGCTGAAATTCTGGTTCCCACATTCAGTTGTAAACTCGGATACAACAGATTGTTAGTATAATGAGTAACTGGCAAAATTAATTGTGCTTTTTGTATAATTGAATTTTTTGGAATATTACTAATACCGCTCATTTCAACAACCGCTCTAGATGTAAATGACTGTGCGTAAAATTCAGTATTTCCCAATGCAGGATTATTGATTAAGTTATCAAATGGCTTTCCAGTTCTGTTGAAATTAACATGATTGAAATCAACACTTGTTCCATTCATCAAAAATGAAAAAGTTTTTGAAATCAAGTCATTTTTATAATAGATCGTTAATTTCGAGTTTATTGCACTTAGACTAAAATAATAAACTGCTCCTTGTCCACTCGGAGGATTAGGGTTACTTACTTTAACATAGATTCCTTTGAAATATTGATGAAATAAATCTTGGGTAGCAAAATTTCCTAGTCCTACGCCATCCATTAAATATGTTGCTAAACTATTTTTTAAAGGAATTCTTAGTTGTGCAGCCAATGTATCGTTTCCAACCACAGACTTAACGGATGGTTGAGGAGTAATTGTTTCTTTTCCAGGAAAAACTAAATTCGTTGGTTTTACATTTTTCGACGTAAAAGAATAATATATACTATCTGAAACGGCGCTAAGATCGTCATCTAATTCATAAACTTCAAAAGTTTGCGCATCATTTTCACCGTAATAGCCTGTATATTGCAAGGATAAAACAATAGAATCTACGATTGGATTGACTCCGAAAGTGGTTGAACCTGGATTGTCAAGACTGATTTGCGTGTAAAACGAAGCGTCAACGGTTCCAAATTTTGGGTCGTTGTATGCCCCAAGGAGCGCATGAAGTTGATCTTTAGTTACCACAGAATCTTCCTCAATGGTATAGGTTTTAAGTTGAAAAGTATCAACCGCATTTGAATTCAATAAACCGTTAGCATCAAAAGCATCTTTGCCAACCATTGTCTCTTTTTTCTTACACGCAACTAATGCAAGTGTAATGCAAAAAAAAGTAGCGGAAAGTATTTGAACTTTCCGCCACTGAAATGAATTAAATTTTTGAATCATATCTTTATATAAGTACTTCTTCTTCAATTACTTTGTCAAAAAAATCTGACATTACTTTTGTTTGAGATTCTTCAGGTAAAAATGTTTGTTTTAAGCAAGTTGCTTCTTCAAAAAGTGACAAAGAAACTTCATCTAAAACTTCCGATCCGATTGTTACACCGTCTGCGTATTTCAATGCTGCTCTTGTTACATTTTCGTATGAAGGCTCAGATAAACTGTTGGTGATTTCTTTGTCAAAACCATCGAATTTCAATTTATCCGCAAAACGTTCATCCCAATTAGAACTAAAACCATTGTCATATAAACTGATCACTACTTTTGTATCTGCAAAATGTGGATCTTTATGATACATTTTTTTGATATAAAGTGGCATTAAATTAGCCATCCATCCGTGACAATGAATCACATCTGGTTTCCAACCCAATTTTTTAACAGTCTCTAAAACTCCACGACAAAAGAATATTGATCTTTCATCATTGTCATTATAATAACTCCCGTCGTCTTCAGTTATTGCATTTTTTCTTTTAAAATATTCATCGTTGTCGATAAAATACACCTGCATTCTTGCAGTTGGAATAGATGCTACTTTGATAATCAGTGGATGATCTTTGTCATCAATAATCAAATTCATTCCAGATAAACGAATCACTTCGTGTAACTGGTGTCTTCTTTCATTGATACTTCCAAATTTGGGAGTAAAAACGCGGATTTCCTTTCCATTGTCCTGAATTCCTTGTGGAAGTTTACGGGCAGTGTTAGAAATATCTGATTTCGGAAGGAATGGTGCAATCTCTTGTGAAACAAAAAGAATTCTTTTTTTCTCCATGGAAGTTTTTATTAATAAAAAAACAGTACAAAAGTACGAAAAAAAATGGCACAAATCAAAAAAAGGAATAGATTTGTCGCTTTCGCAATCATTAGAATCTTTTCAAGTGCAAGTTTTTACAAAAGTTGACGAACTCAAATCGTTTATAAAATCAAACAAAGATTTAGGAAAAACCGTTGGTTTTGTGCCTACAATGGGCGCTTTACACGCAGGTCATGGTTCTTTGATTACTGAAGCAAAAAAGTCAAATGACTTAGTAATTGCCAGTATTTTTGTAAATCCTACACAGTTTAATAACGCTTCGGATTTGGATAAATATCCACGTTCAGTTGAGGCCGATTGCGAAATTCTTTCCTCTTTGGGTTGTGATGCCGTTTTGATTCCATCAGTCAATGAAATTTATAAAGATGATTTTATTCTTCCAAAAATTGACTTGGGTTTTTTGGACCAAGTAATGGAAGGCGAACATCGACCTGGACATTTTCAAGGCGTGGTACAAGTGGTCTATAGACTTTTTGATATCGTTACACCTACCAATGCTTATTTCGGACTCAAAGATTTTCAGCAAGTTGCGGTGATTAGATTCATGACTAAGTTTTTCGACTTACCAATTAATATTTTGGCTGTCCCTACATTGCGTGAATCATCTGGTTTGGCGATGAGTAGCAGAAATTTGCGTTTGTCAACTAGTGAACGTGAAGAGGCTGTGAAAATAAGTGAAGCTTTAAATTTTGCTAAAAATTTCGCTCAAAATCATAACCCAGTTGAAACAAAGCAAGCGACCATAGAATTTTTTAGTCAATCCAACATGGAACTTGAATATTTCGAAATTGTGGATCCAAATTCTTTGATGGATTTGACCGAAAATTGGGTTCCAAATGCAGTAGCTTGTATCGTTGCTTATTGCGGTGAAGTTCGATTAATTGATAATTTGCAATTGAAGTAATATATTTCATTAAGTGTAAAAAGAAAATATTAACTTTAGAAAAGTTAATTCAATGCAATGTCCAAAAAAGCTTTAGTCATTCAAGGAGGAGGGTTTAAAACTGCTTTTACATCTGGAGTTTTAGATGCATTTATTGCTCAAAACTATAATCCTTTTGATGTTTATGTTGGTGTTTCTGGGGGTGCAAATGCACTCACTTATTTTTTAAATGGCGAATACAAGAAATGTATTCAATCGATTCATGTGCTTTTAGAAGATCCAAAATTCATTAATTACAAGCAATTATTTACCTCTGGAGTCTTTATGAATGTAGACTTTTTTGAAGAAATAGCGCAAGAAATTGTGCCTTTGAATATGCGGGCAATTTTTGAAAATCATGGACATAAATCAATTGGAATTGTTGCTACCAATAGAAATACAGGAAAGCCAGAATATTTGACTCCAACAGCTGATAATTGGGTTTCTTGTTTGATTGCTTCGTGTGCGATTCCTTTTGTTACCAAAGCCAAACACGAGATTAATGGCCACGAATGCATGGATGGAAGTTGGAGTGATCCATTGCCATTGCAGTGGGCGGTTGAACAAGGAGCAACAGACATTTTAGTAATAAGAACATCATTCGCAGATTTGAAGGAAAAGCAATCTTTGCCAAATTTTCTGGGTGAAAAATATTTCAAGAATCATCCTGGATTGACAACTATTTTCTCAAATCAACACGTCAAATTCAATGAATCAATCGACTTCATTTTAAATCCACCCGCAGGAATCAAAATTCAACAAATTGCGCCTGAGCAAAAGCTCAAAACGGGAGGCTATACCAATTCAAAAGTTGCATTGGAATTGGATTACCGATATGGTTTGGAAAAGGGATTAGACTTTTTGAGTAAGTTGAAATGAATCTTTAAACTGCAACCGCTCCCTTAATATGTGGATGTGGATCGTAATTCAACAATTCGAAATCTTCTAATTTAAATCCAAAAATATCTTTCACTTCTGGATTTATTTTCATTGTTGGCAAAGCACGACAATCCCTCGTCAATTGCAATTTGGTTTGCTCAAGGTGATTGTTATACAAATGCGCATCACCCAAGGTGTGTATAAATTCTCCATATTGCAAGTCGCAAACTTGTGCAATCATCATGGTCAAAAGTGCATAAGAAGCAATGTTGAAAGGCACACCCAAGAAAGTGTCAGCGCTTCTTTGATACAATTGACAACTCAATTTTCCATCAGCAACATAAAACTGAAACATGGTGTGACAAGGCGGTAAAGCCATGTTGTCAACATCAGCGACATTCCACGCAGAAACCAATAATCTTCGAGAATTAGGATTGGTTTTGATTTGTTGAATTAGATTGGAAATTTGGTCGATTGTTCCACCGTCTTTCGCAGGCCAAGAACGCCATTGATGCCCGTAGACTGGACCTAAATCACCATTTTCGTCGGCCCATTCATCCCAAATTGAAACATTGTTGTCTTTCAAAAATTTGATATTTGTATTACCTTGTAAAAACCATAAAAGTTCAACAATGATCGAGCGTAAATGCAATTTTTTTGTGGTCAATACCGGAAAACCTTCATTTAAATCAAAACGCATTTGATATCCAAAAGTAGAAATTGTACCTGTACCAGTGCGATCTCCTTTTTGAGTTCCGTTTTCAAGAATGTGGTTTAATAAATCGTGGTATTGCTTCATGTGAAATGCATTTTATTTGAGATTTCAAAATTACGAAAATAGAAAAGAATAATTGCAAAGTGAAGTAAAAACCTGCTTTCAATTCTTCAGTCCACTTGAAAAAGGAGGCTTATTGCAAAATCGGAATATGGCGATAAATCAAAATAAGGAAAAGCAAACAAGAAGCGATTTTTTCTTTTTGAAAAACAGTATCTTTGCTGAAAATTCATAGAAATGATTGTTGTTACAGGTGCCGCTGGTTTTATTGGAAGTTGTTTGGTTTCAAGATTGAATCAAGCTGGGAAAGAAAATATTGTTGTCGTTGACGATTTCACCAAACATGAAAAAGATCAAAATTTGGTTGGAAAAAAATTGGCTGAAAAAGTTGAACGAAACGTCTTTGAATCTTGGTTGCAAACCAACGGAAAAGAGGTTGAAATTATCTTCCACATCGGTGCTAGAACAGATACAACTGAATTTGATAAATCCATTTTTGATGAATTGAATGTGGAATACACCCAAATGATTTGGAATTTTTGCTCCGATCAACAAGTACCATTGGTTTATGCTAGTTCAGCAGCAACTTATGGTTTAGGTGAATTTGGATACGAAGATAATCACGACATTATTCCTAATTTGAAGCCTTTGAATCCTTACGGAGATTCAAAAAATGATTTTGACATTTGGGCTTTAAAGCAAACTAAACAACCACCTTTTTGGGCAGGATTGAAATTCTTTAATGTTTATGGACCGAATGAATTCCACAAAGGAAGAATGGCTTCAGTAATTTTTCACGCCTTCAATCAGATTTCTGAAAAAGGTTCGATGAATTTGTTTCGTTCTCACAATCCTAATTACACTGATGGTGGGCAATTGCGTGATTTCGTTTACGTGAAAGATGTGGTGGAAGTTTGTATGTTTTTGATGGAAGAAAAGCCAACTTCAGGAATTTACAATTTAGGTTCAGGCAAAGCGCGCACTTTTTTAGATTTGGCAACAAACACTTTTCTCGCCATGGGGAAAGAGCCAAATATCGGTTTCATTGACACACCAATTGACATTAGAGATAAATATCAATATTTTACTGAAGCAAAAATGGAGAAAATGTTGGATGCTGGCTATGCAAAAGGATTCCACACGTTAGAAGCGGGAGTTGAAGATTATGTTAAAAATTATTTGATTCCGAATAAATACTATTGATATTTAAACATAATTTTGATTTTTCTGTTTAGTTGATAAGATTAATTTATTAGAAAATGTATCAATTAAAACGAACACAATTTGTCCCAACTGACATTCAAACTTGTTGGGATTTTTTTTCCTCTCCAAAAAATTTGCAGACCATCACTCCTGACTATATGGGTTTTGATGTATTGACCTATGTTCCTGATATGATGTATGAAGGATTGATGATTGCATACAAAATAAAGCCATTACTAGGAATTCCAATCAATTGGGTGACTGAAATTAAATATGTGCATGACAAATCATTTTTTGTTGATGAACAAAGATTTGGCCCATACAAAATGTGGCACCATGAGCATCACTTCAAAGAAGTGGAAGGTGGCGTAGAAATGACAGATATTGTTTCCTACGATTTGCCTTTAGGCATTTTAGGAAAAATGGCGCATCTACTTATTGTAAAAAGAAAGTTAGAAGATATTTTTGACTATCGATTCAAGAAAGTGGATGAAATATTTCAAGCTTTACCAAGTAAATAAATCAACGATAAAACCTTTAAATTCAGGTTTTGATTCAAACTGTTTCTCCAATTTAACCCTTAGTTCAGCCGAAGTAAGGGTTTTATTTTTTCCGATTTTTGGCGCCAAAGTTGTCATGTCAGGATTCTGAATTTCAATAGTTTTTGCAAAATATATTACGCCACCATCTTCATTTGCAACACCTAAAATCGCACCTGGTAATCCAGTAAACGTTTCTGGACCAACGGATGGAATTATTTCATCACTAAACCAAGCATAAATCCGAGTAGAATCGTTGATTTCCCAAATCGCTTTTCTACATTCATATTTTCCAATTTTTCGTTTGCTGTCAGTTATTTTCCACTTGCGATTAACCAACGAATCTTGGACATATAAATTTTCACCCCAAACATTTAAAATAGACAATCTTGATTGTTGTTTTATATTTTGATAAACCGTATTTCTATTGGTAGTCCAACTAAGTTCATCCGTTCCAACGATGTCTTGAGGAATGAAAAGTGACATACTGTCGTTAAAATAGAGGTCAAAAAAATCAATTCTGGTTTTGTTTTTTTCGCCTAGCCAACGAACCATATTTGGATCGGAAAATCGTTTTAACAAATTTGTTTTTCTTTCAAACGTAATCTTTCCAGCAGTGATTTGAGCATTGGCTACAAAACCAAAGGCAAGAAAAAAGATCGAAAAAAGGAGTGATTTAGAAATGGTCTTCTTCATTTTCTTTGATTTTAGCACTGTTGAATTTATAGGTTAATTTCACTAATAAGTAACGAGCAATGATATTTGTTTGACTGTCAGTTATTACATTGGCATTTACATTTCTTCCCGCACTGATATTTTGATTTAAAATGTCATAAACCGTTACTCCGAGAATTAAGTTGTCAAGTTTTCCGAAAGTTTTGGTAACAGTTGCGTTCCAAATCAGGTAATTTATATTGTATCCATTGGCTCTCCCGGAGTTGATAGTATAATCTGCATCAGATTCTAGACCGAATTTCCAGGGAAGTTTTACGATCAAATTTGCATTATAATTTTGTGTGTAATAAGGTTGACTACTCGCAACGCTGATGGAACTTTTTGGGTCCGTGTAAGAAACATCTCCAGATATTGAAAATTCTAAAGAATCAGTTTGGTATGAAACACCTAATCCACCACCGACTGAAGAATTGATGGTTAAGTTTTTTTGTCCATTAACAAAATTGTTGAACTTTGAATATCCAGCATTTACATTTGGATTTAAAGTTACAATTTGTTTGTAAATTGGAAACCCACCACTGAAATATAAGTTTGTGTAAGCATTTCCATTCGTATTCACTGTTTTGGTATACGTTCTTCCAAAAGCATCAAAATCAACTGAACTTGTGAATGCATTTTGGGTCATGCTTTGACTCAAACGCGCCCAAATGTATCGTCCAGAAACTGGTTTGTAACTGTTGTATGAAATGAAAGCACTGTGCACGTAATTTGGAACTAAATTTGGATTTCCGAGAGAAATTCGATTGGGATTGGTGTTGTCTCTCACAGGTTGAAGTTGATTAACAGTTGGTTGAGATGATGAAGTGCTGTAATTTACAACCATACGATTGTTTTGGGAGAATTTGTGCGTGTATTTAAATCTAGGTAAAACGTTGTTTACAAATTGAAAAATTGTTGTATCAGAAATTAGGTTTTTATTTGAAATTTCAACGTTTCTAAAACGAACACCACCTACAAATCTATTTTTTTTGTAGTCGTAGATGATTGAACTACCAATTCTATTTTGAATTTTATTGCTTTCAAATTGGTTTGAAAAATTCAAATCAGCAGTTTCATAATTACCATTTAAGAAATTGAAAGTTTTTTTCGATTGATTATTATGGTTTGAAAACATTTCATAGTCGAATTCTAATTTGAATTTTGCGTTCAATGGCTCTGTATAGATTACACTTGCAGTATGACTCAATGACAAGGAATTATTGTTTTTTGCTTGATCGATTGTGTCATTATAAACCGGATCAAAAACATTGTTGTTCAAAGAATAAAGATTTCCGTTTGATTTATTTTCATCATAAGTGAAACGATAAGTAGCAACAAATTTGCGTTCTTTTTTCTTGAAATTCCGGATCAGTGTCAGCCTTGTTTTTAAATTAGTCCCTGTAGATTCTGTATTGTTTTTCACATTCGTAGACCGATTTAAAATATTGTCAGAACCTGTAAAATAGGTTTCGTTATTACTGGTGTTATTCGCCAAATTGAGTTTTAATTTAGGCTCAAATTCGATTGTTGTTAAGGAATCAATCTTATGTTCAACCAATAAGTTCAATGCGTGAGATTGGTTTAAGCTTGTGGATTGGTTTTGTTGATCCGTCACATATGTAGTATCTTCCAAAAAGTATTGTGACTTGTTTCGTTCAGCGGTTTTTAGTCCATTATTTGAATAAGTGTAATTGATTGCCAATTTAGTTTTGGTAGTAATTTGATCGTCATAATACACACCAGTTTTCAATGTAGTTGGAAATCCTGAGCCTTGTTGGATGTTGTCTGCTTGCCATTCATCTTCCTCGTCGTTGTATGTGTAACCTGTTTCGATTCCGTATTTGTAAGCATCTTGCCATCTCAAGCTGGAATTAGTGGTATTGGACACCAATGCAAAAACCGATATTTTTTGTTTTTTATTGAATTTATTTGCGAGTAATTCACCTTCATAAAATCGTTTGAAATCACCAGCAGCTGAAGCTTTACCAAAATATCCTTTTTTGGCGTCATCTTTCAATTTCAAATCTAACACTTGAATTGTTTCATCACCTTCGGAAGCATTTTCGTTTTTCTTTTCATAGACCTGAACGGATTCAACTCCTTTTGCCGCCAAGTTTTTTGTTGCCATTGTTGGATCCGCTCCGAAAAATTCGTCTCCATCAACCAAAACTTGAGAAATTTCTTTCCCTTGAGAGGTGATTGAACCATCAGCTGCCACTTTGATTCCAGGCAATTTTTTTAGCAAATCCTCTACTACTGCATTCGGTTTAGTTGCAAATGAATCAGCAACATAGACCAAGGTGTCTCCTTTGTAATAAATTGGATCTTTGTAAGCGTAAATAGTCACTTCATCAATTCGTGTACTTCTTACAGGAAGAATGATTTTTTTTAGTTCAAAATCAGCGTTATCTGCTCTACCAAAAAAGTAATATTCTCTTTCGCCAAATTTTGGGTGGGAAACGATAAGTTGTAAAGTATCTAAAGGCAACGTATTAAATGAGAAATTTCCCGCTTTGTCAGTTCTTTGGAAGTCAATTAGCAAAGAATCTTTGATTCTTACAACCATTGCCATGGCATTTTCAAGCGGAGTATTAGAAATTGTATCGATTACATTTCCAGAAATATGCATGTTTTGACCGAAGGAAAACAGAGGTAATATTGCTAGAAAAGAGATTAGAAAAAGTTTGTTCCTCATATTGTTGTAATAATTACTACAAGGATAAGCAACTTTTGTTAGAATTGTTACACAACTATTTAAATACGGTTATAAAAAAGCTGTGAACGGTTTAATTTTGATTGCTAAAAGTGATTTTTTGCCTAAAGCGGCTATTTTTTTTATTCCAGCGGTAATTGACGGGCTTTAGTCAATTTGAATTCGTTTGATTCTAATTTCTTGGTCAGTAATTAACATCACATTGTAGTTTCCTTTTTCAAGTTTGGAAAGATCAAAATTAAACTCATTTGTTTGTTCATTGATAAATGCACATTGAATGGTTGCTCCACGTTGGTTTGTAACAGAGATACTTGCATAAGGATCTTTGATTCCTGATACGCTAACTGTAAGTTTTTGTGAATCTTCAGACAAATGGGTAATGAAAGTTGTTTCTTCAGTTTTTGTTTCCGAAACTTTTGAGATGTCTTTTTTCTCATCTTCAATTGGATTTTTACTTGCAAATGAGATTCCAGTTGCAAAGAAAAAAAGTGCTAATGTGAATGTTGTTTTTTTCATTTTTCTTTTTTTATTTGTTTTCAATTTGACTTTTCAAGCATTAAAATGTTACAATTTTTTTGCTTTTTTGTAAATATTTTTGATTTATGGCACAAAGATATCTCATCTTTATTGTTTGAAAATCAGTAATTAGCTCTTTTAATGGAAAGATAAAATTCAAAACATAAAGATGATAGAAGCAAATAAAGATTGACGATGTAGTAATATTCAATTAATAAGTGTTTTTGAAACTTTGTGCTATCACTTTTGGTATAAGAAGGTAAACTTTTGCGTTTTTAGTTTGTCAAGATTTTGTATATCTTTATTCTATGTTAAAATACTCTCTTTTATTTTCAACTCTATTAATGCTCTTTTCTTCCTGTTTCAAAGAACAGAAATACAGTGAAGTTCCTGAAATAGAGTTTGTTGATTTTTTGCAAATAGGTGATTCCGCAAAAATTAGTTTCACATTTCAAGATGGAGAAGGAGATATCGGATTAGCTGATGAACAAATAACTGCACCATTTAACCCTGGCAGTAAATATTATTATAACGTTTATATGGTCTATTATGAAAAAGACGATGTACATGGATGGGTCGTTGGAAAAGACATAAATGGTGATTCAATTGTATTTAAAAATAGAATTAAACCCATTTATTCTGGCAAACCGAAAGGCTTGAAAGGAAAAATCATTGCAACTATAGAGTCTATATATTACAATCCATTTTCATTGGAAAGTGATACCATTAAATATAAAATTCAATTAATTGATAGAGCTTTTCATGCTAGTAATTGGGTGGAATCAAATGAAATAATTAGGTAGTTTTTTGTTTGTTTTAGATTGACTTATTTAGAATAGTTACATTTTATTGCACAATATTTGAAAATTCAAAAATAAAGTATATATTTAGACTTGAAGTTTTGTTAAAATCAAGAATAATTTGATGGGTAGATTTTTAGGTACATATTTAATTTTCATTTTCTTGGTGCTATTTTCTGTTTTGGATGTGCATGGCCAGTTAAATGCAAATTTTACGAGTAATGACCAAAACCAATGTCCTGGAAACCTTTTTACCTTAAATGCTGCTAATCCGACTTATACAAATTATGCTTGGACAATAACTGGTCCAGCAGGATTCAACAGTTCGCTTAATGGGAGTTCTATTGTTGTATTTTTAAATAATTCTGGTTTTTATAACGTTTCATTAACAGTGACTGATGCGGGAGTTTCTGCTACTAACAGCCAAAACGGTTATTTAGAAGTATATTCTCCGCCGACAATTAATTATAACCTTTCAACTACTTCTGGTTGTTCACCTTTAAGTGTTATTTATAACGGAAGTTCTGCTCCCGGTAGTGGAACAATTCAATCTTTTGCAATTAACTCTGCAAATGGAACAATTTCTAATTCGGAAGATTTTTCCATAGTTTACAATTCCGCTGGAGTTTACAATCCCACTGCAACGGTCACCAATTCTTTTGGATGCTTTACTACGATGAATTTACCAGCAATTACAGTATTGCAAGCGCCTAGTTTGACAAGTCCAATGAATTCGAATTCAGTTTGTAGTGGTACCGTATTCAATTACGGATTTTCAAGTTCAATCCCTGGAACAACTTATTCTTGGACCAGAGCTCATGTCATAGGAATTTCTCCAAACTCTGGTAGTGGAAATGGGAATATTAATGAAATTTTGATAAATAATACACTTAATAGTATTGTTGTTCCCTACGTTGTTACGTCAACTGCCCCAAGTGGTTGTACAACTGTTCAAACAATAAATGTTACAGTTAGAGCACGTCCAACAGTGTCAGTAAACACAAGTAATGTTAACCTTTGTCAGGGTCAAACTGCCAATTTGATTGCGACAGGAAATGTTCCTAATGGGCAATTTAGTTGGTCAACAGGTGAAGAAACAAGTTTAATAACGGTTTCTACATCAGGAGTTTATTTAGTTACTTTCAATAACGGTATATGTACCAGCGTACCTGTTAGTATTAACGTAAACACAATTGTTGCGCCAGCAGTAAATTTAACTAATAATGAAAATTCTGGTATCGCTAATAATGATGCATCTATTTGTATTGGTTCAACAATTCAACTTTCTGCGAGTCCCGTTGTTTCAGGAGGATCATTTCTTTGGATGCCAGGAAATTTGACTACTCAATCAATTTCTGTTTCTCCATCATCAACAACTGTTTATACATTGGTTTATACCCTGGGTTGTACGAGTATTCCGGATTCTATCACTGTAGTAGTTAATAATTTGCCAATAAACACTTTTACGGCATCTACTTCAAATGCTTGTTCTGCGCCAGTTACAACAGCTTTTACTTCGACGACATTAAATGCAAACGGTGCACTTACGACATGGAATTTCCCAGGCGCTTCAAGTCCTTCAACAGGAATTGGAGCTGGACCAATTGCTGTAACGTATAATTCATCTGGAAATTATTCGATTTCCATGACTTCAACTTCCTTGGATGGTTGTATTTCAACATCAGTATTTCCAAGCGCAATTACGGTGGGAAATGGAGCTCCACCAAGTTCGTCTTTTGTGAACTTGACTTCGGTTACGCAATGTGTGAATGCTGATAATTATTGTTTTCAGTACACTGGAAGCGGTGCTGACACCATTTTACTTGATCTGGGAAATGGATTTTTAGATTTTTTTGATCCTTCAGTTTCTTATTGCTACTCATATCCTGCACTTGGAAATTATACGGTTTCAATGACTCCTTTTACCACAGTTGGAAACGCGTTGGGTTGTTCTGGTTCAACTTCGCAAGTGAACGTTATCGTTACTGGTCCACAAGCAAATTTTAATGCAAGTGCAGTTGACTGCTCGAATCAATTGACAAGGAGTTTTTCGTCTACTTCCGCCGGTGTAACTCCTTTAACGGTTTATACATGGAATTTTGGAGATGGTTCGCCAACCACAAATACTCAGTCTGTTAGTCATACATTTTTAAATTATGGTACATATAATGTGAATTTGACTGTTTCAGATTTATCTACAGGATGCCTTCCTACTCAGCATAATTTTGTAGTAAATGCGAATCCAAATAATTTAGCCAACTTTCAATCTAATTCTGTTGGAGTATTATCCTCAGATATATGTATTGGAGGTGCCTTACAATTTGTAAATACCACTCCTGCACCTCAATACAATTCTGGAAGTGCCCCAGCTTCAATAAGTTCTAACAATACGCTTTGGGATTGGAATACAAATACAGGAATTTCATTTGTCAATACCGCTTTGTATTTGAAAGGTACGCCAAAGCCACGTACATTTAATCCACCTTCATATTCGCCTGGAAATTATGGGGTAGGTATGATTAACATCGATAATAATGGTTGTAATGATACTGTTATTCATACGATTCATGTTCATGGTGTTACAGGCACATTTGTCACGCCAGATACGATTTGCAATGGACTTGTGTTTTCTGCAACAGACAATTCATTAGCGCCAAATGGCTCTATTGTTTCGAGAATTTGGAACTGGGGAGATGGAACACCAAATACAGTCGGAAATCTTGCTAATCCAAACCATATTTATTCGGTTTCCGGAAATTATACAATTACGTTGACCGTAACCGATGATTTTGGTTGCACAAAAACTTCAACCAAGAATGTTGCAGTTAGACGACCATTTGCCGCATTTTCTGTTGATCAAGACTTTATTTGTAATAATCAAACAGTATTGGTGTCTACCAATTCTTTTGGTGTCGGTTCATTAAATTATAGTTGGAATGCTTCAAATGCTTTGCCAACTGTTGCAAATGGTACAAATCCCGGCACTTTTACTTTCGTTCAGCAAGGTAATCAAACGATTAGTTTGACCGTAAGTGATAATTTGGGTTGTGTTGACGATACTATCATTCCAATTACGGTACTTGATGTAACTGCAAGTGCGATAGCTTCAGCAAATTCTTTTGCATGTTTTAATCCACCAAACGTAGTGAGTTTTACCAATACAAGTTCAAATAATCCTGACGTTAATTCTGCCCAATGGGATTTCGGAAATGGGCAAACGTCGACGAATTGGGACCCATCCACCGTTTATTCTCTTCCAGGGACTTATAATGTTAGTTTGATTGTAAGTTCGATGCCGACAAGTTCTGGAGCAGTTTGTACAGATACACAACAAGTTGTCATTGTCAATATTGGCGGACCTAATGGAACTTTAGATGTTACCAATTCAAGTTTAACGGGTTGCTCCTGTTATTTGGCTTCGATTGATGTCAACACATCAGGTGCGACAGAAGCAAAATTGCTTTTCGGAAATGGTGCTTTTGTGAATTTGATTCCTAACACCACCCAGACCGTAGCTTATTCGTATTGTAACACCGGAACTACACAACTTCAATTTGTACCTTCATTGTACTTGTCTAACGGTGCGTGTTTTGGATATATACCTTCACTTGACACGATTAGAATTCAACCAACACCAACAGTTAACGCAATTACTAATCAAGTTTTCTGCGCCAACACAACAACCAATGCAGTAAATTTTTCTAGTCCAGTCGTAAATACTAATTTCAATTGGACAAATTCTAATATTTCAATCGGACTCGCAGCTTCGGGAACAGGATCGATTGGGCCATTTCTGGGATCGAATAACACTTCAAATCAGCAAAACGCAACAATAAGCGTAACACCAATTGCAAATGGTTGTCCTGGTAATCCTGTAAATTTTACATATTCCATTAATGCCTTAGCGACCATTGATGCAGGAATTGATCAAACGATTTGCGGCACTTCAACAGTTACACTAGCAGGAACACAAGGTGGTTCAACCACTTCAGCAACTTGGAGCGGAGGAACAGGAACTTTTAGTCCAAATGCGACGACTTTGAATGCAGTTTACACGCCAAGTGTGGCTGAAGTGAATGCAGGAAGTGTGACACTTACCTTGACATCGAACGATCCGACTGGACCATGTGGCGCTGTTTCAGACCAAGTTTTAATTATAA